>NZ_JBNPXH010000012.1:0-212688 GCF_050433395.1 Anaerotaenia torta
CAAGCTGCATAAAGTCTGAACATTGACAACTGAATAACTGCCAGGTATTGAATTTTCAAGGTGCATAGCTAAAATTTATGTGCGAAGTTTGAGTTCATAAGATAAGATCTCCTTATTTTTATAAGAGGGGTATTGCAAATCCTCCGTTAAGGCTTTGCAATACCCTCCATTCTATATAGCGATATCCTGTATACTGGTACTCTGATTCTTATTGGCCTTCTTCGCCTTCTTCGCCTTCCGCCTTGCCGGAATTAGCCAGTATGTTCTCATAATCCTGCAGTGATCTTGCCTGAGCATCTTCCACGGACATCTTTTCATCAAAGATATTGGTCCAAACATCACGAAGAGGATCCCACATATAATTACCTTCCTGGATTACAGGCATTGCATGGGAATAAGCCGCCTGGCTTAAGAAGCCCTGGCTGATGATATCATCGTTCAGTCCCGGTATTGAATTAGAATCCTTCACAGCCGGGATCTTGCCCAGAGTGTTATACACTGCATTCATAACCTCGTCGCTGGTGAGGAATCTCAATAAATTCATCGCGGCATTGGGATAATTGGTATAAATGTTCATACCGGTAACCTGTACGCCGGAGAAAGTGACAGGCTGCTGGTCATTGCTGAATCTGGGTATCTTGCCTGCTCCGTAGATATCGGAAACCTTGCTGTCCGCAGTTAATCCGAACTTGCCCGTCTCAATCCAGTCAGCGAAATTCTTCTTGATATCAGAAATCACCCAAGGACCGCTGAAGGTGATAGCCAACTGACCCTTCTGGAAGCGTGCCGGTCCCTGATCCCAGCCCATGTCCTGAATGGTGGCCAGGCCGGGGAACAGCTTGGAGCCGTCCTTATTGCCGTACCAGTCACCGGTAACGGCTTTGATGGCGGAAGTAACCTGAGGGGAAGTAATATCAAACTTCGTCGGATCGTTGTTATCCGCACCAAATACCCGGTATCCATCTCTGGTTAAAAAGAAATAGTTGTGGTAGGCATCATACAGCTGCCAGGCCAGAAGGGTATGCTTATCTTCTACCGCTGCCCCTGCATCGCCTTCGCTCTCAAAACGATCAGCAAGGAAGGGAATCTCCGCTCCGGTTCCTGCAAAATTATTGCCCCAGGCAGCAATTCCGGACAACAGCTCTTCCAGGTAGATCTCTTCCCTTTCAATCTGCTCCAGCAGATTGGATGCCGTGAGCTGCAATTTGGTGGGAAGGGTGGGAAGAGCGGCAAGAATCTGCTTGTTATAAACCAGAGCTACATTCTCCACGCTGGAGGGAACCGCATACATATTATCCTGATACAAGGTTACTGCAGTCGCAGAATCCTGCATAAGGTCTTTAAAATAAGTCTCATCACTTTCCGGAATCTGGAAGAGCAGCCCGGCCTCTCTCATATCAACCACACTGTTATGAGGAATATAAAACACATCGGCACCTAAGCCTGCCGGGCCGTCCAGCTTCATCTTCGCTGCCGTATCCGTGGAGCCTACATTCTCATAGCTGATGGGTACATCGGGATACTTTGCACTCCAGAGCTCAATCAGCTTCTCTGCATACGGATCGTTATCCGTCCAGAATTTCACTTCTGCATTCTTCTCAAATACATATTCCTGTTTGCTCTCATCCCATTTCAAATCATCTGCAAATTTGGCTGTCACCTGTTTCTTACAGCCGGCCATGGAAAAAATCATAGCGATTACAAGGAATACAACTACCAATTTTTTCATTTCATATCCTCCCTGTTAAATAAAATAGTATTAATAGGTTTATCGGTATACCTACTTTTAGATTATCACCAGTTTTGTGTATTGTCAACAGTTTTTTGTATCTTTTTTTATATATTTATCCACTTTTCATATAATGCATTTTATATAATTTATTTTACATTGCTATTTTGACATAAATGGTTTATAATATTTTTTAAACACTTTTATTTTTACAGGTAATAAAGTTTACCGATATACTTCATTCGCGTAGGAACGCGGCACTCACTTCCATCCCGCATATTCCGTTTCTATCCAACAGATGAGTGATAAACTATTACGAATTTTTCATTTTATTTCTGGCTTGGGGCTTGTAAAAACCTATGGTATCAATAATAATAAAGATGGAGGAAGATATCATGTCAACTATAAAAGAAATTGCATCAGAAGCCGGCGTCAGCGTCATGACTGTTTATAATGTCATCAACGGTAACCACAGCAAGGTATCTGACAAGAATATTACTTTGATCCAGGAGCTGATCAAAAAGAAGAACTATGTTCCGAATCTGTCAGCGAAAAGTCTGACCATCAAATCGACAAAGATCATCGGTGTCATTATTCCTCTGGACGCAGGAGATTATAATTTTTTTAAAGATCCCTATCTGAGTGAGTTAATCGGAGTCGTAGAGCATTCCGTCAGAAAGAAGGGCTATTATGCCATGATTCGTTCCGTGAGCCGCGCTTCCGATATATCCGCGCTGCTAAAGACCTGGAATATGGACGGGGCTGTTTTCCTGATGCCCTATTATGACAGGATTGTTCATAAAATATTGACCAGCAACCATCTGCCCATGGTCTTTCTGGACAGCTATACGGATTACCCGGATATATTGAGCGTTGGAATCAATGATTATAAGGGCGGTTATATTGCTACCAAGTATCTCATCGGCATGGGACATAAGAAGATTGCTTTTGCCGGTCCCATCGAGGACGAGGGTGTGGATACCGTTGTAAACCAGCGTTTTCTGGGCTACAAAGCCGCGCTGAAGGATGCGGGGATCGAATTCCAGGATTCCTTCGCCTATGCCACCATGCCGGTCTACGATACCGGTGTCACCGTGGGCCGCGATATCAGCGAGCGCAGGGGGGAGATCACAGCCGTATTTGCAACGGCGGATATTATGGCAATCGGCATCATGGAAGGTGCCCGCAGAAACGGATATGTCCTTCCCAAGGATCTGTCCATCGTCGGCTTTGATAATATTGAAGCCGCCATTTTCTCAAGCCCCAAGCTCACCACCATCTCCCAGAACATTGCCAAGAAAGCGGAATGTGCCATTGACCTGCTGATGCGGCAGATTGATGAGGAGCCGATACCGGAGAAAAGGATACTCCTGGATCTGGAGATTATCGAACGTCAATCTGTAATTCCCCTGACGTAAAAGAAAAGAGGTGTCAGGCACCCCCAGGGTGCCTGACACCTCTTTTCTCTTTTCTTTTCTCTCTTCTCTTTACTTCAGTTCTGAGATTTTCATCCTGCTATACTTATATTCCTCCTGAAGCTCTCCATAAGGATCCGGCTTCGAGGATTTGCAGTAATAGATGTATTCTCCTTCCGCATCAATCGCGTTGGCAAGGTAGTAGCTTCCCTCGAATTTCAAGGCAGATTGATCCTGAAGATCAATCAGATAGGTCTCAATCGGGTCCTCATCGCAGTCAAAGACCACCTTAAGATAATTTCCGGCCAGCCTTCCTCTGCTGAAATAAGCAGCCGGATTAATTCCCTCGATCTTAGCCGCGTCTAAAAACAGACTCTGGCCCTCCCCATCCGTTCCGATGGAATAGATCTTTGTTTCATCCATGCCGTAATATACACGGGAAGCATCCGCCCCAAGGATAACCAGATCACTGACAAACCAGCCAATGCCCCAGTCTTCCGCCTCTTCCTTCGTAATGCTGTAAAGGGTCACAGCCATATGATTCTCTATCTTCTTCAGCATCGCTTCCTGCTCCCCGGCAGCCACAAAGAACATTTCTTTCCCGTTGGATTTCAAATTATAAATATCCTGCTCCGCATGGATTTCCATCTTATTCTTTCCGTCAAAATCTATATAATACAGCCGATCCATGGTATCCTGCCCATCCAGTTCCGCATTGGAGCTTTTATTAATATAATAAATACCATCCTTCAGCATGGCTGCCTCAAGGCTGTCGATCGATTTTATCTTGACCAGTGTCTTCTTCTCCGCCTTACTGCTAATCCGAATTACCTCCCTGGCCTTTCTGTCCAGCGCGATCACATCCTCATCATGGATTCCCAGTATCGTCGCCTTTCCTTTGAAAAGTCTGATGTTATTCTTCCCATCCACTCCAACCCGGTAGATGTCACCGTCAGCATGGTAGTACAGATTGCTTCCCTTCAGGTAGATTTCACCTGTATCTAAATAAGCATGGGTGATATCCGAGTTGTTGCCCTGGATTGTAATAATTTCCGTCTCCTTCGAGGTTTTCAAATTTCTTGCGGTAATTACCGTCCGCGTCTGGGTTCCGGTCTTATAGAACAGATAATCCCCCTGGCGGAGCGCTGTCGCTGCGTGAATCACCTTCTCCGAGGGAACGAAATCATGGAGCGGTGACGGCTCTGCAGTTGGCGCCGGCTTTTCTGTCGGCGCCGGTGCCGCTGTCACTCCAGGCTTTTTTGTCGGAGCCGGAGTCAGGGTAGGCTTCGGGGTCAAGGCCGGTGTTACCGTAGGATCCGGCTTCTGAGTCAAGGCCGGCGTTAAAACAGGATCCGGCTTCTCGCCCTCTGCAGGCCCTGAAGTCACCTCCGGGCTCCGGGTTGCAGCAGGCTCCTGTTCTGCCGCCGTAGGTTCTGATGAAGGGGGATCCGAAGGCTGATTCTGCCCTCCCGGCCCTTCTTCCTCCTGTCTATTACATGCCGCGGCTGTCATGAATAACAGAAGCAACAGACATAACAATCCTATTTTCTTTATTTTCCTGTTTCCTTTGAATTCTCTCATCATCACAACTCCTCCATATGCTCTCTACTGATTACAATATGAAACAGCCCGAATCATTGCCATTTCATATTGTAATCCGACGTGTGTATACTGCATAATCCTGTTGTATATTAGACGAGGCTCCCTATCAAAAGGATCCATTAATAAATTCTTCGGCTGATTTTTTAAAAACCTGCGGTCAATGTGACCGCAGGCCTTCTCTTTTCCTTAATCCTGCCGGCACCGGCTGATTAATCCGATACCCGTATATCACCGCTCACTGAGCGCAATGCCAGTTCACTGCTCTGACTGCCGTAGGTATAGGTACCGCTTTTCAGATTTCTCTGACGAACATCCTGATAATTGATATGCAGCTCTCCGGAGGTCGTTTTAGATTCGAGAGAGTATCCGCCGCCGTTATTCCCCAGCTTAACATGAACATCCCCGCTGATGCTGTTGGCTTCCAGCGCAATATCCCCCTTGGATCTCACTTCGACACTTCCGCTCTTGGAGCTTGCATGGCATCTCTTCAGACTGCCCTGCACCCGGATATCTCCGCTGGCACTGCAGGCACTCAACCCATCACCGCTGACATCAGGAAGCTCAATATCACCGCTGACACTGCTGACATCGGCATTGCTCATGGCGAATTCCTTCACGCAGATATCTCCGCTGGTGCTTCTGAGCTTGCACTCCTTCCCCTTTATTGCGGCAATATCCAGATCTCCGCTCAAGGAGCTGCTGTCAATAATATCCGCATTCAGATTGCCCGCGCTCACATCGCCGCTGGTGCTTTTCAGAGACAGAAACTTGACATCGAGATCTCTTACCTCCACATCGCCGCTGGTGGTATCGGCATTCAGCCGGACGCTGCTGCAGCTCTCCAAATTGATATCCCCGCTGAAGGCTTTGATTTTAATATCTGCCGCACCGATCCGGGCGGCTGAGATATCGCCGCTGGCCGTGGTTACCGTAAGGCGGTCCGGATTTACATCAACCGCCTCGATGTCACCGCTGGCTGTTTTGACATTGACATGGCTCATGTTTTCGGGTATCTCCGCATGAATAACAATGGATTTCTGCTTCAGGTTAAATAAAAACACTGATTTTCCAACCCTGCGAATTCCTGCGTAAACCGTATTCCCTTCCTTATAGCTGTAGAATTCATACATCTGCCTCTGCCTGTCATTCCCGTTATTCTCATAATCGAGATTGATCCTCTGATTGGAGGATCTGGAAAGCGTAACATTGGCACAGAGACCGTCAATCACCAGATTCATGCCTTTGCTGCTCTTGTCTTCGTTCAGCTCTTCTTCATCCACTTCTCCCTGTGCGGTCTCCACCGGCTCTTCCCCATCGTTCACGCCGGAGAATGCCGGACCTTCAGCAGCTTCCCCTGTGACTTCATCAGAGGAAGACCCAGCATCAGAAGCCTCCTCACCGGCTGCATCAGCGTCATTGCCTGCCGGATCCTTCTCTGCTTCTTCCGCCTCCGTATACTCGCCGTCATCCACATGATCCTTCCCTGCTTCCGCCGGTTCAGGATCGGCATCATAGCTTCTTGATACATTCTCACTGAAGCCTTCCGCATGTCTTCCGCCCTGCTCAGAATCTCCGCCCTGGCCCTTAAAATAACTGTCAGTAAATTTATTGATGGAGGAGGTTGCCTGATCCAGGGTGCTTTTTAAGGCATTTCCAATCTCGAATACATCAATTTTACTAATGGCATCCCCTGCCGAATCCAGGGCACTATTGATGGCACCCCCGATTTTCTCCCCGTCCAGGTTAAGAATTCCGCCATGCCATTCCTTCGATTTCCTGCTCTTATCTCCTGAAGCGTTCCCGGCAGAGCCTTTCCCGGTATCTCCATAGACCTCTTTGATCTCCTGGACCAGATCCTCTATCTTGCCCAGCTCTTCACAGATCTGCTCTTCACTCTTGCCGTTCTCCATTCCCACCTGGAAATGCTCTTCATAATCCGATATGATCTCATTCATCATATCTTTGTCGGTATCCCTCAAGGCTTCTTTCAGTGCGCTCAAATATTCCAGCTTATTCATACCCATCCTCCTATTCTATAATATCCTGTACAACCTTAATGAATTCCAGCCATTCTTCCTTCTGGGCCGCCTGCCGTTCTCTTCCCTTATCCGTCAGATGATAATATTTTCTGGCTGGCCCCTCCCCGGATTCTACTAAATAAGTTTCTACATACGCATCATCCTTGAGGCGCTTTAAGATCAGATACAGGGTTCCTGTGGATATCACCATCTGCTTGGATATCGCATCGGTTAACTCATACCCGTAACGGTCTGCCTCTACCAGTTTTGAAAGTACACATAATTCCAGTACTCCCTTTTTGAATTGTGCATTCATATGTCAGCTCCTTTCCGCTTGGCCCGCAAGCCGGTTTTCTTCCATGGGCACCGTAATCCATCACGCTTCCTGCTTCATGGAAAAGTTTCATTACAATTATTATTGTCTTATTTTTATTGTTTGATACATTATATCATTAACTATTATATAATGCAATATAGTATTTATAATTTTATATTATATTCAGATTTATAGTTACAGTTCACAGGGCAGTCAGTGATAGAACCGGAAATACAGGCATATGATGAAATGGTTACTTTGTTTTCTCAGAAGGAAGATCGACATGAAACAAGTAAAAATCATGGTGCTCAGTAAAAAGAAAATTAAAAAAACTCTTCTCATCATAACCGCTTCCATCACCGGTGTCTATCTGCTTGTCTCCTTATATTTTATGAATCACTTTTATTTTCATACCATCGTTAACGGCGCCAACCTCTCACTGAAGTCCCATGACCGCGCGGTCAGGGCCATAAACCAGTTCTTAGGGGATTACCGGCTCCTGCTGACAGAACGGGACGGCGCCTCAGAGACAATATCGGGCCGGGAGATCAGGCTGCAATATAATGAAAGCACATCCCTCTCTCAAATCCAAAAGGTACAGAAGCCCCTTCTGTGGCCTGCCTCTCTTTTTAAAAACAATACCCATCAGATAAGTAATCTGTATTATTACGATCCCTCCCTGCTGAACCACAAAATCCAGCGGCTGCAATGCAATAACAAAAAAATAATTGAGCCTCAAAATGTGGATTTTATTTATACCGGCAGCTCTTATGAAGTCATCCCGGAGCTGTACGGCAATCGCATCAACTCCGCCTCCCTGCTTCAGGCCATCCATCAAGCACTGTCCGAAGGACGCCCAAATCTGGATCTGGATGAAGCGGATTGTTATGTAAATCCCAAATATACCATTCATTCGCCTAAAACCTCACAGACAAGAAAACTCCTGAATCAATATGCCTCCTCCAAAATAACCTACCAATTCGGCAGCGCGGAGGAGTATCTGGATGGGAGCACCATTAACCAATGGCTGAGTGTGGATGAGAATCTGGAGGTGATGATTAATAAAGACGCTATTGATACATATATCACCATGCTGAGCAAGAAATATAACACCGTCGGTATCCCCAGGGAATTTCTAACCTCTACCGGGAAAAAGGTAATATTAAAAGACGGACTGTACGGCTGGAAGATCAACCGGGAAGGTGAGGCCGAAGCTCTCTATTATAATATCAAGCGCGCGGAAACAATTCATAAGGAACCGGTCTATTCACAGACCGCGGCCTCCAGGGAAGGCAATGAGATCGGGAATACCTATATCGAGATTAATATCACCCGGCAGCACCTCTGGTTTTATAAGGACGGTAAGCTCGTCATCCAGGGCAGCGTTGTTACAGGGAATCCAAACAGAAACAACGCTACGGTACTGGGGGCCTATATGCTTAATTACAAACAAAAAGGAGCCACCTTAACCGGACCAGGGTATGAGGCACCGGTGACCTACTGGATGCCCTTCTTCGGCAATATCGGTGTACACGATGCTTCCTGGAGATCCCGTTTCGGAGGGGAGATTTATAAAAGAAACGGTACCCACGGATGCGTGAATGCCCCTATCTATCTGGCAAGAACCATTTTTGAGAATATTGAAGAAGGAACCCCCGTGCTTGTCTATGAGGAAGATAAATAGCACAGGGGGAGGAGATTGTCTATATCATGGCAGCCAGCTGCCTGGAAATCGTATTGCCCCAGAAGATTCCTTTATGGGTAAGGCGGTAATCCTCACCTTCTTTGATCACATAATCCTCTTGGATCAACTTTTGAAGTATTTGCCCGTAAGCAGAGGAATCCTGATATAGACCGGTGTTCCGGGGCAGATATCCGGTCTGCAGGTCGCCCTTGAACAGGACGGTCTCCCTATAAGCGGCATTCATCAGCATGCCCTTTCTGTCCTGAAAATGAACTACAGAATCCCGGTACTCCTCCAGACGGATGGGATTCATGATTCCCAGGCCGAAGATGCTGCCCCCAGCTCCGGCCCCCAGGGGAAGGGTATCCGCTCCCCGGTGGCGGTTCATAATGTATTTATACGGATCCCGGCTTACCATTTTAGTCAGCTCCAGGAAGCGGTAACCCCTGCTCTCCATGGTTTTTGCGATGTAAAAGAACATCTTTTCATCATTTTCCAGCCCCTGGGTTTCGGATATTCCCGTTTCCTTCATATTGATCAAGGAATACATGGAAAAGCCGTCCAGGTCAAGGGAAGTGATTTTATCCAGATCCCTCTCCAGATCTTCCATCCTCTGTCCGGGATAATTATAGATCAGATCCATGCTGACTGTGGCAAAGCCTTCTTTTTTCAAGTATTGCAATTTGTCATAAGCCTGCCGCCCGCTGCCAACCCGGTTCATCCCCCTTCTCCCTTCCTCATGGAAGGTCTGAATCCCTACGGAGAACCGGTTCACCCCTTCTTCCCGGAACATGGCGATCTTATCTTCGGTCAATTCGGTGACGGTAGTTTCTATGGTGAATTCCCCGTCTTCTGTAAATCGAAAATTCTCCTTCAATGCTCTCAGTATCTTCCTCAGTTCTTCTCTGGGGAGGGTGGTGGGCGTGCCGCCTCCGAAGTATACCGCGTCAAATACCTGCTCCTGCACCGCCGGATAAGCACCGTACCGGCGTATCTCTTCCGCAATCCAGTCCGCATACTCCTTATGGGGCTCCTGCAGGCTCCTTCTCATATTGCAGAAGCTGCATATCTTACTGCAGAAGGGAACATGAATATAAATTGTGCCCGGCTGCTTTCCCGTACATCCTTCCCGGGATAAAATATCGGTCAGCTTTCTCGGACCTGAGAGATATTTTTCCCCATCCGCCATGGCACTGTGATGGGTTTTTAATCTGGTATTAAACATGATTAGCCTTTAACCTTTCTCGGAACAGCTCTGCCCCATGGGCGATATCCAACGGACTGGGATGGTTTTGGGCCACCTCGTAACGCCTTCTCTTTTCATCATTAATAGCATGGGGGTTATCGGCAGGCAGCTTTTCAAACATGGCAATAATTTTCTCACTCAGCTTACCCTGGCATACATATTTTGCAATTACCTTGTTTTTTTCTTTTATTACATTTTCCCCGTTGATCAGTGAATTCCAGCCGTGTTCCGTATCCGGCCAGAAGCCCAGGGTTGCAAAGAGACCCACCTTTTTGCCCTCAAGCTTCTCCAGGAATGCCCTGGCTTCCTCATTAGGACCGCCCTTATCAACCCAATATCCTGCAAGAACCACATCGTAGGAATCGGTCCCTGTTACTTCCTTCATGGGCATAATCTCCTTAGAGTCCGCAGCAATTCCCTCATAGATACCTTCCGCCAGCCTCTTTGTATTTCCTGTGAGACTGGAATATGTAACTAAAACTCTCATCGTATCCCTCTTTTCTTAATAATTCGTCATTGTTCTATTATTCGTCATTATTCTGCTTCCCGGCTTATCCTGCTCACCCGAGGCCCGGGCAGCTCCCTCCTGAAAGAGGCACCATATAGGGGCATTGATTCTGATCACACCACCGGATCATGGACTTAATTCCGTACACCTCTTCCAGCCTGTGCTCCGTAATTCCTTCCCTGACCGGCCCGTCGAAGACGATGCTTCCGCTCTTCATGATGATCACATTGTCACTGAACTGAATCGCCTGGTTAATGTCGTGAAGAACCATAACAATCGTCAGTTCCAGCTCTCTGTTCAGCTCCCGGATCAGGTTCAGTATCTCATACTGATAATAAATATCCAGATAAGTGGTCGGCTCGTCCAGAAACAAAAGCTCCGTCTTTTGAGCCAGTGCCATGGCAATCCAGGCTCTTTGCTTTTCTCCTCCGGATAACTCACTCATCTTTTTACAGCGCAGCTCCCCCAGCCGGGTCACGGTAAGCGCCCAGTCTATCATCTCCTCCTCTTCTTCATCATGATTATTCCAAAAGCTCTGGTAAGGAGTCCTTCCGTATCGTACCAGCCTCTCCACGGTAATATCGCCCGGCGCGTCATTTTGCTGGTATACAATCGCCACCTTTTCTGCAATGGTCCGCTGCTTATAGGACTTCAGATCCCTGCCCTCCAGCAGGATCTTTCCGGCAGCGGGCCGGAGCTGGCGCGCAAAAAGGTTCAGCAAGGTGGATTTCCCGGAGCCGTTGGGCCCGATAATGGTGGTAATCCGGCCTTTTCCTATCTTCGTATGCAATTCCTTCATAAAGGGCTTTACCCCATATTGAAAGGTAATCTGCCTAGCTTCCATAAGAATTCCCTCCCTTCCGCAGCAGGTAAAGGAAGAACGGTCCTCCGAGAACGGACATGATCACGCCCACGGGAATTTCATAGGGAGCTGTTATGGTTCTTCCCACCGTATCTGCCATTACTAAGACAAAGGAGCCAAGAATGGCGGAGAAAGGGATCAACACTCTGTGATCCGATCCCATCAGCAGTCTTGCCACATGGGGAACCACCAGGCCGATAAAGCCGATCACACCGGTGTAGGCCGTAGAGATTCCCGCAAGAAATACGGCAATGGTAGAAATAATAATCCTCTGCAGATTCGGATTCATTCCCAGGCTTTTGGCGTTTTTATCCCCCAATGCCAGCAAATTGCAGCTCTTCGCCATGGGCATTGCCAGTACCAGACCGACAGCCGTGTATATAACCATTAGCTTGACTTCATTCCAGCTTTTCTTTCCCAGATTGCCGTTCAACCAGCTTAATACCCCGGCCAGGCTCTCACTGTTGAGAATGGAAATCATACTGCTGACTCCCCCCAGCATGGAATTCACCGCCACACCTGCCAGAATAATTCTGACCGCCGTAATCCCCTTCTTCCAGGCCAGGGAGTAAATCATAATACAGGCCAGCAGCCCTCCCACAAACCCATACAAGGGAATCATATGGGAGGTCTGGGGAAAATAAAGCAGGATAAGCATTACTACGACACTGGCTCCCGATGAAATACCGGTAATTCCCGGATCTGCCAGGGGGTTTCTCATAACCCCCTGCAGAAGAACCCCGGCGACGGACAGGTTGGCTCCCACCAGCACTCCCATGATAACTCTGGGAATACGGATGGTTCGTATAATTCCTGCACTTCCCGTATCCTGCGTCATTATTCCCCGAATAATATCCCGGAAGGGAACCGTGACGCTGCCCACGGACACGGCAAAGAGGATGCCCAGCACCAATAATATACTTACAATTATAAATGCACTTACTTTTTTCATCTCATTTACCCGATTTACTCAGTGTACAAATAGTCTGCCAGCTTATCCATGGCCTCTGCTGCCAGCAAGTTTGCGCTCATACCGAAATAGCCGGTATCCAGGGCGATTACCTTATCCTTGAGGACCGCGTCAAAATTCTGCCATGCTTCATTGGTCTCAAACTCCTTACGGAAGGCTTCCAGAGATTCCTCCGGATTCATATGAGCCATAAACAGGATATACTCGGGATTCTTATCCGCTAAAAATTCCATGTCTATGGGAAGGAAGCCGCCGTTTACGCCGCTCATGATATTTTCCGCGCCCACCCTCCTGGCCAGGTCACCGACATAGGTGTTTTCCGTAGCTGCCATAAAGGTGTTGACGGCGCCGAAGATAATCAATACGGAAGGGCCTTCCTTACCGGCAATCCGGTCCGCGATAGCCGCCTCTCTGCTCTCAAATCCGGCAATTAATTCCGCCGCCTTCCCTTCCTCTCCAAAATAAGCTCCAAGACTTGTGATGCTTTCCTTTAACCCCTGATAACCGGATAAGTCTACAAATTCACTCTCTACCTCCAGGGTTTCAAACTGCTTCTTTAAGTCCTCGGATAAGGTGTTAACGGAGATCACCACCGTCGGCTCCAGGGATGCGATTACCTCCATGTCCGGTGACATGGGATTCCCGATTCTTTCTGCGTCCGCCACGCTCTCCGGCAGTTCATAGCTGCTGGTGGGAACGCCGACCATGGGAACCCCCAAGGCATCCAGTATCTCAACAACGGCAACGGAGGATGCCACTACCCGGTACTGGCTCCAATCCTTTTGGGAATCCTCCCCGCCGGCAGAGCCTCCCTGTGAAGAAGCCTCTCCCATGGAGGAATCACCCTGTTCCTGAGCATCATCAGCCTTTGCTTCCTCTTCCGACTGATCTATTTCTAATCCATTATCCTCTGTATCGGCAACCGTCTTCCCTTGCCCTCCTGTACGCTCCTTATCACTTCTACCACAGGCAACGAGAGACAGAAGCATTGCTAACGTTAATAAAACTACTATAATTTTCTTCATTTCCTCATCCTCACTCTTTCTGCTTAATAAAATAATTGTTTTCAGTTAGTTTGTGCTAACCATTTTGAATGATAACATGTTATAATATTTCCGTGTTTTAATTATTTTGGATTTATTTTAAATATTTTTGGAGGACAACAGGAAATGACAACAGAATTAATCTATAATCACATGGAAATATGCACCTTTTTATACAATGGGAATACTCAGGCAGCGATTCGCTGTTTTAAAGAGGATTCTGCTTTTTTCTATAAAAGCAGTACCTTAAAGATGAAGGTTTCCTATTTGCATTCGTTGAATTTAAGTATTTACAATTATATATTAATAAAAGAGAAGGTCAGCCTGCACCGATGCTGCCATGAGAATGAGCAGCGAATCGGCAGGGATGCCTCCTCTCATAATTTCTACGACATAGGGGAAGAAATTCTTCTGGCCTATGGAAATTGCTCTGAATATCTGATTGAAAAACATAAGAATAAACATGTACGGAAAGCCGTTGCCTACATACACAGTAATCTGGGAGAGGCTCTGTCTTTGGAGGAGGTCTGCAGCAATATCAATATTAACCGCTGCTATTTCAGCGAGCTCTTTAAGAAGCAGGTCAAATGCTCCTTCAGTCAGTATGTCCTGAAGCAGAGGATTCTGCTGGCAAAGAAATTGCTGAAGGACTCCCAGCTGACGGTTCATATGATTTCAGAAAAATGCGGCTTTACCAACCATTCTTATTTTTGCACCTGTTTTAAAAAGGAGGCAGGGATGTCTCCCTGTGCCTACCGCAGTCAGAGACGGGAAAAGATATCCTGATCACGAAGGCTCAGCCTCCGCTTTTCAACCGGTATAATTGGACCGTTCCCTCTTGAAGCGAAGCCCTCACATCAATGATCCGCTGGTTGGCGGAGCCGCGAAAGGGCAGACTGATGTCCTTTTGTTCTTCCGCGAACCTTCCGTCCACCAGCACATCCAGCAGCTCCAGCAGCTCATCGGTGCACTCGCACCTGGCGCGGCTCTCCTTCTGCAATTCCTCGTCAAAGAGGTAGCCGGTATAGCACCAGATATTCTTGCGGGGAAATAATTCCTTCACCCGCTTCAGGAAGGGCAGAAGCACGCGCTGGTTCTGTCTCTCCATGGGCTCTCCTCCCAGGAGGGACAGCCCGTCAATATAGTCCCTGGAGAGGGCCTGCAGGAGCTCTTCCTCCGTCTCCCCGGTAAAGGGCCTGCCATAATTAAAATTCCAGGTTTCCTGATTGAAACAGCCCTTGCAGTGATGGGTACAGCCGGACACAAACAAGGACACCCTGATTCCCTCTCCGTTGGCAATATCATTTTTTTTAATTTCTCCGTAATTCATATTATAAATGGAGCACCCTCTCTCTGATTTCCTGGGTTCTGCCCTGATTCCAGTACTGCGTTCCGATATAACCGCAGGTTCTCCGGGCCACATTCATTTTATCCTGATTCCGGTTTCCGCACTTGGGGCATTCCCAGACAAGCTTGCCGTCCTCGTCCTTCACGGTCACTATCTCACCGTCAAAGCCGCATTCCTGACAGAAATCGCTCTTTGTATTCAATTCGGCATACATGATATTATCATAAATGAACCGGATGATCTGAAGCACTGCCGGGATATTCTGCTGCATATTAGGCACCTCCACATAGCTCACCGCCCCGCCCTTGGACAGTGCCTGGAACTTCGCTTCAAACTCCAGCTTGGTAAAGGCATCAATCGGCTCCGTGACATGAACATGATAGCTGTTGGTGATGTAGCTCTTGTCCGTCACGCCCTCTACCATGCCAAAACGCTTCTGCAGACATTTGGCGAATTTATAGGTTGTGCTCTCAATGGGTGCGCCGTAAGTGCTGAAGCCGATTCCGGTCTCCTCCTTCCAGCGTTCACAGGCGTCATTCATATACCGCATAACATCCAGGGCAAACTCCTCCGCCTCCGGGTCCGTATGGGAGCGGCCGGTCATATATTTTACGCATTCATACAGCCCCGCATAGCCCAGGGATATGGTGGAATACCCGCCGTAAAGCAGCCGGTCAATGGTCTCTCCCTTGGCAAGCCTTGCCAAAGCACCGTTCTGCCAGAGAATCGGAGCCGCATCGGACAGGGTTCCTTTCAGGCGGTTATGGCGCTGCATCAGCGCACGGTAGCAAAGCTCCAGGCGTTCATCAAAGATCTTCCAGAACTTCTGCCTGTCCTGCCCGGAGGACAGAGCGATATCTACCAGATTCAAGGTCACAACCCCCTGGTTGAAGCGTCCGTAGAATTTATACTCGCCCTTCTCATCCTTCCAGGGGCTTAAGGCGCTGCGGCAGCCCATAACCGGGAAGCAATTGCCTTCCTTTAACTCCTTCATCTTCTTCTCCGAGATATAATCGGGAACCAGACGCTTGGCTGTGCACCTGGCCGCCAGCTCCGTCAGATAATAGTACTCGGAGCCTTCCTTGACATTATCCTCCTCCAGTACATAGATCAGCTTGGGAAATGCCGGAGTTACCCACATGCCGGCCTCGTTCTTCACTCCCTGCAGCCTCTGTTTTAAGGTTTCCTCTATAATAATGGCCAGATCCTTCTTCTCCTGTTCGTTCTTTGCCTCATTGAGATACATGAATACCGTCAGAAACGGGGCCTGCCCGTTGGTCGTCATCAGGGTAATTACCTGGTATTGAATGGTCTGCACCCCCTTGGTGATTTCCTTGCGCAGCCTCTTTTCCACCAGCTTGCCGATCAGCTCCTCGGCGGCTTCGCTCCCCAGCAGCTGCAGTTCCTCCAGCACCTCCGTACGAAGCTTCTCTCTGGATATCTGGACAAAGGGTGCCAGATGGGCCAGACTGATGCTCTGCCCGCCATACTGGTTGCTGGCTACCTGGGCGATAATCTGGGTTGCAATATTGCAGGCGGTGGAAAAGCTGTGAGGCTTCTCAATCAGGGTCTCACTGATTACGGTGCCGTTCTGGAGCATGTCCTCCAGATTGACCAGATCACAGTTATGCATATGCTGTGCAAAGTAATCAGAATCGTGGAAATGAATGATGCCCTGCCTGTCCGCTTCCACAATATCCGCGGGCAGCAGCAGCCGGATTGTGATATCCTTGCTGACCTCTCCCGCCATATAATCTCTCTGCACACTGTTTACCGTAGGGTTCTTGTTGGAATTCTCCTGCTTTACATCCTCATTATTGCACTCAATGAGAGACAGGATTCGGTTATCCGTGGTATTAGCCTTCCTTATGAGGGAGCGCTGGTAACGGTACCTGACATAATTCTTCGCCAGGTCAAAGGCTCCCGTTGCCATGATCTGGTTCTCCACCATATCCTGTATCTCTTCTACGGAAACGGCTCTATCCAATTTATTGCATTTATACTCCACATAATCTGCAATCTCACGAATCTGCTCCCGGTTCAGGCCCATCTGCTCGGTAGCTTCATTGGCTTTGGTCACTGCCGCTATAATCTTATTAATATCAAAAACCTCTTCCGAACCGTTTCTTTTAATAATCTTCATATCCTGTATCTCCTTTTACGCTTCAATAAGAAATCCGCAGCAGCTCTGCGGATTCTTTTTCTTTATCAATTCCGTGTGCTAATTAATATAATACAAAATGTAGTGTTTGTCAATATTCAAAGTACTACATAATGATATATTTCAAGCATCAAAAAAGTGCGGAACTTTCCTTCATCCCGCCGCTTTTAGGCCGAATCCCCGCTCCTGCCCAGCTTCCTGCTAAGATATATCCCCTGTATGGCCACCAGGATGCCGCATACCATGGCTATCGTTCCGGCCGAGGTATCACCGGCCGTAATCAGATTAAAGCCTCCATGCCAAAGTATGACCGGCAGAACACTGAAACGGCTCTTCTGACAAAGCCAGGCCAGGATGAAGGAGCCAAAAATCAGGCTGATGATCCAGCCAATAATTCCGATGCCCATGGTCCTATATCTTTCCTGAAAGAAAAAGACCGGCAGGTGCCAAAACATCCAGATAAATGCCACAATCAGGGCGCTTGTACGGAGGGAAAAGCGCCTGCTCAGCTCCGGCAGGAGAAAGCCCCTCCATCCGGATTCCTCCCCCAATCCTGAGGTCAGGAGCCAGGCCACAGCAGTCTGCACTACCGTTAATCCGGGCAGCTGGCTGGTAAGGCCAAAGCGGCCCGAGGCCGGCCATGCCCCATTCAGAACGCGCCAGACGATAACTGCGGCGACAGCATAGAAGAGGGGCATAAGCACTGACACTGCTATCCATTTCACCGGAAAACGCAGGGAATATGTTCTTTTGAACCAATCCCTCAATTCCTTTCTTCCTCCCGAGATCAAAGATGCGATGATTGCTCCCGCCAGAGGGCCGAAGGAGGCTATTTCAAACTGATCCTGAAGGATGGGGATATGTTCCTTCCAGGCATAGTTCATGTAAAGCGGAAGCCAGGCCAGCCAACTGATTCCGTAGGATACTATAAGATAAATCGCTATTTTCTTTTGCCTCATAATTTTCCCTCCCCGCGCCGGCGCGTATCAATTTAACAAGTCTTCTATGCCATTATACTACAGGGATAACCCCCATGTTCCTGCATCCGGGATAAAACTTAATCATGAAAGCCGGCTCACCCATGGACCCATGGCCGCGGAAATGGCAGGAAAGAGCGGACTTTACATTTTGGCCTGCCGATGTTACATTATCAATGAACTGTAATGCCAATTCTGATCCGGCTTATACTTTCCGATAATTTATATATCATCTGACAGGAGGAATTATCTTGCAATACAAATCCGTTAAAACAGCCAGCTTCATCAGCCGCCCCAACCGCTTTATCGCTCATGTAATGACAGATACGGGAGAAGAGGTTGTCCACGTGAAGAACACCGGAAGATGCCGGGAAATCCTTACCGAAGGAACCAAGGTCATTCTGGAGGAAGCGGAGAATACCGGACGAAAGACCAGGTATTCCCTGATTTCCGCCTACAAGGGCGATGTCTTAATTAATATCGATTCCCAGGTTCCTAATGCTGTTGTGTATCAGAGTATCCTGGAAGGACGCGTTGCCCGGCTCCCCAGAGTGACAAAGCTCCTTCGGGAAGTGACCTTTGGCAGCTCCCGCTTTGACCTGTACTTTGAAGCCGGGGAACAAAAGGGCTTTATCGAGGTAAAGGGCGTGACTCTGGAAGACGAAGGGATTGCCCTGTTTCCCGATGCGCCCACCCAGCGCGGCACCCGGCATGTCTATGAGATGATCCGGGCTGTGGAGGAAGGCTACACCGGCTGTTTGTTCTTCCTCATCCAGATGAAGGGCGTCACGCAGTTCACCCCCAACCGGCTGCGGGATCCCGCCTTCGCCGAAGCCCTGGCTCTGGCCCAGGCAAAAGGGGTGACTATTCTTGTCTATGATTCCATTATTACAGAGGACGGAATCTTCCTGGATGCACCGGTTAAACTCGCCCTATAGCTCCCTGTCATTATTTGAAATGAGGCGAGGAAATGAAAGGCATATGCACATATTTGCTGGTTTGTCTCCTTTTTACCGGCTGCACGGCCATACCTGCAAACATGGCTGCTGCCCAGCTTCCCAACAACCCGGAAAGACACATATCCCAAAAAAGCCGCCGTGCTGATCAAAATCAGACGGCGGCTTTTGCCATGAAAATTATTAGGCTTTATCCCTGTCCCTTAGACCAGATTACAGTGGGATCAATGGAGGATAGATCCGACGCCCCGGTACGTGCCATAACTGCTGCCAGCTCCCGGGTCATTCCCTGAATTCTGCCGCACACACCGTCCGGCCCGCCCTTGGACAGGGAAGCCATCAGCTCCCGTCCCACGCAGACTGCCGTGGCTCCCAGCGCCAGGGCTTTGAACACATCTGCCCCGCTGGCAATTCCGCAGTCTACAAAAATGGGAATCCGGCGGTTCACAAGCGTTGCAATTCTGGGCAATATCATCAGAGGAGGAACCGCATAATCCTGAATGCCATGGTGATGGGACACTACGATCCCGCTCACTCCTGCCTCCAGACATTTGCAGGCATCCCGCTCACTCAGCACTCCTTTTATAATGAAGGGCAGCCCGGAAGCCTGGGCAAAGCTTTTGATCTCTTCCAGGGTCTTGGAGGTCATGGGCAGTCCCAGTACCGTATCATATTCTCCTCTGCCGTTAAAGGAGTGGTCAATGTCCATTCCCACCGCAAAAGCTCCGCACTGTTTGGCATGCTCTATTTTACGGAAGATTTTCTGATTATCGGCATGGGGTTTAATGATCTTAATAGCCCTCGCACCTGTGGCGGTAATCGCCTCCAGCTCCTCTTCCTCTCCCATTCCGCACCACATAACCGCATTGGCGGCATGGGCGCCCCTGGCCATTCCAGCCATACCTTCCGGATGGCAGCCGTTCAGATGGGACAGCGCAGCCGTCATAATGGGAGTGGCAAAGGTTTCACCGTATAATTCCATGGAAGTGCGGGGAATAACAGAGTCAATATACCTCAGCTCCAGCAGCAGGGAATCAAAGTACTCCCTGGTAATCTCATTCGAATCCCCGGCTCTGTAATTTGGATCAGTCTGCTTCATGAATAACACCTCACAACTTCCTTATGATTTCTGGCAGACTCGTAGGCCCCCAGCATAATACGTATGGTCTCCTCCATCCGGTCCAGACCCAGTGCAAATTCCCGGTTTTCTGCAATGCTGCTATAAAAATCTGCAATGCAGTCCTCATGCCCCGCTCCCCAGTAGCTCTTCCCATAGCCCTTGCGTCCTTCCATGGAAAGTCTCTCCGGCTCTTGGTCCTTGCGGTACAGAGTAATATCCAGGTCTTCGATCCGGATAACCATCTTCTCGCAGTTTACCTCTATAATGGGAGCCGGATCCGCATTGTATGCAGTCGTCGCATAGAAGCAGACTACCGCATCAGGGTAGCGAAGGTAAGCCGACATCATATCCTCCACCTCGATGATTCCCTTGAGATGATGATTGGTAATTACAGCATCGATACTCTGAATCGGCCCGTCTACCAGATAGTGGAGCAGATCCAGGGTGTGGACGGACTGGTTAATCAGCGCGCCGCCGCCCTCTGTCTCCAGGCTTCCCCGCCAGTCACTCTGAGTATAATATTCCTCGCTCCTGTTCCAGGTCACGATCCCTCTGGCTCCCAGAACTCTTCCCGCCTCTCCTGATGCAATCAGCTCCTTTGCCTTAATCACACTGGGATTATATCGATTTTGGAAGCACAGGCCCAGCTGCCTGTCGGATACCCTGACGGCTTCCTTCAGCTGCTTCAGCTGCTCCTCGCTGATTACCGGCGGCTTCTCCATGAATACATGCACTCCATGGCTCAGTCCATAAACCGCCATGGGCGTATGCAGATAATGAGGGGTGCAGATGTGGATGGCATCCAGACTCTCCCTCTCCAGCATTTCCTCCATGGAAGAATATGCTGTCCCGCCGTATTCTCCGGCAAAGGCCTCCGCCCGTACCGGTTTGCTATCCGCAAAGGCGGTAAGTTCCAGCCCGGGCTGCTTTTTAATACACATTGCATGGGTGACGGCAATGCCGCCGCAGCCCACAATACCGATCTTCATTATTTTACCCTCCCTGCCCCGAAGCTTCCTGCCGTTGAAAAGGTAGTTTCCGTCACATTGGTCTTTACTCCGGAGGAGGCCCTGCGTTCATTCAGCTTGCTTAAAAACAGCTCTTCATCCAGGGGAAGCTCCACCGCTGTCCCAAGCCAGCCGGATAAATGCATGGCATTGGACAGGGTAAGGCCGTGTATCCCTTCCTTTCCTTCCGCTACCAGAGGGGTTCCATGAAGGATTCTCCCTGCAAAGGCTCTCATTATTCCGGCATGCTGGGGATTCTCCCTATCTGTTTCTATTTCCTTCCATTCCCCCTCCGGTTTGGCAAAGCCCTCCGTGGCAGTATAGCAATATTCTCTTTCATTGATCTTCAGCTCGTACATCATCAGCTTATCATTTTCACAGACCAGCTTGGCCCGCTCCAGAGTTATCTCCAGGCGGTTGGTCCCGGGGGCATCTCCGGTGGTGGTAACAAATACCCCGGTCGCTCCGCCCGGGTATTCCAGGTAAGCAGTCACATCGTCTTCCACCTCAATATCATGCCATTTTCCATTATGGCAGAAGGCCTGCACTTTATTGGGCATTCCGCAGAGCCACTGGAGGAGGTCCAGATTATGGGGACACTGGTTCAGCAGCACTCCGCCGCCTTCTCCGTCCCAGGTGGCACGCCAGCCGCCGGAATTATAGTAAGCCTGGGTCCGGTACCAGTCGGTAATAATCCAGTTCACCCGCTTAAGCTTTCCGTATTCTCCGCTGTGCACCAGCTCATGGAGCTTGCGGTATACATGATTCGTCCTCTGGTTAAACATCATGGCAAATACCAGCCCCGATCTTTCCGCCGCCTCATTCATGGTGCGCACCTGCTTGGTATAAACTCCGGCAGGCTTTTCACAAAGCACATGAAGCCCCTTCTCAAAAGCCAGAATTGCCAGCCTTGGGTGGTCGTAATGGGGCGTTGCAATTAACACCGCGTCACAGGTTCCGAAGTTAATCAGCTCCTCACCGGTCTCAAATACAGCCACCTCCGCCGGAAGCTGCTCTTTTGCCCAATCCCTCCGGCTGCTGCGCAGATCTGCCACCGCCGCCAGGACAATATCCCCCGCCTCTCCCCGCAGGATGGTTGCGCAGTGCCCGCTTCCCATATTTCCTATTCCTATGATGCCTAATCTCACCTTGTCCACATCTGCCTCCCTCTGCCGCACCCGCGGCTATATCATCTTATGGAATCCCCACCCTAGCGGTATCCCAGTGCCGCAAGATTGCGATAGCTCTTCCTCAGGCATTCAAAAGGACTTTCCTGACAGGTATCCTGTTCCACCAGAATATACTCACAGCTTGTCCCCTCCAGGGTCTTAAGAATCTTCTGAAAATTCATATTTCCCTCCAGTACCGGAGCCATCACTGCCTGCCGCCGAAGCATTGCCATATCCTTCAGATGAACACAGGGAATTCGGTCATGCAGATTTTCAATCCACTGGCACACATCTGCGCCTGCTGCCTGAACCCAATAGGTATCCAGGGTGAAGCCCAGCTCCTGGCCGGTAAATCCCTCCCTGAGATAATCTAAATAGTACTTCCCCTCTACTTTCTCAAACTCAAAATCATGGTTATGGTACATCAAAAGCATACCGGCCTCCCGGATCTTTTGGGCAGCCTCCAGATAATCGTCGGGAAAATGGGAGATCCACTCCGGGTTGCGGTATTTGTCCGGCATGCCGCCAAGTCCGATGTATCTGCACCCCAGTATCCCATGCTCCTCAATCAGCCGCTCCGTATCATTCAGAATCCGGTTCGGATCGCTGTGTGTAATGACGGTCTTCAAATTATGCTTATCACAGAAAGCCCGCACCTTCTCCGGCTTTATGGAGGGACCAATTCCCGATACCTGTACCGTGGTATAACCGATTTCTGCAATCTCTCCCAAAGTAAAGTCCAAATCCTTCTCTGTCTGGGTGTATGCGCGGACCGTGTATAGCTGGGCACCTAAAATCATATTCTTCTCTCCTTTTCCTATATCCTGTTTTCTTTTATTATAGTAATACCGGGACAAAACTTCCATTGCAAATGACACTCGTTATATTGCAAATATCGCCCTCTTTTTATATAATAAGATACAGCATATCCAAGTCAATTGTACATCAGCTGAAAGGCAAAGGCTTCCGGCCGCAATTGACTTTAAGAAAGGCGGAATGACCATGAGCTCCTTATGCAGCATCTTTATCAAAGAGATCCAGTTCAACTACAGTCTGAGCCGGGAGGCAAATCCCACCCATCAGATTCACTACCATAATGTATATGAACTTTACTATTTTATAGAGGGCGATGCAGACTACCTCGTAGAAGGAAAGCTTTATCATCCTACGCCCCACAGTCTGATTCTGCTGTCGCCCCATGTATTTCACGGAGTTAAGATCAATTCCGACCGGCCCTACCGGCGTTTCACCCTGCATTTCCAGCCCGATTTTCTGGCTACACAGCGGAGGGCCTTATTGCTGTCCGCCTTCCCCAGCCAGGAGAAGCATTCCCAGAAAGAGGTTTATTATGAGAATATGGGAGACACCCAGCTCCCCAGCTTTTTTGAGGCTCTGATTCTGCTTCATGCACAGCCGGAGTCCATACAGCTTCAGCTACTACCTGTCTATGTTGAAGCTATTCTTGCCCAGCTCACCCTGGTCTGCCGCACCCGCAGCCCGGTGGAGGTGGAGACCATTGCTTCCCGCACCGTCACAGAGGTCATTTCCTATTTGAATAATAACCTGAGCAATAATATCACTCTCGATCAGCTGGCAGAATACTTTTCCATCAGCAAGCACTATCTGAACCGGGCCTTTAAAAAAGCCACCGGCACAACGATCTTTGACTATCTGATCCACAAAAGGGTAATCTATGCCCAGCAGCTGATCATGAACGGCTCCACCGCATCGGAGGCCGCCGCGCAGTCCGGCTTTCGGGACTATTCTGTTTTCTATCGGGCTTACTGCAAGCATATCGGGCACACTCCCTCGGAGGATCACAGCCTGGTTCAATAAAACCGAACATATGTTTGACTTCTGCTTCTCACCGTGCTATAATATGGATGAAATCAGTTATCCCCTTCCGGTTCTCCTGGCGGAATCTCGGAAGCGAAAGGAGTACAGCATATGGTCAACGTTCTTTACAAAGATTCCCTCTCCCTGCACGATAAGCTCCTTCAGATGCAGGAAGATACCAAATATGATGTTGCAGATCCCCAGGTCAGCTATGGTACGGCATCTGAAGAAGAGAGCCTTCCGGATCCCTCCATCTTTGCCGATATTCATGCGAAGCCCAATCCCCCCAAGGTTCCCAAGGTCTTTCTCTCCAATCAGTGCAGCTTTAACTGCGCCTACTGCGGATGCCGGGCCAGCCGGGAGGACGTGCGACGATACTGCAACACCCCGAGGGAGCTGGCAGAGATAGCCCTTTCCCAATCCAGACAGAACGGACACGGAATCTTTCTCACCTCTGCCATCTACCGTAATGCCAACTACACCCAGGAGATCATCATCGAGACCCTTCGCATATTGCGCAAAGAGCTCTTCTATGACGGATACCTCCATGCCAAGGTCATGCCCGGGACGGATCCCCTGCTCATCGCCAAGACGGCTCAGTATGCCAATCGTCTCAGCGTCAATATCGAGGTCGCTCAAAGTGCCGGCTATGAAAGAATTGCCAAGCAAAAGAATAAGGAGAATATCCTCACCCCCATGCAGCAGATCAGTGATCTGGTTCGGGATTCCAGACAATATCGCAGCCGAAGGGGCCCTCTCCTTGCCAAATCCCAGACCACTCAGCTGATGGCCGGAAGCACGGGAGAATCTGACCGCACCATCATGCGGCTGTCCAAGGCCCTGTATCATAAATACAGTCTCAGCCGGGTCTATTATACCGCCTTCCACTATCTTAACCATGCAAAGGGCTATGACCAGCTTCCTTTTACGCAGGTTCCTCTCTGGCGGGTGAAAAGACTATACCAGGCGGACCGCCTGCTCCAGCTCTATGATTTTACGCCCGATGACATCACCCCTGAGCTGGCACCCGATCTGAACGAAAGCCTGGATCCAAAGATGAGCTGGGCGCTGCGCAATATTCACCTCTTTCCCATCGAAGTCAACACCGCCGATTATGAACAGCTGCTCCGCATTCCCGGAATCGGACTTACCTATGCCCAGAAGATCATACGGGCCCGGAGCTATGGCAGAATCACCCACCAGACTCTCCGCAAAATAGGTATTGCCATGAAGAAGAGCAATTATTTCATTACCTGTAACGGAAAATACGAAGGCAAAGATCTGCTGTCCCACCCGGAACTTCTGGCCCGGCTCTTTTCAGAGACAACGGACAGCAGCATCGAACACAACGGAATTCTTCCCTGCTAATTCATTGCTTTTTTAGGCCAAACCCGATATAATGAATTATCCGCACAACGATTTTAGAAAGGATCTTATTATGAAAAAGGTTAAGCGCATCGCTGCTCTAACAGGTGTAATACTGATCGTGTCCCTGATACTCCTCACTATTATTTCCGCCTTTGTGGCAACGGAGTATTCCTATGGGCTTTTTATGGCCAGTTTATTCAGCATGATTGTAATCCCTCTCATGATTCAGATGTATATCATGGTATACCGGATCTTTCACAAAAGGGGACAGGACAATGAGGTTCCGGAAGATAATACGGAAGATAAGGAAGACTCTACCCCTTAATCTTCTTGAAATATTCCTGTATCCGGGCCTCATAACCGTTATCGGAAGGGACATAGAATACCCGGTCCTTGATTTCATCGGGAAGATATTGCTGCTTCACATAATGATTCTCATAGTCATGGGGATAGAGATATCCGATTCCATGTCCCAGCCCGGCAGCCCCTTTATAATGAGCATCCATAAGGTGGGCCGGAATGGCCGCGGTTTTCTCATTCTCAACTACCTTTGCGGCCGCCCCAATGGCACAGACCGCCGAATTGCTCTTGGGCGCACAGGCCACATAGGCGGCAGCCTGGGCCAGCACAATTTGTGCCTCCGGCATCCCAAGCCGCTCTACTGCAAGGGCGGCCGAGGTGGCCACCACAAGGGCATTGGGATCTGCATTGGAGACATCCTCCGAAGCACAGATCATGATTCTTCGGGCAATGAAAGCCACCTCTTCCCCGGCATACAGCATTCTTGCCAGGTAATAAACCGCGGCATCCGGGTCCGAGCCCCGCATACTTTTGATAAAGGCCGAGATGGTGTCATAATGATTGTCCCCGTTCTTGTCATATCTTAACGCCCGCTTCTGAATACATTCGGAAGCAACCGGCAGTGTAATGTGAATCTTACCGTCTTCCGAGCGCTCTGTAGTAAGAACGCCAATCTCAATGGCATTCAGAGCCGATCTCGCATCTCCGTTGGCCACATCTGCAAGAAAGTCCAGAGCATCCGGGTCAAGAACGGCCCCATAGGCTCCCATCCCCTTTTCCGTATCGGTCACCGCCCGGATCAGCAGGGTTTTAATATCCTCCTTGTCCAGGGGTTTCAGCTCAAATATGATGGAGCGGGAAATCAAAGCGGAATTCACCTCAAAGTAGGGATTCTCCGTAGTTGCTCCGATCAAAATCACGGTGCCGTCCTCCACGAAGGGCAGCAGATAGTCCTGCTGACTCTTATTAAAGCGGTGAATCTCATCAATAAACAGGATGGTTCGTTTTCCGTACCTCCCCAGATTGCTCTTTGCCTCCTCCACCACGGACTCCATATCCTTCTTCCCCGCAGAGGTAGCATTGATCTGGGTAAATAACGAACTGGTGGTATTGGCAATCACCTTGGCCAAGGTCGTCTTGCCCGTCCCCGGAGGTCCGTAAAACAGAATAGAGCTGAGCTTATCCGCCTTAATGGCCCGGTACAGCAGCTTGTCCTTACCAATGATATGCTTCTGGCCAACCACCTCCTCCAGCGTTGCCGGACGAAGCCTGGATGCCAGGGGAGATTCCTTCTTCATTGTATTGTCTCTCATATAATCAAATAAATCCATAATTGCCTCCATTCCTATGGCTTGTAATTTTCACAAGAATATGCATAATAGTAAGTGTCATTAAAACAGAACAGGAGAATTTATGAAACTGCCAAAAGATCCCCCTATATTATTAAGTTATATTAATACCAAGCTCAGAGACGAATTCCGCAGCCTGGAGGATTTATGCCGGAGCTTAAATATAGATCAGGCCGAGTTGGAAGCCATTCTGGCCGGAATTGGCTATACCTATCTCCGGGACGGGAACCGGTTTGCCCCCGCTATTTAATCCTATGCACCGGCCTGTTCCGCACTTTATCTATGATATACAGGAGCAGGGCAAAGAGGATCACACCGGCAGCAGCTCCGCAGCTATCCAGTATCACATCGCTGAGCTGGCCGCTTCTTCCCGGGACGAAGGTCTGATGGAATTCATCCGTTGCCGCATACAGGGAAGCAATCAGGAACGACACTCCCAGTCTCCTGGCCCGAAATGCTTTATCCGCGCCTTCCTTGGATCGGTTATCTTCCGCGGATCGGTTACCTTCTGTGGATAGGCTACGTCCTGCGGATAGGATAAAATGAAAGGCGATAGCCGCCGCCAGTGCCGCATATTCCATAAAATGCGCTGTCTTGCGGACAATATGGTCCATCTGTTCCAGAGTCCGGCTCCGGTCGGCGCTTTCTATTTGGATATCAGTGACCTGCTCATATATTTTTACGATTGTACGGGATATTTCCAGACTGCTTTCCCCCGATATTTCCGCCGGTGTTGCGGAAAAGGAAAAGATCAGTCCCATAATAATCACTGCCGGCAGCCAGGATAATTTCTTTATAATCATGAATATACCTCCAGGGCCAAGGCTCTGAATCGCCGGCCCATCTCATGATACCATACTTACTCATAAAATAGAAGGGAGTTTTGCTGCAATGAAAGAAGCTTTTAAAACAGTTTATGAAGGCGGTTTCGGCGAATTTGTCATGAAGAAATCCCGCTTTCTCGCCACAGTATGCCCTGCCGGGACGGAGGAGGAAGCGCTGGGCATCATCGAAGAGCAGAAGAAAAAATATTGGGATGCAAGCCATAACTGTTCCGCCTATATCATCGGAACCGAACAGCCTCTGATGCGCTGCTCCGACGACGGAGAACCCAGCAAAACCGCAGGCAGGCCCATGCTGGATATCCTGCTGGCCCAGGAGCTTACGAATCTGGTTGTTGTGGTCACAAGGTATTTCGGAGGAACCCTGCTGGGAACCGGCGGCCTGGTAAAAGCCTATCAATCTGCGGTCCTTGAGGGGCTAAAGAACAGTACGATCATCCGGAAAGAACTCGGCATCCGGCTTCAGCTGGAGACAGATTATAATCTGATCGGAAAGTTCCAGTACTATATCGGCCAGGAACAGCTTACTCTGCTGTCCAGTAAATATACCGATGTTGTCCGCCTTGAACTGCTGGTTCCCCCCGGCAAGCATTCCGGCTTTATGAAAAAGGTATCCGAGCTTACCAACGGCCTGGTTGCCCCCGTAGAATTAGATAAGGTGTACTTCACCATACTGGATGGTAAAATACACCTTTTTGATTACGATTTATAGTCCTTTGGCTGTTCTATGCTCATGATTCTATGTAAATATATCCTGTTATTATATCACGTTATCCATTTCATGTTAATGCTCTGTATTCGTAATTTGTAGCGGTAATACTATACAAGTAATACCTGTTCCGCCAGTTCATCCACGATTTCAACCATTGAAATCGGTGTAACGTCAAATTGATATAGCTTCTCCAGAATGGCTACTGCCTCCTCTCTTGAAGAAGAAAGGCCTGCAATCTCATCCTTCTCAACCGTGTCCCCCAGATACTTTGAGATTTGGACCCCATAGTAAGGGGTCGCATGTTCATCCTCCGAGATGCTCTCCATCAGACAATAATCCAGTTGCATGCTTTGTTCGTTTTCCAGCAATACCTTTTTGCTAAAAATCAGCTGTACCTGTTTCATCTTAGCTTTACCCCCATGTTCATAAAATTAAAAAATGATTTCTGCTGACGGCTGATGACTTTATTATACAGAGGAAATATATGTTGATCAAATTTGATTTAACGCACCATCCTATGGACTTTTATATATTTCGACACACCCCCTCGAATCCAACTTTTTCATTATGGATTTTTTTGTTGTTTCGTCATCGAAATAGTTCGAAAGCCCATGATTTTTGCTCTATTTCCCATTTTATAAATCAAAACGATTTTGAACCTTTATCCAATTTGCCTGGCACCATGTCCTCCTTTGATTAATCTGGAATTTTCTGGGTTATCCAGAAATTAAAGCTTTATTTCATGAGACATCTTTGATATAATAGAAAGGAACATGCTTCCGGTTCCTGATCGTATTCGTGTGTTAACAGAATGGAGATTTTTATGGATTATAGCAGAAGAGGGATTGAAACCAAGCAACACTATATAAAGTCAACTTCCAGGCGGCTTTCTTCGAAGGTAAGAATTACCCTGTTTCGCCTGTGTATTGTATTATTTATATTCGTAATCATTGTCGGCACTTTCTCCGGCCTAGGTTTTGTCAAAGGACTGATTGACAGTTCTCCCGACATCTCCCAGATCAACGTGGTTCCTACCGGATATACCACCACCATATTTGACAAGGAGGGCCGTCCTATTGAAACCCTGATCGGCGCTCAGGCAAACCGGGTATATGTCTCCCTGTCGGAGCTGCCGGAATATGTGAAATATGCCTTTGTCAGTATTGAAGATGAACGCTTCTATGAGCATCAGGGAATCGATGTAAAGGGGATCTTCCGTGCTGCTTTTATTGGCTTGAAATCCAGAGATTTCAGCCAGGGTGCCAGCACCATCACACAGCAGCTTCTGAAGAACCAGGTATTTGACGGAGGCCGGGAAGCCTCCTTTATGGAGCGCTTGGAACGCAAGATTCAGGAGCAGTATCTTGCCGTCCAGCTGGAGAATAAATTAGATAAGGATACTATTCTGGAGTATTATCTTAACACCATTAATCTGGGCAACGGAACCCTGGGAATTCAAACTGCCGCACGCCGGTATTTTAACAAGGATGCGAAGGATCTGACTCTGTCGGAATCTGCTACCATTGCTGCCATTGCCCAGCTTCCGGTGTATCGTAACCCTATCAATTACCCTGAGCGAAATAAGGAGCGCCGGGACGCTATTCTGGACAAAATGCTGCAGCTGGGCCACTGTTCCCAGGAAGAGCATGATTTTGCCATGGCTGATGATGTGTATTCCCGGATTCAGACAGTAAATGAAGAGCTGGACACCACCTCTTTTTACACCTATTTTATAGATGAGCTGATCGAACAGGTGCTGGAGGATCTGCAGACCGAGCTTGGCTATACCCAGGCTCAGGCTTATACCCTGCTGTACAGCGGCGGTTTGAGCATCTATACCACCCAGGATTCTGAGATACAGGCGATCTGTGACGGGGTATTTTCCGATGAAGCCAACTTCCCGGAGATGGGAAATTCCTTCTGGGAACTCTCCTATGCTCTTTCCATCCAAAAAAATGATAAAGATAAAACAATTGTTCATTATCACAGCAAGGATCTGCTGGAATACTATAAAGATTATAATGATCCCGACGGCTTATATGCAGATCAGGACGGCAGCAAATTCTCCCTGCTTTTTCTTGATAAGGAAGATATGCAGGCCAAAATTGATGCTTTCCGCGAAGCCATGTTAGAGGAGGGAGACACTCTTCTGGGTGAAAAACCCATCATGACGATCCAGCCCCAGACCTCCCTTGTGATAATGGATCAGCATACCGGGGAAATTGTTGCCATTGTAGGCGGACGCGGTCAGAAAATCGGCAACCGTACCTTGAACCGTGCCACTAACACTGTACGGCAGCCCGGCTCTACCTTTAAGGTATTATCCACCTACCTTCCTGCCCTTGACAGTGCCGGCTTTACCCTGGCCAGCGTGCAGGACGATTCCGGCCCCTACTATTACCCGGGCAGCCAGAAAGAGGTGAACAACTGGACCTCCACGAAAAAATACGAAGGCCTCAGTACATTTCGCAAAGCCATCTATAATTCCATGAATATTGTTACGGTTAAAACCTTGGTTGACATCACGCCGGAGCTGGGCTATGACTACCTTCTGAAATTAGGCTTTACCTCACTGGTAGACTCCCGTAAGGAAGCAGACGGCCGTGTCGTATCCGATATCAACTATCCCTTGGCTCTGGGCGGCCTTACAGACGGTGTAAGCAATCTGGAATTAACTGCGGCCTATGCTGCCATCGCGAATAACGGAGTGTATACCGAGCCCATCTTTTACACCAAGATTCTGGATCATAACGGCAAGGTCTTATTAACCAAGAAACCGAAGCAGGAGCAGGTCATGAAGGAATCCACCGCATTTCTCCTGACCAGTGCAATGGAGGATGTGGTGAAGATTGGAACAGGCAAGAACCTCCGCCTTACCTCCATCGATATGCCGGTTGCCGGTAAGACGGGTTCCACATCGGATTATAATGACCTGTGGTTCTCCGGCTTCTCCCCTTACTATACCGCCACCATATGGTCCGGTTTTGATAACAACAAGTCTCAGACAGACAGAACCTATAACCGGAAAATATGGAAAACCATTATGGAACAGCTCCATATACAGAAGAACCTGGAGACAAAATCCTTTACGGTTCCCGAATCCGTGGTTACCGCCCGAATCTGCACCAAGTCCGGCAAGCTTGCCGTTGAAGGGATATGCGATCACTATCTGGGCGGAGACAGTACACGGGTGGAGTATTTTGCAAAGGGCACACAGCCTACGGAGTACTGCGATATCCATGTCAAGGCTTCCGTTTGTGCACAATCCAACAAACTGGCTACGGAGTTCTGTCCCGAGGTGAAAGAAGTTGTATTCCTGAATAAGACGGAAACCGGCAAGACGGAGGATACCCCCTATCTCTATCCCAGTGAATCCTGTCCGATCCATACAACACAACAGGTTCCCGATCCCGTGATACCGGAGGATATCTTTGAAGACGACGAGTTATTTGAGGATGATCAGCCCTATGAGGATGAGGTCCCGGAGGACGAGAATCCGGACAGCATTAATTTTAGTATTCCGAATTCTCTGCGGCTTCCCTAGAGCAGATAATCAATAAAGAATGGCTGCACAAAAGGATCAGCTCCCCTGCTGCTTAACGGGGAGCTGATTTTTAGTTTCTCTGTCAGGATTTCATCTTCGGTCCGAAGAACCAGGAGGCAATATAGGATAGAATAATCGCTGCCGAGATCCCCACAGAGGAGGAAGTAAATCCTCCCTTGAAGATACCGATGAAGCCCTCCTTATCCACCGCTTCCTTTACTCCTTTGAAAAGTACATTGCCAAAACCGGTCAGCGGAACTCCGGCCCCGGCCCCGGCCCATTCGGCAAAGGGTTCATAGATGCCTACCGCTCCTAGAACCGCTCCGGTACATACCAGAATTACCATGACTCTTCCGGGTAACAGCTTCGTCTTATCCAGCAGTATCTGAACCACTGCGCAGATTGCCCCTCCTACCAGAAACGCTTTAATGTAATCCATACGTCAGCTCCTTTCTACAATGACGGCATGAGCGATACCGGGAACGGTATTTCCCTCGTTAAAGCTCACCTGGGACAATAAAGCTCCTGTGGGAAGAAAAAGAACTCTCTTCCAATGTCCCTCCTTAAGCTGCTTCAATACATAGGCGGTGAAGGTTATGGCAGAGCAGCCGCAGCCGCTTCCGCCCGCATGGGTATCCTGCTGATCTTTATCAAAGATTTCAATGCCGCAGTCCATATGGTTTGCCGATATATCATAATTTTTTTCCTTCAGCAAATCAATCAGTATATTCTTTCCTACATAACCCAGATCCCCGGTGATAATTTTATCATAATAGGACGGGCCCACACCAAAATCTTCAAAATTCTGCTTAATTGTCTCATATGCTGCCGGTGCCATGGCAGCTCCCATATTCATGGAATCCTTCAATCCATAATCTGTGATCTTTCCAATGGTGGCACCCTTGACCACTATGGGTTCTCCCTGGGTCCCTGGCACCAGGCTCCGGTCCGCCAGAATGACAGCGCCGCTTCCCGTAACCGTCCAGGACGCGGAATAGGGTCTCTGATTACCATAATCCAGGGGGAAGCGAAACTGCTTTTCCGCTCCTGCAAAATGGCTTGAAGTAATGGCCAGAACCCGGTCCGCAAAGCCCCCGTCCACCAGAACCGAGGCAACTGTCATCGCTTCTCCCATGGTGGAACAGGCCCCGTAGATTCCCAGCATTGGGATTTCCAGTTCTGCAATGCCGAAGGAGGTAGCAATCAACTGTCCCAGGAGATCTCCTCCTACCAGATAACGGATGTCCTGATTTGTCAGGCCTGCCTTTTTAATTACTTTCTGGGCGGCCCTTTTCATCAGCTCGCTTTCCGCATCCTCCCAGGTCTTCTTACCCAACATGGGGTCTTCTTCCACCTCGTCAAACAGTGTCCCCAGCGGCCCTTCGCTTTCCTTCTTGCCTGCAACGGAGGAAGCGGCCAGGATACAAGGGGGATTGATAAATTGAATACTCTGCCTGCCAACCATTTTTGTTTTATTTTGTTCCTGTAATGCCATCGATTATTCCTCTTTTCCACGATTTATTCTGTCCTGCCCGGAGACCTGTGCATTCACGCAGGTTTCATCAATTTCATGATATAGGAAGGCGTAGTGAGCATGATACCAGCTTGCTCGTAATCATGCGATCAGAGCTGGAGATCATGAGCCTAACCGGCTCATGATATAATAAATCAGCCCCAGCAGCCAGGTCGAGAAAATACCATAGAGAATTACCGGCCCCGCTATGGTGAATATCTTACAGCCAATGCCAAAGACTTGACCCTCCTTCTTATATTCCACCGCCGGCGCCGCAACAGAATTAGCAAATCCCGTAATCGGCACAAGAGTACCTGCACCGCCGAACTTCGCCAGCTTCTGATAAAATCCCAGTCCGGTCAGCAATACGGACAGAAATACCAGCGTGACTGTATTATAGGACTTCGCCAGCTCTTCCTCCGCTCCCATATACTTATAATAGGCGATAAAGGCTTGTCCCAGGGTGCAGATTGCTCCCCCAACAACATATGCTTTCAGCAGATTCTTTACCGTACTGAATTTGGGGGTCGTCTGCTTCACATAATCATTGTAAAGCTCATTTCTCTTCTGCGTATCCTTCTCCTTTAATATTCTGGACACGGACTCATTCTTCTGATTTCCCATCGCTTTCCTTCTCCTTGTCTTAAAATCTTCTTTCTATCTGTCGGTCAATCATATGATAAGGAGGCCTGTCAGCAAGGTCCATACTCCGCCCTCTCTGTTCACCAGTGTCCCGTCGAATTCCATTTCTCTTCCGGCTCCGAATAGCTCCATACATAGCACAATAGCCACCGCCATAAAGACAATAAACGCGGTAACCCAGAATATTTTTTTCTTTACTGACATAGCTGCCTTCACACTCCAATTCTAAAATCTTTCTTACAATTTTTCAAAATAAATAGCATCAGTAATAAGGATTCTTCTATCATCCATCATTACTGATGCTTCTAATGCTAATCTTATATTATATTATGTGATTTAAAACTCTTCCTATACTGGTAAATCCTGCATATTTGCCTATGCCCCCAGTCTTTCCCGCATTATTTTTAATATTCTTTTTTCCATACGGGACACCTGCACCTGAGAAATTCCCAGTTCCTTTGCAATATCCGTCTGTGTTCTATCTTTAAAGTATCGAAGCCTGATGATTTCCTGTTCCTTCTCGTCCAAAGAAGCAAGGATTTCCCTTAATGCAAGCCTGTCCACCAAATTTTCGCTCTCATCCTTTGTTTCTGCCAGCTTATCGATCAAAAATATGGGACTCCCATCCCCCTGGTATATGGTTCTGTATAATGATTCCACTTCCGCACCGGTTTCCAGCGCCATAATAATTTCTTCCCTGTCAATATCCAGTTCTTCCTCAATCTCCTCCAAGGTCGGTTCCCTGCCATGGAGATTTCCATACTTCTCTCTGACTGCTCTGATTTTTACCGCACTCTCTTTTAATGATCTGCTTACCTTAATCATTCCGTCATCACGTAAGAAACGCTTAATCTCTCCTGTGATCATCGGTACGGCATAGGTTGAGAATTTAACCTCGTAGGAGGAATCAAATTTATCAATTGCTTTAATTAAACCGATGCTGCCTATCTGAAACAGATCCTCCATCTCATGCCCCCGGTTGGCAAACCTTCGGACAATGCTCCATACCAGTCCCACATTCTCCGTTACAACACGATCCCGGGCTTCCTTATCACCTTCCCTGGATCTTCTTATCAGCTCAAGCGTATCCACATTCAACCTCTCTCCTTTCCTATACGACAAAAGATCATGCTATGGTTTCCTGTGTATGCTCTCTGACTCGCTCCGGCTTTCCCAGCTTTTTTCTCATTCTTACCAGCGTTCCTTTTCCCACCGCCGATTCCACTGTCAGATCGTCCATAAAAGCTTCCATAAAGGAAAATCCCATTCCCGATCTCTCCAGCTCAGGCCGGGTCGTATAAAGAGGCTCCATCGCTTTCTCTATGTTCTCAATTCCGGCCCCCTCATCACTGATTTCTACCATCAGCTCGTTGCCGCTGATAATGCAGTGCATGACAATCTTCCCAATCTCATTGACATAGCCATGGATGATGGAATTGGTCACCGCCTCCGATACCGCCGTCTTGATATCCGCCAATTCCTCGATGGTGGGATCCAGCTGGGCGGCAAATGCCGCAACCACTGTTCTGGCAAAGCTCTCATTCTGCGATTTACTCTCAAACTCCAATGTCATTTCATTCTTATCCTTCATAATGCTGCTCGTCCCCTTTCTTTTCACACCTATGCCTTTTGTATTCTTTTCAATGCGGATTCCACCGTATCATATTTCTCGATGATCTTATACAATCCGGACAAACGGAAGATCCGGTCCACCGACGAATTGATATTTGCCACAGCAGTCTTTCCCCCAATAAAGATCACCTTGCGGTACCTTCCCATAATCACTCCGATTCCCGCACTGTCCATAAACCCTGCACCTGTAAAGTCAAATATGATATATTTGATATTATTTCGGTCAATGAGTTTGTCCGCTTTCTCCCGGACTTTCAGCGCATTATGATGATCCAGCTCTCCATTGAGATGGATGATCAGACATCTCTGATCTATATCATAGGTTGCTCCCCCCTCTCCCGGCTTTGTGCCACTTCCATTCCTTTTTTCTTCCTGCATGCTCCTGTTACCTCCTGTCTCTATGAATTTTTCACTCCGGTGTGCTGTTCCCCTTTCTCTGTATGGCTAAAGAAGAATAACGCACCATCATCCATGCATCGGATTAAAATGAAAAAAGACCTTTGATGGAATGGTTTCCCATTCTGCATAAAACGTCTTTTTTCACTGCTTCTTATCTGAGGTTAATTATTGTATTATATTTTATCGACTGTTTAATCCTGTACCTGCTTTAAAAAATCTTTGGCATTGCTGACCCGGTTGGAATCCGGATAATCGGTAATAACCATATTATAATAGAAGGCCGCATTCTCCTTGTCATTCAAACGGTGATAGGATCTTCCCAGGAAGTAAATTGCGCTTACATCCGCGGGATCAAAAATCAATGCTTTCTTCAGATCCTCAATGGCCTCCTCATATTTGCGGTCACCGTACAAATCATGTCCCTTATCATAATAGGCTTCCGCAGCGGCCGGATAGGATATCTCACGCATGGACTCCAAAAGACTTATGGCACCGTCATTCTCCAGGCCGGTCTCATCCACGGTCACCAGGCGTTCCGCCAGCATAAGATAATCCCGCTCCCGCTCCGGCTTCTCCAGCTCCGTAAGATATAGTCCGACTGCCTCCAGCAGCGGCTGGTAATCATCCTTCGGAACCTCCGGCACAACCATGCTGTCAATCTGGGCATTCAGATCTCTGATCTCATCCTCCAGCTGGGTCTTCTCCTTTTGGAGGGATGCGATGGTCTCATCCTTCTTCTCCAGCTCCGCAAGACCGGCAGTAAAATCCACATAATCTGAATTCTGGTCCGAGGTCCGGCGCTTCTCTATGGTAGGCACAATTAAAATGGCCGTTACCGCAATTCCTATCACTACACCGATCACCAGGTTGACAAAAGCCATGATATTGGGCTTGTCCTCCCGGTAAGAGGAGATTGGCATAATAGTGCTGACGTGCCCCTGCTCCGCCTCCGGATTGGCATCCGGATCCTTGACCGGCCCGTCCAATTCTTCCAGCTCCTTCAGATACCGGAGCGTAGCCGTATTGGATACATCTATTTTTGCAGCCTTATATAAATATCTCTTTGCCTTCTCATTCTCCTTCTGCTTCATATGAAGCAGGGCCAGCAAATGATAGGCCCGGATAAAATGAGGATTCAAGCTCACTACCTTCTTCAGCTGGATGATGGACAGATCGTCGCTTCCCTGCTTTGCCATGGCAAGAGCCGTGTTATATCTCTTGATCGCCTGGTTCAAAGCATCCAGTCTGGTGGGATTGCTCTGTACCTTATTGATGTATTCCTCCGCATCATTATTCTCCGGCTGAAGATGCCGGCTGATTACCCATGCACTTAAAGCCGCCACGGTCTCCCCCATCTCATAATAGACCAGACCCAGCAGATTCCTGGCATTGGTATTCCGTTTATTCAATTCAAGGCTGCTCTTTAAGGCGATGACAGCCCCGGACAGATCTCTCACCTTTGCTCTGGCAAGGCCGTTGTTATAACACCGGTTAGAAGCCCGGTAAGCCTTTTGATAAAGAGTCATGTCCATACCGCAGCGATCACAGCGTTTTTTCTTATCCGACATATTACTTCCGCAATTTGGGCAAATCATATTAATCTCCATTCTGGATTCCCATCCAGTCAATCCTCTATTGTTCCTTATTTCCCTTGAGTATTTCTTTCATGATATCAGTCACATCTGTCAAATCATTGTTGTTAATTACATCCTCCGCCTGCTCTACCTCCGGACTGGGCTGGAATTTCTCGATTTCCTCTTCAAAATTAATCATCCTGAATCCTCCTCTGTGGAAAGGTGGCCTAAAATTTTACTTGTATTATAACTTATTTTACCTAATTAATCAATTAAAAATCTCTTAATCCATTCGACAAGGTGTCACAGTTTTACCGGACTTGCTTTTATACGGTGTTGGAGTATAATAAGAATTGCCTGTAACAGCATTATTTTACTTTTGCCTATAGGGAGGATCTGCTATGTATTCAGAATTTATCTACGGATTGAAGCGCGGATATCCTGTTGCTCTGGGATATCTCCCCGTCGCCTTTACTTTTGGCTTAATGGCTGTCTCCGGGGGGCTTCCGGTCTGGATAGCCGTCTTTATTTCCATGTCCAATCTGACCTCGGCGGGACAGTTTGCGGGGACCAATCTTATTCTGTCCGGCGCGGGATTGCTTGAGATTACACTGACCACCTTTATTATAAATATCCGGTATATGCTGATGTCCCTCTCCCTGAGCCAGCGCGTGGAACAGAATATGACTCTTCCAAAACGCCTTGTGGTTGCTTTTGGAATTACGGACGAGACCTTTTCGGTAGCATCCATGGAGCAGGGTTCCCTGTCCTTTCCGTATTTCCTGGGACTGATCTCAGGTCCCTTCGCCGGATGGTCCATGGGAACGGCCCTTGGAGCCATGATCTGCTCCGCCCTTCCCTCCTCCTTGAGCAATGCCATGGGAATCGCCCTGTATGCCATGTTTCTTGCCATCATTATTCCTTCCGCCAGAGAATCCAGGGCCGTTGCCGCTATCATCCTGCTGTCCGCCTCTGCTGCCTGCCTCCTCCGCTATCTTCCGGTCCTTTGTCTGATCTCTCCGGGTTTTCGTGTGATTCTTGCCACTTTTCTGGGTGCCGGAGCCGGCGCTTATTTCTTTCCGGCAGATGAGAGGGAAGATGAGAAAGCAAAGCATTCAAGCGGATGGACTGATGGGGAAAGCAGGGTAGAGGAACGGACTGCAGAGATACAAAACGCAGAGATTACAGATTTAAAGAAAGAAGAAGGGAGGTCCTGCATATGAAGCTTCAGAATATCCTGTTTGCCATTCTGCTGATGGCACTGGTTACCTATCTGCCCCGTATGCTGCCTTTGGTTGTATTTCGCCGGGAGATCAAATCCAGATATATACGCTCCTTCCTGCACTATGTTCCCTTCGCAGTGCTGGGTGCGCTGACCATACCCGATATTCTGTATTCGACGGGCTCCATAAAGACCGCCGCCTGCGGTACTCTGACCGCCCTGGTCCTGGCCTACCGAAAGAAGAGCCTGGCGGTGGTTGCTCTCGGCGCAATTCTTACCGTATTCGCCGTTGATTTTCTTAGCACACGCTTTTTACTCTTGTACTATGGATAGTATCCCCTTTCTCCTCATATAATAAAATGAAATGGAAGGATTGGTGAAATTCTATGATAAGATCGACGTTTCGTTTGATTGGCCTGTTGTCTAAAAAAATAAGGGATGATCATGTGGCTGCCTTTTCTGCACAAGCTGCTTTTTTTATTATTATTTCTTTTTTCCCCTTTGTCATGCTATTGCTGAGTATTGTAAAGTATTTCCCCATTGAACAGGACAGTATGCTGGCACTGTTAAGCCAGGTCTTCCCGCCGACCGTCAATGCCCTGATCGATTCCATTATCTCGGAAATCTATCATACCGCTGCCTCCACCACCTTGATTTCCGCAACCATTGTCACCACTCTCTGGTCCGCGGGAAAGGGTTTTCTGGCAATTATGAAAGGGCTCAACTCCGTATATGAGATCAATGAGACGAGGCACGGCCTTCTCCTGCGGGCAATCGCCGCCTTGTACACCCTGATCTTCGCTGTCATGGTGATTGGAACCATGATACTCTTTGTCTTCGGAAACCGTCTTTATTTCTGGATCGGACAAAAGCTTCCCGTGATTGAAGACACAGCCTTTTTGATTATCAGCCTGAGAACCATCGTGGGATTGATTACCATGCTGGCTTTCTTCCTGTTGATTTATATTGTGATTCCCAACAGGAAGTCTACCGTCATGCGTTCCCTTCCGGGGGCTATGCTGTGTTCCGCAGGATGGATGGGCTTTTCCTACGCCTTTTCTTATTATATTGATAATTTCTCTAATTTTGCCTATACATACGGAAGTCTGACCGCAATTGTACTGTTTATGTTATGGTTGTATTTCTGTATGTACCTTCTGTTTCTGGGAGCGGAATTCAACCTTTTGCTTGAGAACCGGGATTTTATGCGCAAGATCCGGATACTGTACCGGGGCCGGTAGCAAGAGGCCGCCGGCGATTATGCTGTCCCTCTCACTCATAGATGAAGCCCAGCTGGGTTCCGTCATAGAAGTAGGCGAGAATTTCCTCATAATCCTTTCCCGAATCCGCCAAAGCCTTGACGCCATTCTGGCTCATACCGACTCCATGCCCATAACCGCCGCCTGTCAGCGTAATTTCGTCAAGCTTTCCGCCGTCCTTGCTCTGATCCGCGAAAAAGAACGCGCTGGGCAGCAGGCTTAGCTTCTTCACTTCACTCTCATCCTGACGAATCACCGTATCATAGGCGGGTGCCAGAAGCGTTCTGATATTATATTCCGTTTTTACCAGGATCGTATTCTTACTGCCTTCAATCAATAATTCTGAGATAATTCCACTGCTCTCCCTTTTCCGAACAGAGATATCCACAATGGAACCCACGGTATCCACCGGAATGCTCTCAAAAACCCCATTCCCGTCCTCGTCCTTGCCGGTCTGCGTCAGAATCAGCTCCGGATTAGCGGTATACCTTCTGGATAGTTTATCATCGATTACCTTGGCAACCTCCTGGGCTCCCATGGTTACTTTCCAGCGGTACCAATTGAAGCCGCTGTCATAGGTAACCAGCTCCTCATCTGTGAGAAACTGCCGAAAGATATCCTCTGAGGACAGATCCGTATATTTCTCTTCCAATTCCCCGCCGTCCTCCGCGCCCTCTCCGCCTGTCCCGGAATACAGCAGCTTTCCTGACAGATAGGGATAATCCTTGCTGCCGTACCAAACGCTGGAGGCCTGGGCAGTATGTCCGCTGGAGGTGGAGAAATAATAGGCCGTGATTACCTCCTCATTAAATTCCAGCACCTTCCCATAGGTGTCCTTTACTGCCAGCACGCTGTCCTCATTCTCGGCAATATTATTATAGACCTGGTAGGACACACTGTCATCCACATGGGCCCCGTACCGGCTGAGACTGTTTGCCAAAAGCTGCTTATAAGCATAGCTTCTGGCACAGACAGCCTGGACACGCAGCGGTCCCAGGCCGTAATATGTGGGCATCTCACTGGGTATCACCGCGTAAAGGTATTCTTCCAGGGAAAGCTCATTTACCATCAGCAAGCCCTGATCGCCTTCCGCGATTTCTATTGTTCCCCGGTATCTGGGGTGTCCGTCGGAACGGTCGATGGAAAGCACCTCCACCCTGCCGTCTTCCTCAACGGGCTTTATGGACAGCCTGCCGTCTTTCAGCAGCTCATCCCCGGGCTTCAGGGTTAAAATCTCCCCTTTACTCCAGGTTTTCTCCTGATTCTCGCTGCTTACGGTATAATCGCCGGAGGCAGTCAGCTTAATCTCTCCATGGCTGTAGCCCTGGTAATCCGATGTCATGAGAAGCACCCGGATATTCTCAGCCTTGATGCTTTCCGTGATCAGAGCCGCGCTGATTTTGCCCAGGGATACGACAAAATCAGTATTCTCATATCCGACCAGAATACTACTTGTAGGTTCCTGGGTGAGCTTGCCGTACAATTTATAGATTTTAAACTCTTCCTCCAGGGGCACCTTCCCATAGCCCTCGATCTCTATGAAATCTTCTCCCGTCTGCAGCACCTTTCCCTGAATCGTTTCCGGTTTCTGCAATATTTTAACCACCTTTTGATTCTCTATGGTAATATCTCCGACAACCTTTCCAATGGAAGACGACAGCTTGTACTGCGCTTCAAAGGTCTTATCCAGTCCGTCTATATAGGCAGAGATCTGCAGTCCCTCTCCCTGCTTAATCCATACATTATGCAAGACTATTTTCTCTGTTGTAATTGCCTTTATGAAAATCAGCTCCTGATCACAGACCAGAGCCTTAATTCCTGTATCCAGATATTTTGAAATATCCACCGGCTCTCCGGAAGCCTCTTGGTCTGAGTCCGCTGTTATGCCCTGTCTTCTTTGCTCCAGCTCAAAATAGGCTCCCTCATAGCTTTTTGCCAAAGCGTATTCGTATTTTCCCTGGTTTGTCACCATCCGGTCCGAGCCGTCCTGCCTTGTCTCATTTCCAAGTACCAGCAGGGTCGCTTCCTCTATCCCTTGTCCATCCTGTGAAGAATCGGCCTCATTGGACTTGGCAAGGATCGCTTCGTAAAGCTCCAGAAACTCTCTTGTCTTCACCGGCTCCTCCGCTTTTGTGAAATCAAAGGAGATACCTTGATAGATTCCCTGATAATCCGGTTTCTTAAGCAGCAGCTTATCCATGACGCTCTTGCAGTCCCCATATGTCATGACTTCACGGGGAGATACGGATATTTCACGGTCAATCAGGCCCATCTTCCACACCGCATTCACATAACCGTCATACCAGCCTGACATGCTTTGATTTTCATAAATAACTTCCAGCGGCAGGCTCTCCCGCTCCGATTTATTGTATTCCAGATAACTGAGCAGACGGAAGGCTTCTGCCAGAGTAATGCCGTCCGCCTGGATCACGGTGTCCCCCGTGTCGTCCGGCTGCTCCCCCGGTTCTCCCTTCATTCCCCGGATTACGTTCACTGTAAATACAATAATCACAATTCCGATGCATATTCCTATCAATATAAGCTTTCTCTTTATACTCATCGCTGCTCCTGTTCCAGGCCCTGATTAACCTATTAACATAATGATAATGATCTAATGATATTATAGAATACGCAGATTAGGAACTCAAGAACTTCGTTCTTTCGTTCACGCTGTACTTATTTCCTATCTCTGCTCTCATTATATTATGTCTCTGGCAGTAATATTCGTACAAGTTTCAGGAATTCCGCCGCCGGATAGAATCAGGGAGGAGCAATTGAAATTGCTCCTCCCTGGCTTATTCTTCCGTCACCTGAAAGCCGGCAACCGCTTCGGCAATCTGATCTATACTCCTCTTATCCGCAAAGAAACGTGTCTCGCTGCCATTTTGTACAAGATAGAAGCTGTCGTTATAGGGCAGATAGGAGGCGGTAATCACCGTATTGGCAGTGTCATTGAGATAAAAGCTTATGGTGAGGCGAGGCTTGGCACCTCCGGCATCCATCTCTTCCTTGCTTTCCGCATCGTATCTGGCGGAAATAAGACTTTGGTAGATATCCTTAAAGGCGGCCTCCTCCGCTTCCTTACCGTTATAGAAGTATGTGGTCTGAACTTCCTCCTCATCCTTCTCATTCTTTACCGCGGAACGTTCCATGCTCAAGGTATATACCGTTCCGTCAATCTCTGCCTCAATCCTGTCTACCGTGTCAATCAGCGGTATTGCAATAAACTTATTCAGAAGAGAGAATGCATCTACGGTAATCATCTTATCTACGGTACTCCCTGTCATGGTATAGACCGCGGTATCTCCCTCGGGCATCACATAATAGCTGCCGCTCTCCGTCTGGTCTCCGATGAGCAGCTTAAATTCCTTCTCATCATAATAAGTCTTCTCTGTGATCTCTTCCCCTGTATCCGGATTCTTCTCCGGCTTCTCCAGAGTCTCGGTTCTTTCCTCAAGGTAGCCCAGTTCAATGACAGCCAGCGGATCTTCCAGGCCATAGACCGCCAGATCCTTCGCGCTGTACTCCACACATTCCGAATAGTCAAAGGCCTTATAATTTTCCTGAAGGGTTGATACTGCCGAGCTGTCCGCGGTATAGGGCTGAGGGTAGGGTTTCAGAATAACCCAGGGGAACATGGAGCTGCCGGCACCATTCCCTTCCTGCCCCTCCTGGTAGGACAATTCAAAATCCTGACCTTCCCGTAAATCAAGCTTAATATAGCGGATATTAGCAGCTGTAATCTCCGGTCCGTCCACCACCGCCGTAAAATCGGAGTTGGCATACTTAAGCCCGCTGCCATAGGAGGCCGCCAGCAGATATACCTTATTGTCCTCATTCACCAGGGCATAATACCCGTCCCCGGAGGGCGGCTGGTTGCCGATCTGGAGGGTCACGGCAGATCCGTCGCCCAGTATGGCCTGAATATAGGATGCCGGTTGTTCCAGTCCAAAATCAGCCAGATTATCTCTCGTCTCCGCGATCAGTCTTGTGGCGCTGATTTCATCAATTACTGAGAGGAGGCTGGTTACACGGCTCTGGTTAAGGGGACGGTTCGGCTCCCCTTCCAATATCCAATTCTCTCCATCCCGGGTGAAGGTCATATCCGTATCCCCATACACATAGTGAAGGGATGTAATGTCAGCGGTTTTCACGGTGGAAAGGGGAATACTGCTATCCTCCCCGACGGGCTCCGTCTCCCTTTTGGTGTACCAGAGATAGAAGCCAACCAAAGCGGCTAATGCCAAAAGAAGAGAGACCAGCGTAAGCGTGTTCCTTTTCTTTCTTCTTGCCATTATTTTCTCCTCCTTCTTACACTAATTACAATGCCTGTAATCAAGATAGCCAGCGGAACCAGGACGATAATCACCGCGCCCCAGGCCAGGGCCTGCGCCTGGGAGGGATAGATATACTCCGCTTCCATGCTCTTGGTAGGAATCGACAGGGGAGAAGCGCTTTCCCCGATGAGATACCCCATTGTTCCTCTTAACAGATCGTGGTTTCCATATCCCATAGCCGCATCTGCAAAGGCAAAGTCCGTGGTATATACCACCACCTTTGTCTCCGTTCCCTGGTATGAATCCGCCGCTAGTAAGCCTACGGTGAAGGGACCCTCCAGATCTCCTTTCTCCTTCTCTGCCGTTGTGATATTCTCAGGGTTCTTGGCATAGGAGGAAGCTGAGGTGGTCAGAAGTTCATTAAGGGTCAGAGAGCTTCTTGTCGTACCGGATTGTTTCACCGCTACACTCTGGGGCATGATGACCGGTATCTTACCGCTTTTGGCGAGACTGGTAATGCTGTGGCTCTGGAACGCAGGCAGCAGGTACATGGGATTATTGGAATACAGCATGCTCATATCTGCTTCAAATACGATATCGTTGACCAACTCTACTCCATAGTAGTCAAGAATTGAGAGATAGTTCTTAAGCCCTGCTGTCCGGTAGTTAACCGTAGCTAATAGGCTGCCGCCGGAAGCCAGGTATTCCCGGATCATTGTTGTTTCTTCCTCATTAAAATCCGTTGTGGGAGAATTAATGTACAAAAGTCCGCAATCCTCCGGGATGCTTGCTGCAGAAAGAGTCTTCAACGCCTGGATATCAATATTCATCTTTTCCAGGGCCTCTTTAAATTGGGCGCCATTTTCTGTCTCCCCATGTCCCTCCACCACATACATCACGGGCAGCTCCCCGCTTGTGACAAATTGGATGGCTGAGGTCAGCTCGCCCTCTACATCGATGCCGGTAGTGTTATAGGAATAAGTATTATAATCCAGCTCCTGAACCAGCATATCACTGAAGTCAATATATTTTGCCCGTCCCGTAGCATTATTTACTACGATCAGACTGTTCGCGCTTACATTCTCCTCCACATACTCCTTGGCAAAGGTAGGATACAGCACCGGATCCTTATATACCAGGGAAATCCGGTCAGATAAGCCATCGTACTTCTCTACGATTTTCTTGAAGATCTCCTCTTCTGATCCGGTCTGTGCCAGATAATAAATGGTTACGTCCTCGTTCAGCTCCGATACCAACTTCTTCGTATCCTCCGTCAGAGTGTACAGCTTGCGGGAGCTTACATCTATCTGGATATTTAATTGGGACGCCAGCATATTTACTACCAGTATGATTACAAATACCACCCCTGTCACCGTGGTGATATACATCCTTCCACGAAATTTTCTCCCGGAAAAGGATGCTTTGATCTTTCCGAAAAAGCTTTTCTTATCATTCATGGCTTTCCTTCTCCTTTCTCTAGCTAAATCTCTTCTTGTTAATGATCTGTACCGTCAGGAAGGTAAACAGGACGGTGATACTCAGATAATAAACAACAGCGGCAACATTAAGGGTACCATAAGCAAAGGAATCAAAGCGGTTCAGTACCGAGAACCAGCCAAACACCTTAATTACAGAGCCGTCCAGCAGAGAGGGCTTCAGATAATAGACCGCACCCAGTCCGGCAACGCATAGAATCCAGATGAGAATAGCAACCGTCTCATTGCGGACCATGGAATAGATCGCCGCACACACTGCGATGAGCAAAACGGCAAAGATAACCACTGCCGCCTTGTTGCTGGTGGGAAGAATACTTGCGATGGCATCCATAAAAATAGTAAAGATAAATACAATAAAGGTAATGACTGCCGCTACCACCTGACTCTCCGTAAGGGAGGAGATGAACAGGCCGATGCTTAAATAAGCCGCTCCCAGCAGCGCAAAGCCCAGTATTCCCGAATAGGCGCTGCCAAAGGAAACGCTGCCGTACATTTTCATAATCAGCGGGAAAGTAGCTACCATCAGCACTACCATGCCAAAGACTGTAAATACCGCCAGAAATTTGCCCATTACAATGGAGGAGGCTGTCACCGGCGAGGTATACAAAAGCTGATCCGTTTTCTGTTTATTCTCCTCCGCCATCAATCTCATGGTCAGCAGCGGAATCAGAAGTGCCGTTAAGAAGGAAAAGGAGGACAGAGTCATTTCCAGATTCGCAGAACCAAATAATAAATTCTGTATTGCAAAGTAAATTCCGATAATCACAAGAAATATTGCAATGAATACATAGCCTATCATGGATGTGAAATAGGCACGCAATTCTTTTTTATAAATCGCCAGCATCTTCGTCTTCCTCCCTGTTTATGATAATCTCTTCCGCCCCGTCTTCTGCTTCTTCCTCCAGGGCAGGCGGTGCATCCAGCTCTATGGGTGTGGGCTTCTCCTTGTTGGTAACCTTCAAGAAGATATCCTCCAGGCTCATACGGATGCTCTGCATCTCCAGAATCGGAGTTCCGGCCTGACTCATGGTATGGAATACCTCTTCCCGGATGTCATCCTTCTCATCACAGAAGACCATGAATTCAACAACGCTCTCGCTTATCATCGGATGCTCCTTGATCTTCTTGATTCCCTTGACTTTCCTTAACGCATTGATAATCGTGGCTTTATTCCCTTTCACAGACAAACGAAGCCCTCCGGTGGCTCCCAGGCGGTAGCTTAGATTCTCCGGTTTGTCGCTGAGAATCAGGGTACCCCTATCTATGATCATTACCGTGTCGCACACCGCACTGACCTCCTGCATGATATGGGAACTGAGGATAATTGTATGCTTTTTGCTCAATTCCTTAATGAGCTCACGGATTTCGATGATCTGCTTTGGATCCAGTCCTACCGTAGGCTCGTCCAAAATAATCAATTCCGGATAACCCAGGATTGCCTGGGCCAGGCCTACTCTCTGTTTGTAGCCCTTGGACAGATGCCGGATCAGACGATCCGCCATAGGGGTGATCATGGTTGCGTCCATGGCCTCCTGAACCATCTGCTTCCTTTCCGTCTTTTTGATCTTCTTAAGCTCCGCCGCAAAGTTAAGATATTCCCGTACCGTCATATCAGGATAAAGGGGCGGGAACTCCGGCAGATAGCCGATCATTTTCTTGACCTCTTCCGGCTCCTCAGCCACATCCACTCCGTTGACCGTGACCGACCCTTCCGTTGCGGTCAGGTAGCCGGTGATGATGTTCATGGTAGTTGTCTTTCCTGCTCCATTGGGCCCCAGAAACCCAAGAATTTGTCCTTTCTCAACGGTGAAGGACAGGTGATCTACCGCGGTATGATTTCCGTAGCGCTTTACCAAATTTTTTACTTCAATCAAAATCATTTCCTCCTTATCATTTTGATTTTTAACATTTATCCCTACAAAGCAAATCAATTCCTCAATAAAAATTATCATACACAATAAATACGAAAATTTTGTGAACAAAATGGATAAATTTATAGGGCCTCCCTCTTGATTATGAGGGAGGCCCTATGTATACCTTTTGGGGGACAAATTCTATTGTTATTCTCACTACGCCTTCATTATATCACTCATTTTGTACATTCCGGCGGGCTTTCCGGGCAAATATTTAGCTGCCTGGACCGCGCCCCTGGCAAAAATCGCTTTGGAATAAGCCGTATGCTTTATTTCAATCACTTCATCCGTTCCGGCGAAGATAACCTCATGCTCACCAACAATGGTTCCGCCGCGCACCGCTGAGATCCCAATCTCCTTCCGGCCCCTGGGAACCCGCTCCCTGGTTCGGTCATACTGATATTCCAGTTCATTGTTCAATACTTCATTGATAGCATCAGCCAAGGCAAGAGCCGTACCCGAAGGTGCATCCACCTTTTTATTATGGTGCTTCTCTACAATCTCGATATCAAACCCGGCATCGGAGAGAATCACGGCCGCCTCCTGCACCAGCCTGGAAATCAGGTTGATTCCCATGGACATATTAGCCGAACGCAATACGGGTATCTTCTTAGACGCCTCCTCCACCGCTTCCAGCTGCTCTTTATCCAATCCCGTGGTACACAGCACAATTCCGATATTATGACTAATCGCATAGTCCAGCATCTCCTCCACATTCCGCGGCGCTGAAAAATCAATAATGACATCCGCCTTGACATTGCATGCGCCAAAGCTCTGGTATACCGGGTATTTGTTGTTACGGCCCTGGAAGACATCAATACCGGCCATAATTACCGCATTCTCGTCAGACTCTACAATCTCTGTGATTACCTGCCCCATCTTGCCGTTGCAGCCCCGTAAAATGATATTTGTCATGATAACAACCCGGCCTCCTTCATCTCCTTTAAAAGACGCTCTGCATTGGCAGGCTCCATCTCCGTCAGCGGCATCCTTAAGCCGCCCGCCTCAAAGCCCATCAGATTGACCGCTTTCTTAACCGGAATCGGATTCACCTCGCAGAACAGCGCATTGATCAGGGGCAGAAGCTTAAGCTGCAAATCACGGCTGCCTGCCGTATCTCCTTCCAGGAATCTCATGACCATATCATGGGTCTGGCGGGGAGCGATATTGGACAATACGGAGATTACGCCCAGACCGCCCAGGCTGAGCACCGGAACAATCATGTCATCATTGCCGGAGTATAATTCCAGCTTTCCCTGGGTCAGCTGCATCATCTCGGCCACCTGGACAATATTCCCGCTGGCCTCCTTGATTCCCACGATATTCTCCACATTGTGGAACAGCGTAGCTACGGTCTGGGGAAGGATATTGCAGCCGGTTCTTCCCGGCACATTATACAGGATAATGGGTATCTTAACGGATTTGGCGATCTCTGTGAAATGGGCAATCAATCCCTTCTGGGTTGCCTTGTTATAATAGGGTGTCACCAGCAGCAGGGCATCCGCTCCATAGCTCTCCGCCTCCTGGGACAGATAGATCGCCGTGTCCGTGGCGTTGGAGCCGGTTCCTGCAATGACAGGCACCCGCTTTGCCACTTTCTCTACGGTATAACGAATACATTCCAGATGCTCCTCGTGGGTTAAGGTCGACGCCTCGCCTGTCGTGCCGCAGATGATGATACCGTCCGTGCCCCCGGCAATCTGATACTCAATCAATTCTCCCAGCGCTTCGTAATCTACCTCATTTGTCTTCGTAAAGGGTGTTATAATCGCTACCCCTGCTCCTTTAAATACAGCCATTTTTCATTCCTCCTGTTTTATATTCTATCAAAGCCTACCTGTGCAAACAACGGCAAACAGCATCCGCCTGCCCGATGTTCATTAAAATAGCGCATACCATAATCTTCTGTGATTATGGTATGCGCCTGTTCACTATGGATAAAAGCCCTAACTTAACTCTAAAGAATAACCCGGCAGAATCATAAGACTAATTCCCCCTATGAATCTTCGGTTTCTGACATTCTTCAGGCAGCGCTCCATCAAGTGATTGATGACAGTCATAGAGTTCTTCACCCTATGCCCAGCAATAATAATTCAGGTTATTATCACTTCGGCACTGTTTCCTTTCACTGCGTTCTTCTATGCCTGACATATCCGGCAGCCTACTCCTAAACAATGCACCTCTACCATAAATAATATAAATTGATTTGTAAGCACATAGTAGCACTTACTGATTCCGTTGTCAACAGATAAATGTCAAATGAGGTGAATACCTGCCCATCAGAAGCATCTCATCCTGGCTGCCCCACTCTCCTGGAAGGTTGATGTCCCTGCCTTGCAGCCTATAAAATCATAGGGTGGCAGAACACCTCAATCTTGCCCGTTCCCACTTCCATCCGGATGGTTCTGCTCTCGGTTCCCCGAAGCTGTGTCCGGCACGGGGTAATTCCCAACTCGGCCAGCTTCTGCCGGGCTGCATTAATATTTCTTTCCCCCACCCCGTAGATATCCTTCTGATAAATGGAATCCGCACCGCCATACATGTGCACTTGAAGCTCTTCCTTACGGCAGCCGTAGTCGCTGCATATTTTCCGAAACAGCAGGGGAATACCGGACATGGCAAAATATCCGGGCCGCTCTGCATAATCCCTGTCGTCAAAGGGAGTCGGCAGCACAATATGAATCATCCCCGCCACTTTATCGAACGGACTGTAGACCGTCACAGCCACACAGGATGCCAGCGCAAAGGTCTTGATGATATCCTTTTCTTTGTCCGATACAATAATTTCTCCTAATCCTACAACATGCTCCATAATAATCTCCATTCTGACGAACCCCCCGGATGTCCGGCTTTCCATATCATGCATGGCTTCTCATCCTCAAGGCTGTTGTACTAATAATACAACCTGCTTTCCAAGGAATGCAAGTTGTTTTTTGTAATATCACGTGTTTCTTTGTCACACTATACCTCTTTCTTAAATCCAATAAAAATGGGGCTGTCAATATGACAACCCCGCTCTATTTCATCGCTTAAACACCGGAGGTTTAATACTCCTCCAGATACTCCAATTTACTTACGGAGACTTCATAAGCAACCCGCTTCTCAAAATCAACTTCATTTATCTTTTTCTGATATTCCCGGCTCTGAATTCTGCCCCAGATCTGAACATGCCCCCCAACCGCGAAAGTCTCTGCAAATCTGGCATTTCTGCCCCAGCAGATACAGGGAATATAATCTGATTTTCCATAAGGACGGTTTACGGCAAGCAGCACGTCGGCAATCTCTCTTCCCAGAGGGGTCTTGCGGTAAATCGGCGGCTTGCATACAAATCCATCCAAAAAAATATGGTTAGGCTTTGCATTTTCCGAAAGTTCATCTTCCATTTTAACTTCCCGTGCAAAAACCGAAAGTACTAATTTGTTCCTGCTCTCTTCATGACGGTTATAAGAGCGGAACTGTCCCAGAACCTCAACGAATTTCCCTTTATAATCCTGTTTTACATCAATGAGCCGTTCCGATACCATAACCGGTATCATGTCATAGGAATTACTCAGCCTGCTGACCAATACCTCCAATACATAGAAGCCTTCCCCAAACACATCATGGCTGAACGTAAAGTCACTGATTACCTCTCCTGCAATACTTACTTGATTGTTATCAAATACTTTATCTGTCATAACCGTACCTCTCCTTCCTTCCGGCGTATCTTGACGCCATTCTGCTCTAAAATGTGGGGCAAATGTTCCGGCAGATCCTTCCTGCAACCCTTTTCATCCATTTCATAAAAAGCTCTGCATCGTCTCAGCTGGCAGCTTACATTCACCTATGATTAAGTATATGCCTTATTCCATATTTTAGAAGTAAAATTTTCCATTTCGCTATATTATTTACAATTTTTGTTATTTTATACAAAAAATTTTAAATTTTTTATGAATTATTTCTCCAACATACGTTGATTTTTAATTAGACGGTATGATACAATGATTCGGTTGCATTCAACCAGATATAAAGTTTTAAACTGAAAGGCATGGTTATTATTTATGAAACGAGAAGACATTCGCAATATTGCCATAATTGCACATGTTGATCATGGTAAGACAACTCTTGTAGATGAACTCCTGAAACAAAGCGGTGTATTTCGCTCCAATCAGGCAGTGGTGGAGAGGGTTATGGACTCCAACGCTCTGGAGCGGGAACGGGGGATCACAATCCTTTCTAAAAATACCGCGGTTCAATACAAGGAATATAAGATAAACATTATAGACACTCCGGGACATGCGGATTTCGGCGGTGAAGTGGAACGGGTGCTGAAGATGGTGAACGGCGTTATTCTCGTAGTAGATGCCTTTGAAGGCCCCATGCCCCAGACGAAGTTCGTTCTTAAGAAGGCCCTGGAGCTGTCTCTCCCGGTCATCGTATGCATCAATAAGATTGACCGCCCGGAGGCAAGACCGGCAGAGGTAGTGGATGAGGTTCTGGAATTATTATTAGAGCTGGATGCCAATGATGAGCAGCTGGACTGTCCCTTTCTATTCGCTTCCGCCAAACAGGGCATCGCTTCCTTGTCCTATACGGAGGAGCCGGAGGATATGTCGGCGCTGTTTGAAACCATCGTTAACTATATTCCCGCTCCGGAGGGTGATCCCCAGAAGCATACCCAGATTCTCATCAGCACCATTGATTATAATGAATATGTGGGCCGTATCGGCATCGGCAAGGTGGATAACGGAGTGATCCGGGTCAATCAGGACGCGGTGCTGGTCAATGCCCATGATCCCAATATGAATCTCAAGGTTAAGATAAGCAAGCTTTATGAATTTGACGGATTAAAGCGGGTGGAGGTCAATGAGGCCACCATTGGTTCCATTGTGGCGATCTCGGGCATCGCGGATATCCACATCGGGGATACGATCTGCTCTCCTGAGAATCCGGAGGCAATCCCTTTTCAGAAGATCTCCGAGCCCACTATCGCAATGTACTTTAATGTGAATGACAGTCCTCTGGCCGGAACAGAAGGAAAGTATGTGACTTCAAGGCATCTGAGGGACCGGCTGCTGCGGGAGCTGAACACGGACGTCAGCCTGCGGGTTGAGGAAACAGATACTACGGAAAGCTTCAAGGTCTCCGGCCGGGGAGAGCTTCATCTCTCCGTACTGATCGAGACCATGAGAAGAGAGGGCTTTGAGTTCTCGGTAAGCAAAGCGGAGGTTCTGTACAAAACAGATGAACACGGCAAGCGGCTGGAGCCCATGGAGCATGCTGTGATTGACGTTCCCGATGAATTTGCCGGAACAGTTATTGAAAAACTGGGACAGCGCAAGGGTGAGCTCATTCATATGAACACCTCCGGGAGCGGACATACCCGTCTTGAGTTCTCCATCCCCGCCCGCGGTCTGATCGGCTACCGGGGTGAATTTCTCACGGATACCAAGGGTACCGGTATATTAAATACCCTGTTTGACGGCTATGGCCCCTACAAGGGCGATATTCAGTACCGCAAGACCGGCAGTCTGATTGCCTATGAGACCGGGGAAAGTATTACCTATGGACTTTTTAACGCCCAGGAACGCGGAATTCTGTTTATCGGACCCGGAGTAAAGGTATATGCGGGTATGGTGGTAGGACAGAATCCTAAGACCGAGGATATTGAGGTTAATGTATGCAAGAGGAAGCAGCTTACCAATACCCGGTCCTCCAGCGCAGATGAAGCCCTGCGTCTGACACCTCCCAAGGTACTCAGTCTGGAGCAGGCATTGGAATTTATTGAAACGGATGAACTGTTGGAGGTTACGCCCTCCAGTCTTCGGATTCGAAAGAAGATTCTGGATTCTACCATGAGGATGAGAGATAGGAGAAACCGGCAGGGAAACTGACGGACTTTTCCGATACGATAAATATCATCGGCTTTGTATGCCATAATCGCGTCCATTTTGTCGTTTATGGCATACAGAACCGGTATGATGATTTTGTTTTTTTTGATAATTTTTTCACATACTGCATTAAAAAAAACTATTTGTCCAATTCTCTTATATCTAATATTCTGCGATCCGGATATTTTCCGATCTCCTTGCTGCTTCTGATCTGGTAGTGCTCCAGGATTTCCTTAAAATATGCTTTCAGTGTTTCCTTGGATATGATCTTATTATTGCATTTATCCCTGGATATCTTCAGCATGGATTTCTCATAGGCGGTCATTGCCCGCAGAGCTTTGGGACCGTACCAGGTAAATGCATCCATGACTGCATCTATGATCTCCCTCTCTTCCGGTTCCAGATACTCCTCCTCGCCTTCCAGCGTATGAATTCCGCAGCGCTTCATTCCCTCATACAGCTTTAGAAATGGCATCTGTTCATTATTCACTCCGCATTCCTCCTGAAACAGTTCCCTGTTGCAGAGAGCCAGGTGAAATGCCTGGGTATAATAGAGCAGGAACTGGATGTAGCTGGGACAGATCTCCGCATTGCAGCGGTTTACAATATAATATGCCACCGCATAAATCTTGGAGGACATAATTCTTGCCATTACCGCATTCTTGCTTTTCTTGAATGCAACACCGGTCAGACATTCCTTTCTTCTGCAAAGAATATTATAATAGTACTCCGGATCCTCCAGAATCGCTTTGAGCTTATTCGAATATTCGCTGGTGGGGACATCCCCCTCCATATAGCGGATGATGGTTGTCTCTCCCCAGCCCAGCAGCTTTGCCAATGGTTTTTTGCCGATCCGATAATAGTCAAGGATTAATTTGATCTCACCGGCTGTAATTATTGTGTCATTTTCAACTTCACTTTTCTTCCTTCTCATACTACGCTCTTATCCTCCTAAATGTTAAAACTTCCTGAACTCATTCAAATCCCTTGCAATAATGTGAAACCCTCTGATCATCCGGTCAAACAGACCGATGCGGTTCAGCTTCACCAAAACCATACCAATGGGAATACCGATGATCATTCCCAAAACTCCGTAAAGCCGATAGCCGATAAACATGAAGAACAAGGTTGCCAGCGGGTGCAGCCCTATACTGTCTCCCACCATCTTCGGCTGTAATACCTGCTTCACCACCTGGCAGATCAGATAAATGACCACCAGACCCACCGCCCGAAGATAGTTGCCGGTAATCACTTCAATGACCGCCCAGGGCCATAATATCGCTCCGGTTCCAAAGACAGGCAGGAGATCCAGAAATGCGATCCCCAACGCAAAAATAAAGGAATATCCTACCCTTAGCACTTCAAAACCAACGAACATGATGACCGTCAGTATGATCATTATTTTAAACTGCGCTTTAAAGTAGCCGCCGAAGGCTGCTTTAAAATTATCTATAATTAATCGCCAGTAATTTGTAAAAGTCTCCGGAAGATGCTTCTTCAGACCCGCCGTAATCTCATCCCTCCCCACCGCAAAGAAATAGGCGGATATGATGATGACAATCAGTCCCAGAAAACCTTCCGCCACGTTCCTGGCAAAATTTCCGGCCGTGCTTATGGTGGGCAATTCTATCTGACCGGTGAGATTCGAGGTATAGTTGGCCACTCCGTCTATCAGCTTATTAATAACCTCCTGTATATTGGGCGGCAGCGTTGTTGAAAATCTGCGTATCGTATCCGATACTTCCTGGAACTGGAGCCTGAGGCCGGTGAGAATATTAGGCATATCCTCCATCAACCCCCTCATCTCTCTTACCAGCAGGGATATAATGCATGCTCCTGCTCCGATAATTGCGCCAATCACCAGAATCAAAAATATGGCGGAGCTATGCTTGCGATGTATCTTCACCTTTTTCTCAAGGAAACGCATCAGCGGATTCGCAATCATTGCGATAATCCAGCCGATGACAAAGGGCATAAAAAAACGAAGTAATCCGGGCAGCACAAAAATGATTATTAAGGCGCCGGCCAGAAAGAGCAGAAAATTAATTACGATTTTTAAATAAAGTAAAAAACGGTTCATAGCTTCTCCCTCCGCAAAACATCATATACTCCCATGCCCGCATACAAAAAAAGCATGGGATGCTTTCCCTGCTTTATTGTATCATAAATTTGTAGAAATAGTAAAAGAATATTTAATTAAAATATTAAAATAGGTGTAATTTAGACTGTGAAATGAATATGAGTGTATCTGTCCATCCGGGCTTGCCTTTAACATCCCATGATTGCCAGAAGCAGGCCATCACGGGAAGCCCGGTCTGCGCCCGGATGGACAGATACACTCATATTCACCGCGTTAGTTTATTTATTAGAACTGTTATGTTCTGTTTCCTTCCAGGGCTTTCAGCATTAAGGTAAGGAAAAAGATAGCCGCCGCAATGATGACAATGGTCGGCCCGGTTGCCGTATTCATGTAATAAGACAGAAGCAGTCCCAGGATTCCTGAAAATAAGGAGATTATGACAGAGAACAGATGATATTCCCGAACATTGGACGCGATGTTCCGGCTGGCCGCCGCGGGAAGGATCAAGAGCGCGTTGATAATCAGGATGCCCACCCATTTTACGGAAAACATTACAATTACCGCGATGATAACGCTAAACAGATCCTCCATCCGGCGAATGTTTATTTTCTTGCTTCTTGCCAGGGATTCATTGACACTGATGGCATGCAGTTTATTAAAGCCCAGAAACCAGAAAACCAGAGTCAGAAGAAAAACAGCAAAGAGCATTCCTATTTCTTTGACGGTGATGCTCAGGACATCTCCCACCAGCAATGCGGAATACTTGGCAAAATTGCCTCCCCGGGACAGTATCACCAGCCCGAGAGCCATGCTAAAGGAAGAAAACACGGAGATTACCGTATCGGTGGACACGGTTTTCCGCCCTTTAATCCGATTCAGCAGCAATGCAAAGATTACCGCAAAAATCAGCATTGACAAATTAGTATCCCCCATCCCGAAGATCGTCCCCAGGGCAATTCCCGTCAGGGCGGAATGTCCCAGGGCATCGGAGAAGAACGCCATCCGGTTGTTGACAATCATGGTACCCAGAATACCAAAGAGCGGGGTGATAATCAGCACCGCCAGCAGTGCATTTTTCATAAAATCGTATTCCGTCCAGGAAAACGGCAATAAGGCTTCTAATATTTGATACAGAGTTTCCATTCCCATCCTCCATCCTTATCCAAATACTGCATGGAACTCGCCGCTATCCAGTACTTCCTCCGGCGTTCCTTCTTTTAAAATCACCTTATCCAGCAGTATAACATGGTCGGCATACCGACGGACAAATTCAAAGTCATGGGATACGATAATCATTGCCAGGTCATAGTTCGACTTCAGGGTTCCGATATTCTTGTAAAAGAGCTGCATCCCATTGGAATCGATCCCTGATACCGGCTCGTCCAGCAACAGCAGATTGGGCACCGGTGAAATTGCAATAGCCAGCAGGACCCGCTGCAGCTCTCCGCCCGACAAATCGCAGGCTCGCTTATCAATGAGATCCTGTGCTTCGAATATCTCCAGCTGCTTCTTCACATACTGGTATACCTTACGGCTTTTACGGAAAAAGATTGGGGAATTGCTGATATATCCGGCAAACAGATCATATACGCTCATGGGCGTATTCTTTTCCATATTAATATATTGAGGCACATAGCCGATCCCCAGGTTCTCCACCCTCTGGGATTTAAGGTCTTTGAATTCGATGCTGCCCTCATGCCGGATCTCCCCCAGAACAGCCTTGACCAAGGTGGATTTTCCTGCTCCGTTTTTTCCTATGATGACTGTAATCCGGCCGCAATGGATATGCAGGTTAATATGATCGATTATTACCTGGGATCCGTCTCTGACCGTGATATTGCTCATCTGAATACAATGAAGACCGCAGGCGGCCTCCTGCTGCCCATTCGGCCGGATTAGCTTTCCGGAGTTATTTCTTGCTGCTTTCATGGCACCTCCTGCCTTTCTTGTATTTATTGAATTAAGCCGGTCAGGGTATCTATATTTTTCTGCATGGAACGCAGGTAGGAATCGGATACGCCGTTACCCGTTACCGCACTGTCTATAATAGAAACCGTTGCCCCTGTCTCCGCGGCAATCCGTCCGGCGATGGAGTCACTGAATTGTTCCTCTGTAAACAGATACCGGATTTTGTCTTGCTTTACTTCCTCTACAATCTCTGCTATCTCGCCCGCACTGAGTGCCGTATCCGAATCCAGCGTCACGGTATGGGCTACGGAGATACCGACACGGTTCGCAAGATAAAGAAAAGCATCGTGGAAAATCACCGCCTGCATGCCTTGTGCCTGCTGTCCGGTTCCTTCCTTGAATTTCTCCTCATACTGCCGCTTCAGCTCTGCAATCTGAGCATCCAATTCTTCTATTTTAGCAATATAGGCATCCGCATTCTTCTCAATGGAATCGGAATGGATCAATCCCTTCAGTCCCTCGGCCACGTTATTAATCTGCCGGATGTAGAGCTGGGGGTCAAGCCACACATGGGCATTCCATTCGCCATGATTGTGCTCATCGTCATGCTCGTCCGCGTCATGGTCATGATGATCCTCTTCACTGGAAAGCATGGTAATTCCTTCACTGGCATCAATTACGGCAAGCTGAGGATAATTGGACATTACATCCTCCAGAAAGCCTTCCATCCCGCCGCCGTTGATAATCATTACATCCGCATTGGATATCAGCTTCATATCCTCTGTGGTCAGCTGGTAATCGTGCAGACAGCCTGTATTCAGGTCGGTTAAGCTGTCAATTTGCACTCCGTCCATCCCTTCCGTCAAATTTAAACCAATCATATATACCGGATAAAACGTGGATATAATTCGAAGCTGCTCTCCTGCATCCGCCGCCTCCCTATCTGATTTTTCAACTATAATGTGAATGGTAACCCCTGCCAGCACTACCAACAAAAGCATAATTCCAAGGAGCGTCGCCAACTTTTTTTTCATAGTATAGTAATCCCTTTCTAATTGCAACTCATTTGCATTAATAATTATATATGATAGCATCGCCTGCTGTCAACTTATTATACAAGGGAAAAGCAACAATTTCTTGTAATAGGGGCAAAACTGTGCTATGATTTGTCATGATAAATTTTAAGACGAATCTGTGACAGAGGTATTGGGAGGCTTTTATGAAATCAAACAGTATTAACAAATTAGTAACGGCAGCTTTAATGGCCGCCATGACTTGCGTTGCAACCATTGCAATTGCTGTTCCTTCCCCAATGGGAGGCTTTATTCATCCGGGCGACGGCTTTGTCATTCTGTCCGGCATCCTGCTGGGACCCTTCTTCGGAGGAATGGCTGCCGGTCTCGGCTCGATGCTTGCCGACATCATTCTTGTTTATGGTGCCTACGCTCCGGCTACTCTTGTGATCAAATGCCTTGCAGCGGTGACAGCTTCCTGCATCTACCGCATACTTCATAAAAATAGAAGGCCGGAAATCATCTCGGTGCCGATCGCCGGCATATTAAGCGGAGCGCTTGTAACCGCAGGATACTTTCTCTTTGAAGGCGCTTTCCTGGGCCTAGGATTTGCCGCGGCATCGGCAAATATTCCTTTCAATTTAATTCAGAACGGATTTGGTGTGGTAATATCCACCCTGCTGTTTCCCCTGCTCCTTAAAGTGCCCCAGGTCAAAAACAAAATGTACCGATAGAAAGGGAAATGGCTGAAATACCGCATTACAATGGAGGGTAATATGAAGAACCAAAAAACAAAACAAGTTCAAAACAGAAGCAATTTACCTGGTAAAAAGCAATCAAAGACGCATCAAAGTCCGCCCGCAGACAAGGGCTTGATATATTTGCTGCCGATTATGTTTATTGTCAGCATCTTTCCGCTGATCGTAAAGCTTCATGTATATTCAACTCATTTTTCACAATTTCCCTGGCACAGTGAGAACGATCTGTTCGTTGATTTCTTTCTGTATTATAAACAGATATTTTTGATCCTTACCGCTGTTATTATGGGCATCATCCTGTTATACCAACGCATGACCGATAAAAACAGCATAGCTTTCCCAAAGATATTTATTCCCTTAGGAATCTATGGTCTGCTGGCTCTGCTTTCTTCTCTTCTTACAAAATACCGGAGCTTTAGCTTTACCGGCACCCTGGAACAGTTTGAATCGGTATGGGCCCTGTTGTCCTATTGTCTTCTGGCCTATTACTCCTATTTGTTCGTCAAATCGGAACGGGATCTGAAATTTGTCCTGTATGCCCTTCTGGCCGGAGCCTTTATCATGGGCCTCCTTGGCGTGACACAAGCCTTTGGGAAGGATTTCTACAGCACAGATATCGGCTGGCGTATGATATCCAACTCGCTTTACGCCGACACCAAGGCAACCTTTCCTGTGAAAACAGTTTATTTGTCCCTGCTAAACCCCAACTATGTGGGTGTATATGTGTCCCTCCTGTTTCCCATTACCCTCTATATCCTCTTGTTTTCAAAGAAGCTGTGGCTTAAGCCTGCCTGCCTGCTGATCATCGCAGGTCTCATGATCAGCCTGTACGGTTCCCGGTCCACCGCGGGGTTCGCCGGTGTCGCTGTCACCATCCTGGTTACCGTGCTTTTGCTGTGGAGATATCTGATCCGGTATTTTTATCTCACCATACCGGTTATTCTTGCTATTGTTTTGGGATTGTTCACAATCAACAACTATACCAATAATTATATCGGCAGCCAGATAAAGAAGCTGACAAATATTGAGAAATATGCCCCCCTGCTGACAGATATCCAGACAAATGATGGCAATCTGGTGATTCAGTATGGAGGCAATACCTTAAAGGTAGTCTTTGAGGTGGATGAATACGGTATCTGCAATTTCTTCTTTCAGGATCAGACAGACAGTCCGGTTGCGGCAACCGTTGAGACGGTTAACGGCCCTGTAACCGTGACAGATGAACGTTTTCCCGGCTTTGTCTTCACCCCTGCCTCGAACCGGGATGGTGTAATCGGCTTTGATGCGAACATTAATCAGCAATTATGGTTCTTTACCAACCAGAGAGGGGACAATACCTACTATTATGTAAATGCCCACGGTAAATACGATAAAATCGTGCTGGCCCCCTCCGCCGTCTTCACCGGGTATGAGCGCTATGCCTCCGGCCGGGGATATATCTGGTCCCGTACCATTCCCCTCCTGAAGAGCCGCATCCTCTTAGGCTCCGGCGCAGATACCTTTGCCCTGGTATTCCCCCATAATGATTATGTACATTACAGAGCCAACGGCTATGAGGGACAGGTTATGTCCAAGCCCCATTCCCTCTACCTGCAGATCGGCGTACAGACCGGTGTGGTTTCATTGCTGGCTTTCCTGGCCTTCTGCGGCTGGTATATCCTATCCAGTGCCAAGCTATATTTCCGGTGCAAACTCAGCCAGCCCGGCGCTGCTGCCGGTGCAGCCATTTTCGTAGCTGTCATTGGATACCTGTTCAGCGGCATCTCCAATGACTCTACCATCACGGTTGCCCCGTTGTTCTGGGTGCTGATAGGAATCGGCATCGCAATGAACCAGAAAATCAAATCCGATATAGAGAACAGCAAAAAAGCACTCAATTGAGTGCTTTTTCTTTAAGCTGTTGGGCAGACTTGAACTGCTGACCTCCTCATTACCAATGGTGCGTACTATATTTTCATCGATATTCATTAACGCTCAAACCATTGTAAAATAAGGCTTTTCTGATTTTGTTAAAATCACTTAGATCGATATATTACCATAATTTCATAGAAATACTCATAGAAAATATGTTGCATATTTATAACGCTAACAAGTAAATCCTCCTATTATAATACAGCTTTCCACTGCCTGTTGGTAATGCAACTCTGCCAAAATAATGTAATAACTTTATACACTTTGTCCTATTTACAAATATGTCCATGTATGCTATGATATATTTACTGATATAAGAATATACAAAGAAGGCCTCGCGTAATGCGGGGTTTTCTTTTATTACTAACTTGACACAAGGACAAATAGAGCATTATAATAATTATGTCGAGGCGCAAAGCATCGTTGCTTCCTCGTAGCCCCACGGCTGGGGCGCTGGATTGAAATACATTTAATTACATTATTGAAAAAGGCTTTGGATTAATAATCCGAGGCCTTTTTCTTTGCCTGTAGCATTGGGCAATGGTGTTTTTAATTCAAAAAAAATAATAAAATAAGCATTGACTTTGTACACCTTTGGGTGTATAATAAATATATAAACAAGAGATCAACAAACTTAAGGAGGTAGCGATATGAAGAAGACGTTAAGGGTTAGCAAGTCAGTAGTCATGAAAAAAGCCTGGGAGCTTTTCAAGATGTCACAGAAATGGGTTGATAAATTATCTTTTTCCGAATGCCTTAAAAGAGCCTGGGCAACAGAAAAGAGAAATGCTGTTGAATATGTCGGACAGGTTGGTCTTTATATTAATGGGGCTTACTGCACTGCAATGATCGCTACTGGATACGTCGAAGGAAATACGTTTAAAGCAAGGGAAATACTAAAAAAGTTCGGTCTTGGCTGGAATGGTTATGAAAAAGTATGGGAAGGTACTCAAAAGCAGATGCAGGAGCTTTGCAGAGCATATGCATAATAAAAACACAGAAAAGGAGAATATCATGTTAGCAGAAGCCAGAAAAAGAATGGGGCTATCCCAGTCTCAATTAGCAAAACTCAGCGGTATATCTGTAAGGATGATACAGCACTATGAACAGGGGGTGAAGGATATAAATATGGCAAGTGCCCAGACTGTGTATAAACTTGCCGAAGCACTGGGTTGTGATACCTCGGAATTATTGACTATATTTAGTGATGCCGAATCCCTCGAAGCCCTATCAGATGATGTTAAAAAGGCAATTATAAAGAGAGAGGCGGCTGAGCGGTACAGTGGATTTAAAGCCTATCCAGGAACTTGTAAAGCTATTTTTAACTTTATTCCGGATGATATGTTTCACCGTCTTCCAGCAAAGGAGCTGGGGGAGATTGCAAAAGTAATTAATACCGCATATCAAGCCGGAAAAAGAGAAAAAGCCTCAGATTAATAATCCAAAGCCTTTTTCAATAATGTAATTAAATGTATTTCAATCCAGCGCCCCAGCCGTGGGGCTACGAAACAACAACGATGCTTTGTTGTTCGACATAATTATTATAAGGTAATTATTGCAAATTGTCAATTTATTAAATAAAAAAACGGAGGTATTTATTATGAAGTTGGTAGAGAAAAACGAGGGAACAAGAAAAGAATTAGTGAATGGTACTTTAGAGGAGTTGGTAACATGGTTAGTTAATAATCCAGATGAATACAATTGGCAGCTTGACGAAGATCCGAATGCCGTAATGCCTGATCTGTCTAATATTGAAACCGTTAATGATTTGCAGATTGAACTTGATAAGGTTGATTTATCCTGGTGGACTTTAGTAATCGAATAACCCCGTCTGATGATGGCCTTCCGGGTACAGGCCGAAACTCTCCCCAGCGTTAACCGGGGAGGTCACGGGAACCCGTCGGCATAGTGGATAATCGCCGCCGCTTTTATTATAGATTGTACATTGATAAATATATAAGTTTATCCGGCAATACGCCGGGTATTTGTCTGCTCAATAAAGGATTTAACTTGATCGTATCCCCATCCGCAGTCTACAAGGCCACCAACCATACTCTCCATAGATTGGATAGCCCTGAGTTCAGTTTCCGATAAGCAGTCCCTGATGTTGTCTCTTTTTGATATTCCGTACTTATCTCTCAACTGATTGGCATTCATTCCAAATAACACCTTGTAGATGCAGTTTGTGTAAGTAGAATAGGCATGGCCATGCATTCTATCATTTTCGGTAGATTGCTGTAATGCTTTTGTGAGCGATTGTCTTACTGCAATGCCTTTCTCACGTTCTATAAGTTTGCCAGTGAGTAGCTTTTCCATGGCGTTAAATTGCTTGATATAGCCTTCCTTGAATTTCATTGCCTTCGTGCCGGTGTACCCCATGGCAAGCAACGTAAAACCATCTTTTGTCATATGGTACATTGGTTGTTTTTTGTTCTGAGAGTTAATATAGTAGGACTCTCCATAATTGGCGAGTCTAAATTCATTACTACATTCGAGTTCCCTTATGTCTCTCAAAACCTTGTCATGGCTTTTTTCAAAAGTTTCTGCTACATCCAAACTACTGACTACGGTTACCTCTTCTTTATTAATTCTTGCGATTTCAACTAACATATTAACATTCCTTTCTGATGTTTTATTTTTTTATATCATATAATACATGAATTAGGAGAATATCAATCGACCGTCACTTGTCCTTGTAGTGCGCCTACTTTGTCCGGCCTGCAGCCAATACCTCCCGGGTAGCCGTACCTATCTTAGTGCCGTCATCCTGCATGTGCTTTCCCCAGCCCAGCTGATCCCAGTAGACCAGTACCGCAATGCGTGTCTTTGCCCCGTATGAGCCGTCTATCGTTAGTTTTGGCATCCATGCAGGCAAGACAGTATTAAGCCTCTCCTGGGCCCATTTAATGTCTTCCTTAGATGATTGAGGAGTAATGGTTTTTGTAGGCACATAAGGCGCACTGCTTTCTGAAATATACTTTACTCCGGTATACTCGCAAACCCCCCGGGCGATCTCCTGGGCGCTCTCCTTCCAATAAGCTTCATTTGCCATCATGGTGGTAGCTTCCTTCTCATTGGTCATGAAAGCCAGCTCTACAAGGATCGCCGCCTTGGTATCCATGGAATTGCAGTTGCACATTGCCCAGCCATACTTTGTCACTCCCCGGTTGGTCTGCTTTGTGCCTCCGGCCAGGTGCTTCAGCACAACCTGGGCCAGCTTTTCGGATTGCCCCGCATACTTGTCATGGATATAAATACCCACGCCCTGGGCGGTGTTAAAGCTGTTTCCGTCGCCGAAAGCATTAAAATGGACAGAAATACTATAATCGCAATTTGCCTTTGCTATGGCCCTCTGGCGATCTGCCAGGGCGGTGTCAGGATCATCGGCAGCATTACTGTCATTGAAGCCCGTCTGCATGGTGTCGAAGCCGCAGCGCTGCAGCTCCTTTACCAGGAAGGAGGCCACCCCTACATTTGCATAGTGCTCCCGGTACTGTTCCCCTTTTTTGATATCATTGATACCGTCTTTATCGATATCGACCGCCGCCGGAAACGGAGGGGTCCTCTTGCCGGCTGTGTTAGTTCCATGACCTAACCTGCGTCTATAGCAATTTTATATTTTACTGCGTTAGACATGGGCATCACCTTCCTTTCATAAATAAAAATCAAGCCATACGAATAAAGCGTCCTGTCACGGGGTCTCTGGCCTGTATATATTCACCGTAATGCAATTTCGTATGGCACGTTTTACATAATACTTCCAAATTTTCAATTTCATTGTTATGATGATCTCTGTCCTTGTGATGTACTTCTAATTTTTCTTTTGATCCGCAGCGGTTACACTTCTTTCCATGGGCCCTAAACGCTTTTAATCTGTATGATGCAACTCTTTGTCCTTTATATCCATTGCTGCAATATTTAATAAGCCAAGGAACCTCTGCGTGATTTTTACTTATTTTTTCTTTAACTCCCGGCTTATTCACTGGATTATCATGGATATTGCGATATGTCGTTCCACATGATACGGAACAAAACTTTCCGCCACCCCTGTTGATTTGGCATTGATGGGTCTTGAAGTCCTTTCCGCATTGTAAGCATTTTCTTTCAATCAATAATCTCAACTCCTTTACAAAACAAAAGCCTGTGATATTTATCACGGGCCAGCATCTACGCATATCTTAATTGCCATCTATGTCATCCTCCGATTTCTTCTTTAATAGCTCAATTGCATTTTTAATCACCGCAGGAACCGGCAAGCCCATCAACCCTGCATTTTCAAAGATCGATATTGACTCATTTGCAAGGTAGGCAATAATCACTGCATTCCGGATTATATTTGTGCCGGTGACACCCTCCAGCTGGGCCGCAACCAGGATGATCAGCAGGGTCATGCCCTTGCGGCACAGTCCCTTCCACCCGGCTCTGCTTTCCAGGGCTCCGTGATCTGTCTTTGGTGATCTTTTAAATACTCCCGCTACGATAAGCCCGGATATGTAGTCTGCCGCCATGAAAAGTATTAATACCTGCAATGCCGTGTCCCACCCTCCGAGTAAATTTGCAATGAAGCTTCCAGCGATACCAATCGCCGCTAATACTGTTTGTTTCATAAAACCATCCTTTCGCATAATTAAAAGGGAGGTGTTACCCTCCCTGAGTGTTACGGTTCCTGCGGTTATTCCGCAATGATACAATCGCCGTATGTTTCGCCGGTGGTCTGGTTCACAGTCGTGGTTAAAATCAAATCCACCTCCGCCTGCCATTTGCCATAAAGCATTTTTGCGGCCCGCCTCACAAAATAGGCCCGGTACATATCCTTCCCTGCCTCTAATCCTCCGTTATCCTTTGCCAGCATGATTTGATTTGCAATAAAAGTTTGCATCTGCATCACCTTTCCTTTCTCCTTTCTATTCTTCGGGTATCTCTTCCGGATCTTCTTCCGGTTCATCTCCGGTATCGTTCCCGGATTCATCCACTGGCTCTTCCGCTGGCATAACAAGTTCTATGATTTGAGGTATAACCTCTGTCAGCATGGTATTAAGCACCGTATTAGTTGTCTGTAAATCGGTCTGCGCAGCTTGTAATTCGCCCTTGACAGAATCCAATTCGCCCCGGGCAATAATTAATTCCTCTTGCGTAAACTGCAGTGCCTCTTTAGCATTTTTCAGCTCTGCCGATACTTTATCGGTGGACAGCGTTACAATATACTTACCTTCGCTGTCCTGCGTTATGGACTGATATGCTGCACAATCCGTTATGGTTTCCCGGATAGTCCCGTCCGCTAACAGGTAATCCAATCTCTCTATTGCAGTGGCATCCTTAAAGGCTGTTTGCACTTCTCCGATGCCCAGGGGGGACGAAAAACGGAATTGTATTTCATGGCGGTTGTCATCTTTCATCATTCCGTATCCGACCAGATCAAATTCCTGTCCGGTACATAATCTAATTTTGTTTGGCATGGATTTCCTCCTTTCTTCGCATAAAAATAAGCCCTGCATGAGGACTTCAATTAATAGCTATTTTCGAATATTTGTTCCGAACTTTAGTTCGCTAAATGAAAATTTGATCAAACTTAAGATAAATGTGATCCGGATAGAAAGCCAAACTGAGCTCGATGCCGCAATAAATAACATTGCCGGAACAGTAGGTACATGGTATCGCATGGTGATAGGTATGGTTGTCTCGACAAGTCTTGGTGTGGGCACATGGTACCTGGAGGGATTTATTGCATCACCTTTATACGAGTGGCAATGTGTAACTAAATATGGCAATCCAATAGAGGTACTCTATAGGTCAAAAAATAACGGTGTATGGACAAACTGGGGCATTAAATAGCTAATTATATCAATGGATATTCTATCGCAAAATTAACATACTTTACTGATCCAGCACCGGCTCCAAATACTATTTCGATAACGCCATTTGAGCCAATAAAAAGTGCACCAGTATAATATGTTGCCACTTCCCACCCTCCAGTATTGCGCCCTGTTGGTGTCCCCCTTACTGTTATGAGTGGTCTATAATCTGCGGGTGTTCTTGGTAATGTTGCAGCTGTAACCCTGCTGCCAAGAGTACCAACTACAGTAAGGTCCGCTGTTAAAGTTACTTTATTTCCAGCTATGCCCAGTATAAGGCTGCCTGTAAACAAAGACGTATCTAATGATGATGATAGGTTTATTGTCTTAGACGCTAAATTATCATTTTGTTCATTAATCGCCGCCACTAAATCGGCTTTTGCTGTGGTCTTTAAAAGCGCCAGATCTCCGATTGCATCATCACAATCTTTGATGCCTTTGTCCATCTGATTAAGATTAGGCTCGTTTACAGGTGTTGACGTTGATGGACTGTTTTTCCAGTTAATCCTTGCGTATCTCTTCGCCATGCTTCTTCACCTCTTCCTCAAAAGCTTCCTGCTGCTGTGCTACTGCTGCAGCCTCTTTGGATCGCATCAAATTTACATAATCAGCAAAGATGTACTTCAGCACCCCTGCCGGAAGATTGGCCTTGTTGATTGCTTCGACGATATCATTGTTTAATTCTGCGATTCTCAAGTCCATTCCTTTGACAATCTCTTCCACTGGTTCGGGTTTTACTATTGATCTATTTTGGTTCACGGGATCACTCCTTTTATGGTATATTTTGTTATATTGTGGTATAATCTCCTTACAGCTTGTCAGAGCTGAAATATTGAAGAGAGGAGGCGTTGCCATATGAAACTAAATCCGGACTGCATAAGGGATATATTGCTAACCGTTGAAGAAATTGCTACATACAGCAATATATTTGAATATGATCCCGAATCAAGCGACCTTAAAAGGCTAAAATCATATTCCGAAGAAGAAGTCATGTATCATTTACGCCAGTGTAAAGAAAATAACTTCTTCATCAAGTGTACATTTAATATCATTGGAGGGTGTACAATAATTGACCTCTCCCCTAAAGCACATCAGTTTTTAGCTGACATTCGTTCTGATAATATATGGAGCAAAACAAAGGAAACAGCTAAATCTGTGGGCTCATTTTCACTTGACATTTTAGCGAAAATTGCTTCAGCAGTTGCCACTTCACTAATTAACTCGGCATTGGCGGGAAATCCACCAACATAGTAACAACGAGCTCTGTTTTACCTTTGGCAGAGCTCGATATTTTATAATCCAGAACGTTTTTTAACTCAAAATCATCAAGCGATAATTTAATCTTGCCATCTTTATTTCCAACAAATAGATTACTACTCATTTTTGATGCTTTATTATTCATGATCTTCCTCCTTTCTGCGCATAAAAAGAGCAGATACCTTTCGGCTCTGCCCTTAGTCTATATTGATTTATAAGTTACTCAGTTACTGATACGTCACATCTTAAAACAATTACCTGTCCGCCCGCTGTAATCGTGCATGTGATATACGCTTCCCCAGCCGACACTGCCGTTACCTTGCCGTTGGCCGTACCAACCTTGACCACTGATTTATCAGAGGATGCAAAGCGTATATTTGACTTAGCAAGCGTATTCTCCGCCTTGATGGTGTATTTGTCCCCTATGCCTAAATCAAGGCTTGTATCGCTTAAATTCGGGGCGTTATCATCATATCCTATAGTGACAACGGACTGTAACTTGATGATCTCCCCATCTGGAGGAGTGATCTCACAGGTGATCGTTGCGGTGCCCTCAGATACGGCTGTGACAAGGCCATTTTTGCTGTTTACTTTGGCTACCTTTGTATCGCTACTTGTCCACTTGTATGTGGAGCCGGGGATTTTGTCATTTAGGTTTATGTCATAGGTTGTCGCATTGGTGAGTAATACGGTTGATGCGGTGAGGGAAGGGGTTGTGGGTTCGTCTGATTCTTCTGGCTCTGGCACAAATACATTGACCGTATAATACCCCCGCAACTGCTGATAATCTTTGTCGTTCGGAGTGAAAACAAATTCAAGATCCCACTTCCCAAGCCTCATATTATCATAATTAGGAAACTCCAAAACACCATCCATCCTCTTCCACTTTTCATTATAAACTTCAATTGGCGGTAAGTTTCCAATTATATCGCCGCCCTGCCTCATTTCAATACCGTCTTTACCTTGCATACACCAAGATATCAGTTTTCCATCATCCGATTTAAATTCCATCATTTCAGCATAAGCCTTTGAAGGAAAAACCGTAATCATGAAAGCAGTTAAAACTAACAAAAGTACTTTTTTCATCTTCTTTTCACCTCCATAATTGTATTATATCACCAATATCACCAAAATCCACAAAATTAATTAATTTTTAATCATTTCAGCAAAATTGATATTATTTCATGATATAACCCAAACAATAAAGGTATAAATTCATTGTCCCTTAAACCATAATCATATCCAATTATATCACTTTCCGTGTCATATTCTTCAAGATCGGTTCCGTCGTTGTCTTTAAGCATCTTGGAATACTTAGGCGATTTAATCAGCCCGGCGAATTCTTTGTCGGATATACCACATTCTATCATGGCTTCCTCTACTTCTTGAGCAATAAAGCCCACATGCAACCTATCACTTGTCCCGTCGTTATATTTAAATACTCTCGGCATAATCAATCCGGCAAATTTCAAATACTTTTCAGATAAAAAATCTATAGAATGCTTTTTGTTTCTATCAGATGTGACTACTGGCCCCGATCCAAGATATGCTCCGGCCCAATAATTTGATGATGATCCAACGTACATATCGCTTGCATTCGGTATAAAGTTATCCGCCGTAGAAATATATGCAGAGCGCAAACCATTAGTTACTCCTTTGGCATAGGCCGAACCAATATTCCCGATCGTAACAGGCGTATAACCGTTCAATGTGTCACAATCTAAATACTTAATTCTTCCATTTCCGTCCGGCAGTATGCGAGCATTAACCACGCCATTCTTTGATATTTGAATCCCGCCAGAAGAAACTACATTTGAATTTCCGTTCGAGGAATCTGTATATCCAACACCCCCCGCAGCATAACTTGATGATAAGCTTCCCGATGCCATGGATATATATGTAGTGGATACCCTTCCGTTTTCAATTATTGTTGCGTCGGAGCCGGACTGACTCACAATCCTGGCTCCGCTAACTTGACCTCCGCTGATATTTGGTGCTATTATGTTGTTGCCATTTAAAGTCCCTGTAAATGTGCCAGTTGCCGCAACTAATTCACCACTAAATTTTCCGTTCGTCGCTTCCATGCTGCCGTCAAGGTTGATCTTGAACCTACCATTGGCTGTGATGATTCCTTCCAGAGCGATATTGTTCGCCGTTATCCTTGCGGTTTCCGGGCTAAGATTGATTGCCGCTATAACCCCGTCCCTGGAAACCTTTAATTCCATTTCTCCGGCCAATAGTGTAATACTGCTGCTCAGTGTACCTTCTGCTGCTGTGGCTCTGGTGACTTCCGCAGTGATCTGACCGTGCACTACACTAAATGAGGTATCCACATTTTCGGACAGATCCTCCAAATCAATCCGTACTCCCTCGACATCCATCTTGATCCGGGTTGCTTTGCGGTCAAGGATTGCTATCTTTTCATTTACGCTGGTGTTTTGCTTAAGCTCTCGGCTCCCGGAAGCCTTATACTCATCATTTAGCACCTGTATCCCGGTCAGCGTCCGATTAAAGATATAGCCAACCACCGGGTCCTCCTGATCAAACTTAATCATATCCCCAGGCTCCAGATAAGGCAAACCTATGTTAGTGCTCTCATACGGTCTATATGGACGCTTTGCCATGTTGCCAAAGGCATTATTAGCAATCACCTGTAATTCGGCGGCAGATTTGCCATAGGTTAAAAAATTGCCCTGTATGATATATGCATTGGTGCCGGTCCCGACAATTGCCCCAATATCATCCTCGTCTGACCGGATGATCAGCTTATCAATCTCTCTGACCGTGTATTCCTCGAAGCGTACCCGCTCAACACCCCTGCTGATCGTCTCATTAATCAAATCACCTTGTACATATGATGCGTCTGTCTCTGATATCGGGTACAGATCATCACTGGGATAAAGATCATTAGATGGACACAGTCCATAAGTGGGCATCAGTATCACATGCTTAAACTTGCCACTCTCCCGGCTGATATGTCCAAAAGCCCCGTTAATCTCCTCACAGGCTTCTATGACGGTCCGTCCGGGTAAAGATTGCGGCTCTATGGTCCGTGTAACGATCATGCTGTCATTGGGGAGCGGTAGGCGGCTTGTGTCCTGCTCCAAACCGACATACGCCAGAAATGACGCACGGAATGCCGACAATGTCATTGGCAACGGTAGGGATCTATACCAATCCGCTACATCCACGTCAATGCGTTTCATGCGGTCATAGGCTGTGACATCCTTAAATCTCAGATCATCCTGCTTCGGTGCAGTCTCCACTGTAAAATGCCCCAGCGGAAAATCATATGTTTGTGATCCATTGATCACTTGTTGTGTCAGCGAGAATTCTTTCCCTGTAATCTCGTCGGTGACATCGGCAACTGTAAACTTCACTTGGGAAGCATTGCATTTCCCAAATTTGAGTTGCCCACCTGTGCAGATACTTTCCGATAGCTCAAAGTCTCCTTTGTCCTCTGCAAACTGTCCTGTATCAACCGTCAGATTAAGCGCCGGAAAGTTAGCTATCAATTCCTTCGGTACGTTCTGCGGCACATGAGGAAACCGGTCATTTTTATATATCTCTCTGAGTTCGCTCAATATATTTATCATCACTGATCCCCCTCATATGCGATAAATTCAATCTCAAGTGCATTGAGAAAGGTAGCGCCCTTGATCTGTTTTTTGTGTGTATATTTTATTTCTGGGACATAAAAACGCGCTGTTTCGTAATTGTTCGTTTCGTCATTCCAGTACTCCATTGTAATGACATCACGGGGAATAAAAAATGCCTGCAATATAATCTTCTGCCCCATGGAAAGCCAGTCAACGGTTTTAATCGTGATTGTGCTGGGTTTCTCCGGAAGGATGCCCCTGTTTAGTTTTCCCCGCCCATCCCTGTATGCATTTTTGTCCAGCCTTATGTTGGGCGTATCAGAATACCCTTCCGTAGCAAGGAGGCTGTTGGGAAATTGTGTCCCATTAACTTTTATATAATATCCCGCAAAAGCCATAGCACCCCTCCTTAATGTGCAAATATTACATCTCCTGTTGATTCATAATTTTCATTTTCTGCTTCGACTATAGCATCAAGCAATACTCTTTTATCGACCTTAAACACACCGTGTACCATTTTACCGGTACCAGCGCCGCCCATCTCCATAAGAGCCTCTTTAAATGCCTGCTTCATATCCGGGATCGGAGATACAATCTCGGGATACCTGGAATCACCCATAATGGATAAAAACTCTCCGTAATTAGCAGGTACAACGGTACCAGTTGCCAACCTGGGGATTTTAGGAGCAGCAAATTCCGGAACATTAAATCCAATGCTCTTCCCTCCGATTCCCGGAATCCAATCGGGAAGGGTAAAGCTAATACTGTTAATCGCACGGATAACCGAATTAATACCGGATACCACACCGTTTATCATACCGTTGATGATATCAATAATTGCATTTACAGGGGACTTGACCAGATTGATCAATGCGTTAAACACCGTCTTAAATCCAGTTTTAATATTTTCAAGTGCTGTAGCCGCGCCTTTTTTTAGTCCATCCCATAAGCCGGTGAAGAATTTTGCTATCGGCTGAACAATTTTAGTGTCAAACCAATCGCCAACCTTATTCCATGCGGTTTTTATGCCTTCCCAGCATTTTGATGCGGCTTCTTTGACTTTATCCCAGTTTTTCACGAGGAGAACGACTATGGCAATTAATGTACCTATCGCCAATACAACTAATGTAATTGGGCTTGTTAAGATGGCTACCGCTGCGCTAAATGCTCCGGTTACTCCGGTTGCTATAGCTCCAACTACATTCCATATCAGCATAGCGGCATTTACCAGTCCCCATGCAGCAGCAAAGGAACCAACGATTATTGCAAATGTCTCTACGGCACCTTGATGCTCACCGATCCAATCACCAAAGTCTTTTAACTTATCAACAATCCATCCCAATACATCAACAATTACCCCGCCTGTCCATTCCGCTATGGGCTTCAGTAGGTTTTCCCATAGCCATAATGCAAGAGGCTTAAGGGCTTCTATCGTCTCGTTTAAAATATCAAACACTGCGGCCAGCCCTTCAAAGAATAACGGTATGACATCTTCAATCGTCCATTTGGCAAGGGGCAGTAATACATTTTCATAAAGCCACACCAATGCATCCACAATATTTCCTGTAAGAGGTTCCAGTGCCCCCGTAAGCTCCTGGAAGGCTGTTAGTATCGACGTAAAATCAAGAGTGGTTGCCCAGTCCAGTGTTGCCTGACTCATGTCTCTGATGCCGCCCAGAATATTGTTGATTATATTCCAGATATCCTGCAGAATTTGCGTTCCGGTGCCATCCGTAACCCATGCCGTATTAAAGTTTTCCGTTATAGCCGATATAGTATCGTTTATATTCGTAAAAATGATCAGTATATTATCTATAGTTTCTGTACCGGTACCATTGAGCCAGACCGTGCTGAAGCTATCTCTTATTGACCCAATCAATCCAAGTACACTTCCGAAGGCTCCGCTTACAGAGTCAATGGCTGGCTGCCCGTAGATATCCCAGGAGCTCTTGATTGGCTCAAATAAGCCGCTTAAAGTGTCCTTGAATGAATTGACAGTATCGATCAGTTTGCTATCAATCTCAACCTCCTCGAACATCTGTGACGGTTCCGGGATACCAGGTGTTCCAGAAGCCCCTGCTGCATCATCCCCAACTACATTTAATTTATCTATTGGGCTTAATGCCTTCTTAGCTTCCTTTGCTGTTTTCTGCAATGATTTTGCGTAGTCCACCTGGGCATCCTTTGCCTTAGTAAAGGTTGTTGCACCATTTAAAAACACCGCAAAAAACTGTCCGGCTGTCGTTATGGCCTGGGACAGGTAATTGATCAATGTCTGTAGGGCTGGGGTGATCGTCGTTAAAATCGGGTCAAATGCCGTAGCAAAGGAATTTTTTAGTGTCAGCCCGGTTGTGGCAAGCGCGGATAGATTTTTATTTGTACTGGCACTATACTGCGCCAAATTCTGAAACCCTTCCTTCACAGCCGTAGTTGCTGCATTTAATACCCTAAATGCCACGCTAAATAGTAATGACATCTTGAGCAGTTTCATTGCCTTGCCAAGACCGCCGACGCTTTTCTTTGCCTTATCAGCACTCTTAGCAACCTTCTTCGTGCTTCCTGCCGCCTTTTTTTGCTCACCGTCTGCCTTGGTCAGAGACTTTTTATAGTCATTAAGGCCCTGTGAAAGTCGTTGGAGCTTACTGTAAGTCTCATCATATTCCTTGTCACCAAAATAATACCCCTGGGATTCGAGTGATTGGATACGGTCCTTGTAACGGTCAAGTTCATCCACCATGCTTTTGATTTTCTGGTTTCCGCTGTCATCTGCAGGATTTAAGGCGCTTTTAATTGCAATCCCAGCACCGGCAAACGTACCCTTTATGCTGTTTCCGATCTGCCCGAAGATTGCAGGGAGGCTGCGGCCCGTCTGTATTATAAAGTCTAATGTATTTTTGAATTCGGATGCTGACCGTTCTGCTTCATGTACAGATGCAGTGATATCATCCAATGCACTCTCAAGGGCTTCGGCTGCTACTGTATCGCTGTCCGGGATGATATCTGATACAGCGTCCTGTTCCATGGCTGCGATTGCCGCATCTACATTCCTCATGGACTCTTCCATGCGCCGGGCGCTGCCATCTGCGATATCCATGGCCTGTGCTGCACTTCCGGCAGCGGATTCAATTTGTGATGTGTTGATGCCCGCGAAAGCGTCTTTTATGCTGTTACTCAGGTTATCAATTGAGGATTGTAGGTGCTTCATGATATCCTTGAGGTTGTCTACTCCTCCTTCGAATCCATCGGTATCAATTTTGGTATCAAATTTTAGACTTCCATCTGCCATATCGCACCTCCAATCTATCCAAGGATTTTATTCCAGTAATCAATTTCTGCCTGCTCTTCTTCTGACAGTTTTACCTTCAGATCAATGAGCGCTTTATTGTTTCTGTAAAATTCCTGTTCATATTTTTCAAGTTTCTTTCCTTTGTTTTTCTTTGCTCGGATGTTGATAACTGTGGAAAGTAGTCCTTCACCGATTTCATTGAAATATCCAAGAAATGTCCACCAGTGCATATAATCAATTGCCCTGGTCTCAAATCCGGCAACTTTGTTCACAGCGGAAAAGATAATCTTTTCATCCTGTTCCCAGTCCATTACTTTCTTAATCTGCTGATGTTTTGAGCTGTCATCCTGCTCTTCACCACCCTCAAGAAACCATACCGCCATATCATTTGCCGCCTGGTAATCTTCCGGGGGAATTTTCTCCGGCTCTTGATATAAGCACTCGATCATCACTATAACTTTTTCCTGGTCTGAAAGCTCCGGGTCCCCGCAGGCCTGGAATATCAAAAGAGCCACCCGGTAATCACTCCGGATAGCCCTGTATGTACTATTGATTTTTAATTCTTTTGGCAGTTGCCCAATCATTACCTCACCTGCTTTGTATACTTATCAATGCGCTTCTGGCTGGCTGCCTGCTCCGCTTTAATCTCTTTTTCTATGTACGGACCAGCTGCATCAAGAAAACGTTCAAACAAAAACTTCCCCTTGACCGTGCTGATTGGTGACTGGTTTCCAAATGCGGTCTTTGCAACATCCGAATTAAATATATAATTGATCTGTGAGTTAATAATCTCATTGATGTTTGTGATAAGCTTTGCCGCCTCTTCAAGTTCATCCTCTGTGCCTTTTCTGAGTTGGACATCTTTTTCAATCTCTGTTACCGCCAGCATAATATTTTTTTTTGCATCCGAAAAACGTTTTAACATACTGTAATCTGCCGGATTAAACCGGATAACTCTGTTTTCGTCTCCGTTGATACAAAACTCTTTGTAGCCACTGTCAAAATTAAGACTATTCATATATCCTCCTTCATATGGGCAGCGGAAGGAGGTGGACCGCTGCCCATCAAACTGATACTTATAGGTTGATTAATCTGCCGTGAAGGTCTTTGTTGCTACTGCAAACTCGCCTTTAACCCGGTTGCCGATGTTATGTACATTAAATGCAATCTGGTATCCGGTGCTATCTCCACCATAGGATGACACCTCTATCAGTGCGTCCTCTTTGTATGCGGCAAATGATCCGGGGGTCTCCGTAATCGGTTCCCATAGATGCACCTCAACTGTAGTTGTCTTGAGATCATCCAATGTCTGGCGATCATCAATGATCTTTTGCAGCCTTGTAAACATCGGATCATCTTCGTCTGCATAAAATGGTTCTACAGACGCCTGTGCCTCATAGCTACTTATGGTCTTACTGGTTTCTCCTAGTATATTCTGTGCACTGTTGACCTCGGCATTTAACTCCACATTGTACTCCTCTAGGTCTTTTCCCAGCCTGGTATAAGCCGGGGTGCCTGTCGCGGAGGCATCAATGTAGTGAGCCATTAATTGTCTTTTAATCTTTGCCATTATAGCAATACCTCACTTTCTAAATGGTATTTGGCATAAATCTGTAACTGATATGTTACCGGTCCGGACAGATTTTCTGTGTCATTCCCGTATAGCATACCGTTGGCACTGCTCAGTTTAGTAAGCGTAGCCGGTACAGATTTATCGTTTATAGTTACCTCGATCTTTTGTCCTCTGGAAGCACGTTCCAGCCAGTAGGCCAGATCAAGAAAAAATGTGCTGTTCATTATCCTGTCGCACTCTTCACTTGACTGGAATTTAGCATACAACACAAAGTTGTGTTGCCTGTCCTGGTTCCCAATGATATCTTCTTTTAAGAGTTGGTCCCCTGTAGGATATAATCCACAGCTTCCCTCGGCACTCTCCGTAAAATCCACATTTATACCATTGTTAAGCATGGACATCTGTGGGAATACGGATAAAACATCTTTCACCAATTCGATTATATTCATTTTACACCTGCCACCTTTTCAGCCCCTTCACGGATATTGTCCTTATGATCAGCTTTCATCCTCTCAAACCAAAACGGCCCCGCCTGCGGATGGAAAGCGGTGTTATGTTGCAATGGTCTCCCGGTGGGATGCTTTTTCAGCCCTTTCGGAGACCGGAAGCCTGCAAGCTGACCGTTTTCATAAATTGGGAAGCTGGGTCCATATATCTCTCCATAATACTGATATCTGGCGTATGGCGTATCCTGTTTAACCTCTCCGCTGCCTATTATAGTGCTCTGAGTTGCGCTCTTTTCCAATTCTCCATTAAGAAAAGGCGTATAAGGAGCCATTAGCCGGATACACTCCTGGTCCACAAACTTCTGTACCCTTCCGCCAGGCTCAAGGCCCCTTGCTTTTAACATGGCATCAGTAGGTTTTAGCTCTAACCGCCCATCAAATCCCATCTGATCACCTCATTTACAGGATAGTTGATAATGCTGCATCCCTGGACTGCCGTACAGCTTTGCGTCAGCCGCATTAATACCATATACAGTATGGGCGGCTTTAAGTTCCTTTAAGGATGCGGATCGGGTTGCTTCCGTTGTGTTATCAATCTCAAAATCAATCACCTCTTTAACAACCATATCTTTAGCAGTGGCAAAAGTCATTCCTTCCGGGAGATGGGAGGCAGGTATCATGATCTTGATTGTATCCGCCCCGGTAAGGCCGCTTTTAAGGATGCTGGACTGTTTAACCTCATCCCATAAGGCTCCCTTTTTTCCATTTTTCCCGATGACATGGAGTCTATTTATATTCCCGTTTTTATCATACCGATACAAGGTAATATCTACATTCGTATGCATCATCAACACCCCCTATATAACAAATCAGTAAATGCAAGCCAGTTATAGATAATGCCCTTGACAACGTTATTGTGTGCCCGCTCCCTGGCTTCTGCCGTCTCATAGCTGGCGGAGTGCCCTCCTGTGGTCTCTGCTATAAGCCCTTTAACCCCGGCCTCCGTATCATGGTCAGCCGCATCCTTTTTAGAGAGGTATTCGGCCAGCTCACAGCAGCACATCTTGACATCATCCGGGATATTGTTATCCATAACCCTGTTAAAGGTGTACTGCCGAATAATCAGCGTAGCACTCCGTGCATAGGTATCAAAAGAGGCGGCATCAAGGACCGCCCCTTTGTATGTATCTTTGTAATACGTAAAGTCCGCATAATTGGTCATTGCGCCGCCCTCCTATCTTTATCCTCTGGTAATCACCCTTGCAATCGGAATCGCCTTGTGCGGGAAATATTCGCTTGATCCGCCCTCGTTGCTGTTTGCAAGTGACCATTTTGAGCCGGTTTCAAGATTGGCATCCGTGGGGGAAAGTACCGTGCTATCAGTGTAGGAAATACCATAAGGAGCGAATATCTTTCTCTGTCGGCCATACAGTGTATCCTGGCCTCCATTCTTCGCCGGATCTCTGTCTGTTTCATAGGGCACTTTTGCACCGCAATCAGTATACTCGATAGCTCCATCACCCAATACATAGGATGTATACTTGGTATAGGCAGCAACTTCACCAGTCGCAGGTACCTCCTCCACCGGCATGGTATCATCCACAAGTACAAGCTTGCCGTTCAGCGTTGCAAGAGGTAGGGATCTTTCAATGCCGTCACTGTCGGTATACTTCAAGTATTCCAGCAGATTGAGGTTTTCCAACCCTGTAGCAACTGCGGAGTGCATGATTGCAAGTGTAAATTTTGCCTTATTGTCGCCCAGCGCCTTCTGAATGGCGTTATTAAGGGTTACGGCATTAAATACCCCGGTTCCGTCCGTTTTATCGGATACGTCATAGGTATGACCATTTACAAATTCCAAATTCTTTGCTCCAGTCATGGAGAATATACCTTTGAGCACGCTCAATAACGTCTGCTGGTCAATATCGTCCCAGTATTCACCGACCTGGGAAGCGATCTGTGCCATAAAATCGGCTCCTCCGGTAATGTCATATCCAAAGTCCGTCTCTACCCAGGCATTGGCACGGCCTACTACCACCCGCCCCTGTGTGTAGGTCTTAAACTTGTTTGCAGTGATATCGGTAGACCCATTGTAATTCTGTGCAGCCCCTCCAATGCGTCCGAAGATCGGTACAGTAGCGTAATTACCGCCCACCTGGTCCGTGAACTTAGCGGCGATATCGGCTCTGTTTCTGATCGCTTTGGATTTCAGCAGTTCATTCCGGTTGAGGTTTGGTGTCTTCTCGACATAGGCCATAAACACCTCAGAGTTAAAATTCTTACTATCAAAAATTCCGGGCATATTATTTTACCTTCTTTCTTAGATTAATGTGGAGATATCGACATCCGGATGCGCATTTTTATAGGCCATAGCCTCCGCGAGCGTCATTTTTTCCCCTGGTTTACGTGGTTTCGTTGGTTTAACAATGATAGGCGGCTTTGTGCCGTCATTCTCAGATTCAAATGCTGTGGGGTTCGCTTCCTTGAGCTGCTTCATAAAATCATCACCACCCAGAAACTGACCATCTTCAAGCTTGAGCTCTTTTTTTCGGAACTCTTCAATTGCTGCCTTCTTTGCTAACTCGGAAGTGAATTTGAAGGTTTCGAAATACTTATTCAAAGCACCGTCATACTCCATCCTGGCAATTGTTTCATTAAATTCCGTCTCCTTCTTTCCCAATTCTTCTTTGAGCTTTGTGATCTCCCCTTGAAGATCATCGACATTGACACCTTCAAATTTCTTTAATGCTGCCTGTGCCGTATCAAGTAAGGACTTATAGTTATTCCGGTCCTGCTCAATGCTGTCATACTTAGCCTTTCCGACATACTCGCCGGAACCCAAATTCGCAAGCTTGACCTGCTTATCTTTGTTTTCAGGTAGTGCATTGTAGGCCGTAATGGCCGCTTCAAATTCGGGATACTTGTCGCCTAAAATTGCTTTTAAAAATTCCATATATCCTCCATATCGAGCCTGTTTTTAATCGTGGTGCCTTCCACTTCGATGCAGTGTTTAAACGCCTGTCTGCAAGGCAAGATTAGTTTAAACGTCATTTCGGACAATAAAATAAGCCGTATTGCTACGACTCTTCATTCTCATAAAAGGCTGAAATTCTGTCTTTTCGTATGTTGCATTTGTAACCATCCGGGAAGTGAAAAGGAATAAAACTATTATCCTTGATAAATTCATCATCCACGATTTGTCTTACTAGCGTTATGCTTTCCACAACTTCATAACTCGACCCATTATCAAGATGTATAATGGTATTGAACACCTTCTCGGCATTCATTTCATCATCCCCAATCCGTCAGAATAGATGCGTTCCCTTTGCTGTGGAAGCCCCATAGCCTGTGAAAACTCCCGGTATTGCCTCATTGTTTCCTGGTACCAAATCTTTATATTAATGATTTTATCCGGATCGGCTTGCGCCCTCTCCAGCAGCTTAATATCCTGTCTCTGTTTGCGCATGAGGGTTTCAAGCTGTCTCTGCCTCTGAGTAGCTTCATAGGTGGTGTATTCCTTACCTTTATACTCCTTTTTCTCATTTTCCCTGGCGTTCATTTCGTCAAGCTGTTCGTCCGTATAGTTGCGTTTTGATATCCCCGGAAGAAAAGGATAATAGGAATGATAGCAGTTCCACCCAGAAAGGCCAGGACCAGTTCCCAGCCCGCATACAGTTTCAAGTTCCTTCCGGCTGTATACCCTCCCTTGCCACACTTGATGGGTAGGTCTTGCGGTGGCGTGCCATGATACCTCAAAATAGTCTGTCTCCAGGGCTTCGGCGTTCATATCATTGATGCGAGCCGTCACCTGGGTAACGCCGGTCATTATAGCTCTTCTGGCGGCAACCTCTATCCGGTTATGCCATCCGCTCTCATATTCCACTACCCTCACGCCCGATCTGGTCATCTCATGGATAGTATTCGCAATCACTTTGTTATAGTCAAAAGCGCCCGTTGTAATGTCCATACTGGCCTCGTCAAGCTTTTGCTTTAGATAATCCGCTGTGGTGTGGTAAGTGGCTACCCCTCCAGTCTCCACCCTTACAGCCGTTGTCTGGGTGATGTTCGACAACTCCTCTTTTGTCTGCCGTTTTACAGCCTCTATGAGTTGCTGTATAGGGCGGTTATCCTCATAGCGGGTAAATGGCTTTCCGGCTGCTCTGTATAGACTCTCATCCCTTGCATATCCCTCTTTGATCACCTCATCATATATCTTGTCTATCTCCGCTTCTGTTTTTTGAAGGGTGCTTTTAATCGCTTTACGAATCGTGTCGGAAGACAGCCCAATGCGGCTTAACTGGTAAATATCATAGTCAGCAGTACGGGAAATGCTATTAATCATATTGATCCGGTCAACCACATCCTCCATGATGCGCAGAGACAACTCAATCATAAGTTTCTGCACCTCTAAAGGAATACGCTCAAGTTCTGCTGGTGTAAGCATTATCTATCACCCCTTACATCACAACTTCGGCTGGCACATTAATCATTTTAGCAGCCGTTGCTTCGTCCTCTTTGTACCACTTCATCCTGTACTCTAATAATGTCATGGCTCCCATGGCTACCTCCTGCCGATCAGAAGCCCGCTCCTTGTCAACATCAACGATTATACTGTCATCCCATTTAAAAGTGACTTTATTACTGGTAGATTTGACCGGCAGCCCTGCAAGGGACCCGACAACGCCCATAGCATAAACCAGGTGCTCCAGGGCCGTCTGTAGAGATTTCTGTGCATCGGTCACTGACTGGTAAGATCGCTGTTTGCTGCTCCTAATCTCTTCCGCTGTCTTTTCTACCTGCTGCGGATCGCTGATTGTCCCATAGGCCAGGCCACATTTAAACTCTATTTGCTTAAGTAGATTATTGAGCCCATTAAATAACGACACGTCCCGGATAGCCGGGGAAAATACCTCAAATGGCTTCTTGTACTCATTGGCCTCATAATTGAGCATTCGGAACAGTCTCTCTTTGCCTTCCGGAAGATTATATTCGTCAAGGCCGCTGCTCTTGAAGCAATCAATGCTTGCATCTATAGCAAGCTCTGAACCTTTATACTCCCATAATATACGGGAATACTGCTGATCAGCTTCTTCTATGTCTCCTATTGCCCTGGAGTACACCGATACACCTAATGGAGATGAGGGATCAACCGTATTGGCCTGGGGCATCTTAAAATAGGCGAACAGGGGCTTATCCACATTCTGGATTATTACTTCCGGCTCAAGCTCTGCCCAATCATCAACATCAGTGAGAGGGATTTCCTTGCCCAGGGATTCGCTGTTTTCTATGTTTTTTGTAACATAAGCACGGTTTGATATGTAATATCCCTCGGCAGTTAGGTTGTGATACTCCAACCTGGTATAGAGCTTTTCTCCGATTGTTTTCGTGTCAACAAACACTGCGCCAGTTATTTCCCCTCTGTTATTGTGAGCAGTTGGGAAGAAGAAATCTGCCTGCGTGAAGTCAACCTCAATATTATCCCTATTGACAAATGGCTTAAATACAATTCCGCCTTTTGCACATGCATACTCTACATAAGGCCGGATGCCATCAATGACAATTTGATATTGCTCGTTAAGATAATCATTCCCTTTAACTGCACTCTCCATCTCCAATGTGATGAGCCTTGCGAACTCCGATGCTACCGTAGCGGACAGGTTCATGCTTTTAACCGTATCACTGAGCCATGGAGAGTGGTTTTCATACATCTCAGTCCATTCCGTGATCGCCCTGGCCATCTTATCACTGGTCACTACATCAACCTGCATCTCTTTTTCGATTGTTCCTCTGTTAAACATCTTGCTTATCACCTGCTTTACAATGTCCATTAATCTCTGTAACACTATTGCCCCCTCCTTCTCCAGATTTCTTCAAGGGCGTATCTGATTGCATCTATGTGATGATTATTCTTGTCCGGGTAACCACTAATGATATTCCCTTCCTTGTCCCGCTCATATTCGTATTCAATAAATTCAGTTGCTGTATGGGGGGTTCTGGTATTGTCAATGACAATCTCAATAAGGGATGCCAGCCATTTCATGGAGTACTCGACGCTTCCTGGTCCCTTGATCGCACCACGGGCAAACAGTCCATAGTCTTTATAATCTGATACGGACTTTTCTTCTGCACTGTCACAAGTAAGTTTATCATTCGGAGTAATTCCATGCTCTTCCCGAAGTATTCTGGCGGTTTCAGCATTTTTTGTTTTATTCCGCCGATCCTCATCGATAATAATAAGGCGGTGCTGTGCTGCATTATAATACATTTTGTTAAAGGCCCATGGATCGGGATACCATCCCCAGTCAATACCGAAGTATAACCTGTCGAATACTGCAATCTCTTCATCAGTAATCTTTCGGATTGTGACATTATCAAATACATTTCCCCCGGTGCCATTGGCAACGCCCATATACTCATTTTCATATGCAATAGGATTAACCGCTTTTAGATGATCGGCCTCGTCCAGGAACGGCTTACCAAGCCAATGTTTCGGCACATCCAAATAAGTACTGTGTGTTACTAGTCTTGTAGCCTTTGGTATTTTGATATACTTGTTGGCCCAATTCTGTGCGCTCTTAGGCGGATTGAAGGATTTAAATATATAAGCTCTTTCACCGCCGCGAATAACAGACTGCTCAATCTTTCTGACTGCTTCCTCACCGGTGAATTGATCCAACTCCTCTAACCACAATACAGCAATGTATCCAAAAGGAACCTTGATCGACTTAACCTTTCCTGGATCATCAGCTCCTCTAAAATAAATCTTCTGACCGGTGCTTTTTCGTGTGATCTCTAGGGGGCTTACAGTACAATGGAATTCATCTTCCAAGCCTAATGCTGATATCGCCCATAATATCTGTTGATAAACCGATGTGCGAAGCGTATCAGCCACTTGGCGCATTACAACAGCATGTGTGTCTTCGTGCTTCATGAGCAGGTCGAGAACTTCAAGTGAAACAAAAGATGACTTGGTCGAACCACGTCCTCCGGGGAATACATATTCATTGTATAGTTGCTGCTCTATGTCGTGAATTACTTTGATAAACGCAGGTGCTATCATCGATGCAGGAATACCGGAGTATTTAACACCTTCCGGCGGTTGCTGCGGTTCTGCTTTCTTCTGCTCTAATTCCAATTTCTTTTTGTCATATTCCACCTTATGGCGGTCCATTGGGTTAAGCATGAAAAATCTATCCAGCCAGTCCAATGACTTTTGCTTATCTGCCAATTTAATGCTGAATCCGTCTTTTCCTTGCTTTACTTCCTGTATGATTTGTGTGTCTACGTTTGTGGACTCATTCGCTTTGACAACATTCACGACTTTGGTTAACGTCTTTTCTTCTCCGGTCTCTTCATCCTTAACCTGTACAGGGCCAAACATTGACATTACCGGTAATTCCTCTCGACCAAAAGAAATATAATTTCCGATATCCGAAAATGCGATTCTCATGTGGAGATCAATCAAATCAGTTTCTCCCGCTACGATTTGCTGCCTCTTTATTTCGTTTAGCCGCTGCAGTTCTTCTTTAACCTTAGTGTTTCTTAGCAGGTTGGAGCCGTTTACCATTGCTGTTTCATATGTGCATCCATATGCTTTTTGGTAACTTTGTGCGGCATTAAATATCTTGCTGTAGTATATACAGAATAGCCTTTGCTCATGGGTAAGATTTTTGTTCAGCATGGTTTCCTTGGTCCCATCATCAATAGGCTTTTGCTTTGCGATATTATTTGCGTTGCATTGCATTGCGTTGCGATCCCAATTATCACGGGCCTTCCAGCTGCGCACTGTTGTAACCGGTATATTTAACTGACTTGCAATCTCAGTTAATTCTATTCCGGGATTATTATCATAAATAACCTTTGCTTTGTCTCTATTCGGGTCTCTGGCTCTTGGCACTATCACCACCTCTCAATCATGCTTTTTATCTTAATCCTCGGCCCCGCCCTGCCCATTTAGGATTATCCCCCGCCTTACGGCACACCTATGTATAATTTGTTCCTCAGCAACCAATGTAAAAGGCACCGTCCTGAGATTTCCACACAACGGTGCCCTGCCTCCGCTCTTGGAGGTCTTTATTATCTTATGGCCTACTGGCTCTGATATTTGTATAAGGCACCCTACCGGACGTGCCAGACGTAGGATGCCTTTCAAAGGGGAAATTTTATTGTCCTCTGTTATGAGGAATAGGAGCCGGCAGGATTCGAACCTGCATCCTCTGTACCTGTTATGCGCGCCAGTGCTCTGCCTATTGAGCTACAGTCTCCATAAATGCCTACCGCTATGGCAGGCATGATGTCTATATATGTTTTAGTATGCCTATGAATTACTTACCCATCGGAATCCCCTCCTGTAATCATAGTCTATGCGAGCTGCCAAACCCGCCAAATCTCACTCGCTTGTGATCATTATCACGATCTTTTCACCGACTGGCACGGCTTACGGCTCATCACCGCGACGGGTTATCATATTCATCTGCAAATTTTAAATGCCAGGTTTAACAGGCACCTGGCGGCCTCCGCTTAATTATCTGGTCTACTAAGCTGGTCAATACACCCACTAACGTTACAGTATCACTTAACGTTTTGCATCCTAAGCGCTATTTACTACCGGTTTATTGGGACCGTTTGAAATAGTAAGTCAACTTTTACCCGAATCAGCCACCGGCCTTATTCAGACCGGCAGCCGACAGGAGGGGCCGCCTATTGGCAACCTTCCTGCTTACACATTAACACAGATGTAATGTCTCATTCTATCTCATAATTAAAATTTATTAATGCTATACTATGTATTCGGTGTGTCTGCGCTCTGCTGTAATTCATCTCTGCATAAATCTGTTCCCATGGCTTAAACTCTATATACCTTTTATACAGCACTTCGCTCTCTGCCCCATCTTCCAGATCCGCTATTCTACGTTCAATTTCAAGTCTTCTCTCCATGCACTCGGCACGCTTTTGGACTATCTTAGTGAAAACCACCTCAATCTGCACCATGATATCAGACAAATCCGTCTGCCTGCCTCCCTTCGGCATATCGGACAACTGCTGTATCTTCGCCGACTGCTCCACCTCCCGAAGTGATTGCAGCTGCTCCTCCAGGGACTGGACTTTTCTGCACAGGTTTTTATAGCTGCTGAGATACTCTTTCTTTTTCTCATTTTCCGTCAATCTCTCACCTTCCCCCTCCCTTTTTAGTCGCCATCACTGTCATATTCGCTTTGGGTTATCCCATCTGAAACAATGCGATCTCCTATTTCATCAAAAGCGCACGGCCTCATGTCCATTGCGTCTTCAATATTTCTAGCGACATTTAGGTAATTTATTCTTCCGTTGCTCTTATACTTTTGGAGGTTCATCAGCTGCTCTCCCAGACCGGATTTCATTTGATGTTCCCAGCGTCCTGGATGTGTCTGGCGCAAGACCGACATGTGATTATCTTTAAATGCTATATCTGTACAGCACCCAACACACCCATTTCTTTTGACATGACATATTTCACCTTTTGAGTTTTTATACTCAATATCATAAAGTGAAGAATATGGCACATCGTACTTGCGTATGTATTCCCAGATATCCTCATCCCGCCATATTCCAAGCGGGGACACATGATAAAACTCCGGCGCATGTGGTCTATGACTTTTAAAAATATATCCCCTGGTCGCGAATGAAAGCAATCTGCTATGGCTTTCCTCTGCCATAAGCCCCTTCATGATCACATCAATCCCCAGTTCTTCCTGTTTCTTTTCTGACGGCTCCTTTTTCAGAATTGAACAACAGTGATTTGAGGTTTTAACCTGCCGTATCAAATCATAGTATTCCAGCGTTTCCTGCTTTTCCGATTCTGATTTTGAAAATTGTAGGAAACAGTCAATATTGATCCGCCGTGCTGTAAGCTTCGATGCTGCCTTACCCAGGATCGGATAACCATATTGATCAACGCACCAATTGAATGATTTCATCGTTCCTTTCCTCCAGACAAGTCCCCGGTTCCGGAAGTCTTCCCACATCTCCGGCGTAGCCTTCTTCTCCAGAGATACCGTAGATTTAAGTTTCCCATCATCCTTCAGTACTTCTCCAATCCGACCTTCGCAGATCAGCCAATTCAGCACTTCTCTTTGTGCCGCATATTTTAATCCGTCCTCCGTTAGCCTATCCGGGAGAACCTCATGAAACTGTACGTTTTCATTACCCCATTCCTTCCCAAGCTTCCTTGCGAATTTTAGGCTTTCTGTAAACTCCACTGTGGTATTCCCGAAGATTACATGATACCTGGTATCTGGGAAATATGTTCGGATAAGGTGCCATAAAACAGTAGAGTCTTTTCCTCCACTAAATGCCACTCCTACGGCACTCTTCGACAGTTCCAAAGCTTGCTTTATAGCTTTAACCGCCTCTGTTATCTTGTAATCAAGAGGCTGTTTCTGCGCCTCAATAATCTCTTTAAATGTATATGCTGTGCTCATTTTTCATACGGAGTAAAGAGCTCTTTTATGCTGGCCAGCAAACCTCTTACCCCTTTCTTTATTGCTTATAATAGTTAGCTATACATTAAATCTCTAAATTAATAATTCATCCACAGCACCTCGGTCCGGGGTAGGCTGTTTTCCGCTCTGGCCGGGATGCTTTCTTTCCGCCAATCCCACAGATAATCGTTATAAATATCATTGTCATATCCGGATAACATCACCGGACCGGTATGTACCAGCAGGGCCTTCAGCAGTTCCACATGCTCCTGATCAGACATCTCATGCCGGTACATCTTCCGGGACCTGGTAGACATTACATAGGGCGGATCTGCATAGATCAGCACATTGCTATGATTAAAGGACTTGATCAGCTCTACAGCTGGCCTGTTCTCGATCTGTACCATTTTCAGGCGCTGCGCCACACCAGTGATTACCGCGGGCAAGTCATTCCAGTACCTCACGGCATAGGCTGCTTCCCTGGCGTATACATCCCGCTTAAATCCCGTCTTTTCGCAAAGCCTAAATCCATGTCCCATTCCGGATCGGACAAGAAAGTTCTTCGCCCTTTCAACCTCGGTGCCCCCCCCCAACAAAGGAAACGTCATACTCAGCTCTAGCATAAGGCGTATACACAATCTGCTCGATCAGCTCCTCCCGCTTGTTGCGGATCACCCGGAAAAGGTTAACTACATCATCATCCAGATCATTGATGGTCTCTATCCGGGACGGCTCCTTATTCAGCAAGACAGCGATCCCGCCGGCATAAGGCTCCAGGTAACTGTGATGCGGTGGCATATGTGATATGATCCAGGGAGCGATCCGCTGCTTACTGCCGGGATATCTTAGTAGTGTTCTCATGTAGCCTCCTTGGCTCGATTATCTTTGATAAATCTACGGATCAATTCATAATCTTTATCCATAATACTTAAATGTTCTTTTGAATTAGCCTTGCAATAAATAATCACATAGTCCTTATCCTTAACCGCCCTAAGTACTTCATATGGATTTTTACTTGTGGCAAGGATCATATACCCGTTCTTTTCAAGCCACTGCTCCAGATCATGGAGCTTGTTTTTATGTAATAATTCTCTTGTTGCCATTTATCTCTACCTCCTTCTCACCCTTCCAACATCGGGTATGTACAAAGCTGTACCCCCCCCTGCTGGTTTTACAGGCCTGGAACTCACAGGCCGCCGCATCGGCCTCTGATATGTACTCCATGCATATCCTGCACCGGGAGCGCTTAGCCTTGTCGATCAGTTTCTGATTATAGTCCATAGGCACCTCACTTCTTCTGAAGGTCTTTCAGATATTCCACAATCTCAGTCATACTTGACTCCGTATGAACATACTTTTGCTCAAAAGTTTTATTTTTTTCATAGGCCGGCTTATTCTTTTGCAGAAGATGATAGTGACATCTGTTTGCCTCATAGCCCCAATACGCACCCCTGTTCAGATATTCTTCAACCACAAGCCTGTCACCATTCGGAAAATCGTATTTGTAATAATGACAATCGATATGCTCATCGTAATACCATTCTCCCCATGCCTTATAATTCTCAGCCCATGCCTTACGCTGATCGTTATTTTTCAGAATAGGCAGCTCCGGCTGTACTGGTATCGGATCCTCTACTACCGGAGGCCTCTGCATCTCTTCGGCCAGCAGGGCGATGGCATCCAGGCGCATTTTAGCTTTTCGCCGCCCGGGTACTGTGTCATTGTTCCGGCGGTAGACATCGACGTATTCCGTTAACCTGTCTTTCTCCTCTTGTACATCAAAGGCTGAGTATATCTCATAATCAATCTGTCTATCTGCATCCTCCGGTACCGTCTGGATGATGTCGGCTTCTACAGTTTCCACCTGTTCAATAACAGTTTCCGGCTCTTTGATAACAGATTCCGATGTTTCAATAACGCTTTCCTCCGCATCGTTCACGGTTTCAGGCTGATTATCTACATTCTCCGGGGTATCGTTCACAGAAATCGGGGGATTGTCTGGTATCGGGCGATTAGCCTTGTACCGCTCAAACTCATTCACAATCCTTTGATAAGCAACCTTGAAGTCTTTTCCGCTCTCCTCATTTTCAAATGTGATGTAATCCGCATCCCGCTGCTCCGCAAAATACGCATATGCCCATACCCTGAAATGAATTTCTTCGGTCTTCATGTTGATGGGGCTCAGTCCTCTGTCATTCAATGCCCCGAAAAATTGATCGATTGCCTCAGCACGGAATGCTCCGTAACCCTCGCAGTCATCTTCAAACACGCCATCTTCCCAATTGCTTTTCTTAGCCGGTGTCTTAAGGCTCCTGCCAATCCCCGCAAGCTTTTCTTTTATCTCTGTAAGGCACTTGGCAGAGATATTGCGGATCGGAATTACCTCATCTTCGGTCATACTGCAAAGTTCGTCCACCGTATCTACCCCTGCGCGCTTCATACAATTATACGTTCGGACAGAAAGATCAAGATCATCAATAGTATTTTCCTGCTCACTACCTTCCGAATCATCCGGAGCGGGTTCCATTTTCGCTGGCGAAAATGACGGACCCTCCAGTACCTTTTCTGGACTGCCGATCTCACGTATTTCAACCTTTGTCATTCCTACGGATACTTGTTCCAACTGATCACTGGTAAGATAGAGCATTTCAGATAACTGTGTCTTGTCAAATTCCTGATACTTCTCGAGTAGAATAGGCGAATTTCCATTGACTGAAAATTTATCATTGATACTCATGTACTTGCTGGCCTGAGATGGCCCAATCCCGAACTTTACTTTGGCATATTCAAGCACTCCCGAAAAACCGCCGTCTTTATATAATTGCCTATCCCTAACATATTTCAAGTAGTACCCGATAGCGATAAAACTCCTTTTGGCTGTATTGATATTGGCAATAATAAATCGATCTATCTCCTCCAATGTCATTGGCGCCTGGTACCATTCAGGATTACTGCCAACAATCTCCTGTAATTCCTCATTCACTTGGATCCCTCCTTCAACTCCTTTATAAACTCCTTCGCCTGCTCCCTTACTTAATTCCTGGAATTGCCTGTGTAATACCTGCTATCTCAAGCTGTCTCCTTGCTTTCCGAAAAACATAATCAATATCCGACCCGGGAAGAATGTTACCCTCAGTATCAAGATGTTTAAGCGGTATCCATACGTTCTGGTTTGTGTTGTTCAGAGTGTACCGCATGGCTTTCCGATCACCGTATTTCCGGTTAATTAGTTTAAGCGGTATACACTTGTAATACTGCGTGTTAAAGTTCATCCTCACTCCTCCTCTCATTTTCAATACACTCGATCAGATCCGCTACCATATGCCGGCACAGGCTGCAATCATATTTATGCTCCAGGGTATAAGCTTCCTGCATCATCTTACATTCCTTTGTGGATGGAATGTATTTTTTACACTTTCCGCAGTTCTTCTGCCGGGTACAGTATTTCTGCGTTCTTTTTTTCCACATGGATGTGGTTGCGGAAAATATCAATAGTTTTATATGGTTCATTTTGCCTCCCTGCTGCCGGATTAGATCAACCATTTTTCCACGGCTTCGAAGGGTATCGTCAATGCCGTATCGCCATGTCCCAGTGTTAATGTCTTCCCTGTTTCATCATTGCTTATAATTGCCGTAATATTGGCCTCCCTTATCATTGGTCCGGTCTGTACTGCTCCGTTTATAGATATACACTTATTCTTACATTTCATATATTTCATCCTTTCTGATGCACCGCATCAATCCAGCTTTATTCCAATTCTTTCAAAGTAAAATTCTACTGGTTTAACATCCTCCTGGACCAGGCCATACCTTTTCGCTATACCATATGTATTTATATCTCTTTGCAATCGCCCTGGTATTTTACTTAGCTCTTTACGGAAAGTCTCCAACTGCATAGTATGTTTATAGTTGTTGCAGCTCCTGCAGGATGGAAGCATATTATTGATATTGTCTGCCTCAACTCCGTTCCAAGCCAAACATTCCACATGATCCGCATTAAATCCTTTAAAAGGTATCTCGCATCCGCAATAGGCACAATGTCCAGAGGTCTTATTATATACTTGTTGGCGTTCAGCCCTGGTTAGTTTCCTTCGCATATTTCCTCCTGCTACATTTGGCATTCTTCGACTTGGTAAGTTACCGTCACCCTTACAACCATCAAGTCATCTGCATTGCTGTATTCCTCTCTTGCTGCGTCGGCATCCTCATATGTGGGATAGTTTATCACTTGATTAGGATGACTATATGAGTCTTCATCCACTTCTCCATCTCCCCAATCATATCGCTCCATGTATACATCATTATCCTTGTCGTAGATTACAAAGTATTCTTCTATCATGCTGATCATATTATTTCCTTTCCGATGCAGGAGCATCTATCTGCAATTGTCGCAGAGCCCATCTCTTAAATCTTCTGGATAATAATGCCCTCCGCATTCTTTGCACTGTTCAAATTGCTTTTTGCAATCATTGCACAAAGGTAAGTCTTTGCAGATGTTTGGCTCTTTTATTATGTTTTTGTGTATTTACCGCATAGTGTACATGCTCCGCCAATCTGATAAGCCATTGTTATTCCTCCAATCTTTTAGTCGATGCAGGGGCATCATTAATTTATTTTACCGTTATACAATTTTAAGCTTCCGTCAGCATTATACATAACCGTTACGCTTTTCCCCGAGCCGCCATCCCTGCAAAAATATAGCACTCTTGTATCGGTATCTGCGTATATTGTATATCCCGCTGTTACATCAACAATTATCATCATATCGCCATCGGTTGCATTATCAGCATGCTTTGTCCCGGCGCACCCGGATAAGATTAATACACATATCAAAATTATTGATAGTATTACTTTTTTCATATTGCTTTTCCTCGCTTTCTTTTAGGCGATGCAGGAGCCGGTCCCGCCTGTCACCCCTGCATCTATATCAATCCAATTACGCAACTTCTTCCGCAATCTTCTCTGATATTACCCTGATTAAGTCATTAAGCAGCATTGATTGATTTTTGTTTTTATTAACCAATTCTGCAATTTTAAGCACTGGGAAGTCCATATTGACATCGTGTAGATATTTTCTGACCATTCCTATCTTTTCGGCTTCATCCAAGACCTCAACTTCATGCTTCACGGAAAACCGCCTCAATAAAGCTTCGTCTATCCTGTCTATCCGGTTCGTGGCTCCAATCACAATAACATCATTTGGTAGCTTATCAAATTCCTGCATAAGGGTGATTGTAACCCTTGCCATCTCTCCACCGGAGCCGCCGCTTGTCCCTGAGTCCTCACGCCTGATACTAATACAGTCAACTTCATCCAGCATAAATACGCACGGGTTTGAAATGGCGTAGGTAAACGCTTTGCTGATATTTCGGGACGTGCCGCCCATATAGGAGTCAACCAAATGAGAAAAATTCATGTAGCAGAATGGTAAGCCTGTTTTGAATGCCACGTATCGCCCGAACGTGGTCTTCCCGGTGCCGCTCTCTCCGTATAAAAGCGTAGAGTTTATGTATGGTATTCCCATTTCCACAAGGCGTTCATTGACCTTTTTCATTCGAACGATGTTTTCAAAAACTTCCTTTTCCCTGTCGGAAAGAAAGTATCTGCCCTCCTTGAATGATAATGATACATCCTCGACGGTCAGCAACCCTTTCAGGTCTTGTGGCAGCTCATACATATTTGCGCCGGTCATTTCAAAAATGGTTTTATATCTTTTGCAAAACCATTGATTTTTCTGCGTTGTATCTTCTGTCAGGCAGGCTACCGCACACTTTTTGGCTGACCGGATATCATTTTCTGCTATTGCCCTAATAAGTCTTTGTTGATTATCTGTGAGTCCCATTATTTCCTCCTTGCTGTTATGTCTATCAATCCCGGACTGGCCAGACGGATTGATTAAAACTGTTTCCCGTGCTTGTACGGCCTGGTCTTGTTAAATTCGTACTTCTCCGTGATTGCTGCTTCCAGGTCAATTTTATAGTAATCAGCCATGTCAAAGCATCGAATCACTACATCGGCAAGTTCTGCCGGTACTCCCTCCGGTTTCCCATCGTCCCTGTAATATGTTTCCGTGGCTTTCCTGCCGTCCCGGAACTCCTCCAATATTTCCGATACCTCACTATGTACCAATGCCACAAAATCAGATGGCTTTAATGCATCCTCACGAAAGCCATGAGCCACATTATTATCTCCAACTATTTTTACAAAATCATTTACCTTTAAAACCTTTGCCTTTTCTTCCATGTACCAGGCTCTGACTTCTGCCATACCCCACATAGCGCTGTAATACATTGCAAGTACTCCTTCTTGGTCATTGGTGCCATATTGCAAATAATCTAAGATGCTTTCGTCAAAGGCTTCGTCATCTTCCATCTCTGGGCTATTTTCTTCCCATATGCAAAGGTTTACAGCTATTTCCCTAACGAGATTCCGGCATGAGATCTCCCTCTCGAAGTCTCTGTACCAGGCCTCACCGTCTTTAATAAAAAATTGGTTGTGTGTGAGCTGGGTCATATTCATTTCTTTTACATCTTCAGTCATAAGTTGATAATCAAACATAATGTTTCCCTTTCTGCTGCCATGCAGCCCTAAATTTTAGTAATATGTATCTGTTAGTTGTCCCGCTTCTTCCATCTGCCTTTTGATGCTAATAATGTGGTTTCTTACCAGTAGCATGTTGCAACCGTCAGACCAAAATGGATCTGACCCTCCGTGAGAATAAAGATAATTCCAATGATCATATCTCTCCTGGAGCTGTTCTTCAAGACTTGGCTTCTCTTTTTTCATCACTGCCTCCTTTCCACACCCATATTAATCTTTGCTGGTTCCGTCCTTGATAATCCACAGGCTTTGCTTGACATCGTAGCTCTCATTCGTCATCCTCCGTTTCCGCAGCCTCTCCATTACCGGTAATATCAATACCGTAATCCCAGCCACTGGCGGGCTTTCCATCCTTGCCGATCTTACGCTTTTTTGCGAGACTGACAGCATATCCACTATCTACAAATATCTTAGCTGCTTCACCTCTGTATTCGGCCTTGATTTTATAAAACATAGGATCCTCCTATTCCCCGTTTAATCCGATTTGTTTCGTGGTCCTTTCGATAAGCTCATTCATCATTTTCTGTTTTTCGGAAAGCAACTGCGGCGGAAGCTGATTGTTGACTTTCTTCCGGTTCGCTTCTGTCTCATAAATCATCCGAAAGTTGGCCCGATCAGCCGCCACATTCTCTGACATACAGATATTCTGAAAACCAATTCTTCTTACGCACATCCGTGTAAGTTCATCCATGCTCTCAAGGGCTTTTTCTGTTTCGTAATAGCCATATTTTCCAATGGCCTTGATTACACTTTCCCATGCCTCTCCCCAATCCTTAATCGGTATGGAGGTAAGCCCGGAGCATTTCTCACGGATCTCCGCTATCGTGGGAGGAAATTTACTGATGCTGATCAGCTCCAATACTGCCGCCTGGCATACACGGTAATCAATATCCCCAAGCATCATATACCAGATGTCCATTGCATCACTGTTTTGCAGTATTTGCGAGTTTGGAAAAGTGGTCTTTATTGCAAGCGCTATTTTCTTAAAATCATCTTTACTCATTGCCCCAGTCCTCCACAACTTTTTTATAATCGGGCTTATTGCCCTGTTTATTGTCCTTCAGCGGGTAAATGTCCTTCCAGCAGTTAATGATTGATTGTTCCAGCATCCCTATGGCCGTATCATTGTCAAGATCGTTGATTTTTTTTATCATCATGGATATTGCCCGCTCCGTCATAGGTGACTTTATTTTTTTACGCATGTCCACAAAATCAAGGAAAATCTGGTTAAGCTTTTCATCATTCGGGAAATACACTTCTTTTTTGGTATTTTTTTCTTTACTCTCTTTTGTTTTTTTATTCTTTATATCTTTTTCTATTTCTTTTTCTGATTCTATATCTGTTGCGTGACAATGCGTGACATTGTTGTGACGTGTCACGTGACATTTGCTTTCGTTGTCACGTTGCCTTTGCTTCCTAATACGGTTCTGTTCACGTATCTTTTCCAACCCGGAAGAGTTTTGATGTTCCTCCCATCCGGTAATGGTGATAAACCCATCGTGCATGTGAATCATGTTAAGTCTTGACATTTCATCTATGGCTCTATCGACAAAGGATTTCTTAAAATCAAATCTCTTCGCCAGCATTTCAGCATCCATCGGCACGCTTTCTGTAATGCATATCTTTCCTCCTGCATTGCTCCTTCCTGCCGCGGCAAGTAGCATGATCCAGACAAGTACAAGGTTATTGCCATCCGGCTTTAATGATCGTAAATATTCAACCTTTGGATTGCTAAAGATATCAACATTTAACTGTATCCATTTGACTCCGGACATCTAATCACCAACCTCACGTATTTTTACATCAACCCTTGCCATACTGCTATAAACCTTACTCATGGTTAGCTGGACCACTTGGGTATCATCCTTATATGCGACACCATTAAGCGCATCCAGCACAACTTTTGCTATATTGTCGATATCCGGTTTTTTTGTAGGATGCATAGCCCTGGACAGCATCTGCTCCCGCATCTTTTTAGATGTACTTTTCGGTGGTTCGTAGCACGCCATGATAAATACTTCAAGCGGTTTCTCCGACATATAATCTGTTTGTTGCTGGTACATTAGCTTAATAAGATTTTCGTATAATACTGTCTTTTCCGGGGTATAGGTCCCGTGATATGTAGTCCTGGCCCTCGCTTTGCCTTGAGGGGGACCGGGTATAGTAAAACTTATAACCATAGTTCTCCTTCCCCCGCGGGAAAGCATGGCGCCCGCCCGCGGAATAGATTGAGGTGAGATATGTAATCGGATAAGGGGACATTGTGATATGTTATACTTATCCTTGAGGTGCTATAAATAAGATTTTCCAAATATTTTTATAAAGTCCTGCCTGTGATGCGCTTCCTCAAATTTGCGTTGCGCTATCTCCTTCAGCAGCAGGTCAAGCACTCGGTTGTTATGTACTCCTGTATTGCCTCGATGATGTTCTTGGCACAGCCAAACCTTCAAACCATGCTTTTCGCTTAATTTGCGATTTGCGGTGCCGAAAAAGATATGGTGGTCCTCAATTACATAATTGCTCCGTTCGTTGCCGTATGGAACAAATACAAGGTTATGCGCACATACATAGCATTCCTTCTCTGACTGTAAGATTGATTTCATACGCCCCACCTTTCCTTCATTTGCCGGAGTTCGTCCGGTGTTAAAGTTTCAATCTCCATATCCTGTGCGTCTGACACAATGCCGTCAATAAAATCGGCCATTTCCTTTGTTGTGTATTCGCTGGAGCCCTTTATGACGATATAGTGTGAGAATTCCTTTTCTCCAACATAGCCATTGCCGATGAATTTTATATGTAACCCAAACCGGGAGACATCAATACTCGATAGTACTGATATTTTTATACTGGCGCCGCTTTCATCCAGATATGGACTGCCGTACTTTTGCAACATCAAATCATAGACGCTGTTTTTATCTGTTTTTAGGATTGCTGCAATCTTTGACATGAGAGCCCACGCATAAGCATTCGCATCAAGTGATCTCTTCCTGCTGTACTTCACGGCATTCACCCGCAGCTTATCGCATTTATTTATTTTTTCATATTCCGGGAGGATACCGCTTTTTTCATTAACGGAGAAGGTTATTAGCATTTCACCGGTTATGAAATCGCTTGATATTCCCTTAACTTGTCCGGTAAATTCCATCTATACACCTACTTCATGCCGTACTTTTCTAATTTTTTTAAGGCTTCAACATACTGGTCTTTTGTCAGTTTTCCCACGGGTATATTAAATATCTGATTGATATCCAATCCCTTTTTGTTACACAGATTTTTTAATACATCCGCCTCGGCCTGCGTGATTGTACCTTTCTGCGGCTCAGACTTTCCGTCATATTTGGTGCGGTCTGCGCTCCAGTATATATCTGCACCGAATCCTAACTGCTTGCAAGCTACCGATATGGCGTCAGTGGTTGCCATCTTATAGCATTCGTCCGATACATAAATGCCGGCTTTTTCTTTCGATGCAAAGGAGCTGCCCCCGGTCCCGGATATCGGCATAGACCATTCACCGTCCACCTTGATATAAAGCTCAATATCCACAAAGGCGGCAACTTCATCCCCGCACGGTTCCAGCCATTTACGGACAGGATTATAATACCAGCCTATACCGCAGGGCCCGAATTGCTCTGTTAAGGCCTTGATTCGCCACATTGGATTAATATCCGTCTTGCCGTTCATGCGCCCGCCTTTGATTTCTTTTTGCGCCTCTTTTGGTACTTCCCGGTATCGCTCATAGATCGTTAAATTATCCATAACGCCTCCTATAAACTGATTGCCTGTTTATCAAGCAGCTCATAAATCTTTTCCAGCCGGTTGCAAAGGTCCGCATTATCCTCTGTGTCATAATCCAAGCACAGTGACATTGCATCATCCAGTGCCGCCGCTATCTCGCCTAATTTATCATTATAGTGTTGATCCCGATCTCTTTGACGCTCATACTGTATATAAGCATCGTTATTATCTGGTATATACACACTAAATCACTCCTTTGGATTTGAAAACGTCTCTGCCTTGAGTGACGTTTCCTGAGATACTAAAATCTTACCTTTGTTATATGCCCTTGCAATTGAACTGCCGTACATCCTCTGGACTGTGGAACTGTCGTACATCCTCTGGACTGTGGAACTGTCGCACATCCTCTGGACTGTGGAACTGTCGTACATCCTCTGGACTGTGGAACTGTCGTACATCCTCTGGACTGTGGAACTGCCGTACATCTCCTGGACTGTGGAACTGTCGCACATCCTCTGGACTGTGGAACTGTCGTACATCCTCTGGACTGTGGAACTGTCGCACATCCTCTGGACTGTGGAACTGTCGCACATCCTCTGGACTGTGGAACTGCCGTACATCTCCTGGACTGTGGAACTGTCGTACATCCTCTGGACTGTGGAACTGCCGTACATCTCCTGGACTGTGGAACTGTCGCACATCTCCTGGACTGTGGAACTGTCGTACATCCTCTGGACTGTGGAACTGTCGCACATCTCCTGGACTGTGGAACTGCCGTACATCTCCTGGACTGTGGAACTGTCGTACATCCTCTGGACTGTGGAACTGTCGCACATCACCTTTACATCATTAAGTATTTTCTTTACCTCGCACCGCTTTAACCGGTAATATCCACTTGTAAGCTCTTCAATTTTCTGATCAATCAGTACATGGGTTGTCCACCACTCTCTGACAGCAGACCTAAATTCATCCTCATACTTCTGCCGGTCATCTTCGAACCATTCCGGGCATACATCTTGATCGACAATAAAAGTCCATGTATCTGGATTTGACCACCATTCGCTATTTGATGGAATCAACTCCGCCCGAACAAAAGTCTTTGTTGCGTTTAAGTAATTATCCTCAATCTTAAGCTCTTCGAGCATTTTCGAATGATGATCCTCATTTGCTATGTAACACCTATTTTTTAAGATAACTCCACTTTTAAATTGACACATCTTGATTTCCTCCTTGTTTTGTGCTACTATGCACTTAGATTAATTTCCTATGGCCCGGACGGAAGATGCCGCTTCCCAGGGCCTTTTTCATTTCCAATCGCCGTTTTCCCGCTGATTCTCCAGATACATGATATCCAGTTGCAGGATCAGCCCTGCAAGCGATAACCCGGCTATGTACCAACCGATTCCCAGGTGTTTGTTTGCAGTGGCACCAGTGAGACAGATAATGGCTGTCATGCATAGGACGGCTATTACAAAGGATATAAACTGCTTGATTTTCAAATGCCTGTCCTCCTTATGCTGCATATTTGATGGCGTACTCCTTTACAATGGTTGTAAAGATTTCCTTCAGCCGGGCATCGGCCTCAATTACATCCATCCTGCCGAATGCCTCTATCTTTGTTTTGGTGGCTCCGCTGTCTGTGAGCCTGTCCCGCCCGTTACGTACCCGGATTGATAAATCACAGCGGGCCCGTTTCTCCAGATCGTCATAGAGCCGGTTGTAAGTATCCTGGTAAGTCATATTGGAGCCGCGCTGGATACAGGATACTAAGTGCTTAATCTCTGCTCTCCAATCATCGTATACGCCGATTATGGTATCTTTAATTGCCTGGGATGTTTCAATAGCTTTCTGGCTCCGTTGTCTTGCCTCGCCGATATCTGCCGCCTGTTGCTTCATCTGGTCCAACATGCCTTGCAGGATATCCAGCGTCTGGTTCTGCGGCGATATGTAGGTGCCGGTTCGCCGGATTGCCGGAAGAACATCTGATGTTACCCAGCGCTTAAATCTTTTTGCGCTTTCAAGCTGGCTTCCAAATACTAAAGCATATAATCCGCTTTCATTCACTACTACAATTCCCTGCTTCCCTCCGGGGGTGTCCATTTCGTTCACCCCTTTGTCCTCAATGTCTACATGGTCTCTGATTGCCTTTTGTGGATTGGCATAGCCTAATATCTCAGCTACATCCTTCCCGACAAACCAGGGTTGTCCGTCTCTTATCACGGTGCGGACCTGTCCAAATTCATCGTTCTTAAAAATCTGTAATTCTGCCAATAATTTTCCTCCTCTCTAATACATGGCAACCCTTGTCACGGCCATGATAATAGATGCATGGTCATCCCCTGTGATATCAACGCGACGCTCAAATCCGCTGTCGTATTTGATGTATACACGGTTTTCGTCTTTGGTCAACTCCAGAGATTTAACGCCTATCTCCGCATGGTGGAGTGTGTTGGTAAGTACTTCTTCGATAAATTCCTTCTTTGTGATGGGCTCTTCTCTTTTAACTTTGATCATGGATTTTCACCTCCTTATATGGTATATTTTGTTATATTGTGGTATAATCTCCTTATCAGCTCCGACAAGCTGAAATACATGAGAAAGGGGAAAATACATATGGCTGATTCTTGTTATTATCTGTGTCCGAAGTGCAATAAAAACTATCAAGTAGGAACCAAACATTTTCTTCCTATGTCGATATCATATTGCGATTCGTGCGGCTCCGCATTGGTTAAAAGTTGTCCATCTTGCAACAAACCGATTACGAGCAATGTAGCCGAATATTGCCGCTACTGTGGCAACAAGTACATTAAAGCTTAACGCCGCACATAATACAGTAATTTATAGGATGTTGAGATGTCTCTTTTTCTCTGACATATCCACAATTACTGCACGTAAGAGGCTGCACAGGATAAAGCTGTTCGGTCTCTTTCTTTGTGGTTTTGCTGATTTTGCCTTTATTCACTGCTTGTCCCTCCTTTCTTTAATAGTTAATAGGTTGCTCTTTCTCAAAGCCCTCTTTAATAAACCATGCAGGGATAAGTACTTTCCCACAGAATTTGGCTCTCGGAATTAATCCCTTTTTAATCCCTCTGCGAATAGTGGCTTCTGATACCTGTAATATTTTTGTGGCCTGTTCTAACGTGTAGTATGCATTTTCGCCCATGGGTACCTCCTATCCTGTTTTCTTATTGCTTAATCCGTTATAGATACTCTGGCTTACCGATATGACCATTCCGTATTTGTCTACAAGGCTCATGAGATTCACTGTGTCTTCGAGGATTGACTGCCTATCAACTAACATTTCCGGAGACATTTCGCTTTTCTTAAGCATCTTAGGAAATCCATATATATTTGATATCGCCTTGTCTGCTATCGTGTTTGCCATGATGTAATCTTTACGTTTTGGCTCTTTTAGCATCCCACATAACTTAGCCATCTGTTCATTCTGAAAACCCTTGTCCAACGTCCGAAAAATTTCAAATCCCTCAAGACCGGAAGACTGACGCAAGATTTTAAGTAATTGTTTAACCCATTTTTTAAAATCTTTAGCATCAGGCTTACCGCTACTAAAAATAGCTTCATAAATACCGGTCTCGGAAATTATGGACATATTCTGAATACCGCCAAGGGTACTCACTTTTTGCGTATCCTTTTCATCTTCATCTAAATTTCTAGTCATATCAGAAGCCATGCGATAATCAAGCGCTTCCGCAATGTCTTTAGCTACTGCCCACCATTCTCCTGACTCTTTCTCGACAAATCGGATTTGATGTCCGGCCCATGTTTCTGTTTTAATATTCATCTGCATTCTCCTTTCTTACGATTTTCGTAAGTTTTGATTAAAAAAAATAATCCCAGCTTTCTCTGGTTCTATTTTCAGAGCCGTCATCAGTTTTTCGATCACAGTAGTTGAAGGCTTAACATCTCCATTCAGCACTTTCGACAAGGTATTTCTATCAATACTGGATACTCTTGATAAATCTATTATCTTATCCAAGCCTTGTTCTACCATAATTTTCTTTACTTCAATAACATCAACCTTGTATTGTGTTTGCACTATTATACCCTCCCTTCTTACGAACTTCGTAAGTTTATATTACCACCTATTTTTTTAAGTGTCAAGTACTCTTTTGCATTTTTCGTAAGTCTTTTATATTAGTGCATAAAAACTATTGCATTTTTCGTAAGATTATGGTATCATGTCGTAAAAGAAAGGCGGATAATAAAATGGCGATATGGAATGAAAGAATTAAACAAAAGCGATTAGAAAGAGGTCTCACGCTGGCACAAATTGCAGATGCTCTTAACGTAACAGAAGCAACAGCACAAAGATATGAAAGCGGAAGTATAAAAAATGTCCCATACGAACACATGTGTACATATGCTAAATTGCTTCACTGTTCACCACAATATCTAATGGGATGGGAAGACACAATAATGCCGTCGCTTAACTTTGAAACTAAAGTTGACAATACCCCGCTTAATCGTGCTATTGAAAAATCAGAAAATATACCTCTTTCAGAAGAAGAAGCAACAGCCTTGAAAAATGAACTTCCCAAAATACTAAAAAGAATACCAGAGGCTTTTAAAGAGGCAGCAATCAGTATTGATAATGCATTCAAAAGTAGACTTGTTTCATATTACGACTCTTTAAATACAGATGGAAAAAGGGAAGCATTAAAGAGATTGGAAGAATTGACAATGATACCAAGATACACAAATAATTATAAAGACGAGTATCTTAACGCCGCAAATGAGCGCCACGGAGCCACGGAAGAAGATAAGGCTCATGACGATGCTATCATGGATGACGAAAACTTCTAAACACGCAAAATGACTGTAGGATACTATATAAGTATCATGGGGTGATTGACTTGACATATGATGATTTACTTATTGAAGCTGATAAATTGGGGCTTACAGCAAAAGAAAAACCGTTAATAGGATATAACGGAAGAATAAAAGGATGCAAAATAGCCATAAGAAAAGATATACCTACGTTAAAAGAAAAGGCTTGCATTCTGGCGGAAGAGATCGGGCACTTTCTCACCAGCTCCGGCAATATTCTGAATCAGAATATAACGGAAAATCAGAAGCAAGAGTATAAGGCCAGACTATGGGCATATGACAGACAGATCGGATTGATCGGTATCATAAGTGCTTACAATGCTGGATGCCGAAATATTTTCGAGATGGCAGAACATTTAGACGTCACAGAAGATTTTCTTTCTGAAGCATTGGAAAGCTACCGTAGAAAATATGGTGAATATATTTCCGTCGATAATTACATAGTTTACTTTGAGCCAAACTTCGGAGTGTTAGAGCTTTATCAGCAAATATAAGCATAATAAAAACCGCCCCGATGCTGCCAACACCGGAACGGCTTTTAATAGATACTATCCGGTGCAGGACACCGATATAATATCGCCTTAGACAGCCTTATTATATCATCATAATTCCTGCGCCGCAATAGGTGTATTTTTTATGCCCAATTTTAAGGAGGAAGAATCATGAGCGTACAAAAAAAGAACGGTCGTTGGTATGCCGCTGTATATCTCGGCACAAAAGACGGCAAGCAAGAATATGAGTGGTCAGAAGGCTTTGACAAAAAGTCTGATGCACAACTCAAAGAGCTTGAAATGAAAAAGGACGTTATCGAAAGAGAACACAAGGTACTTGATAAAGCGAGCCTGGGATATATCGCAGACGTATGGTTGAAATCCAAGGAAAAGACAGTTGCATACAGGACATACACTGGATACAAAGAGAGTTACGAACGATATATAAAAGACGAGTTTGAAACCAAGATCATAAAAGATATTGATCCGATAGAGATAAATGCCTTTATGGTATCCCTAGATTTAAAGCCGGCCAGTATTGCAAAAATCATGTGTACTCTAAAGCAGATATTTGACTTTGCAATGTCCTTAAATTACATCAGAGCGAACCCATGTTATGGGATAAAAAAACCGAATATACGAATTGAAAAGAAAAAAACCTGGAACCCCAAGCAGATCAATACATTTTTAAACCTTCCTGACACAAAAGAAGCCACATGCTATACCGCTTTTATGATACTATTTAACACTGGTATGCGCCCTGGGGAAGTGTGTGGGCTTAGATGGTCTGATTATGACGGTGAATGTTTTGCTCCCAAAATAGGAATTGATAAAGAGGGTAATGTAACAGAGTTAAAGAACGATAAGGCCAGGGAAGAGGTTTATCTGTCTCCTGAGATCATATTACATCTGAACAGTATAAAAATCATCCAGGAAAGCATCTGGAAAAGCCAAAGGCCATTTGAAGATTTTCCTTCGGACACTTTTATTAATTGCTTTACTGATGATTGGAGACCAATGACTCCCGGTTACCTATACAAGGCGTTCGGGAGGATTTTGGTCAGCAACAAAATAACCACAATCCGATTATATGATGCCCGGCATTCGTTTGGCACAAACTTAATGCGTGACGGTGTAAATCCAAAAATGGTGGCAGATATGATGAGGCACACCACGGTAAAAACCACGCTGGACAACTATTCTCATCCCGATAAGACGATGTATAAAAATACAATTAAAAAGTATAATAAAAAGCTGGTTTAAAATAGTAATAGAATAAGTCATAGAAAAAACGGATATAACGATTTTTCAAAACCGCTACACCCGTTGATTTTACTATATTTCTTATTAAGCTGTTGGGCAGACTTGAACTGCTGACCTCCTCATTACCAATGAGGTGCTCTACCAACTGAGCTACAACAGCATATATCATGCTCGGCTAGATTACCTTCAGTACCTGGTTTAACTTCGCCTTAATTCTGGTTAATGCATTGTCGATTGTCTTCGGTTCTTTTCCAAGAACCTCTGCAATCTGTGTATATTTTAAATCCTGCATGTACAAATCCAGAACCTGTTTCTCCAGGCCACTTAAACGCCTTACGAGTTCATATTCTATCATACTGGTACTCTCTTTGTCAATAACTAATTCTTCCGGATTCGATATATTTTTCTGATGAATGATATCAACCAGGGCTTCCTTATCCTCCGCGTCTCCATTTTCCCCATAAACAGGGGCATAAAGTGAAATATAGGTATTTAAGGGGATATTCTTCTTGCGGTTGGATGCCTTGATGGCGCTGTAAATCTGCCTTGATACACAGAGATCGGCAAAGTTAAAGAAGGAATTATCTTTACCGGACTGATAATCCCGGATTGCCTTATATAAACCGATCATTCCTTCCTGGATCAGATCATCCCTGTCCCCCCCGATCAGGAACAGGGTCTTGGCTTTGCTGCGAACCAGATATTTATATTTCTCCATCAGATAGTCGATGGCAGGCTGGTCTCCCTCTTGAATCCGGCCCACGATCTCTTCATCGGTCATAGTATCATACTTTACCACTGCGCCCACTTCAGGTACCCTCCTGCCTGCTACATGCTTCCTTAACCCAGTCTCTGCCTTACAATTTCATACGCCAGAATTCCCATGGCAACCGATGCGTTCAGGGAATCCACCTTGCCGAACATGGGGATCTTAGCCATGAAATCACATTTTTCCCTCACCAGACGGCTCACACCCTCACCCTCGCTGCCGATTACCAGCCCAATGGGCCCTTTCAGATCCATCCGGTACAGTAATTCCCCTTCCATATCAGCGCATACGAACCAGAGTCCTTTTTCCTTCAATTCTTCGATGGTTACCGCCAGATTGGTCACCTTGGCTACGGGAAGGTAATTAAGAGCTCCTGCGGAGGTCCTGGCCACCGTCGCCGTCAAGCCAACGGCACGCCGCTTGGGAATGATAACACCATGAGCGCCTGCCTGGTGCGCCGTACGGATAATTGCCCCCAAATTATGCGGATCTTCGATACCGTCCAAAAGCACCACAAAGGGCGGTTCCTTCTTCTCCTCCGCCGCCTGTAGAATATCCTCCACTTCGGCATATTCATAAGCCGCAGCATAGGCAATGACTCCCTGGTGCTTTTCCGTAGAGGAAAGCTGATCCAGACGTTCTTTTTTCACATAAGTGATAATCGCATCCGTTTTCTTCGCTTCCCGGACAATCGATTTCACCGGACCATCCTGACAGCCGTCCAGAACAAACAGCCGGTCAATGGTTTTGCCGGAACGGAATGCTTCCATTACCGCGTTACGGCCTTCTATTGTAAATTCTTCGTATCTCATGAATTACCCCCAGGTTTCTGTTTTATCCTTGATACATTTCTTCATAATACTTCTGATAATCTCCGCTGGTCACACGCTCCATCCAATCCGCGTTGTTAAGATACCATTCTATCGTCAGCCGGATGCCTTTCGAGAAATTGGTATCCGGTTCCCAGCCCAGCTCGGCTTTAATCTTATCCGGTGCGATGGCGTAACGGAAATCATGGCCCTTGCGGTCCTCCACATAGGTAATCAACTCCCGGCTGACATTCTTCCTCCTTGGGTCGTCTGCAGGCAGAAGCTCCAGGAGAGTATCGATAATTGTAGTTACAATCTCAATATTCCTTTTTTCGTTATGGCCGCCCACATTATACACCTCTCCGATCCGGCCTCCTTCCGCCACCATATCAATTGCCTTGGCATGATCCATGACATAGAGCCAGTCCCGGACATTCCTGCCCGTTCCGTATACCGGCAGCTTCCTGCCGGAGAGCGCATTATTGATCATAAGCGGTATCAGCTTCTCCGGGAACTGGTACGGCCCGTAGTTATTGCTGCACCTGGTGATATTAGCCGGAAAATGATAGGTGTCCACATAGGATTTTACAATAAAATCAGCCCCCGCCTTGCTGGCAGAATAGGGACTGTGGGGATCCAAAGGCGTTGTCTCATAGAAATACCCCTCTTCGCCTTCCAGGGAGCCGTAGACTTCATCTGTAGATACCTGAACATACTTCTTGCCGGGCAGGAAGCCTTCCTCTGTCCGCCAGGACGCTTTGGCGGCATTCAACAGATTCACCGTCCCCAGTACATTGGTATTCACGAATACCTCCGGATTACGAATGCTGCGGTCCACATGGCTCTCCGCCGCAAAGTGAATTACCCGGTCAATATCATATTTCCGGAATACCTCTGTCACGGCCTCCTTATCGCAGATATCTATCCTAAGGAACTCGTAATGATCAGACTGCTCTACCGACTGCAGATTCTCCAGGTTCCCTGCATAAGTCAGGGAATCCAGGTTGATGATTCTGATCTCCTTCCCGTATTTCTCCAACATATACAATATATAATTGGATCCGATAAAACCGGCTCCTCCGGTTACTAGATAAGTTCTCATTGTCCCATCCTCACTTTATCTTTCTGATTTTTTGCCGTCTTACCTCAGGCCTTCAGCAATCCTTCCTCAGCCATGAATTCATAAAAGGCATCCTTCCAATCCTTCATATAGTAGCCATGTTTCTCGCGCAAGGCTTTATTGTCAAGAACGGAATACATGGGACGCCTGGCCGGTGTCGGATATTTGCTGGTAGGAATCGGCTCGGGCATAACCTCAAGCCCTGCTGCCTGAAAGATGGTACAGGCAAATTCATACCAATTGGTGCTGCCCTCACAGGTTGCGTGATAGATGCCATAGGCATCTGTTTCCACCAAAAACAGAATTGCCCTGGCCAGCTCCAGCGCACTGGTGGGTGTTCCGTATTGATCCTCTACCACACGAATCGAGCTGCCGCTTTCGGCAAGACGCAGCATGGTCTTTACAAAATTCTTGCCTTCTCCATAAACCCATGCTGTTCTTACGATATAAAGTCTGCTGCAGTTCTCCAGAGCAAAGCATTCACCGGCTCTCTTCGTTCTTCCATACGCGCTGACAGGATTGGGGGAATCCTCCTCCTCATAGGGTCTCTCTGCTTGTCCGTCAAATACATAGTCCGTTGATACATGCACCAGCTTTGCTCCAATCCGCTCCGACGCCTGCGCCAGATACCTGACCCCCAGCGCATTAACCCGATATGCCGTATCCTCCTGGCTCTCACACAGGTCAACCGCAGTAAAGGCGGCACAGTTAATAATAATATCCGGTCTGTTTTCCTTAATATAATTTTCCACCTCTGCCTCATCCGTAATATCTAATCGGTTCAAAGCAGAATTTTCATCGACACCGGTTTGTAAAATCTCATACCGGGCCTGTCCCTTCATCAACCGGCAGAGCGCAAGTCCCAATTGCCCCGACGCTCCCGTAATCATGACACGCTTCATATCTACCAGTCCCTTTCCTGTCCGCTGAATCCTTCCATGCCCGCTACTCTGCCGTAACCCGCGAATTCAACTATAGTATAATCAATTCACTATCAAATTTCAATCCCTAACCATATCCCATTTCGATCGCATTCCCGCCGGTAACAGTTCAGGCGGGCGCTTGTTCATAAGACAAACAGCGATATCCCCTATAAGAGGCGATATCGCTATCCTGTTACAAGTCTTATTCTGCAGCATTTTCCTAGCTGACCATTCCTCCTACCATCCCGCTTAATCCGCAGATCAGAAGGGCTGTTGCCAAATTCCCAATCGGCAGAGTCCCGGCATGGTTCATGGCCAGGGATATGATCATCAGAATGATAAAATAAAATATGCCCAAAAGCAGGCCCCATAGGAACTTTCTCTGCTCCGCTTTCTTTCCTACAAAGAAGCCTCCGATAAAATTAGACAGAATATACGCAAGGATAATTCCTCCGCTGATCACCGTGCTTGACATATCCAGCTTCAGCATAAGTAAGGATAGAAGCAACAACAGGAAAGCCGTTATGATATAGGAAAAAAGAAGCCCCTTCAGCACTGCAAACATTTTTGTATTCTGACGGATTGCCTTATCCATAGGACACCTCCAGGTCATTTATACTAGATGTATATTAACGTTGTCTTCTATTTATTCCAAAGCTGCCAATATCATCTCCTCAATTGATTCTGTACCTTGCAAAGTACCGTAATCATGTCCGGATCATATAGGGTTCCCGCTCCCTGCCGAAGCTTATTCAAAATATCCTCCTGGGAACAGGATTCCTTTGCCCTTCCTGAGGAGATCAGCTTATCATAGGCTTCCACTATGGCTACAATTCGGGCACAAATCGGTATCTCATTGCCGGACTTTCCCGCCGGATATCCTGTTCCGTCCCATCTTTCCTGATGATAGCAGGCAATATCTGCTGCCATTCGGATAAAATCATTATCGGGATTTAGCTTCAGAACCTCCTTCAATATCCGCGCTCCCAGCTCCGCATGGGAACACAGGGTCTCTTCATCGGCAGAAAGCGCACCAATATCATGAAGCAAGGCTGCTTTCTCGATGATATCTATAAAGCTATTGGTAATCTCATCTTTAAATTTGGGGGAAAGCTGCAGGCTGATGGCTAATATTCTGCAATTGTTTCCAATCCGCAGGGTATCCGCTTTTCTTCCTCTTCCGCTTTCAACATAGAGCTTTGCCAATGCTTCCGCCACGTTCTTCTGGCCTTCATAGATTTTCCTTATCTGGTCGTTGATGATCCGGTACAGCTTTTTACTATATATCTCCAGCTCCTGCTGCATTTTATATATTTTTAGGTGCGTATTGATCCGTGCCATCACTTCCTCTGCTTCAAAGGGCTTGGTAATGTAGTCTGCCGCCCCCAATTGAAAACTTTTTCTTCTATCTTCTTTCGAATTCGGAGTTGTCATTAAGATTACCGGAATGTCTCTGGTAATTCTATTTTTCTTCAGCATGGAGCAGAACGCAAAGCCGTCAATCCCAGGCATGAAGATATCCAAAAGAATCAGATCGGGCAGCAGCGCTTCCATCTCATCCACGGCCTGTCTCGCACTAGACACAGGACGGGCAATATATCCCGCTTTTTGTATCATCTTTGTCAGCACCGCCAGATCCGAGTCTAAGCTATCCACCACCAATACGCTAGATGGGGAAAATGACTTTTTATCCATTGTTATCTCCATTCTGCCGCCCCGTGCAGCACTTTAGCCTTCCTTCATAAGGTTTTTCAATTCACCGAGTATTGCGATGGAAGCGCTGTAATTCTCCTTCCTGACTTCCAGAAGCAGACGAAACATCATCTTTGCGATATCCCTCAGTTCCGGCGGAAGCTTCTTGCGGATGAGATACACCATTTCTTCCGCCTTATCCCACCGCTCCATATCAATACAGATAGAAAGCTTCTCCAGTGCCGCAGAAATACTCTTGAACAGCTCCTGCCTCGTAAATATCACCGGAATCTCCGATCTGCCATTACCGGCTCTCTTCAGGGATCTGTCGATATATTCCGCATCGGCAATGATCTCTTCACCGGCAGCCGTGCCCGCCGGGCTGCCGCAATAATACCTATCCTCTCCCGCGTCTCTGCCTTCCCTCCGGTAAACCTCATCCTGCCGGTCAGGTAATCCTAAATGCACGGAGAAAGAGAAGGTACTGCCCTTTCCCTTCTCGCTATCCACGTCAATGAAGCCTCCCATGGCTTCAACCAACCCTTTGCTGATGGCAAGACCCAGGCCGGTACCGCCAAATCTTCTTGTAATGGAGCCATCCACCTGGGAAAAGCTCTGGAACAGCTTGTCCTTTTCTTCCATACTGATGCCAATCCCGGTATCCATCACCATGAAAAACAGCTCCACGGATTGATCCGTCTGGGAGAGCGAAGTCACTTTCAGTATAACATGTCCGAAGGCAGTGAATTTTACCGCATTGGAAATCAAATTATTTAAGATCTGGGTCAGGCGATATTCATCTCCGATTACCCGCTCCGGAATATCCTCTGAAACAGAAAACAGCAGCTTCAATCCTTTGTCGTTAATTCCCGGCCTGTTAAAATCAAGGACAGAGTTAATAAAATCATGGAAGCAGAATTCCCGCTGCTCCAGATCCATCTTATCATTGACAAGCCTGGAATAATCCAATAGATTATTGATGGTTATTTCCATATTGCTGCAGCAGCGCTTAATCAGCTCAACGGACTCCTGCTGTTTGGGAGTAAGCGGGGTATCCAGCAGATTATTGCTAAGTCCAAGAATACCGTTGACCGGAGTCCTCAGCTCATGCGTAATATTGGCAATAATCCGGTTCTGGCTGCTGCTCAGGGGATGAAAGCCATTCTTCGTCTGCCCCTGCCTCTTGTCCCTCGATCCGAATTCCGCCTGCTTTCTGGCTCTGCACTGACCGATGTAATACTTTCCGCATTTGTACACCGATACCTTGAGCAGAATAGGAAAACAGGTATGATTTTTCCGGTATGCCACAGTTTCCTCCGGCCAATCAAGGCAGTTCAAAACCTTGGGGCCATGCTTTCCCGGAAGGAAGGTGCTCTTGAATATCTCCTGTATTCTTACATTTTTCAATTCCCGGCCATAGCCCAGCTCCCTCGCAGCCACCGGATTGCACTTCGTTATTCTGCCCTCCCGGTTGAAGAAAAGGAGCATTTCTTCCGAATTCCTGCAAAAAAACTTATACCACCGCCGCAATCCCCAATGATACGGTATCGCATGCCAGGATGCACATTCACTATATTCACCGGTATTATTTCTGCCGTTACTATACTTACCAATACATCGATGCAATAATTGTTTCATTGCAATTCTCCATATTCTTTTGTTTCTGCATTTTCTTGTTGTCTGCTGCATTTCATTCCGCCTGCCGGTGCCGGATTCATCAAAAGTTATTTGAACATTATATACAATCTTCCGTATTGTGATTGACACTGATATTTTCCTGGATATATAATTAATTAGGGTGTCAGGCACTCTACCAAAATTGCACTGACTTGGCACAGGAGGAAAATTGAATGAATTTTAACGCACGTCTCAAGCAATTAAGGCAAAAGCATAAATTAACGCAAAGTGAACTGGCTGAAATTCTTGGGTTAAAACCCACCGCTATTTCAAATTATGAATCTGAGAGAAATGAGCCATCCATCGAAAAGTTAATTGTTCTGTCACAATACTTTGAAGTATCCTGTGATTATCTGCTTGGAATCACCGACTCCTATCTGCCCATCGGCGGTGAAATCCTGGACAAAGACATCGTAGAATTGTTTGATTTGTATCAACAATTATCTCCTGAGAATGTGGCCGAAATCAAAAACTATGCAAGGTATCTGATTTACAAACAAGAGAACCTATCTTGATACAAGTATAAAACCTTATTGAAATAGCACAGGTGCTGCAGACCGCACAAACCCCACCGCCTTATTATAATTTAAAATAAAGGGGGATTTATATCCAAGGCCTGCAACACCCGTTTATTATGCGTTAGCTCCGCAACATTTCTTATACTTCTTACCGCTGCCGCAAGGACAGGGATCATTTCTCCCCACCTTCTTATCCTTCACAACGGTACCGGATTGCTTCTGTTCACGGTACAGCTCTTTTCTGCGCTCCGGTGTAAGAAGCGTATCCCATTCTTCCATCTCGTAAAGCCATTCCGCATGAGCTGCAACCATATTATAATACAGCTTCTCCTTATCAAAGGCCAAGCTGACAGTGGTGTTCTCATCCATCTCCTCAATCGGATTGGACTTCACCAGACTGTCATTGATTCCATCCAAAAAGCCGACAAAGTATTTTAACTCCGTATCAAACTCCGCCGCAAGAGAAGCTACTGTCCCTTCCCACACTTTATTTGCATCCGCAAGTAAAACCTTATAAATTTCCTTCTCAATGTTAAAATAATTGGCCCAGAATAATTGGCCGGAGCGATTATCCATATCATTGGCATAAGCATAATCTCTCCACTCTTGTAATAAACTCATGGTTTCCATCCTTCCTCGTACATAAAAATAACCATTTTCGGCTTCTGTACCTTCCTCTTCCCTTGATTCTTCGGCACAGGTATGATATCTGTGGCTATTATACCATGTATATATATAAATTTCCAATATGAAATATTTTTATTTTAATGTATAAATCTTGTAAATGTGTATCATAATAGTAATATCCTAATAAGGAACGAGGTTCCATTGAGGGATGTAAATGCGTATGCTCTTTCATAATTGGATTCCCCCTCCAATTATGGTTACCAAAGAGAAGTTAAATACTTATCCTCCCCTTTTTAGTAGAACCCCCGTTACAACGACGTAGCGGGGGTTTTGCTTGTGGCTGGAATGGCCTGTTTTCGGAACTTATAGCTAGATAAAAATCATTTATTTCTTCCAATATATCTACTTTATATGAGATTTGCCCCAAAATTGCCCCAAAATTATGATTTTCCAAGCATGGAATCAGAAATATTACATAATCAATATAGTGGGAAGTTTGTTTACTTATTATCATTCATAACAGGTCCTTTTGATAATTTATTGATAAAAACTTCTAAATTTAGTTCCCTCGGTGCAGCAGCAATTATTTTAAAAACCTTTTGGATATTTTGAAACACGCTGTCTTTATGAGATTGAATATACTCCATTGATAAATTTTCAAAAAACATCCATAAAAAATAGAAATTTTGATCGGTCTTATGACTAGTTCCCAAAAGTATTGGAAGTTGATAGCCATCATCCCCAACAACCAAACAAAGTTTACGAATAAAGGTAGAAACTCCATTTATAGATTCTTCAAAATTTGCTATATCTTTATGCGTCAGACTTTCTAGCATTTTTGTAATACGATCCTTTGATGAGATTCGAGCACATACATGCTTATCGCGTATATAAATTGTTAATAAATCAAAATATTTCGCACTTTTATATGTTTTTTGATAATGTAAATATGCCAATGCAGTAATTAATTCTTCATTGCTCATTCGGGTATCCTTTGATCTAAAGATTTTCCCTTCATATTGTGAAGCTATACTTTTTATTTTTTTTGTAATAGCTTGTGTAACATAAGCATTCCACATTTCAAAGCTGTCGGGTTTTATAGGATAAGGCTTAGTATTCAATCGCAGAAATAAATCGATACTATTAAATTCCGGATTTTGTGCAGCATCGATTTCGACAACATCAATGGTAAAATCTAAAATATTATCAATATAATGTGGATATTTATCATGGACATCATCAACATTCATTCCATTAAGTTCCTTTAAGATTTTCAATCCACTAAGCCTAAATTTATGTTTATCTGAAATCCTTTCAACACCATTCTCGTCAATATAGCTTTTACCTAAAAAACCAAGAAGTGTCAGAATTCGTTGTTGACCATCTATTACTTCTTTTACACGCTCTTTTCCTTTATAAATATAAATTGGAGGAATTTTAATACCTAACATGATACTTTCTAATAAATATGATGACTTTTGAATATTTTTCACTTCCGACCTTTGATATGAAGGTCTAACTAAAAATTTCGATTGAAGCATATCAGCTAATATATCATCAATTGTCACAGAAACCGGGTCAGGTTTTATTAGTTTTAGGCTTATTAACTGTTCTTTCTGTGAATTTTTATCCATTATACTGGAGAAAAAAGCTGCATCTTTCATATGCATAGAAAAATCTATCTGATATTTTTTGTTTAAGTAATTGCTTATAAAGCGATACCTATCTATCGTTGCATTTCTATAATGACTACCTGTTAATTCAAAAATTGCTTCTGGTGTATGAAATACATTTAAAATATCAGACCAAAAAATAGTATTACTTGATGCATTAATAATGTTTTTTGCAATATTAAAAGCATCTTTTTGAGGTATCTCTATTTCTTGATCCATCGCAATAAGAAATCCCCAGCAAAGTACTTCGTAGAAAAGTACATTATTATAGATAGCATTTTTATCTAGTTCTTCCTTTATCGATGTTAATAGATTTATAACCACTAGAAATCTATGCATAATTACATCAGGATGACTTTGAGCAATTTCTATAGTATAAAACTGGCGGATAATATCATATCTGCGAGATGATTTTGCGTAGTTATAAATAGGGATTTTAGTCATCGTAAGTATTGTACGAATTCGATCAATCAAAATATTAATTCGATCCCTTTTAGACAAACCGAATTTACTTTTAGGCAAGAACAATTCCTCAGCATCCTTTAAACTTTTAGGCATCTTATCAAGATAAGACTTCAAAGCAACTGTAATAGGATCATCAATGTATTCAGCTCTTGCATTTTCTTCCCTTTTCAAAGGTGTAATTCCAGAATTGTATCTTTTAAAAATCTCCTTTTTAATTTTGTCTTCTTTTTCCGATGTCAGTAGTGGTTCATTTGTAACGCTGCATTGAAGAATACGCAATTTTGTATTATTAAAACTGTCAAGTGTATCCTCATCAAAATCAATATATTTTTGGCCTGTAAAGGAATACAAACGATGTAAACCGTTTTCTTGCAAAGTTAAATCATTTCCCAAAAACTTCAATAATGTTTCATATCTTTGGCGACCATCAATGACTTCATTTTTTGCATCATTATTTGAAGAACCTTTAAAAAGCACCAACGGAGGTATTTCCGTTCCAAGTAATATGCTTTCAATAAAATATGTGGCTTTTTCCTTATCCCAAACATAGTTTCTCTGAAAATAAGGTTTATAATTAATTTTTCCTGCAAATCTTTGGTTTAAAAAAATGGATTGAATTGACCTTAGAGAATTTTCTATTTTTAAATTGTTTTTAAAAATATCCATAATATCACTATAATCTAAATTCCAACTTGAAATATCTTTTGTAGATGACATAATTTAACCTCCTATTATTTCTCTTTTTCTTCTGACTTTTGCTTTGAATGATTCTAATTCATCCTTTGAAATTACAGATCCTTGGAAAAAGAATTCATTATTATAATTTATACGTTGCTTTACTAATCCGTCTAAAGCAAAACGAAAGATGTACTGCCAGCTTTTGTTCCTCATTGCATTTTCTATTTGATGAATAGCAGGAAGCCATTCATAAAGATAACGGCATTCATCATAAATTACTAGGTCTGTAAACATATCTGTACTTTTTGCACAATACTTATAAGAATGACGTTTCTCTTCATTACTATGGAGCGGGTACGCTAATTGATTAATGACCACATCAAAAAAGAGGGACGCTGAAGGGCGGTCCAGAAATTGGTAGATATTTTGATTAGTATCAAAAAAATTTCCAATCGATGCAATTTTCACATCACCTCCAAAACAACCATTCTTTAATGCTATAAAGAATCTTACACCTCTGACAAGCTTATCCCAGCTTCCATCTAAACCCACAAGATCAGTATATAGGAGATTAGAATTAAATTTACACTCATTTTGACTTTTCTTCTTTAACAATAAATCCATAGTAAGAATCCATTTACATACTGAGTTGTTTTTTATACTATTTATAATCTCCAGATTTGTAGATGACTTGGCTTCCTCTATTTCACTCATAGTAAATAAATTAGAATATGGCGCCAGCTCTCCAAATCGTTGAAGTGGAATAATTATTGATGCCAAATCCGATAGGATACATGTAATAAACCTATCATAATAATCGTCAAACATTAACTGAACCTCTTGATAAATCTGCTCGTAATTATCAACACTAAAACTATTTTTTTCATTATTAGAAACATTAACATTCGGGGATTGTTTGAAAAGCATATATAATGCAATCATCTTTGCATATTCAACTTTGATGCTTTCTTTTGTAATATCAGGCTTTGCAAAATTGGTTATCAATACGCCTGGTGAATTTAATCGCTGATGATAAAAAAGAGTTGCAGCACATCGAAGAGCATGTTGAGTAGAAATAATAGCCCCACAAGCATCAATATAAACAATATCAAATTTTTTCGGTGATTGCTTAAAGAATTGCTCAATTGACATTTTAACTATTTTGGGTTGTGGAAAGGCCGTTGTATTGTAGGTATCAACTGCTTTTAAATAAGTTTCTTTATCATTTTCAAATGCCCAAATATTTTGTGGCAAAACTCCAAGTGATATCAATTCGTTAAAATCATTTTCCGGTTGTGGTCCGGACAAATAGCAAACACTTAAATCAGAAGGACGTTTATATCCAATTACTGAATCATGTAATGATTCCCACGCAGAAAAGTAAGTCGATTGAATTTCTTCAACTTCTTTTCTTGCAGGTTCACCCTCATCAAGCTGAAGAAAATAATCAATGATTTGCCTAACATATTTTCTTGGTACGCAACAAGCCTGATGTCTTTCCACAGTCAAAGCCTCTATTGCATGAGACAGGATTCTGTGACGTACAAAATTTTTATCATCTTGCTTATAATCATATATATTCATTAATAACCCCTTTCTGTATAGTTTTATGATTGATATAAGGAATATAATAAACTTCTCATGCTTGCTATAATATATAATTCAAACATTATACGTTAATATTACCATGTATTTCACCTTACAAATACATGGTAATATTATACACCAAACATCAATATAGGTTCAACACTATTATTTTACAAAATCCAAAATAAACCTGCAATTTTCTGCATTTCATTTGCTTTAATATTGGGTAAAACATGTGAATACAAATCCATAGTCATTGCCAGTTTGCTATGGCCAAGAATTGCTTTAAGTACCTGCGGCTGCATTCCATTTTCGATACATCTCGTCGCAAATGTATGCCGGAATGTATGCGGCGTTATATGCTCAAATACGATACCGTCACTGTTAATACTATAGATTACTGCATTTAAATCTAATCTAAACCGATCTCGATTCATCGGATAGCCTAATTCAGACGTAAACACAAGGTCCTCCAATCCTTCCTTTGACATCCATAGTTCCCCCAAATTCATACGCTGCTCTGCCTGTTTCTTCTTCCTATTCTTTAGAAGATTATACACATTATCGAGCATTGGAATATCCCTTTTGGAGGTTATAGTCTTTGGCGTATCCAAATAATACTCATTATTATTAAAATTCAACGAGTTATTAACATGAATTATTTTATTTTTCAAATCAATATCCTGCCAGCGAAGGCCACGTAATTCACCGGATCGCATGCCAGTAGATAATGCAAGCTCACAAATATCCGCAAGATAGCTCTTTTTAACATATTCCAGAAATATTGCTTGTTCCTCAACGGTCATGACCCTATGCTCTTTATGTATTACATTTCGCGGTAACGTTGTAAGCGGTACGGGATTCTCCTTAATCACCTTGTTCTTAATCGCTTGCTTATACATACCGCTTAACACAACTGACGTTAATTCAATTGTATTATTTGAATAACCTTTTCGCTGCATGTCGTTATAAAGCTTTTGAATATGCTCTGGGCGTATATCTTTCAATTTCCTTTTACCAAATTCATTTTTAATATAACAATTGAAATGTTCTTGATAAACAGTTATAGTGCCTTTCTTAACAGAAGGTCTTTTATACTGATCTAACCATGTTTGAAACCAATCGTTCACCGTTATATTTTGCTGCTTTGCATAGATACCATGCTCTACCTCATACCGTAAATCATTGAGCATCTTCTTGCACTCGCTTGATGATTTGCCAACCACATAATAGTCTTGACCCGCATATCGGAATCTTCCTTCATATCTGCCATCTACTTTTTGACGTATTCCCTTTGGTAATTCCTTACCGTTATTATCATAAGCCATTATGCTCCTCCTCTGTACTTAGGAAGAAGGCATCTGCTTACTCATCCTTGAATCCGCAGATGCCTTCTATCTCTTATTCTGCTATACTGTTTATGTAGTCTTTAATAATTTCCATGCTCCATAAAACTCTCCTATTAATTCGTATTTTGGCACCGGCATTTACGCCAATTCTCACAGCCGTTGCTCTTCCACAGCCAAGTCTGAGTTTTAGTTCATCAGTATCAACCAAAAGTTTGTTTCTGTCAGATTTTATTGTTCTCTGCATTTTTATCACCTCCATATATGTACTGTATGTATTCCATCAAAGAAATAATATATAACTCATCTTGTAACCTGTACGAGCTAATCTAAATAGCATGTTTTTTCTTAAATATACCCAGTTCCTTAGTCGTATCCTGTTCATCAGTCACCTCCTGTCCCCTTTCTTCCAATTCATCTAGATCCACTAATTCAATTCCTTTATACCCTCTGGAATTATAAGGAACTGACGGATCATTGGTTATATTTTTTCTGGTCACATGGAAAATCGACTTTAATATCCTTGACCAGCTAGAGCTATACATTACATCAACACCTTTCTTATCGCAGAATAATCTGTAATATTTTTCGAGCTGACAGCTTGCTACCGCTTTTTTCGGATTACGCCTAATATGCTTTTGAGCAAAGGCAAGAAAGCTATTAACATCATTGATATACCCTTCCACAACTTTATTCATTTCTTTCTGATTACTAAAAACAAAATTATTTTCCTTTAGTCTTTTTAATGCTTCCATTGCACGTGATACGATAAGTTCTCTTTCTTCAAGCAATCTTTCTGCCAGATTATCAATTATATCCTCTGGATCAACTACATTCTTAAAAGGTAATATTCTCATTCTCTTAAAAAAAGCCTCATCTGCATCCGTCGCCTTAGCAACTATCGGTAACTCGTTACAAGCAAAAAGAAATAATGCCTTGTTATCAAAAACAAAATGGTCCTGTCCCTTATAGCATACAGTAATTGCATCAGAACCCGTTAGTGACTTAAAGATATCGATTCTTTTATTTGCGATCCCGCTCATTTCGCCACTCACATTTAAGTGCTTTCCAAATAATTGGGCCACTGTAAATTCCTCGCCTAATTGTGAAAAAGACACCGCAGATACGAATTTATTACCGACAATATTTTTTATTAAACTTAATGCCACTGACTTTCCCGAATTACTTGGCCCATAGAAAAATAGTGATATTTTTCTATTTCTTATATTACTTATACAAAGACCGACGATTTCCTCAAAGGTATCTCTCTGTTTCTTATCATCAAACGTCCTCTTCAGAAATTTATAATACTCACTTTCTTCAAATTTCTCCTTATCAAATGTTCCCGGTCTCTTCATATTCAGATGATATGTAAAATAAAATTCCGGTGTCTTTCTCTGTATAACCTCAGATGAAGCAATATTTACCAGACCATCAAGATAATTGAGGTAGTAATTCCGTTGCTGTAAATCTTTTGCTTCAACATAAATAAGTTTCTGATCAGACTTTATCCACTTTACTGCCTCTCGTATGGAAAATGTGCCTATATATAACTTGATACCCTCATCCATACTGTTTCTAATGATATACTCCCCTCTGTCACTATCAATCGGGGTATAATCATTACTAACTTCATCATAGATACTGACGACGCCATCTATATTGGCGCATCTGCATTTTTCCATGATGATCTGAGATATTTCATAGGAACTAATTTTACCTCCCTTGCTTTCACTCCGATCCATCCTATCTTCTCCTTCTTCATTGAAGCTTTTCATGTTAGCTTACCTCCTATTGTTGGATTTGTTTTTACGTTTTCTGTTGCAAATGTGGCCGCTTCATGATACAATTGCATTAAATCTACATGACTTGTTTTTAACTTAGCACCTCCTGTTTTTGATGTAATCTTAGTATATAAAAAATATATAAGGGTTTCTAATGGACTTTATTTCTTACCATTTTCTGTAAATCATTTAAATATAACTGTTTAGCTCATCTCATTTTATCAATGTAAAATTTCGCAAAAAAAGATTATCAGAAACATTACTATTTCCAATAATCTTTAAGCCGGACTATTCCTAAATACATTATTTTATATTATTGCTGGTCTTTATTTTTCATTGCTATAATATATTGACATTTGCTTCCGTCTCGCCCATATAATATCATTCATTATCATCCGATTTATTCTTATTTCATTATCCGCAACACTTAGCATATTTTGCATAAGTGATTTAATGCTCTCTTCTTTTGTTTTGATAAACCGCTTCAGCATTTCTTCATAACCCAATTTAAATGTCGCAACAATAGACGCTGTATAATAATGACTGATCATTATGTAAAAAAGATCGGCCAATCCTATGGCAGATATATATTGAAGAAAGATCCTGTTACTGGTCAAATTATAGTTTATTTCCTTTAAAGGATTAAGAAGTTTCGGCAGAATAATAAAGTCAGGATGACTATATGATCTCTTTATTCTTCCAAATACTTCATCAAAAAGTTCGTTATTTATTAAATCATCAGCAATTGAATCCGACATTTTTTTTAATGATATCTGATGCAATAAATGCCTTGTCTATTATTTTTATCTTTTCATTTTTCTTTACAATTTCTACAAGCAGATTTTTTAAGTTAATATGGATATTTTCTTTTTCCTCTTCATCAATTTTAAACAGCCATCTATCCCTAAAATTCCAGTTTCTTTCTTTTCCAAACCTCCCACACTTTCTGATTTCTCCATAAAATAGATTAATAACATTTCCATCTTGGAGTATGTCGTCTATTATAGATACAGTCAAATCGTACATAAACTCATTCGCATCCAGTTCTTGTTTCTTAGAAGGCAATTGCTGATGTATACTCTTCAAATGTCTATTACTTTTGAGAAGGCTAAATATTTTCGTCTTCAATTTTTTGTTTTTTAAAGCGTGTATTATAATCTGTGTATGAAAAATATATGACTGTGCAATCCAATCTTCCTTGTATCCATATACTTCTTTACAGATTGCATTATGATCAAGTTGAAAGGTAAAATCTAATTCACAATTATCTCCGCAAGCGGTTTTCAAGTGAAATAATTGCTCATTTATAAAAGTAAATACAATCATATGGAGATCAATCCATGAGCCTTTTTCTGACTTTTTGGGCAATATACATTTTGATTTCAAGGCCAAAATTTCTAATCCTGCATCATCCTTAGGATCTATAAAAAAATGATAGTTTTTAATCAAAAAAACATAAAACAAAAATTCATAATTACTTTTGTTCCACCCTTTACTATTTTTATCCTCTCTATAGTTAAAAATTGATCTCCAAATATAATCGCATTGCTGTTCAATATCAAAAGTCAATACATTGTCATCATCTTCATAGAATTTATCCTCATACCTCTTTATAAACCGAAATGTTGCATTTTCAAATATGGCAATATTATTACTCATTAAGTAATCTAAACTTTTCTTCACGAATGCCACATATTTCGTTATTGACTTTACTTCACAATGACTTTCGTTATCTTCCACATGACATAAGATACTATCGTCAATAATACTTCTTCTTATAGCGGCAATATTTTGCTTGATAAATTTGTCAGATTTTGAACGCCCTAAGGTATGGGTTATTCGATTTAAGAATTCATCATATAGAAATTCTGTCATAGTATAGAATTTTTCATGATCAGTATTATCTTGCTCCATAGATTTAAGTTGACGAATCGTGCTTTTTTCAATCTCATCATACATTACGAACATTTTTTTCCTGTCATTTCCGATATCACCATTTAACTCCTTGAAAGCATTGTATTTTACATTTTTCATCCTAGTAATATCCTCCCTTATCCTATTTTACACCTTTTACATCTTTTACAGATAGAGTATCTTTTGATAGGTATATCAATGAAAATAATCTTTACTACCAATAATATAAGTTATCAAAATAGCCATATCTAAATAGTATGCCAACGATTACAGGAACGCAGATATTCCTGTATACCTGTCTCCACTTAATGTACATAGGTGTAAAACCTGTAAACCTGTAAATTTCCCTTCACCAACATACAGCACTTTTATAGATGCTATCAAAAAAAGAGAATAATATATCATTTACATATTCTCTTTTTTTGATAATCAATATTTTACCATAACTTGATCACTATTCCTATTATATTCGTAAACTGTATTCGATAAAAATTCATTTTCTGAAACCTCCGTCTGATTTACCATATATACCACATTTCTCATATCTTCTGTTTCTATATAGCCAACAGGGACAACAATTATTTCGTGTATGCTACATGGAAGAATATATAATCCATCTGTCCCTATCTGATCGGCTATGCCAGCTAATACCTTGGGTTGAAACGCCACAAAAGCTCCATTAAAGTGATCCTCATTTGTCACCACATACATTTCATGACTATCTGTGTCTTTATGAATAATCTTCCTTATTATCTCCTCTCTCTCTGTTGTATCTTCCGCCTCCCTGCCGTTAAGTTCTCTAAGCATCATATGTATGATGAAATCCGTCATTTTTTCAATGACTACCGGCTCCATGACAAGCGTATTTTCCTTTGCCGTCCGCAATAATTCATCCGGCTCAATTCCCCATCCACTTAACAAATAGTTATTGACCGCCATTGACATTATACCCTCTCTTCTGGAAATGACCAGGTACGGAACGACAGCCAGATCCAGCATCCGTTCATGTGGCACTGTCTGAAGCAATTTTATATTTCTCTCATAATTAATCAGTCTGGCTCTTAATTTCGGCCTGGCCCATCCATAGTCCCGGATATTCTGTGTAAAGGCATTCATATCAATCTGATGCCCTAATGCCAGTGCAAGTATTTTCCTTACAATGTACTGCATATCCTTTCCGTCTTGATACTCCGTATAATAATCTTCAAGATAAATCGCCGGTGCCCCAACTGCATCCCTGCGCCGTATACATATATTATTGTATTCCCCGTTGGTTACAAACACTCTGGAAATAGTGATAGGATACTCTTCACCAGCAATCTTTTTTATCTCATTTTTGACCGCTTCCATAAACTGCTCAAAATCCATTTTTTCATTCATACTTTTCCGCTCCTTAAAAACCCGGCAGTTATGCTGCCGGGCTGTTCTCTGCATTATCGTCCAGTTCCCTATACTCCCCATCAATCGGCTCGCTCTTTACCTCGGTCATATCAATGGCGATCTCCGTCTTAATGGATTCATCCGTTTCTACCGCCCGGAGGAAGTCCGTTTTAAGCGGCGCATACTTCAGCACTTTCTTAATCACGGTTTTCTTTGCCATTTCCTCATAATTGGTCTTCCATGGACTGTAGGAGGAAGTGTATCCTTTGGAGTACTTTGTTGCATGGGCATCAATGTCCTCCCTGCTCATTACTTCAAAAGCATAACCGTTGTTTTCAAGCTTGAATAACGCATACACCAGTATCAGCTCTCCCCGGTCTCTTAAGGCTGGCTTATGTACCAGCTTTGCATCCAGTCCCAGCTCATATTCAAATTCATCATTCTCGTATACACACTGTGCCTGGATGGACTGCACCTGTTCATTCCGGTAAACCAGGTCGATCATTCCCTTAAAGCCGATCTGGAACTGACACTCCAGCTTTCCTTTGTTGCTGTACGGAATTAGATAAGCCTGCCCCAGCGGGGTATTCGGCTCCAATCCCAGTTGTGCTGCATTCATCAGTGCAGCAAGAAAACTCAACTGGGTACATTCAGACAGCTTCGGCGTGGTATTTAGGGCGGACAATGCCATTCTGGTGAAGCGCTCCGGTGTGATAACGGAGGGCAGCGCCTTTTTGATCTCCGGTTCCAGCGCCTTGATCATATCCGCTATACTCATATTCTTAGTTATTTTGACTTCCTGCTTCTCCGCTTTTCTTGCAAGCTCCTGTTTAATATCCGGCATAATTCATCCTCCTTTATGCGGCTCTGACCGAAAATCTCCGGCTCTGCGCCTGTTTACAGTAACTCCGGTATATGTCCGGCTGCTCCGTCTTAATTCTGTCCACATCAAGCCGGACGCTGGATACATTCTTCCAGTCCACTTGATAGTTTTCACAATATGCTGTTTCCGCTTCTGCCATGGCAAGCTTGATTTCCTGCTCAATCATTTTCTTTTCCCGGTCAATCCGGTCCATCAGTCCGGATAATTCTTCCCTGCGCTTCAGCCTGTCTTCATATCCTTCCAGCAGGATGCTTTCTGTCCCTGCCGTTTTGAAATAGCTGTTAATGATATCATCCGCTGCCCTGGAGCCGTCCGGGTCCGGCATAACCCCCTTCAATACATGGTTGTTCCAGAAATCCGCTTCGATTGTGATCAGATTGCTTATGATATCTTCATCACGCTCGATCCGCACATATTTGAACTCTTTCCCCAGAATAACTACAGCGATATACCATGCCTTTGCTCCGGTAACGGCCATATAATGATGGCACTGTATCTGGTAATGAGCAGGAACCTCCCCGTCCTTCCATTTATCCGCATTCAGAACATTGGTCGTCTTACATTCCAGCCCGGCTGCTTCCCCTATAATCATACGGTCTACATTGGCGAGCATAAAGGGAAATTGATCATGTGCATACATGACATTTGCCTTTCTGACCTTTAATCCGGTCTCCTGTATAAACCGCTCCGCCACATAATTCTCTAAATCCCTTCCCTGTCTCATGGCTTCATTATCCACAACCTCGGAATCAGGATTGATCTTGTCCAGGTAAACCGATATTGCCGAAGTGTAAGGATTTAATCCACAGATAGCCCCTGCGTCCGAACCTCCTATCCCCATTTTCCTGTATTGCAGCCATTCGCTCCGGGATAAATTAATCGTTGATACTACCTTCTTCATCCTTGACCTCCAAACAGATTAATATTTTTTAGATTTGTTTTAATAATTTCTTTTATAAATAACCCGTACCGTGTTTTTCTCTCCGCCTGCCGGCTCAAAAAAACACCCGTCAGCCTATATGAAAGCCGACAGGTGTTCTAAACTTTATCCATCTATGCCGCCTTAACCATCTCATATGCCCTGTCAATCAGCGCATTCCCGTCCATGGTTCTGGCAAATAGGTTTTCCTTAAAATTGCTGGTTTCCCTCAGCGGTTTTGAATGGGTGGCAAAATCTGAAACCGCATTGATGAACCGGTATCCGTTTCTCCCGACACCGCTTAAATCCGGGGCGTCAAAATAGCGAAGCTTCATATCCTCCCTCAATTTCATAATGTTTCTTTCCTGTATGGATGAACTGTTCTCGTCTGCCGGAAGCAGCAGTTGAATGAATTCCATAACCTTACTGTCGGAGAGTCTGATTTTATTCAGATTTTCAAATTCTTTGCCCAGGGAATCCATATATCTCTCCGCCATGAAAAGCGTCTGTCGGGCATCCTCCAGCTTGATCCGGATATCCCCGGTATGGATTGCAGACCACGCCCTTGTTGCTGTTGATAATGCGAGATTCAAGGTGTTCTGGCAGACTACCCGGATCGGTGTCATGGCTACTCTGATGGCTCCGCTGCCATCATGGGAATTACTGAATACCATGAAAGGACTAATTCGATCCCCCAGCATAATATATTCGCTGGGCAGCTTTGCAAGCAGCCAGGTCTTCCGCCCTTCCTGTAATGATCCGGCTGTTTCATACCGGACGCCACTTCCCAGAAGATCATCGGTAAAAGCGAACGCTTCCTCATTCTGTACCACCTTATAACGGTCTGTGACCACGCCTAAAACCTTATCGTCCGTATCTCGGACATTTGCCCGGTATCCCTCGATAGTGATACCATCCTCTGTGACAATGGATTTCTGCAGTACCTTCCAGTCAAGTCCCGATGCGGCTAGTGCCTCCCTGGATGATAACGCATGGCTGACCTGTGTTCCCAGGCCATGCCAGGGCTTCTCTCTGGTATAAAACATTGTCTCAACATTTGCTGACATAATACATCCTCCTTCAAAATATGATTACTGGTTTACCGTCTCTTCGGATCGAAAATACCGACCACAATCGTTGCAATTCCAATTGACGCTACCGCTACCGTAGTAACTACTTTTAAAAGTAACTTTCCTACTGATATCATGCAACCGCCTCCTTCCATTATTTATAAGAGAATAATATATAAGCACAAAAAAGGAATTAACGGTTTGTCCCACAGGAAAGTTTAAAACGGTTTAAAATGGATGTTTTTTGTAAGGATTTTTTATCGATAGATTTTCATATGACAGGAACACTGTATTAAACCAAAGAGAACCGGCCAGTGCCAATATAAACCGGATTTTCAAGAAAGGAACGGTGAGAAAATGTTAGAGAATACCCCGGATATTCTGACTGTTAAGCAGTGCCATGTTAAGCAGTGCCAGGCACTCTTATCCGTTGGAAAGAACACGATGCTGTCTCTAATCCATAATGGAGAGATTGAAGCTTTTATGGTCAACCATAGATGGCGTATTACGAAAACCGCTTTGATACATTTCATACGGCAAAACCAATATTAAAACAAAGTATTATGATTGCATGCTTTTAGTATAAATCATGATAATTTATATGATCTAAAAAGCGTTGGAGGGTACATAAATGCTACTCTCCAACGCTCTTTTATTTAAATGCATTTATCATTTCTCTAATCCTTTTTATTCTTAATCATTTCTTGCTGTACTGTGTATCCGATAATCCCCATTGCAACAACAGCCTTTCTATAATAGGGTATTTTTGTTCTCATTGAAAAGAATGCTTTCGCTATTGAAAATCTCCACCAGATGTTAAAAATCCCTTCTTCATTATCTACTAAAACATCATAGATAATTCCTTTATCTATAATACATGGGCAACCATCAGACTTCTTCTCCACTCTCATATTTAACTGTGTTAATGGCAGTATAATATAAGATAACAATACTTCATTTTCAATATGGTAGGGTAACTGAAATCTTATTTTTCTTAAGTTATTCTTCATTCTCCAATCAGCAATACAATGCTTTATGCCCAAGGCCGTAAGGCATAATAATAATCCCAGAATGACAGCACCATCAAATCCACCCATTATAACTCCAAGGATAACACCTGCTCCACCCAAAATGTAGTACAACTTATTATATTTTCTAAGCCCATCATCCAGCGGTTCCGGAGATTTCAAAATCAATATCTTATCCTTTTGATTACTCGCTTCATTTCTCACTTCATTTCCTCCTTTGTTTCCCTTGTCATCTCAATTTATTATCCTATTCACTCTGTTTCCCTGGTAGACATGCGACATTTTCCTTTATCATCTGCCTAAGTCTGCGTTCGGTATAACCGTACTTCTTAGCGATTGCCTTAATATTCATTTGCTTACCATTCTGTAATGTTTGTTGCAGTATATACGATTTTGTATATAACTTTTTAGGTAATGTAATCTGCTGCCCTTGAAAATCTTTATGCAATCGCAAGGTTGCTTCTAATCCGATTATCTCTGCTATGTCTTTATATATTCCGGCTAAATCAGATGGTTTTAGCTTGTCACTGGCCGTCAAAATACCTCCTTCTTTCTTTTGTATATTAGCTACTATAAATATACCGTTTTCAAATTGAAAACTCACTCCTTTTTCTTCCTTGAAATTTTCCTTGTATTTTTCCTGGCATAAAAAGGCAACCTACTTACCATAAATCATGTTTAGTAGATTGCCCCTTAAAATCAAATCATGCTATTTCTAATAAAGACAAATTTGCTCTCATTATTCCTCTATTTTTTTTACCGTCGAACCAGCCAATACAATAACCAGTGACTTTCCCCCTTCAACATTATCATACGAACTATTTCCTAATGGTAAACCTATCACATTAATCATATCACCCTCAAATATATCATCCAATGCTCCTTTATAAAAGACATAGTATTGTTGCCCATATTCATCTATAGTGTTAATAGAGGTAATATATTTGCCTCCCGGAATGACCTCTTCCTGTATTTCTACAACACCAAGCAGTGGTAAGGACATTAACATATCGCCATATTTACTTTCGTTTTTTAATATATGCTTTGCCTCTATTCCGTAATCAATCAAATCTTCCTCTATCATTCCTTTACATGGAAATAAGTCTTCGTATTCCTTAAGAAATGATTTTGCCTTACTATTTAAAGTATAACTCGCTATTTCATTTTCTTGTAATATATCATAAAAATCTACTGGTGAATAATCTGAACTTTGTGAAGTACCATCTTCTTTCTTTTCTGATACAGCAGACTGTTTTACACTATCTCCCTGCGCATTTCCCACATTAGTAGTATTCTCTGTCACAGTTCCATCCCCATCAGCCAACATCCCAATAATAAAAAGAACAACTAGTAAAATAACAACTGTAATTATAATCTTTTTAAGACATCCACCTTTTTTCATTCAAAAAATCCTCCCTTGTATTTACATGATTTTTTCTTAAGCATTTTGTTATTTCTATTACCGTTTTAATCAAGCCCATTTGCAGTTCCTTTTGATCGTATCACCTCCATATCTTAATCCAGGACATATGTTTCAACATCATTCTTATAATATACCGTTTTAAAATTAAAAACTCACTCCTCCTTTTTCCTTGAAATTTTCCTTGTAAATTTCCCACATGACCAAAAGTCATTATCTAATCGCTATATCACAGATATTGATATTTACAGCTTATTTTGTTTTCTGATCCATAGGCATGAAAAAGGCAGTAGAATTTCACACGGAAACTCTACTGCCTTTTTGTTTTTACAAAACATCTGGTTGTTTTATCGGCTTATTATATTCCTTCGTCGCTCCGAATTCTCTGAATAATCTGTCCAATATTACAGGTTATCTTTCCCTTACAATCATGTATATCCCGATTAACTTTCTGTTCCTGTTCAATAGCAATATCTATCCTTGCAGCCAATTCTCCAATCCGAGAATTCTTCTTTGAATTAATGCCCGTTCTATTCAGCAAAAGTTTATAAATAAATGTCTGACTTCCATCCTTCTCATTCTTTATAATCTCATCCCTATTAGGCAGAATATCTTTTTCATAGGCATCCTCAAAATGAAGAAGCAGGAACAGTTCAAATGCCGGGTTTATCACCGCTAGAATATTATCCCTTTCCCCATATTCAATCAATTCCTTATAATCCTGCACTTTTTCTTCAAAAATATCAGCATCAAATACAATAATCATTTTATCCTGCGCCTTATCAAAGGAAATATCGGGATTCTCCTTTTGTGCTTTGGCAAATTCCATCAGTTTTCTCGGATAACTGATATCCCGGTCACCCCCTGTCTTTTCTAACAGACGTATATCAATCAGCGGGTGAATATTAAGCAGTTTTCTGATATCTATCAACTTTTTAAAATACCACGTCTCTGTGTTGGCGCCTTCACAGATAAAGAAGTACTTACGATAGGGTTCTCTCTGTTCTTCATTGTCCGTTATTCTGCTATTCCAATTTGTATAACTTCTGACCGGAGCCATGTCCCTATCCCTCCTCTCTGAAATCAAAAGAGGTAAACACAGGGATTGCTCCATATCTGCCCTCAAGATATGCCTTACTCAATACCTTATCGTATCGCTCCTTAAAGCGATCCAAAGAATAAATCGTGCTAAAATTATCTGCATTCCGCTCGATAAACCATATTTCGTCCCTGCGGAATATAGTCTGATCCATAATGGATGATTCATGCGTTGTAAAAAGCAACTGCATCCGGTGATCCTTATGAAGTTCCATGAATAGTTTCAAGAAGCGTTCCGTTAATTTAGGATGCAGACTTCGTTCCAATTCATCGACGACGTAAATTACATCCTCCCTTTTATTTAGCAGCATGTCCATCAAATCAAATAATCTGCGTGTGCCGTCAGACTCTTCCTCAAAACTGAAATCATAAAAGGATCGATTATGATGTAAACGAATCGTCGTTATTTTAAGCTCATTATGCCCCTGCACATCAATATTGAAAAAGTTTTCATTGGATCTCATTGTCATGCGGAAGGAAGAGTTCTCCTGTTCCTCTATTCTGCTCTTCACCTGGTTCATAACCTTGTCAAAAATGGGCTTTGGCATAGCATTACTTAACTCATCCAGAGTGATCTCCTCCATTTTGACCTGGCTTATTCCTGTATCAAAGGTCTCAATCAACTGGTTGATCATCTGCAGCGAATCCTTATCATAGTAATATTCCAAATCGACCAATGGCATGCCAGGCATAATGACAGAAATATGGTTCTGAATCCATTCAAATACATCTTTAAAGAAAAGCAGTTTTGAATGAGTATCATATTTCTTACCCCGGTTCATTTCCGTTAAAAACAACGTGGTTTCATTTCCCTCGAAGTCATCTGCATAGATATTAAATTTATTCTTCTCTATACTACTCAAATTAATAGACTCATCTAAAACAGGGCGATTATTTTTCTCCCTTTGAAAAAGACATTTGGCAGAACCATTTTGATATAGTTCATATAGCCATTCTGAGGTTATTTTTCTCTTACTTAATACAGCAGAAAAACCGTATGCATAAAATTTATCGCCAACCGTGATCTGTAACTCGAAGCTGCTCTCCCGCTCCTTATTCTCTTCTTTATTTTTACAAAACATTTGCACGGCTTCCAAGGGAATTCCTGCGCGTACGCTCTCTTTAAAGAATCGAAAGAATTCTATAAGATTGGTTTTTCCGGAGGCATTTGCACCATAAATAACACCGTATTTTAGCAACTGCGTATTCTTTATCTTTAACTTATGCTCACCATTGATCCTAATTTTATTAGATGAAATCATAGTCAATTCCGCTAACTTGTCAAAGGACTTAAAATTTTCCACGCTTATTTTTACTAACACTAGAAGCTGCCTCCTTATAAAAACAAATATTTTATCTTTATTTTATTATAGATTAAGAATCATATGAAGTCAACTTATGTTTTGACTATTTAGAGATTTTTTCTCCAAATATTAATTTTATGATGCCATATCTTTTAATAACTTGAGTTACTTCGACTTTTTTGATTACTTAAACTTTAAGCTTAACTTGGATATAATATATTAATGATAATACATTATTTACGGATCTTTTATTAAAAGATTTTGTATATATATTGTAAATTTTTCCAATAGGTTCCGAGTTAATAATAGCAATAATAATACGCCCCTAAGAGGTCCCCAAAATATATATTTCTACATTATACATGGGTTTTTTATATAAAATTGCTTAATAATGCTGTTCTTGATAACAGAATTATGTTGTGTTATCATATGAGTAAGTAAGCAATCCCATGTTCACTTAATAAAGGAGGAATATTATAGGTGGATACCAAATTCAATGTAACAATTGCAGTTTGCCCAGATGGTACAACTCTTAAGAATGACATGAAGTATATAAAAAGTTCATTAATGTATGCTGATTCTGTCAATATAATTAGCCCTGTTGCTTATACATATCAACAATTACTACAATATAACAATCAGTTAACCGAAAAAAATGCCATTAAATTGGCGAAGTTAGTAATCCCTTATTGCGAAAGTGTTGATAGTGGAATTGGCAGCGAAATAAAACCTGTTTTTGACCAATTAGAAAAATATTCTGGAACCATAAAAAGTTTACCATATCCAGAAAGACTGAAATATACAAAAACCATGATTCAATTTATGAAAGATATTGGAAATACAACTATAGATTTAATGGGCGCAGGAGACTGTGCCGAATTAAATAAATTAATAAAAAATGGTTGTGTCAATATCGAAAAATTCAATTCGTCAATATCTAATCAAGGTGATGACTTTCTAAATGAATTTATCCAAAAGTTATTACAGTCAATCAATAATTCATTTCCTCTATTCGATAAACAAGCAAACGATCTTATGAATGGCTTTTCGGTCTCTAATATACTATCATTTAGCGATGCTAATAAACTTCAGATTAAAGATACTGCATTCACCAATGAACTAATGCTTGGACTCCCATCTTTTGAAATGTTATCAATTGATGAAATTCTAGATATTAAAAAGGAGTTTAATAATGCATTGGTAAGATTCAGAGGTAAAATGCTTGAATATAGTAATAAAATTCAAAGTTTACCTTGGAATGATGAGTTCAAAGCCGAATGTTCGCTTATTTATATGAAAGAAATCATGCCATCATTAACTGAGATAAATGAAGCAACTAGGCAAAATACTTTTATCAAAAACCTTGGATTAAATTTATTAACTGATAAGAATTTTATAAATACCATGAAAATAGTATCCATAGGTGTGGCTTCCTCAGGACTAATTAAATATCTATTAGATATTGCAAAATTAGATAAAACTGTGCTTATGACAGGCGGTATTACAGCCGGTATATCCGCAATTAATAAATTAGCCCATACATATCAAGATTACAAGGATAAGCAAAGAGAAATCCAAAAGAAGGATCTATTCTTTTATTATACTTTAAATAACCTAAAATAAATTTGATGAAGGATAAGATATAAAATATCTAATATCGTTTTAACATAACCTGTTATAAGCATTATAGAACGATATTCCGCCCCAACATTTGCCCCAACTTCAATTTAATATCACAACATCAGACGAATTTCAATTTTCTGAAATGTCTTATTTTAAAGACAAAATGGAGGTTGATAAAACATGACGGAATTACGTTTTATCAACCTCCCCTTTTTAGCAGAACCCCCGTTACAACGACGTAGCGGGGGTTTTGCTTGTGGTATTTTCCCTTGTTTTATGGGCGTTCCAGCGTTTTTGATATCAGAGTACATCCCTCTCGTTTCCCCCTCAACAACCGGGTTGACACAATTTTGACACAAGAATTAATATTTTTGAGGCGATGCTGATTTTTTAAGTCCCTTCTGCAGTATTTTTTTACATAACGACTTCTAAGCTTTTCAGGCTTATCGGATGGTATCTGTATCAATCTTATGCACTTATCATACATCATTATTAGAGTGTATCTAATTGACACAACACACAAATATACTCTAATTTTAATGCATATATTGTACATTTATTTTGATGTATGTTGTATGATATAATATGGTTGTAATGAAAGAGGTGTTTTTGACGTCCCTTGGAAAGGAAGTTTTATAAAGTGGGAACCATAGTATATAATAAACTACTTGCTATGATGGAGCAAAAAGGATTAACAACATATAAAATTCGTAAAGATAAAATTATATCCGAAGGAACATTACAAAATATTCGGAACGGAAAAAGCATCACCTTGGATTCCGTGGCTTCTCTATGTGATGTACTAAATTGTCAACCGGGGGATATCTTAGATTACATTCCTGATACTGACACAGAAACAAGAGAATAATTTCAGCAACTCTAAACAATGAAAGGAAGTGTTGCCATGAGCAATAGAGATTTTGCCAAAAGCCTTATTGACCAGATACCGGAGGGAAAACTGATTTACATCATCCCTTATCTCCAGGGGGCCGCTTTGCCCGATGAAATTCCCAACGCCGAGACATTAGAAGCCTTTGCCGAATTAGAAGCTGGAGGTGGGTATAAATTTACCGGAAATGCTGCGGACTTATTTAAAGAACTCATGGAGGATTAAGCATGCTTGATGTGCGATATACCACTAAATTCAAGAAGGACTTCAAAACCTGCGTAAAGCGTAATTGGCGCCTTCACAGATAAAGAAGTACTTACGATAGGGTTCTCTCTGTTCTTCCTTGTCCGTTATTCTGCTATTCCAATTTGTATAACTTCTGACCGGAGCCATGTCCCTATACCTCCTCTCTGAAATCAAAAGAGGTAAGCACAGGGATTGCTCCATATCTGCCCTCAAGATACGCCTTACTCAGCACCTTGTCATATCGCTCCTTAAAGCGATCCAGGGAATAAATCGTGCTGAAATTATCTGCATTCCGCTCGATAAACCATATTTCGTCCCTGCGGAATATAGTCTGATCCATAATGGATGATTCATGCGTTGTAAAAAGCAACTGCATTCGGTGATCCTTATGAAGTTCCATGAATAGTTTCAAGAAGTGTTCCGTTAATTTAGGATGCAGACTTCGTTCCAATTCATCGACGACGTAAATCACATCCTCCCTTTTATTTAGCAGCATGTCCATCAAATCAAATAATCTGCGTGTGCCGTCAGACTCTTCTTCAAAACTGAAATCATAAAAGGATCGATTATGATGTAAACGAATCGTCGTTATTTTAAGCTCATTATGCCCTTGCACATCAATATTGAAAAAGTTTTCATTGGATCTCATTGTAATGCAGAAGGAGGAGTTTTCCTGTTCCTCTATTCTGCTCTTCACCTGGTTCATAACCTTGTCAAAAATGGGCTTCGGCATAGCATTGCTTAACTCATCAAGGGTGATCTCCTCCATTTTGACCTGACTTATTCCTGTATCAAAGGTCTCGATCAACTGGTTGATCATCTGCAGCGAATCCTTATCATAGTAATATTCCAAATCGACCAATGGCATGCCAGGCATAATGACAGAAATATGGTTCTGAATCCATTCAAATACATCCTTAAAGAAAAGCAGTTTTGTAAAAGAATAGAGTTATAAATAATGCATAATCATTCTTACTAGTGCATTCTCTTCTGCTATTCTACTAATTTGTTCCACATCCTCCTCTTCCTTACCCAGTCTATTGCAGAGAACGCCTTCCGTTGCGGCGCCAAGTCCTATTTGTTAAGGCTCATTGACGAAGGGAGTCTTGCAGGAGAGCTTTATTCCATCCGGAAGGAGTTGGAAGATTTCTACCTTACCATACAGCAGTTTATTGCGAAGCAGGCCTGCCAGATATTCATAATATGGAAAATATAAAATATATTTAATAAAGAATATTAAAGTTTAAAGTGAGAGAAATATGAATCAGCAAATTAGCTTACCCAGAGAATTATTGCTTGTAAACTATTCAGATGAAACAGTGAGTTTAAAATACCTTAACTATATCTGGAAAATGCCTCAGATTGGCCCTAGACCACCCTACTACACTAACCCAAGATATATTTTAAATTATCCCATTATCTAACAAAAGGGAGGTTCATACATCACCAAAATAAATTGTAAATTAATTCAAAAACGATAATGAAAGGATAATGTATATGGAATTTTGTTAATTCTAATCATACAGGGTAATTCAAATGGGTAATCAAGGTTTTCCTCCAATTAACACCGCAGAAACAGATGATTATACCGATAACTTACAAATCATTCAAAAGTTACAGGAAATTTTTCAAAGAAATTTAATTATTGACCCCTACCCCATGTATCCCAATTACGGTACTATTACACAGTATAAGGATATTCCCATCAGCGTTCCTGAACAACGTCAATTACGTCAGCCCGGACTTGAAGACTTGATGGTTCCGAAACCAATTATAGAGAATCCCAATTACAAAGGTACTGAAAAACTATTAAATAAAGTAGCTTTAATTACAGGCGGTGACAGTGGTATCGGTGCCGCGGCTGCCATCGCTTTTGCAAAAGAAGGTGCAGACGTAGCGATTTCTTATCTTGATGAACATCAGGATGCCATAAGAACCAAAAATCGCATCGAAGAAATCGGAAGAAGATGCCTTCTAATTCCAGGTGATTTAAGTGAAAAACAACAATGCGTTGATATTGTAAATAACACGATTCAGACCTTCGGACGATTAGATATCTTATGCAATAATGTAGGTATACAGTTTCAGCAGCTCAGTCTGCTGGATATTAGCGATGAACAGTTTGATCAAACCTTTAAGGTAAACATTTATTCTCATTTCTATATAACAAAGGCTGCACTTCCTTTTATGTCTCCAGGCAGCTCTATTATTGGCACGACATCCGTTGTAACTTATGTTGGTGCAGACCAGCTTATTGACTATACTGCTACCAAAGGAGCAATCGTAGGCTTTACAAGGGCTTTGGCCAGAAGTGTTGCAAAGGATGGTATCCGTGTCAATGCCGTTGCACCCGGTAAGATATGGACACCCCTAATTCCTGCAAGCTTTTCAGCAGACGAGACTGCTATACCGGAAAATAACATGATGATGCGTATTGGTCAACCATTTGAACTGGCTCCCACATATGTATACTTAGCTTCAGATGATTCCCGCTTTGTAACCGGTCAGATTCTTCATGTTGACGGAGGACAATCAACTAATTCATAAATGGCTCTATTATAACATATAAAAATGATTATATACTAAAAAACATAAATTATGGAATTCTATTTGCATATTTTTACATATCAACTGATACTATGTAGTAAACAATATGTGATAGGGGTAATTCTATTGCTATCAAGGGAAGAATTCACAAGAATTTCTCTGGAAATAAATCTTTTCTTTCAGAGGATAATGAAGGAACATTTATTTTTTATTGAAACCAATTTACAGCCAGTCGAAGCAGGCAATATTGCTAAAGCTAAGTTTTATAAGCAAAGTTTTGAACAGCTCTTATCAGAAACGGTATACTATGCCAATGGTGTTGTATCAGAACTTTCCATCCATTCAAATGAATTTGTAACTCCTTATACCCTAAGAGCGGAAGAAGTGAATGCAAAATTAACCGGGGCCGGGATTAATACAGAAATAACTAAGGCTGAAATGAATCTGGTATATAGTTCAAATTATTATTGTGAGAATTGGCCGGAAAATATTGCATATGATATCAATGCAAGATCATTATGTCTTCTTGATGAAATAATTGCATTTCAAAAAAACTTAATGGCTCTTCAGATGGAATGTAAAATATTTATTACTCTCTATCCTGAAATGTTAGAACACGATACACGTGAAGCAATGTATTACTTAGCAATATTAAAAATGCTTCAAAATAAAGAGCTTCCCAGGATAACATTATGCAATGAACTTAATTTCTGGAATAACATTATGGGTGAGCATGCACAATTTATGGATGGAATGCTGGATCCTACGGAAAGATCACTGAAAAGAACGGCTGAAAATACAGCAGAGAAGTTTGAAAAGTTAGTTGAGGAATGCATTAGAGTCAGCGAAAATCAAATTCTTCAAAGAAGCTTAGATGCTACAGCAAGTATCCAAAATTTCAAACAATCTGCTACGGAAGGATTATTAGAATGTAAAATCAAATCCATTATTCCTCCTCTTCTTGCAGATCATGTACTTCGAGAGGCGAACCATTATCTAATGTTATTGAGGCTGATAAAAAGATAAGATCGCAAAATCACCTCTTTTCCTGCTCTGCGGGAAACGCAGGGGCAGGCTAAAGGGGCTGTCGCCAAAACGAGGGAGCGGGAGCCCCTTTTTGAATAAGGCCGTACCCACTGTAAAGACTAATTGGTTGTTTAACCCCCGTTACAATGACGCAGCGGGGGTTTTACTTGTGGGATTTTTCCTTATCTTATAGGAACAAGAAATTTATATCCCCGGAACCGGCAAAGGCCTTGCTTTATCAAATACGGTTTCCACATCAAAGAATGGTTCCACTCTGTTTTTCCCGCCTGAAATCGCTTCATACATGCGCATACCATCGAGATTAATCCGCCCCTGTCTTAAATATTCGTCCGTAATCTGCACCCAGTAAGGGCCCGCCGCATCTACATTACAAAAATATACAAAGCCTTTCGATTTCAGATAATCATACTTTTCCCCCTTATATGGTTTCCAGCTTCCAATATCGTCTCCATAAGGATAGATATAAATATCCGTATCGCCTAAAATCGGCTTTACCTCCGTCTCCCAAATATCTGTATCCCAGGTGAAATTTTTATATGGGATTTGACCCATATGTCTATGCCCCCAGCTATGGCTGGCGAGTTCCCATCCCATTTCCTTTAACCGATTCGCCACTTCGGTTGCTTTCTTAGTATCTTCTTCAAGGTTGGGGTTTTCTGCATTTGACCTGCGGGAAGTACGGTAACCGAATACGCCCTGATAGCCTGTTATCCCCAGTATTCCCCTCGCTCCGCGATAAGAAAAGTCCGGATGCTCTTCTATAAAGTCTTCCAGCAATGGCACCACATCATAGGAGCCTTGAACGCTTGTACCATCTTCCAAATCCATCTCAGTGGTTACCATGCCGTCTTCCCCGATAACCAGCCGGCTGGCAAATCCATCACCTTCCATGTATTTATAATAATTTACATCGTCCTGTGATAATATAAAAGGGATTTTCCCTTCCGGCAGCATGATCTTCCCTTTTGTAAATTTCACACTTCCATCATCCCCTGTAACAAAATCAGCCATGTCATGAATTCTTACTAACACATAGCCTCGTTCATACATTTGTTCCATGATCTTGTTAAATTCATCTGCAGTAGTCATTACCGTATTATAATCGCCGGAATCCTCATCGCCGTCAAATGCCTTGTTTGTGTCTACAATCAGAGAATGGAAAAATACATGGGAAATCTTTGTTACATCCTCCCATTCAACCAGGGCAGCTTTTTGCGCTTCATATTCTTTGATACGCTCTGTAATCTGTGCATTGCTTTCATAATCTTCAATCGTTGCCAGCAGATCAATCGCAGCATCATAATCATAGCCCTTTGCTATTCTGTCTGCCTTACCCATACGCTCGGCAAGCTGTTTTTGAGCCGCTTCTTGCGCTAAAGTATCTGTTGTTTCAGCTTCATCCGGATTGCTCCCATCTGAATTGTTTCCGTCGGGATTGCCTTCATCTGGGTGATCTGCATCTCCCTGGTCTTCACCGGAGGCTACCTTCCCTCCTGGTTTTCCATCCTCAGAGGAAGCAGTTTCCGTAAAAAATACTAACTTAAGTAATATTGCGGCAATCACTAGCATTAACACTATAAGTATTGCAAACAAAATTAATTTATTTTTCCTTCTATTTCTCCTGTATCTTATTCGATTTCCGCCTCTCACAATGTTCTCCCTCTCCTGATTTGTTCTGTTTTATACTTCTTATTATAACCTATTGATGCCGCCTTACTCTCATCATTTCCTTCACATTCCGGCGCCATATATAGTCTCAGTTATTTTCCTTATCATTGATCCGTTTAATCCTGTAAGCAGAGGAGGCACTCCCTTCCAGGAAACTTGTCCCTTGCCTTTATTACTCCTGCAACAATATTACCATATACCCCCTTCTAATACAACCGAACATTACATTAATTTCTGCCCCGTCCCTAATTCTGGTTGCTGTTCACTCCCTACATTAATTCATTATGAAACGTGACGAAATTTTTTTGATGGTATCTATTCACATTCAAGATCTAACCGCTCAAATATTTGATGGTTCAGACACTTTTTCATTTTTTAAACATGTATAACGACAGTTATCCATCGTCAAATTACCAGTACTGAAAAAACCGCAAATTCCACAGAATGTATTCGATAGAGTATCCAGAACCTTTGGATAAGATAAAACCGATGGCTTTGACTGAAATCAGTATACACCATCGGCTTTTTTGTTCAAGGTAATCTCTGAACAGTAATCGTCTGCAGTTTTTCAACAATTTAAATTGACATTGCCTCTTAAAATCGGTATAATTTAATAGTCATTATAATTATTTATATATTTGAGAATATGAGGTTGAGAATAAAGTGCGTATCAGAACTCGTAAATAATGCTTCTTATGAAAGGTAGAATATCAATGCATGTCAGGAGTTAGATTGCTTCTGTCTTGTTTGCGTTTATTATTCTTATTTTATAGGAAGTATTTTTATGCAGCCTGTGAATGCTATTTTATTTCTCAAGCTCTTTTTTAATGCTTATCTTTGGGAATTAAGTAAAAACAGAAAGAAGGTGTCAATGTGATTATTATTTGTAGATTGATAAGAATCGCTAGAATAAGAATGAGAAAATGCTGTTTCTATCGCTTTGAAAATGCATTATTGTAATCCGGCATATACGATTTTCACGTAGAGGTCGGATAGGAAAGAGAGGCTTATATGTCGAAAATTATAGTTAATGATTTAACTTTTTATTATGCGCAGTACTATCAGCCGGTATTTGAGCATGTGAATCTTAGTTTAGATACCGATTGGAAATTAGGATTGATTGGCAGAAATGGCAGAGGGAAAACAACCTTTCTACATTTGCTGAACCAGACCCTAATACCGAACAAGGGGCATATTCATATGGATGTTAAAACCGAGCTATTTCCCTACCAGGTTAATGTTCAATATCATAAGTCGATGGATATAATAAAGGAGAATATCGGTGGATTGAAAACCTTAGAGGTTCTAATGGATGAAATTCTCAGAGAGAATGTTGAGAGACGTATGGATGAATATCAACAGCTTTTCGAATCATATCTGAAAATGGATGGCTATAACATGGAAAGCCGAATTCGTAAGGAGGTTAATTTAATGCAGCTTCCCGATGATTTGTTGGAAAGAGATTATGCTTCCTTATCCGGCGGCGAAAAGACTAAATTGCAGATTATCACACTATTTCTGCGTCATAACGCCTTTGTATTATTGGATGAGCCTACCAATCACTTAGATATAAGAGGAAAAGAGGTATTGATAACTTATCTTCAAAAAAAGAAGGGTTTTATCGTTGTTTCACACGACCGGGACTTTTTAGATAAGGTAATCGATCATGTTCTTTCCATTAATAAGACTAACATCGAACTAGAAAAGGGAAATTACTCCTCATGGAAGACGAATAAGGATTGGAAGGAGGCTTACGAATTCCGAACTCGTACCAAACTGGAAAAGGAAATCTCGGCTTTAGAGAATCAGTCCGTAAGTAAAAGAAAATGGGCATCCATCGCAGAGGGAACTAAAAATCAGCATGGCAAATTTGAAAGATCCAGTGGATCAAGAGCGGCGCAGTTTATGAGGCACGCAAAGAATGCAGAATTGGAAGCAGAGGAAAATCTGAAGATCAAAAAGGAGCTTTTAAAAAACTATGAGGCAGCAGATGAGCTAACAATAAATCAGGAAAAATCAGAGGAAGCTCTCCTGATCAAAGTGAAGCGGCTTAAGTTCGGATATTCTCATGAGAGAAGCATTATAAATAATGCATGCTTTGAGGTTTACTCCGGAGACAGGATATGGATAAAGGGTGCAAACGGGAGCGGTAAAAGCACTTTACTCAAGCTGTTATCCGGCGCTTTGCCTTCCAAGGATTGTATTGAATATGCCAATGGTCTGATGATTGCCGAAAGCTGCCAAGACCCCTTATGGAAGAATGGTTTTCTATCAGACCTTATAACAACCAGAGAAGAATGGACGAAAATAAGGGAATTCTGTCAGCTATTTAACATATCCGACAATACTATGATGCGGCCCATTGAAACCTTTAGTGGCGGCGAAATCAGAAAATTAGATATAGCCAGAGCCTTCTCCGGTCAAAATCAATTGATATTATTGGATGAACCCTTGAACTATATGGATATTTATTTTCGTGAACAGCTGGAAAAAGCCATTCTGAAATATGAACCGACCATAATATTCGTTGAACATGACGAGCGCTTTGGCATTAATGTTGCCAATAAAGTAATTGAATTGGGTTAGAAAAGGATAAGAGGTACCACTCACAAGTTTAAAGAAAGGTATCCTCCCTTTTTTAGCAAACAACCCACTCCAATGGCGTAGTGGGTTGTTTGCTGTGTATATACGGGCTACTCCACAAGTGATAAATCACTTATCTCTCCTGCCATAATCCGTATCACCATATTATTTATTTCTTCTGAAATCTCATGATTAATACCATGTCCAACACCTTCATAAAATCTTACATTCATTCCATAATCCCTTAGCAGACTCTCTCCTCCCAATTTTTGAAAAGGATCCTCCAGGCCTGCCAGATAAAATATCTTATCCCTGATTTGATCTACTTCTTCCTCTGTAAACACTCGTACCTTATGATATCTCATCGCCATATTATTAAATCCTTTTAATAACCAGGTATAATGATTCAAGATCAGTGTATGATCAGTGAACACCTCTGCATGATCTCCCGACAGCTTTCTCAGGAGCTTTCTTACATTTCCCTTCGTGGGAAATAAAGCTTCCGGGAGAAAAATCTTCATCATGGTCCTCATGGGATTTCCGCTCCCGCCTATGGGCACGGAAGAAGCAATGCAAATTGCTTTCTCCACTCTCTCCGGTCTATGTAATGTATATAGCTGGACCAGGTATCCCCCATGGGATACCCCTATTATAGAAGCCTTTTCCAGTTCAAGAAAATTCATTATTTCATCAATCCATATAACATCATCAAAATCCGCGTTATAATTTTCACCCATTATGCTTTTTCCGGGCCCGCCAATGGTATCTACCGCATATAACCTAAAATATTTTCCCAGTTCCTTTGCATTATAAATCCACATTAGAGCAGAATCGTCACCTACACCATGAAACATAAGTAATGGTTTACCATCCTCTTTCCCGGTTATAGTAACATGGGTAGAGCCATATGTGGTAGGCACCATCCGTTCCTCCACCGGTACACCCCATTGCTCTAACAGCTCATCATAGGTTTTCAATATATGATTTCCTGCTTTCGTACTTCTATATGCTTTCATAAAATCACCCCTTCATCTTTCTATATATGTCTTCCATATTGATTCGGATTTCCTCACAGGCCGTATTGATCTGCTCCTCTGTCACCCCATATCCAACACAGTTTTTTTGAAAGGCCAGGTAAATAACTGCATAATATTCCTGTGCCAGCACCGTTGAATTATTCGGTTTTATATACCCTCTTTCCATCATCCTTTTAAAGACCTGCTCCTGCTGTAATAAGGGCAGTTCAAACACCAGCCTGTGATACATTTCATAGGCCGTCTTCTCCGACATTTTTTCAATGGTCAGCACGGATAACATCTTATAAACATATGGATTTAACAGATAATTTTTCAACACCCCGACGGCGACTTCACAAAATTCTGCTTCCGGAATCGAAGCCAGCTTGATAAATTCTGCTTCAAAAGCAGTCTTCATACTTTCAATCAGCATATCGATCTTTTCCATGAGGGAATCCATGATCGCCTGTTTATTAGTAAAATAATAATAGATGGTACTCTCTTTAATGCCCACCTGTCTACAGATATCTCTGATTGATGCCGCCTGATATCCCTTTTTCGAAAACAACTCTAAAGCAACCTGTTCAATAATGTCCTTTGTATTTGCCTTCTGCTTCATTCATGCTCCTCTCTTTTTTTATCTAGCAATTGTTAGATATATTTTACCTAACATTCGTTAGATAAGCAAGCAAAATTTTAAATCGGCCATTTATTTAACTCCCTGATACAATAGCACCTGCCTTCCTGACTTAACCTATTTCATCCGTCTGCTCCCTCACATAATCCTCCAGGTACCCCTCCAGCTTAAGCTCTTCCCTTGTCAGCTGATCATGCAGTTCACTCAGCTTCGTATAATCACAGGCAATTTCCGGGTTTTCCATCCATTCTTTTATTCTTTCAATCTCCTGTTCCGTTTCTTCTATCACCCTTTCTAGCTTTCTCACTACCTGATTCTTTCTGTCCAGGGCTTTTTTGTCCTGATACCTTCCGCCGGGGGCAGCTTTGGGCACATTTATCTGAACCGCAGGCTTAACAGGCAGGTCCGGCTCGCCGAAGGTAAGCTCTCTTTCCGCATACTCCTCATAGCCAAAGGGATAATAATTCACCCCGTCCTTCTCAAATATCAGCAGCGTATCCGCTATCTTCTGCACGAAATACCGGTCATGGGATACGAAGAGCACGGCTCCCTCATAGTTCAGGAGCATCGCCTCCAGAGCCTCCTTCCCAACGATATCCATGTGGTTCGTCGGCTCATCCAGAATGAGAAAATTGGGCCTCTTCTTCAAAATCTTAGCAAGGCTCAGCCGAACCTTCTCTCCTCCTGACAGCTGGCAAACCTTTTTATATACGCTATCCTGGGCAAAAAGGAAGCATCCCAGGGCAGAACGCGCCTCGGACAAACGCATATCCGGGAACTCGTCGCAAAAATCCTCCAGCACCGTCCTGTCATTGTCATTCTGGGCGAGCTGCTGGTCAAAATACCCGGGATCAATCTGAAATCCGTAGGCAAATGCTCCATCCAGCGGATTCACCTGCTTCACCAGCGTCTTCAGAAGCGTCGATTTTCCGATCCCGTTTTCACCGATTACCGCGAGCTTCTGCCCCTTCTTCAGCTCAAAGCTCACCTCACATAAGGGCTTATCATAGCCGATCACAAGCCGGTTTACCCTCAGGACATCCTGTCCCCCGGGTCTTAAGGGCTTAAATTCCGTACGAAAGGTCTTGAGATCGTATTTTTCCGGCGCCTCAATATGGTCCATGTGTTCGATCTGCTTCAGCTTGGATTTGGTCATGGACACCTTGGTGGGATGATGCTTATACTTCTCCACCAGCGCCATGAGCCTTGCGATTTCCTTCTGCTGCATCTGATAATCCTTCTGCTGCTTATCCCAATTCATCCTCTTCTGCTTTACAAATGCCGAATAATTCCCCGCATAACGCGTCATTTTCCTGTGCTCGATTTCATAGGTGACATCCGCTATCTTATCCAGAAACATTCTGTCATGGGAAATGATAACCACTGCTTTGGGGTACTGTTTTAAATACCGCTCCAGCCATTCGATGGTGGGCAGATCCAGATGGTTGGAGGGTTCATCCAGCAGCAGGATATCCGGCTTGCTTAACAGCAGGCGGATGAAGGCCAGCTTCGTTCTCTGTCCGCCGGAGAAATTGCTGATGGGACGTTTCAGATCCGTCAGGGCAAAGCCAAACTTCGTAACCACGGTTTCCATTTCCGATTGGTAGGTATAGCCTCCTGCGCTCTCAAAAAGCCCCAGTGTCCTCGAATAGCTTTCCAGCACTTCCTTCGAATGGTCTGTTTCCATCTGCACGCAAAGCCGCTCCAGCTTCCCCTTCCATTCCAGCAAAGTGGAAAATGCCTTCAGAAGCTCTTCCTCCGCTGTTAGATCTTCATTTTCAAAGCTGATCTGCTGCTGGAAACCGATGGTGGTATTCCCCGCCCTGCTGATCCAGCTGTCTTCGTCACTGTCCGGATTATCCAGCGTAAGAATTCCGGCAATCAGCTTAAACAAGGTGGTCTTTCCGCAGCCGTTCCGGCCCACCACAGCGATTTTCTCCGTATTTCTTATTTCAAAATTAATATGATCCAGTATGGTATCGGCCGCATATTTCACAAGTCCGTTGTTGATTTGATAAATCATAATTATTCTCTTCCCTTTCTCTAAAGCCTCCCGGTCAACAAATAAATCCTCTATTTCTACCGGAGGCATAAAATCCGCAGGGGGGGCCTCCTGCCAATCCCCTTGCCGCCTCATTGTCACTGTTCTCAGGTACATCACCTTCTATTCAATCGGCTATGGCAAACGCAAAAACTGCCGGATCAGGTTGTTGTCTGCAAACCCGTCCGACAGTTTTATGGTGCACAAATATAATCTGAAAAACCGTTGGCTTCCCTAAGGCTTTTCTTCCTATAAAAAACTGCAGACAGGCCAACGCTGTTGCAGTCACATATCAATGAATCAATCCTGATCACCGGTTCTTAAACTAGGATGCCAAAATGAGATACTCAAACAAATCCTCATGAAAGCATCAAGAGAATTCTTGAATAACACCTGGCACCAGCTATTTTAAGAACTGAAACCTCCGTGCAAAGCATAGCCGACTTTTTTCAATTGTGGTCTTTGCGCGGAGATAATTATAACTGTTAAAGTCTTCGTTGTAGGTTTCACAGAATTGTTCCTTTCTATCAAGCTTCATTAATTAGATCACGATTCATTATATCATATCCATCAATAAATGCAAGCTGCTAAACTGTAAAATGGGCATACTTTATAGCAAAATGAACCCCATGGCGATAACGTCATGGGGTCATTTTACTCCGAATTTGCTTCAGCAGATGGTCTATCTATTGGTCATCATTCCATTATTTACTTCTTCCTGCTCCGCCTCCGCGGCTGCTCCCTCCTCCGCCAGAGGTTGATCTCCCTGCGCCGGAAGAACGCGCGGATGAGCCTCCGCCAAACCCTCCGGACGACCGCCCGGCTCCGCCGCCGCGACTTGCTCCGCCGCTGCCTCCGGTAAAGCTGCTGCTCGAGGAGGACGAGCGCCCGGCCCCTCCGCTGCTTCCCCAGGAACCGCCTCCTGAGGTTGATCTTCCTGCTCCCGAGCCGGATTTATTATCGTTGGACCATGATGACCTTCCGCTATTAAAACCTGTACCCATGGAGCGTCCATGATATCCATGATGCCCCCGATAACCTCCCGGATGATGCCATCCGATATGTCTGCCGCCGTATGGATTATAGGGCATGCCATAGGTATTCCTGTAACGTCTTCTTCTGCGCCCTGAGCTAAAAATCACAATTAATAATATAACGAAGAAGAACGCAACCACTCCTCCTTGGGAACTCCCTTCCGCTCGGTTATCCGCTCCTTCGAAAGCATGACTTGAATTTGTTGAAGTGCCCTTCCTGACCTCCCCAAAATTCTTCTTAAAAAGTACGTAAAACCGATCTGCAACAAAGGATGCTCCCCGACTATAATCCCCGGCTGCAAACTTTGGTTCCAGAGCATTATCCAGAATATCTTTTAATACATCTTCATTTGCAAATTTTTCTGCTTCTTCACCTGGCAGCAGCCAGTAATTATCATCGTTTTTATAAAAAACCAGTAATACATCGCGGCTTCCTACATTAAACTCTTCAAAGGTATTGATTGCATCCTCCTGAAAGCTAAGCCCGGCTTCACAATGATCCTTCGTTACAATATAAAACCCCGCTTCACATAACTCTTTCGTTTCAGAACTATACCTGTTAATGTGATCTCTTGTTTTATTATCTATCATATCCGCATAATCAAATGTATATGGACCTGTTTTATCACTTAATATTTTATCAGTTTCCTCGGAAGCATTCTTCCATTGCCCGCCCAAGGCCTGATAAAATGCATGGTATACTTTTTCAGCACCGGCACTATAATCCTTTGCTGCAAAATCAGGCTCCAAATATTCTTGCAGGATACCGGACATCTTACCGCTTGTTAAAGTATCTTCCAGACCTTCCCCCTGCATCGCCCAATAATCATCGTCGCCAATAGATAAAAGGATCAAAACTCCATTATTCTTTTCTTTCGATCCGATCCCCCATTTATTAAACATATCCAGTGCATAATTTTCAAGAGACTCTCCATCTGTAAAATCAACTGTTACCAGAACCAGCTGCGCACTTGTCTGATCCTCCAATTGCTTTCCAAATTCTAATATTTTCTCTTCCGTATCAGCATTAATTACATCGGCAAAATCATTCACATAAAATCCATCCGCAGGATCTAAGGTATCCGCCGCAGCAGTTTTATATGGTACTATCAATACAAGCAGCAAAATAAATAATATTTTATATAACCCCTTCATTATTTAATCCCCCCTTACTCATATAATTCCAATGGCTTGACAAATGTTATTTTACTTAAAACATTTGCAGGAAAGCGTTCTAAGCTTTCATTAAAGGTGACCGCAAGCTCATTATAACTGCTGTGTGAAATAATTAATTGCCTTGATTCAACATTTACCGCGAAACTGTCTCTGTAATATTGGTCTCTTTCTTCCAAGCTCATGAAGCCCAAATCTTTATATAATTTCATTGCAGCCTCTATTAAGCTTTCGCTCGTCTGATATTTCTCTCTGGGAGTAACCGCACTATTTACCAGATCCCGCTTTCTTAAAACTTCCTTTATTCGTTCATCATCCGGGTCCATGTACCTGCCGGCAACCACGGTCAGATTATAGCATTGATCCGTTATATATTCCAAATCATGCTGTATCCCTTTTCCATTCTTTTTCTCACCGCTGTAAAATATCAGTGAGGTCTCCTCTCTAAGCTGCATCAGTGAGGAATGAGAACCGAATAATATAGACAGGAAGACGGCAAAAGCAGTAATCCCAATTGCAACTTTTCTATTTCTAAGATATTTCATATCTTCCTCCTATCCCGTTGATCAAACCTGAGCAGGCTATAATTTCTTAATATACCGATCCATCTGAAGCATTTCATCCATTACTTCAATATCGATTATGGTTTCCATTACTTTATCTTCATTCAAATCGTCTATTACCTTGCGATAAGCTATAACCAGTTCATTCATAAAGTCCTCTATTTTTTTCATGCCCATGGTACGATTATCCCCTGCCTGTTCTTGCATCTCCAGTTCCTTGTAGTTATTAATCAGGTTTAATGTAGTGGGCAGATAATAAGAAAAAAATCGGCTAACTTTAGGACCTTTATCCGGATATTTTTTTATATACGCAATGATCTGATGCGAAGTATTTTCTATGGCTTCTATTTGCTTTCTGATATTATTATTGACTATCGTATTTCGTAATAATCTCATTCTTTCCAAATGATCTACCGCCGTTATCAGCATTTCATCCGTGCCGGAATCTCCTGTATCAATATTCTTGTATTTTTTATTGACGAAGAAAGAGGGTATTGCAAAAGCTGCTATAAAATACAATAAAACCGATAAGATACCCGCAATAAGGAAATCAGCCATACGGTATAACGGAAAAAGACATGCATATACAATCCATAGCAATCCTACTAAATAAACAGGAACAACTGATTTACTTTTTCTTATCTTCAAAGACTTCACCTCATTTCATTTATCATCCAGCAATTTCTTACATTATAGCAATCTTCTCTGTGTTTAACAAGTTATAAGCTGATTAGAAATATTAAAAACAGCACTAATCTTTGAGACTGCGGATATATTCATCACAGCAATAAAAAATGATTATCCCATACTTTCTAAAGTATCAGATAATCATTTTTTTATTGCCAGGCCAGAGCCGGCATAAATTTATACTTAATATACCAGCGTATATTGGTCCAGGTCAGAACAGGCGAATTGCTGGTTGAATCGGTAACTCCCTGGATTGTGGGACAATCCTCTCCATTTCTCCGCCAAGAGGCGGTATTGATCGCACTATGATTTCATAACTTTTCAATAATATCCTGATATGTTTCAAAATGATGCATCTTAAGCCAAAACAGGTCAACGAGCTGACATCTTGTATCCAGTACATGATTGGTGAAAGCAAATGCCGCCATATCTCTATAGATGGGGCTGACACTTGTCTTATATCGTTTTTTCAGCCAGACATCCACAGGTTCCGAAAAAGTATGTTCAATGTGATGAAACAACTCGTGGCAAATCAACGCATTACGTATATCCCCGGCGGAGAAGGCTCCAATATTCTCCCGTACAAAAAAATCTGCCATCTCGGCTGCAAAAAAGCTGTTGCAAAAAATCTCCTTTGTGTCAGGCAGATAATATGCCCTGGTCTTTTCATGCTCCCCGCAACTTTGGATTGCCGTTATTCCAAGTCTGTACGCCTCTTCTTCCAGCCTGTTTCGGTCTAAAACGTATTGATGGGCGGTCTGCTCCCCTATGGAAACGGCATGGCAGTAAAGCATTTCACGTTTTTTCTCGTTTTTCGCCAAAGCAGGTGAAGAAAGCCACAGAATAAAATCCAGCTGCCTGGGATCGATTTTCTTCAGCTCCTCAACCATTAAAGCCACCGTTTGCCGGGAACTGCTCCCTGCTTTCTCAAATTATCCTGAAGCTCAGAAACTTCCAGCTTGTGCAGACTTGTGGCATTCTTGATACAAATTGCACAGGCAAGCCCCGCCGCTTCACCCAATGCCATCGCCGTTGCTGAAATTCTGGCGGATGCCAGGGCCTCATGAGTTGCCGATATGCAGCGCCCCGTCACAATAAGGTTTTTCGTCTTTTGAGGCAGCATGGCACGGTAGGGGATATCATAACAATTGTATTTTTCCTTGCGGACCCAATTAAGCTCATCTCCGCTGGGACTGTGTATGTCGATGGGGAATGCACAAACAGCGACACTGTCCGGCTGTTCCCTGTTGTTGATTACGTCATCTGCGGTCAGCGTGTACATGCCTGACAGCCGTCTGCTTTCTCTCACACCAATCATATCCGCCACCATCTCCAGACGGCAATCCGCGAACCCAGGGACATATTGACGGAGAAAGGCCACAATCTCTCTAACCTGCGCATGCGCTTCAAATTCTGCTTTTGTAAGCTCATCGGGGGCCACTCCTGACAGCTTGATTACCCGTACCATATTTATGATGGCCTCGCCTTCCTTCAGCCCTTGAAAAAAGAGCACCCTATCCCGCGGGATATTGAGGTCACCATTCTCCTGGGCTTGCTTTACAAGGCTGAAAAATCCTGAAACTGCCACATAATCATTCACATCACACTGGCTGTTCCAGATGAATTGTTCCGGGTTCGCCCGTATGTACTGCCGCACCTCGTCCATTCTAATGCCTGAAACCTTAAACATTAAGCTCATGGGCTGCGCCATGCCGTCCTGCGTTCTGCCGATTACGAAGTTTTCCTTGGCAAAGCTGATGATATCGCCGTCACCTGTGGCATCTACAACAAGCGCCGCCTTAAAGATCTGCTTTCCTGCCCTGGTAGTCACTGTAACTGTTTCAATTATGCCGTTGCTGATCCCCACCCCGGTAATGATGCTATTGAGCAGGACACTGACATTCGGTTCGCTGCCAAGCATCTCAAAATAAAGCATTTTCAGCGCTTCCGAGTCGATTGGCGTAATACTGGAAACCATTCCGATGGGATCCTTGATATGCCCTAAAGTAGCCTTTTTTTCCTTTAGCCTATCGATGATTTCTTGTGCAATGCCCTTCACCACCTGCCTTTTTCCCGCGTGAAAGGTCATGAGCGGCGATACCATTGCCGCTGTATTAGCACCGCCAAAATAAGCATTCTTCTCAAGAATCAGAACCCGCATCCCATTTCGTGCGGCAGAAAGCGCAGCCATAACACCGCTTGTACCTCCTCCGCAGACAATTACATCATATTGCTCTCTTTGCTCTTTCATGCAATCACCTCCTCATTCCATTATAATGGCAGCTTCAAAAATTCTAGGCCATCTCAGGCTGGCCGTATAGGATATCTTCCTGCCGAGGTTCAGCCCCTCCATCATCGCCTGATGTTCGCGTAACTCCTTCTCCAGCAGCTCCTGTGCCAGCTCCGGTTTTTCGATATTCCAGCCGTCCAGCTTTAATTCCGACAGCCTGCGGGAAAGCTTCGGCCGAATCACCGATTGATAGATGACGTCATCCAATATCCGGCCTAGGGTAAACTTCTGATTTTCCTCAACGTTTTTCCCCTCTGCCATTACAATCTGTGCAAGGCTGGTGCCAAGGGCATTACAGGCAGTATTCCAGGCAGAATAACCATAGAGCCGGTTTAAAGGAATTTGCTTTGCCAGATATTCCAGCAGGCGGATATCGCCTCCGTTTGCAAAAGCAACATCCAGAACATAAACCTTCCTGCCCTGTTTTACATCTTCTGCAATAGTGCTTGCCATACGGGTATACTGCGCATCGCTGTAGCCTGACCGTAAGGGTGTGGAATGATCCGCGCAAAAATCCCCCTGCTCCTGTTTGGGAACATAGATATACAAAATGGTATCAGAAGACGGCGCATGATGCAGATTTACTGTCTTCAGATGGCTTTCCAGATTCACGCAAAACGGTCTGTCCTCAAACAGCGCCACAAACTCACCAGGCTGAGGAAGCCATTTTATGCAAACCTCCTTTTCTTCCGGGGAAACAGCCCTGCACATCAGCTCTGCCGTGGCCTCGTCCGTGCCATTGTGCAAAAGCACCCGCTCTCTCAGTCCTAAGGCTTCTATTTTTTCATACAGCCTTCTTTGCTCTGATTTATGAATGCCCCATTCGCTGCAATCTTCCTGAAGAATAAGCAAGAAGTCCAAGACACCCTTATGGACAAGCTCGATACAATGCAGATTGATTGCATGATTTCTCTCTCTGACCGATAAAAATTCGCTCAGAACTTCCTGCGGAATTCTTGTCTTTAATACGTCCAATTGCTTTCGGTTTTCTGCGGTATCCTCCAACTCCGCCAGATGCGAATATTTAGAATAGAGAGCCACTGCTTCCCACCATATTTTTGACTCGGCGTTGAGAGTGCTTACCGTAGTCCGCATCAGCACATTCGCAGCATATAGCTTCAGATGCGGATTTGCCTGCTTAAGCTGCTCAAGAAAATTCAAGCGCTTCCTTGCCTCATCAATTGATATCCTGTTTTGCCGTGAACAGATCAGCCCGCCATACAGCAGCTGTTCAATGGAAATCACCATGGCATCGCAAGACGGGGCCTGTGATAAGACCCACTTTGAAATACTTTCGAACTGCGAAGGCTCTTTAAAAAAATCCATAATGGAAAGCGGCGGCATCACGCAGTTTACCTTTCCCAGTGATGCAAGATCTTTGGGAATATGATAGCTGCAGGGTCTTGAATCCAGTGGAAGAAGCGCCAGTTTCATAACTACCTCCTTAATTGTTAAAGCTTGTCAATGGCATTTCTAAATTCCGCCACAGCTTTTCGCACACTGTCAGGGGTTTTTCCTGTGACAATCGCACCGATCATGGTAGCTTTTACACCGCATGCCAAAAGGTGTCCCACCTCATGGGGTTTTATATCCCGCTGTGTGGGTACCAGTACCGGCAGACTGGTGCGCCCGCAGATGTCCGCATACTGCAGCAGCTCCCGCATACTCAGCCTGGTGCCGTAGCTTTCCGGCTGCATCACCGATGCTTCGAATACATCCGCTCCAAGCTTCTCCAGGTTCTTTAGATATGCCATGTCATATGAACTGTCAAAGGCGACCATTTTGACAATAGAGGGATCTTCCAGCAAGCATAGCGGCATGTCATGAGCATAAAGTGAGACAAAGCTATATCCCGCTTCTGTGGCATTTCTATAATCCTGAATGACGGTTTCTACATCACAGCCGGCTACAATTCCGCAAGGGCCCTTTGCATCTGCAAGAATTTGCAGCAGCTCCTGTTTTTCTTCTTCAAAGCTGGCATAATGATTCTTGCTGGCACGATGGGACACATTTATATGTACCTTTACTGCATCCGCCCCCTCCTCCCATGCAATGCGTGCAAGCTCGGAATCATTTGCAGGCAAACTGATTACCAATGAATGTTTTTTGCTTATCAGCATTTCTTTAAAGTTCATCTTCCTCCATCCTTTCAGCGTTTACTGGAAATCACCACTACCCTATCATGATCCGAAAGACCCTCCAGCTCCAGCTCAATCAAATTCAGAAGCTGTTCATAATTTAAAACAGAAGAATAATCCACAATGCGGTTTTTATAAATAAGAAAAAACTGCGCCAGGGTGATCCCCACATCAGAGAAATCCGAAACACGCTCGATAAAGGCTTTGATGGTCTTCTGATAGTCCTTCCTGGGCTGGCTGAAGATATCCCCTGCATTGGTCTGGAATTTAACAACTCCAAAGGCATCGAGCACACGGTATCGCTTAATTTGGGTTTTCAAAAGGCCGAACAGCCTTCTTTGTTCTGCAATATCCTCATAGATGTAAAGTCCGTCAACGACAGCCGCCAGCTGAATTCGATCCGCGTCTGTTTTCAAAGATTCCGCTGCACTTTTTCTAATTTCAGGCTCCTCCAGCTTTTGCATTGTATGATAATCCTGATCCATTTCAAACGCGCCTGTAGCAATGGCACGCAGGATGTTTTTCCCTTGATCAATCTCAATCTGCACCTCGATGGTATTGACATCGGCCCCCATGGAGACCAGCCTGCTAAAGGCGTCCTTCTTGATCGCCAGAATATCGCTTTCCGTCGGGGTCATAACCGTCTTCTCTACCGTATCCCGCAGCATGGCAAGCGCCGCACCAATTGCGGAAATCACCTCGGCCTTTGGGGCGATGAGGTATTTCATGCCCACTTTCTGACTCAGCCATGGCACCACCGAGGTTGCACCGCCTCCGCCCCCAACAAGGGAGACCAGCTCCGCATCAATACGGTACTCTTCCAGTAAATCCAGGACTACCGGCTTGACCTTAGCTGCGGCTCCGTCCAAAATCTGCTGTGCTATCTGCTCGCCCGTCTTACCAAAGTGACTTCCGATTACATCAAAGGCGCGCTTCACCTGATCATAATTTCCATAAGCGTAATCCCCTTCCCGGGTCATGTTCATCAAAATTGATGCATCGGTAAGAGTAACTGCAAAGCGCTTGCCTTCCTTATTTTCAACCCCCAGATAATCCCCGGGGTCCGAGGGCATTGGTGAAAAAAGAACAGGCTTCGCGCCTTCCAACTCCTGAGGAGTGCTGAAGGCCAGATAGCCCAGCCCTGCAATATGTGCGCTTCTTGGGCCTACCTCCAGCACATCCTGATGCTTCATACGGGTCATGGAACCGCCGCCTACGCCCACAGTACGTGAATCCAAGGTTTTTAAATAGGTGATGTGCCCGCCCACATTGGCACTTTTAATCATCGCTTTACCGTTTTTTATAGCTGAAATGTCGGTACTGGTGCCTCCGACCTCCAGAAAAATACCATCTGAGATTTTTGCAAACATCAAGGCTGCCGCAATGCCTGCCGCAGGGCCGGAGAGCATGGTCAAAATCGGACGCTTGCGCATTTGGTTTAAATCCATAACGCCGCCGTCACTTCGCATAATCATCAGGGGGGATTCAATTCCGCTTTTGCGGATGCTTTGATCCGTGAGGTTTGCCGTTTCGGTCATTTTAGGAAGAATACTTGCGTTGATCACCGCCGTCCTCGTTCTTACCTTTAAGCCATACAGCTGGGAAATCTCATGGCTTGCAGTGGAAAGAAGCTCTTGCCCCAGGGCGAGACTCACTACGGTATCTTCGTTTTCTGTATTATCTACCCCAAAGGCCTCGCTGGCGACAATCACCTGACAGCCCGCTTCCTTCATTTTGCTCAGTGCTTCTTTTATATTGGCGGCACAGAAATCCTTGCTGTTGGTGTCAAAGTAATGATGCTCGGTATCCAGCAGCTTCCCCTTGCTTAGCTCCAGACTCTTAATATTGGTATCACTGCTTGCCTTGATGCCCTCCAGCCCTTTTCCCATGCCGATGATCCCTACCTTGGAAACGTCCCCCTCCAACAGGGCGTTGGTGGCCTGTGTGGTACTGTGTGCCACAAATGCAATTTCACTTTTATCCGTACCCAGCTCCTCAATAATCGTAGTGAATACTTTGATGATTCCCTCTGAAACCGAGTTCTCAGAGGAATGGGTCGTGGGTGTTACAGAATGAGCGATAATGGTATTTTTTTTCTGATCAATTGCAACCGCATGGGTGAACGTACCTCCCACATCAATTCCAATTCTAATGGTTCTTGCCAAGGAAAACACCTCCGTCTTTTAGTAAAAATCCAAGTCCGAAGGTACTCGGACTTGGATCGTATGTTCTTTAGAAGAACCGAATACCTGCGATAACCAGACCAATGATTGCACCTATCCACACAAAGGGAAGGGTCTTTCTCAAAATATCATTGACATCCGTACCGGTTGCAGAAGCCGTCCAGACATTATGGGTATTGGTGGGATCACAGATACCCTGCAGCTGGCCGGTGGACATAAGCGCCGCCATAATTGCAAGGGCAGGCATTGCTCCCGTTCCCAGCATAATGGACCCGATTCCCAACCCGAGTCCCCATACATTGAAGGGACCGCGATAGAGCGCCAGCGGAGCTAAAACAGAAAAGAACAGGATATATAACAGCGGGGATTGGGGCAGCAGGCCTTTGATCGCAGGACCGATGAACTCTGTAACCCGCGGGTCCATAACAACCTTGAGCACCATACCGATTCCGATCATTAAAAAGAGTGCGCCGGCGGAATCGGAAATTCCCTGTGTCACGGCCTTGGTGAGGTTCTTCATGGATTCCCTGCTGATGGTTGTAAGAAAGCAGTAAATAATTGCAATGACCAGGGCCGTCACAATATCCAGCTTTAGAACCAACACCATGATAAGAGGAACGATGGGGGTCAGCATAGCCAAAATATTAACTTTTCTTTCAAGAGGCACCTGAGTACTGGGTTCCGGCCATGCAACTTTTTTTATACGTATCTTTCCCCCGAATTTCTCTTCCACAATGATGAATAAGATACCCATGATAAGAAAGATAATGCCCAGAGGATAAGCAAAGTTTCTGATTTCTTCCACTTGCAAACCGAAGCCGTCAATATACAGTCCCCAGTTAGTCAGATTAAAAATACCGCCCGTGCTTAATGCAAACAACAGAATACAACCGGCCGTAAGCGATGAAATTCCCACAGAGGTCATAATCGGCAGCACGATGGTACCAATCATAATGACCGAACCCAGACCGCCCAGTGTTGTGAACAATGCGCTTAATACCACCAGCAGCGAGATCCCAAGAACCATTGATCTGTCTCCGGCAAGCTCCGATACCATTTTCACAATCGCTTCGGCAATTCCGGACATTTTAATCATCTGTGACAGGATGGCGCCAAAAATCAGCATAATCATGGTAGAGGCAAGCCGGACAGGACCGTCTGCAAACAGCAGGGTCAGAATTCCGGGAGAGGTAGTTTCACCCTCGGTCACATTGTTAAACGGGATTCCGGCTACCAATGCGATTAGAAATGCCATGATTGGAAGCGCAAACATTGCAGAAAGCTTTTTTGTGTACATTAAAATACACATGATAAGAAAGATTAGAATGATTAATACGGTTTGCATAATTACCCTCCTTTTTATTTAAGAATGCCAGGTACGGCACTCCTGTTTTAAAGCTTTATTTTTCAAGGGCTGCAAAGCTTTTTAATAAAGCAGCAATGTCCCCTTGCTTTCCCTTAGGAAACCTTTGATTTCCCCAATGCTCGTTTGAACCATTTAATCTCTGCTTGTGCTGCCATTCCGCGAGCCAGACAGTAATCCTCCGCGCCCAGGCGGACGACATCCTTTGCATTGGCACAGTTGCTTACCCTGCTCTCCATTCCGCCTGCAACAAACACTTTCTCCACATCCCAATGGCCTTTTATCTGTTCAAGCTTTTGATAGAATTCCACAGAGCTACCATCCAGCTTACCTGCTAAATTATATCTTCCCCTGCAAAGCACGCCATTTAAGACTACCGCCATCTTTTCAGGTACAAGCTCATTGTAATAAATATAGTTTTGAATTTTCTTAGCCGATCCCAGGTAATGCTCACGCTTTGCGGCGCCGTTTATGTAGTGGTCAACCACGGTATATACCAGAAACTCACGTTCAATGCTTTCCTTTAAATGTACGTAGTTCCAGTTAAGATCCTCACAGGAGACAACCACCTGTGCTTCATAGTCGATTTGCCCGTTGAGCCCTACCCCTATTCCCAATACATTTTGATAGGTGTCCATCCCTTTTTCCAACTCGCGAAGCAGGACGGAGATGGCCGGCACCTGCTTATCATAAGGAGTGGTCCACGCAGCGGCAATACGGTTCTGACAATCTGTCACCACAAATTCAAATGCTTCTTTTTTCAGTGTAATTCCGATAAACCACCCATAAGCTTCATTAATCTTATATATGATGGAACGCCTGCCGCCAATGGAATCTTCTTTTCCAATGGAGGTGACTAAATTAGCATGGGTCAGCTCATTAATGGCTGAGGACACCGTTGAATTTCCAAACTTAGTCTCCCTGACCAAATCGGATTTTGTAGCATTTTCATTGCTCAGAAGCAACAATAATATGCTTGATATGTTTTGGGATTTTAATTCATCCAGCAATCTATCACACCTGCTTTCCACTTTTTACGAAGCTCGTAAAAAGTATATTCAGATTGTATCATATCCGGAACACGGTTGTCAACTATTTATAAAATATTTTTATTTAACTACTGTTTTGCCGTCACTATTCACAGTTAAATCCAAAAAACATACCGGCCGCATCAAAAAAACAGCCTTTATTCGAAGATAAAGGCCGTGTTTCGCATACATTTATGTTTAAAATCTACACGATATCGGAAGCTGCTGCGTAAGCCTCTTGGATTTCCTCCACGATCCGGGCAGGAACAGGCCCGGGCTGTGCCTGGGGTCTGGCAATATAATACCCCTGTACATAATCCACACCCATCCCAATGAGCGTTTGAAGCTCGGCGGAGGTTTCCACACCCTCCGCGATCACACCGATGCCGCGGCTTTCCGCATAGGATATGATATTCTGCAGGAGCTTGCGGCGGTTGACATCGGCATCCGCATTATGCACAATGGAGATATCCAGCTTCACAAAATCCGGATTAATCAGGAGTAAGGCCGTCTCGGAATTATACCCGGTTCCAAAATCATCCAGTGCAACCTGGCATCCCCAATCTGCTGCCAGCTTCAGCTTGTTATTCGTCTCCGTCTCGGTGGACCGCTCCTCTTCCGTGATCTCAATAACCACCCGCGGAAGGAGGTGGGAGAATTGCTCCCGGATCTGCTGGCTGTCCTTCTCGTTCAGCAGCTGATTTGCAATGGAATTTACAAACACACGGACGCCGGGATCCAAATCAGCCAGCTGCTCAAATTCGGCAAGGCTGTGCCTCCAGGTAAGCCGCTCGATGCTGTAAAGCTTGGATTGTGCTTTGGCCAGCATCAGCACCTCTCCCGGAGACTTAATTTTCTGCATCGTCGGGCGCATCAGGGCCTCATAGCCAAACACCGCGCCGGTCCGCGCATCCACGATGGGCTGAAAATGAAATTTCACCAGCTCCCACTCGATCAGGCGGTTGATCTCCTCCTGATTATGGATCAAATAGGAATCCTTGTTGTATCGCTCCAGATCAAATTCTCCGAATTCTCCCTTTGTTGTATTCTTTACCTGATACATGGCAAAATCCGCATATTTCAGAAGCTTTTCATAAGAAGTAGCGTGATCAGGATACCAGGCAACGCCCGCCGATACCCGAATATTAATCCGGGAATGATCCGGCAGCAGAAATGTGGTATGGCGCACTCCTCTCTCCAAGGCATGAATGGTCTCCTGCACTTCCTCCCTTGAGGAATAACCGGAAAGCAGCACATAAAACTCATCTCCGGACATCCGGGCGATCAGAGCCTGTTCCGGCGAGTAATGCCGTAAGGAATCCGCCATGCTTCGGATATAGTCATCCCCGCAATCATGACCATAGGAATCATTAATGAATTTCAAATTATCCAGGTCGAGCATCACCATTGCCGCCACCCCAAGCTCCTTCGGATTCTGGAATCGCCGGGCCAGCTCGGCAATGAAGGCACGTCTGTTGAGCAAATCCGTCAGCAGATCATAATCCCGCTCCCGTTCCAACTGGCGGCGTTTGCGAATTTCCTGGGTAATATCGCTCACCACCCCCATGATGCGCTCCCCTGTATTGATAACCTTCAGACGCAGCCAGCGGTCCTCGTCTGACCCCCGCGAGATATGCAGTACTTTGATGCTGCCATCCTCCGACTGATCTTCGACCTGACTGTCAAGGGTACCCAGCAGGGCATCAAACTTCTCTCTCCCAATGGTTCTGTCACTCTCCAATTTATTTTCCAATCCAAGCATATCAAAAAGGCTGTCGGTGCAGAATATCCTGTCAGAATCCAGGCGGGATTCAAAAGCCCCGATTTCCACCCCCGCCATATCGATGATCTGGGAAAAGCGGCTTGCCTCATGGGCGACATGAGCACTCAGAGTTTCGATGGCTCCGGAAAGCTCATCAATTTCTGCAATTTTTAGCTTATCCAGCACCAGCTTATGCCGGGGATTGCTCTTACGAAGCTGCACCAGCAGTTGGGTAATAGGCCTTGCCAGCAGCAGGCTGGCCGCCCATGCGGCAGTGAGTCCCAGGAGCAGGGATAACCCCCAGGTCGCCCATATGGAATCCATGATTCTATGCGAAAATCCCAAGAGCTGTTCTTCCTCCAGCATCCCGATCAAGGCCCAGCGCTCCTGCTCAAAAGGTGTATTGGTATTGTAAAGATCAAAATACTGAATGCAGCCATACACCGCATGCCTGTTGGAATTGCCGCCGACCACCTCAAAGGTGTCGGTATATTCTCCCTGTCTTTTGAATTGCAGCTGTGCCGAGTTATTGAAGATATGCTTATATAACGGCCCTGTAGAGAGCTGTATATCAAAATCAAGCACTTCCCTTTCCGATACTCCTACCAGGTACATGCCTTGTTTTTTCGTATTCAGTTCCTGATACGGCATCTGCTTGCCGAGATAATCCGCAGAAATTTCCACTCCCAGGATGGCATGAACCTGGCCTGCCTTATCACGAATGGGCATAGAATAGGTAATGATATCAAGGCTGTCCCCCTTGGGACGAAACACCGGGCACCAATAGCCCAAGTCCTTTTCATTGATTTCGGAATGGGCAATTGCCGCTTCATAAGGCCTTCTGAAATAGTTCCAGTTATCCGGTTTCTCCGGATCAAAGCTCATATACGACTGCCAGTTGGAATCAAGGGGAAGCCTCAATTGTTTGGAAATGCTTGCCGGAGCATGGAACAACAGCAAATCGGAATTATTCACCGAGCTTGTGGCAGGATCCATATCTCGTATGTAGAGCGCACGTTTTTGCAGATGCCCCTCCTCATTATAACTCTCTCCATCCGTCAGAATGAGAAATACGCCTGTCACCAGATTGCGGCGCAGCAGACGGATCAGTTTATCCGAGGACTGGGACAGAACTTCGTTCTGATAAATACCGTCTGCAAAATCCGTCCTTTTTCCTTCCTGATTGCGGTCAAATATCGCACTGATATCAGCCGCTGCCGGATCAAGATTGGACCAGCGCCCCAGCATCTCACTTTCCAGATAATTACGGCGGTTAATGACCTGTCCGTTGAGAATATCAAAGGCATTGTGATTGAGCTTCTCGATGGTACCGCCCAGAATGATATTGACAGAAAAAAGCCCTGCCTGCACAAACAAAGCAATAATAACCGGAATCAATATGCGGCTCATCATGGAATGGCCGGATTTCTTTCCTTTTTCTTTCCCTCGTCTCTGTTTCATCTGCATCCTCTTCCTATTGATTCATACCTATTTCAGCACAAACCTCGCTAGTAAAGTTCTGATACCAATCCTGAAAATTTTGGTCAGTTGCATATTGCGATACCGCCTCTTCCCTGGACATTCCTCCCTCTACCAGTGCATCGATCTGTGTACGGTCGGCCTTTGCACGGTCAGAAAGAGAATATTCCATTACCCGGCGGACTTCAGAAGAACCCGGAAATGCTTTTTCATAGTACAGCTCATAGTCATTGACGACACCGACAGATACCGCAAGCGCATCCTGTACCGCAGGCACAAGCACTTGAAACCCCTCCGCCTTTTCGATATATGCCATGTCATTTGCCGCCTTTTTCACAGGAAGGTAGGCAGAGGACACCGCAAATTCAATGTTGCGGTCCTTTTCGGCAAACCACTTCAGAAAGGTGGCCGCTGCCTGCTCGGTCTTCGGATCGGAGGCAATGACAGCCATGCCCGCGCCCTGCTGGATGGCACTCGGTTTTGTCCCCTTAAAGCACGGCGCCGGGAATACCGCAGCTTCAATGGGATAGCTGCTGTCATCCTCCAGCGTGACCTGCTCCGGAAAATAATACGCACCGGACGTAGAGCCTACGAATGCGATAAGATCACCGGTTTTGGCATCATCCGAGCGGAACCTGCCATAAGCGCCGAACCAGCCGTTGATATAGGGTATGTAATAGTTATCCCAAAGCTTACGGAAGGCCGCTTCATCCGGTTCAAAGGCAACTGTGCCGCCCGTTCTGGAAAAAAGCGCCTTTCCCGTCAGCTGATAATGTCCGAGAATAATATAGTTTGCCATGGCATCCCGTCCAAACATGGCTTTGCCGTCACCAGGGACATCCGGTGTCTTGGCATCCGTCCAGCGGTAATATGCTTCGGAAGCTGCCACAACCCCCTCCAGCGTCTCCAGCTCCTCTATGGATATGCCCGTGTCCGCGGCAAATTGATCCCAGTCCGTTTTATTGATCATCATGATTTCCGTGGATTTGGCGGTGGGAAAGATCTTTAAGCCGTCTGTTCCTTCAAAACGGCCCTCCTCTATATAGGCATCCACATATTCCGCCAGCTCCTCCTTGGTGAAATAGCCGCTCAAATCAGCCACCATCCCCCGCTGGTCCAAATCATACAGCGTATCCGTATAGGCGGCAAAGATCGTCGGCACCTCGCTGGCACCCACCTTTTTATCTATCGCGTCGTGTACCTTTTGGAACAGCTCATTGACATTGCCCTGTCCAAAGGCCTCCACAACGATCCCCTGCTCCTGCCCTGCCGTCTCGTTGAAATCCGTCACCAGCTCATCAAACGCCAGCTTCTGTGGTCCGTTATAATAATGCCATATCTCAATCAAAACAGGGTCACCGGAACCCGGCTTTTCCTGCACGCCCTGACCCGCGCAAGCGGCCGTCAAAAAAACCATACCTAAGACGGCTGCAATCACTTTACTGATATTCGTTATGGAAACCTTCATCCACATTTTCCTCCTGAGTACTTTCATTTTCTGATACCATAGCTGCAAGCTCCTATGATATGGCTTCGCTCCGGCGCACGCGCATAAATGCGCGGTATAATGTCTATCAACATTATACCACGTCCGCAGGCGTCCATGGTATGGCACTGCGTGCCGGGATGCGCACTCCGCTTTGCTCCGGCGCGGTATAATGTCTATCAACATTATACCATATCCATAACAAAATAAAGCGAAAATGTTGTTTTTTTGCTGTATTTTGTCCTTCCTTTGGCATCGGATCGGTCAAAGAGAAAACACGGCCTGAAATACTGTATGGCCGGGATTGGAATTGTCCAGCTTCAGGGTGCCTCCATGCAGCTCCACGATTTTTCTCGTGATGGTTAATCCCAGGCCGTTTCCCTGCTGGGCATGGGAGGTATCGCCTTGATAGAATTTATCAAAAACACGGGCGGCTGTTTCTTCCGATATGCCGCCTTCATTGATAAAGGAAACTGACATCTCCCCTGGACTTTGCTGCATGGCGATCTTCACCGATCCGTAATCCGGCGAGAATTTAATGGCATTATCAATGAGATTGATCCATACCTGCCGGAGCATCTCTTCGTTCCCGATCATATAGACTTCATCGGAATCAAACTGAATATCAATTTTCTTTTTCTCCCACTTTTTCTCAAGCAAGGCGACGGACAGGCGAATTTGCTCTGAAATATTGATTGTTTTTTTATCGGTGAGAATATGCTGGCTCTCCAGCTTCGACAGATTGAGAACATTGGTTGACAGCTCTGCCAGCCGCTCCGACTCGTTGATGATAATGTCAAGATACTCATTTCTCTCCTCCTCGGTGAGATCGGCGCGTTTGAGCATTTTTGCAAATCCCCGGATCGAAACAATGGGCGTCTTGAATTCATGGGAAAAGTTATTGACAAAATCACTCCGGAGCATTTCCGCGCTCCCGATCTCTTCCGCCATATGATTAAAGCTGCTGCTTAGCTGTCTGAATATTCCGGGACCTTGAAAATCAATTCTTGCGCTGTAATCTCCCGCGGCAATTTTCTCTGAAGCAACGATTATCTTTTGAAAGGGATTCAGTGCCCTTCGCATAAACATGGCGGAAAAAATGGTACCGATCACGACGCTGACAATTGCAAAAAACAGGATGGGCGCCAACGCGACGGCATTATTCCCTACGGCTCCGAAATAATTGGTCAGATAGATCCCGATAAAACCAAATATCATGGTGGAAAGCAGAATGCAGAAATTAATGACCGTAAACAGAATGGTAAGACGCAGCTTCACCCCTCTTTGCTTATTATTTTTCATTCCGTATCACCGCCTTATAGCCGATTCCCCGGATGGCTGTTATCTCAAATTCCGGCCATTCCTCAAATCTTTTGCGCAGACGCGCAATATGAACATTCACCGTTGTATCCATGGTTTCGGAGTCCATCCCCCAGATTTCATCCATTAACTGAAGCCGGGTGAAGATTTTATCCGGGTAGGATAGCAATTTGTATAACAGGTAAAATTCCTTCTGCGGAAGGGTCTGCCTGTCCCCCTCCCGGGAAACGGTCAGTGCGTCATAATCAAGGGTAACCCTGCCGATATGGAGCTTATGCTCATTGGCAATTTGCGACCGCCGCAGAAGGGCTTTGATGCGCAGAAGCATTTCCTCTTCATTGACCGGCTTAACCATATAATCATCGGTTCCTACCAGAAAGCCTTTGCATTTCTCCTCCGGGAGCTGCTTTGCCGTGACCATGAGGATCGGAGTATTGTCTCCGCAGCTGCGGAGCCGTTCTGTGAATTCATAACCATTCATCTTCGGCATCATGACGTCCAGCACGATGAGATCAATATGCTGTCTGTCCATGATTTCCAATGCTTCCAGACCGTTTTCCGCACTGAACACCTCATATCCGGCATGAGTAAGTACGGCTTTCATCAATTTTGCAGTGCTCTTATTATCTTCTACAACAAGTACATGAAACATAGCGTATACCTCCTCCGCAGTTGTTTACAATATACGATATAGCATCCTGTCATCCGCAGATTATTGCACTGATCCATGACAACCAGGATGCGCGGTATAATGTCTATCGACATTATACCATAACAATTAACCGAAAATTAACCAGGTATTCCGAAATTTCATATTTTGTTTATGATTAAACCTTCTGAGTTAATTTTCAGTTATTGGAAGAGGGATACAATACCTGTTGCAATCGAAATTGTAAGTATTCATATAAGGAGTTAGATGACATGTTAGAGTTGCGAAAAATAGTGAAAGATTATCCCGCCGGTGATGGTCTCGTGAATGCGCTAAAAGGGATTGATCTCAGCTTCCGGAAAAATGAATTTGTCTCTATATTAGGTCCCTCCGGCTGCGGAAAGACCACCATGCTGAACATTATCGGAGGACTTGACCAATATACAAGCGGCGACCTCATCATCAACGGCAGATCAACAAAGGACTTCAAGGACCGGGATTGGGACGCCTATCGAAATCATTCCATCGGATTTGTATTTCAGGGCTATAATCTGATCCCCCACCAAACCGTACTGCAGAATGTTGAAATTGCCCTGACTCTATCGGGCGTGTCCAAAACAGAACGAAAAGACCGGGCGAAGCAAGCCCTTGAGCAGGTGGGCCTTGGGGATCAGCTGCATAAAAAGCCGAACCAGATATCCGGAGGCCAGATGCAGCGTGTTGCCATTGCGCGTGCCCTTGTCAACGATCCGGACATCATCCTTGCCGATGAACCAACGGGCGCCCTGGACACGGAGACCAGCGTACAGGTTATGGATATTCTCAAGGAGATCTCCCGCAGCCGCCTGGTCATCATGGTGACACACAATCCGGATCTGGCGCAGCGGTACTCCTCCAGAATTATCCGGATGCTGGACGGTAAAATCACCGATGATTCCGCCCCTCTTGCGGCGGAAGAATACCAATCCGCAATACAACAGGATCAGATTCGGGGAGGAAGCGGCAATGACAAGGGGCAAGCCGCCCATCCTGCAGCCAAGACAAAGAAACCGTCCATGTCATTCTGGACAGCTTTCCGCCTGTCGCTGAAAAATCTCTTCACCAAAAAGGGACGAACCACCCTGACTGCCTTCGCCGGCAGTATCGGAATCATGGGAATTTCTCTAATTCTCGCTGTGTCACAGGGCACAACGGCATATATTGATTCTGTGCAGGAGGATGCTTTATCCTCCTATCCGCTGACCATCGAGAAAACCTCGGTGGATATGACCTCCCTGATGGAAACCTTTATGAAGGTCAATAACCCGGAGATCAACCATGATAAGGATGCGGTCTACAAAAAATCTGCCATCTATGATATGCTGACCTCCTTAAACAACCTGGAAAGCAGGGAAAATGATCTGAAGTCCTTCAAGGAGTATCTTGAACAGGAATTGTCCGCCGACGCAGCAAGCGGCGGCTCGGGCGAGTCCCGCTTATCTTCGGCGGAGGACGGGCTAAGTCAAGCCATTACCGGCACACAGTATTCTTATGACCTGGATCTTTTGGTTTACACGAAGAATATTGACGGCAGTATCATTCATTCCGATACACAGGCTCTCCTGCAGGAGCTGATGTCCGAATACCTGGGGGCGGACATGTCCTCCCTCACTTCCCTGACCGGAAGCTCCTCTCTTGGGAGCTCCTCCCCCATGCTGTCCATGGGCTCTTCCATGGGTATGGTATCCATGAACCTATGGCAGGAGATGCTGTCCGGGAAAAACGGCGAGCCGGTCAACGATCTGCTGAAGAAGCAATATGACGTAGTCTACGGTACCTGGCCTAACAGCAGTAATGAAATCGTTCTGGTTCTTGATAAAAACAACGAGCTGGACGACATGACGCTGTATGCCCTTGGTCTGGAATCCAGAGAAGCCATCGATGCCATCATGGATGCCGCTCTGAACAGATCTGATCTGGAAATGGGCGAAGCGAAATGGTCCTATGAAGATATCTGCAACATGGAATTCCGAATTATTCTCAACTCGGACTGCTACAGCTATGATGAAGCTACCGGCCTGTACACGGATCTGAGAAAAACCGATGCGGGCCTCCGATATCTGTATGACAACGGACTGACCCTAAAGGTAACCGGCATTATCCGTCCCAACGAAAACACACAGTCTGCCATGCTGTCCGGTTCCATCGCCTACACAAAGGGCCTGACCGAATATGTAGCTGCACACGCAAGGGATTCTAAGGTGATTGAAGCCCAGAGAAGCAACAGCAAGACCGATATCCTGACCGGCCTTCCCTTCAAGGCAAACACCGGCAATCTGTCGGCTGCCGAAAAAGAAAAGGAACTGCGTGCCTACATTGCCGGAATGGATGTAAAAGCCAAGGCATCCGCGTATATAAATATTATGAGCATACCGCCTCAGGATCAGCTGGAAGCCATGACTGCGGATGCGATGAAGGGTTACACCCGCGCGGACATAGAAAGCGCTATGGCTCAAGCCATAACACAGCAGATGAGCGTGGAGGAGGAAAGAATTCAGTCCTACCTCTCCTCCATGAGTGATGAAGAAATCAACGAGTTATTTGCCCAATCGGTTGCCGAGCAGATCAAGGCCCAGTATGCCGCACAGGTTCAGCAGCAAATGAGCGAGATGTCTCCGGCACAGCTTGCGGCAGCGATGGATCAGGCTCTGTCCGCCTATACGACGGAGCAATGTGCATCCTATTATGATGAGATTGTGGTATTTTCCGAATCCACCTATGAGGACAATCTCATGAAAATGGGTTACATCGATCTGGAATCCCCTTCTGCAATCAACATTTACGCATCCTCTTTTGCCAACAAGGATACCATAGAAGAAGCGATTTCAGAATATAACAAGGGTGTGGATGAACTGTCCCAGATCAAATATACAGATTATATCGGCATTATGATGGCTTCCGTTACGACGATCATCAATGCAATCACCTATGTCCTGCTGGCTTTCGTTGCCATTTCACTGGTGGTATCCTCCATTATGATCGGTGTCATCACACTGATTTCTGTTCAGGAACGTACCAAGGAGATCGGTATCCTGCGCGCTATCGGTGCATCGAAGGGCGATGTTTCCAGCATGTTTAATGCGGAAACCGTAATCATCGGCTTTGCTTCCGGTCTGCTGGGCGTCGGGATTACGTACCTGCTGTGCATCCCCATTAACCTAATTCTTCACAGCGTGACCGGCATTCTGTCCTTGAACGCCTTCCTGCCATTGCCGGCGGCCTCCGTTCTGATCCTGATCAGTGTTGCACTGTCGCTGATCGCAGGCTTGATCCCGTCGAGAAGTGCAGCGAAAAAGGACCCTGTGGTAGCTCTTCGTACAGAATAGCTTTCTTGCAAAATAAACGATTTAAAAGGCGGGAGGATAGAAGCACAGCATGCTCTTCTATCCTCCCGCCTTTTATTCCGCCTATAGAACGCCGAACGACATTGCCGGTTTGAACTACTATGTATATTTTCCGGATGTAATGACGCCGCGCGGCATGCTATATCTCTTCCGCAAATACAATTCCTTCAATCTGGCTGATCCGCGTAATTACATCCATTCTCATCTTCTTCTTTCTCAGCCTCAATGTCATGATTGCGGCGGAAGAAGCGTCCGAACCATAGGTGGGCTTCACCATCTCAACCGATTCTATGTTCAGATCCAGCTGCCTCAGGTTATCCAGTACATTGGTAATCAACGCCAATTTCCCAAATTCCAGGTAAACATCCAAATTCTTTGATTTGGACAGCATATAGTTATCCAAACGGTGCAGCACAACGGTAGAAAAGAAGATTAACAGACATCCGACTATAGCCGCCTTATAGAATCCAACTCCAATTGCCAGTCCCATACAGGCTGTGGCCCATAGACCGGCGGCAGTGGTGAGTCCCTTCACCTGGTGTCTGCCGGTCACAATAATGGTTCCCGCTCCAAGAAAACCGATGCCGGAGATGACCTGTGCGCCAAGCCGGGTCGGATCACTAACTCCGTATTTCTCATATACATACTGGTTTGTAAGGATTGCCAGTGTAGAGCCCAGACAGACAAGAATATGGGTACGCAGCCCTGCCGGACGCCCTGCCCTCCCTCTTTCGTATCCGATAATTCCCCCGCATAGGATTGACATAAGAAGCCGTATTACTATCGAGGCATCATTTACTGAGCTTAAATCCATTGAAAATTCAAACATACTCACCACTCCGCTTAACAAATAAATTTACTATAATGAACTCCGAATAACGTTTTATTAACAGCCTTGCTCACTCCAGATATTCAATTCCCACCAGCGTCAGACCGCGGGCCAATGCCGTTGGACCGGCCAGGCTCCGGTCACATCCTTGCAACATATCCTTTACTCTATCGGGAGGATAAGCCCCTCTTCCCACCTCGATTAAGGTCCCTGCAATAATTCTTACCATATTATAAAGAAAGCCGCTGCCGGTAACCCTTATCACAATATTCTCCCCCTGGCAAAGGATCTCTGCCCTGTATATTCTTCGGACTGTATCCGTCACCTGGGTCTTCACGGAACAGAAGCTTTTAAAATCATGCTCCCCCACCAGATAATCCGCCGCCTCCTGCATCCGGGCCGGATCCAGGGTATAATAGACAAAGGCGGAATAGAGCCGCTGTGTCGGTACCGCCACCCTGCAATTTAAGATCCTGTATTCATAAGTCTTTTGGCTGGCTCTCCTGCGGGGATGAAAATCCAGATCCACTTCCATAGAGGCCTGTATGCGGATATCCTCCGGAAGCCGCACATTCAAGGCAGGGCAGATCTTTTCTGCCGGTATAGCGCTTTCCGTGTCAAAAACCGCCACATTTCCCAGGGCATGAACCCCGGAATCCGTCCGGCTGGCTCCAATCACCGCAATCTCTTCCCTAAGCAGCCCAGACAGGGCTTTATTTAATTCAGCCTCAATGGTAGGCTGCCCCGGCTGCAGCTGCCAGCCGCAGTATCCTGTACCATCATATGCTACTACAAGCTTAATTCTTCTCATAATTCACTCACTTTTATGATAATACTGTTGTTTCGCCTGCTTTTATGGTACAGGCCCTTTATAAAACAGCCTTCTCTATAATACGAACGGCCACAATTACTCCCAAATAGACCGCCAGACTCAAGTAGGCTCCATAATCCCTGCCCTTGTAGTGCAAGGGCTTCATCTTTGTTCTGCCTTCTCCGCCGCGGTAACATCTGGCCTCCATTGCCATTGCCAGGTCATTTGCCCTGCGAAAAGCGGAGACGAACAGAGGGACCAGCAGGGGAATCAAGCTCTTCGCTCTCTTTAATATTCCGCCGGATTCAAAATCAGCGCCTCTTGCCATCTGTGCCTTCATAATCTTATCGGTTTCCTCCAGTAAAATAGGAATAAAGCGCAGGGCGATGGACATCATCATGGAGATCTCATGCACGGGTACCTTGATATGCTTCAAAGGACGCAGCACCTTCTCCAGACCATCCGTCAGCTGGTTCGGCGTGGTGGTAAAGGTCATCAGGGAAGATCCGATAATCAGATAGATCAGACGGATTGCCATGAAGCCCGAATTTTTGAGCCCCTCTTTTGTGATTTTTAAGAAACCATATTGAATCAGAGGCTCCCCCGGTGTAAAAAACACATTAAAAAACAGGGTAAACAGCAACAGAATTACAACTGCCTTCAAGCCCTTCACGATAAATCCCAAAGGCACCCTGGACAGCTTAATGATGGTAAAAAGAAATACGGTAACTGCAATATATCCATAAAAAGACCGGAACAGGAACAGGGATACAATGAACGCAAAGGTCCCGATCAGCTTCACGCGCGGATCCAGCCGGTGTAGTATGGAATTCGTGGGATAATACTGCCCGATGGTGATATCTCGTATCATAGCTTCTCACTTCCTCGAAAGATTTTCAGTATTTCATTCTTCGCTTCTGTTATGGTGGTGGCATCCGTTGATACGGGGTAGCCCCGGTCCTTCAGCGCATTCATAATGTAAGTTACCTGGGGAGCGGCCAGATGCATCTGCTCCAGCTCCCGGTAATGGGCAAACACTTCCTTCGTGGGATGCTGCAGCACCAACTCTCCCTTGTTCATCACAAAGAGGCGGTCCGCATAATTTGCCACATCCTCCATGCTATGGGTCACCAGGACAATGGTCAGTCCGCTCTCCCGGTGAAGTCCGGCAATCTGCTCCAGGATGTCATCCCGGCCCTTGGGATCCAGGCCTGCGGTAGGTTCATCCAAAATTAACACCTCCGGTTTCATTGCAAGCACTCCTGCAATAGCAACGCGGCGCTTTTGTCCTCCGGACAGCTCGAAGGGGGAAGCATCCAGCAGCTCCTCGCCCAGACCGACCATTTTCAGGGCATGATAGGCCCGGAGCTCGCATTCCAGTCTGTCCAGTCCCAGATTCGAGGGTCCGAACAGCACATCCTTGAATACCGTGGTTTCAAAGAGCTGATGCTCGGGATACTGGAATACCAGCCCCACCTTGCTGCGCAGCTCTCTCAGCTTATACTTGGGATCATAGATATCCTCTCCGTTAAAATAAATATGACCGCCGGTAGCCTTAATCAATCCGTTCATATGCTGGATCAGGGTCGATTTACCGGAACCGGTGTGTCCGATCAGGCCAATGAATTCCCCCTTGCGGATTGTAAAGCTGACATCCTTAATGGCATGCCTGGCAAATGCGGTGCCGCCGCCATAGATATAATTTACCTTATCAAATATGATCTGCATTTCCTTCACCTGCTTTCGGTTCCTTTGCTATTCCCTCGAAGACTCCAGGGACCGGATCAGCTCATCCACAGTAAGAATTCCTGCGGGGATCTCCAGCCCTGCCCTGCTAAGCTCATAAGCCAGCTCCGTTACCTGGGGAACATCCAGACGGTACCTCTTGATCTCCTCCACCTGGGAGAATATCTCCCGGGGAGTTCCCTCCATCACCACACGTCCCTTTTCCATTACAAATACCTTATTTGCATGGATAACCTCATCCATATGATGCGTGATCAGGATTACCGTTACATTCTCCTTTTCATTCAGTTCACGTACTGTGGCGATTACTTCCTTCCGCCCGTTGGGGTCCAGCATTGCTGTGGGCTCATCCAGTATGATGCATTCCGGCTTCATTGCCATAATACCGGCAATGGCAACCCGCTGCTTCTGTCCGCCGGACAGCTTATTAGGGGACTGATTCCGAAACTCCAGCATACCCACTGCCTTCAGGCTGTTCTCAACCCTCTGCCAGATCTCATCCGTGGGAACTCCCAGATTCTCCGGCCCGAAGCCTACATCCTCTTCCACCACCGTGGCTATAATCTGATTATCCGGGTTCTGAAACACCATACCGGCACTCTGCCGGATATCCCACAGATTCTCCTCCTCCGAGGTCTTCCGGCCATTCACCCACACGGCTCCTTCCGTCGGATAGAGAATCGCATTAATATGCTTTGCCAGGGTTGATTTCCCGGAACCATTGGCCCCAAGCACCGCGATAAAATCTCCCTTCTTAACCTCCAGATTCACCTGGTCAATCGCACGGCTGATGGACTCCACATTCCCGTCCTCATCCCGTCTGATATATTCATAAGCAAGGTCCTGTACCTTAATCATTTCCATAATAGTAACCCTACCTTTCTTTCTAAGAATTCAGGCTGTGAAAATGCCCTCTCATAGTGTACCGATATTAAAAGCAATCATTACAGCTGTCATGTCACCTGTTGCACAACTGATTACATCAAATTATACCGCATAAGTGTATAAAAAAAAATAGATATTTTCAAGTATGTTAAATTTTATATCAATTCACGGAAAATACTTCTATTTGCCTCTTGGTTATTATAGAATTCACAAGTATTACTGCCATTATTCCAAAAAAATAAGGGATCCTTTCTTCCGCAAAGTGATCCCTTAATCTGTCCTATACTAATTCAATTAATACTTCCATCGCTGCGTCGCCCTTACGAGGTCCGATCTTCACGATTCTGGTATATCCGCCGTTACGGCTGGTATACTTGGGAGCAATTTCGTTGAACAACTTATCGGATAAGTTGATCTCCTTGGTATTTCTCTTCTTGCCGGCGTTCTCAGCAGGAACCTCTGTTACCGGATAGAGATATTTCATCATCTGCTTTCTTGCATGAAGACGGGTTGCGCTGTCCTTCTTAACGGTCTTCTGAACTTCGTCAAAAGCAGTAACCTTCTTACCGTTTACAACTTCCTTCACTCTCTTGCCGTCCTTATCCTTACGAGCCACCTTAGCGGTTACCGTAACGGTCTCAAAATTGTCCTTTTCCCTCACCGCAAGTGCGATCATGTGCTCGGCAATTCTGCGGATTTCCTTCGCCTTGGCTTCGGTTGTAACAATTTTACCGTTGTATAATAAATTGGTCACTTGGTTTCTCAGCAATGCTTTTCTCTGGCTTGCGGTTCTTCCAAGCTTTCTATAACCTGCCATTTGTTTCCCTCCTTTAAACTTTTATCGTCTCGCATCTTTTTACGAAACTATTCATCGCTTGCGTTTAGAGATAAACCAAGCTCTTTTAATTTTGCAAGAACTTCTTCTAATGACTTACGTCCAAGATTTCTTACCTTCATCATGTCTTCCGCCGTCTTATTGGTAAGCTCTTCTACCGTATTGATGCCTGCCCTCTTCAGACAGTTGTACGAACGAACGGATAATTCCAGCTCGTCGATGTTCATCTCAAGAACCTTTTCCTTCTCATTGTCCTCTTTTTCCACCATGATCTCTGCGGTCTTGGCGTGTTCGGACAAATCAATAAAGGAGTTCAGATGCTCGCTCAATACCTTTGCTGCCAAACTGACTGCTTCATCCGGGATGAGTGTGCCATTGGTGTACACATCCAGGGTAAGCTTATCAAAATCAGTAATCTGACCTACACGGGTGTTCTCAACTGTAAGGTTGACGCGCTCTACGGGTGTGTAGATGGAGTCAATCGGAATAATACCGATTGGCAGATCATCATTCTTATTCTTATCCGCACTCACATAGCCCCTGCCGTTGGTGATGGTCAGCTCCATGTAAAGCCTGCTGTCCGGTCCTCCGCATAAGGTTGCAATTACCTGATCTGGGTTAAGTATCTCAATATCCGGGTCAGCCTGTATATCCCCTGCTGTCACTACAACCTCGCCCTCAGCCTCGATATAAGCTGTCTTAGGCTCGTTCGTATCGCTTGTGTTCTTGATTGCTAAGCTTTTGATGTTCATGATGATCTCTGTAACATCTTCCTTAACGCCCGGAACGACAGAAAATTCATGAACAACACCGTCAATCTTAATTTGACTTACGGCAGAACCCGGTAAGGATGAAAGCATAATTCTTCTAAGAGAATTACCTAATGTTGTACCATAGCCTCTTTCCAGAGGTTCTACCACAAAACGTCCAAACTTCTTATCTTCGGAAATTTCTGCAATCTCTATTTTGGGTTTTTCAAAATCAAACACAACAGGACCCTCCTTCTGGGTATTTTGAGCTGCATTCTAATTATTTTGAGTACAACTCGACAATTAACACTTCGTTTACCGGAACATCAATCTGGTCTCTTGTAGGAACTTCCTTCACAACACCTGTAAACGCTTCGTGATTTGCCTCCAGCCATGCAGGTACGATTCTTCCGTCTGTTACCTCAAAGATATCCTTATATCTCTGTGTATTCTTGAATTTCTCTTTAATTTCAATGGTATCTCCGGCCTTTAAGGTGTAAGACGGGATGTTTACACACTTGCCGTTCACCAGTACATGCTTGTGATCCACGATCTGTCTTGCTTCTTTTCTGGTTCTGCCGTATCCCATGCGGAACATAACATTATCCAGTCTTAACTCTAATAAGGTAAGCAGATTCTCACCTGCGGTACCGTTCTTCATCTTCTGCGCTCTGGCAAATAAGTTTCTGAAAGGCTGCTCCAACATGCCGTAGATAAACTTAGCCTTCTGCTTCTCTCTTAACTGCAGACCATATTCGCTGGTCTTCTTTCCTGCTCTTGAGAATGCTCTGTTTGACTTCTTGTCAATTCCCAGGTAAGCCGGCTCCAGACCAAGGGATCTGCATTTCTTTAATACTGGACTCATATCTCTAGCCATTATTATTACCTCCCATCAGACTCTTCTGCGTTTTGGCGGACGACATCCGTTATGAGGAACCGGAGTCACATCCTTAATGCTTGTTACTTCAATACCGCAAGCCTGAAGCGCACGGATTGCTGCCTCACGGCCCTGTCCAGGTCCCTTAACCATAACCTCTACGGATTTCAAGCCATGAACAAGTGCTGCCTTTGCTGCTGTCTCAGCTGCCATCTGTGCAGCATATGCAGTTGATTTTCTGGAACCTCTGAACCCTAATCCGCCGGCACTTGCCCAAGAAAGTGCATTGCCTTCTGAATCGGTCAGCGTAACAATTGTATTGTTAAAAGATGACTGAATGTGTGCCTGTCCACGATCGACGTTCTTTTTCACACGCTTCTTTGTCACTTTTTTAGCTGTTGTCGCTGTTTTCTTAGCCATCTAACAAACCCTCCTATTGGATTATTTCTAAATACTGCATTCCTAGTTTGAACGCATAAAAAGCACAAGTGAATTGTTTTCAACCACTTGCTGCCTCCCGCTGCCGGAATTACTTCTTCTTGTTAGCAACCGTTCTTCTGGGACCTTTTCTTGTTCTGGCATTGGTCTTGGTCTTCTGACCGCGAACCGGAAGTCCCTTTCTATGACGGATACCTCTGTAGCATCCGATTTCCTGCAGTCTCTTAATATTAAGAGCGATTTCTCTTCTTAAATCACCCTCTACCTGCTGGGACTCATCAATTATATCACGAATTCTGCCTACTTCTTCGTCGGTTAAATCTCTGACACGAGTGTCAGGACTAACATTTGCCTCTTTAAGAATACGATTCGAGCTTGCCCTGCCGATACCATAAATATAGGTAAGTCCGATTTCTACACGTTTCTCTCTAGGTAAATCTACACCACTGATACGAGCCATGTGTTTTCTACACCTCCAAAAATATTTGTTTGTCTGCGATGAATAAGCAAGGAAGCTTATTCCGCACCGCAACATCTGCAAAACAGACGTTGTTATGCAACGGACTCAGGCGTTGCTATGCAACAGCTTTATCGTTGCATTAATCAGCCGCTTTAAATTGTGACTGGCAAGACAATCCACTTGCAGCTAAGAATCCATGATGACGGCACGGTTCTTAAGACAGTGAGGTACGGTTAGATGGGCCGACCCAGGCTGTCCACAATATCACAATGTTCCGGTCTGCTTTCTTCCTTATGGGAACGAAAGGCCGGAGGATTGTAACACAAAAAGCAAGAACTAGAGTATATAAAACAATAACGAGATGCTAAGCGGCACTCGAACTATTGTATATTAGCCTTGTCTTTGTTTGTGTTTCGGATTCTCGCAGATAACGCGGATAGAACCCTTTCTTTTAATGATTTTGCATTTTTCGCAAATCGGTTTTACTGATGACCTTACTTTCACAGTAATTCACCCCTTTCAAAAAAGTCCGTTTACTATTATAACATTACAGTCAAATAATAGCAAGTAATATTTTATGCGAATTACTTCGCAAAAAATCCAGTTCATTTCTTCTATTTATCACGCCAAATAATTCTGCCCTTGGTCAAATCATAGGGAGACAACTCCAGTGTCACCTTATCACCGGGTACAATCTTAATGAAATTCATGCGAAGCTTTCCGCTGATATGCGCAAGCACTCTGTGTCCGTTCTCAAGTTCAACCTGGAACATTGCATTCGGTAATTTTTCAATTACTGTGCCTTCAATTTCAACAACATCGGTTTTAGACATTATTCAACCTCCTTATCTGATTTTCCACGTTGCAGCAGTTTGATTGCTCTCTTTATTTCTTCATTTTTCACCGTCTGATTCCTAATCTTCTCAGCAAGGCTCCGGTCCATCTCAGAGAGCATCCGGATGTGGAGCTTTTTCTTTTTCTTCGGACGATCCAGAGTTCTGATTTTTCCGTCCACTAAATATACATATTCCTGATCCATATAAAATATGACATAATATTTACCGGAGTCGTGCCCCGCTGCCGATACGGCAAAGCCGCCGGTTATAATTTCATTACTCATGCAGGATAACCTTTATTTCTTAATTGTCAGTATGCAACATATATCAGTATGTCTATACTGTAAACAGCTCGGGTTCGCCGTCGGTAATCAGTACCGTATTCTCATAATGAGCCGAAAGAGATCCGTCCGCAGTCACTACCGTCCAGTCATCGTCTTCCCAGTACACATCATACCTTCCCTCATTCACCATAGGTTCGATGGCAAGGGTCATACCGGCTGTCAGCCTGGGGCCTCTGCGCTTCTGTCTGAAGTTGGGTATCTGGGGTTCTTCGTGAAGCTGCGTCCCTACTCCGTGCCCCACCAGATCCCGGACCACCGAATAGCCATGGGCCTCTACATAGGTCTGAATTGCTTCCGAGATCTCATGCAAATGATGACCTTCCTTCGCATACCTGATCCCCTCGTAAAAGCTTTCCTGTGTGACCTCAATCAGCCTTGCGGCCTCCTTGGATATCTGTCCCACTCCTACTGTCCTGGCGGCATCCGAATGAAATCCCTGGTAGATAACACCACAGTCCAGGCTTACTATATCGCCCTCCCGCAGAATTCTGTTTTTGCTGGGTATCCCATGCACTACTTCACTGTTCACGGAGACACATACGGAAGCAGGATAACCATTATAATTAAGAAAGGAAGGGATGCAGTGATATCCTTTGATCAGTTCGGCACATCTCTTGTCAATATCAAGTGTTGATATTCCCGGCCGGACCATCGCCGTCAGCTCCTTCAGTACACTCGCCAGAATCCTTCCGGATTCCCGCATCAGCTCGATTTCTTTTCCGGATTTAATATGAATAGCCACGCAATCTCCCTCTTTCATTAACCATCTCGCTGCCGCAGCCTTGCAGGTTTCGGCAGCATACAAATTTCAACCTATCTTTCCACAATACCAATAATATCGGAAAATGTATCTTCCGGACTTCTGGTTCCGTCAACGGATTTTAAGATACCTTTTTCTTTATAATAATCGATTAACGGCTGGGTCTGCTCATGATATACCTTAAGACGCTTTTCCACCGTCTCCGGCTTGTCATCATCCCGCAGAATCAGCTCTGCCTGGCAGACATCACAGATTCCCTCTTTCCTGGGAGGAATGGTAACCAGATGATATGTCGCTCCGCAAGCCACACAGGCTCTTCTGCCTGACATACGGCTGATGATTGTCTCATCCGGAACATCCACATCAATGGCATATTCCACCGCATCATTCTTCCCGGCCAGCGCTGCATCAAGAGCCTTTGCCTGGGGAATTGTCCTTGGAAACCCATCCAGAACATAGCCGTTTTCACAATCCGGCTCCTGGAAGCGGTCCATGATCAGATCCACTACCAGCTCATCCGGAACTAAAAGCCCCTGATCCATGAAAACCTTCGCCTTTTGTCCCAGTTCTGTTCCGTTCTTAATGTTGGCGCGGAAAATGTCCCCCGTAGAGATATGGGGGATACCATATTTTGCAGCCAGCCTCTTTGCCTGGGTACCCTTGCCTGCGCCGGGCGCCCCTAACATAATTATTTTCATAGAATAACCATGCCTTTCTTACTACTAAAATATCCCGCTGCGACATATTATGCCGGTTTTACAGCCTTGGAACCTGTTTTCTGCCGAAGACGGACAGCATTCCCCTCATAGGACAATGCCGCTCTCCGGCAGTCACAGGTTATTTGTAAAACCGTTCATAATCTTCACAGCGGAATGAAACGACCAGGGTGTCAAAAACACCCTAAGCATTTTATTAGTCACTCAAAAATCCTTTATAGTGGCGTACCAGCAGCTGGGATTCAATCTGCTTAATTGTCTCGATAATAACACCGACAATAATGATGATTGAGGTTCCGCCAAAGCTGAAGCTGGCATTGAATATCCCTGAGAATACAACGGGAATCAGCGCAACTATCGTCAGCCCTACCGCTCCAATAAAGATAATATTGTTCAGAACTCTGGTCAGATATTCTGTCGTAGGCTTGCCGGGACGGATACCAGGGATGAAGCCGCCCTGCTTCTTCATGTTATTGGATACTTCAATCGGATTAAAGGTGATGGAAGTATAGAAATAAGCAAAGAAAATAGTCAGAGCAATATACAGCAGCACACCAATGGTATACTTGAAGTCTCCCCAGCTCTTTGTAACGAACCAGCTGTTATGGCTCAGAACCTTCAGTACCTTCGGCCAGAAATATGCTCTTGCCGGATATACATTAAAGAAGGATGCCACCACGATAGGGAAGGACATCAGGGAGCTTGCAAAGATTACGGGGATAACGCCGGCCGTATTCACCTTTAACGGAATATGGGAGGTTTGTCCGCCCACCATCTTTCTTCCCTGTACCTTCTTTGCATAGGTAACCGGTATCTTTCTCTCCGCATTCTGCAATACGATAACAAATACAACGGTTGCCAATACCACTGCCGCAATAACCAGCGCAGCAAGAATAGCCGATACCACAGGCTTTCCAATAATATAGGTCTGGAATAAGCTGATAAAGTCTCTGGGCATCGTAGAGATAATGTTAATTGTTAATATGATTGAGATACCATTTCCCACACCATTTTGTGTAATTTTCTCGCCTACCCACATCAGGAAAGCAGAACCGGCTGTCAGGGATGCAACGATCATTACCACATTGGTGAAGGTCAGGCCGCCGTTCAGGTAGCCGGAATTACCGAAGCCGATTGCCATTGCCGCGGATTCTACTACTGCCAGGCCTACTGTGAGATAACGGGTCAGTTCATTGAGCTTCTTCCTGCCATCTTCGCCTTCTTTTTGCATTTCCTCCAGCTTGGGGATCGCAATTGTCAAAAGCTGAATGATGATGGAGGATGAGATATACGGTGTAATACTAAGTGCGAAAATTGACATATTCGCTAAGGAGCCGCCAGTTAGTGCATTAAAGAAATCCAGGGATTCCCGGTTGAATAACTGGCTGGTCACCTCCCCGCTAATTGCCGGAGCGGGAAGCAAGCTTCCCAGTCTAACAACAATAAGAGCAATCAAGGTGTAGATCAGTCTGTTTCTTATATCCTTAACTTTAAAGGCATTTCGCAATGTTTTAAGCATTAGATCACCTCAGCTTTTCCACCAAGAGCCTGTATTTTCTCGACAGCGCCTGCACTGAAGGCATTCACCTTGACATCAAGCTTCTTGGTAAGTTCTCCGTTTCCAAGGATTTTAACTCCATCCTTCGGGTTTTTGATCACACCTGCTTCAATGAGCGACTCAACTGTTACAGCTGCACCATCATCAAATCTATTTAACATATCTACATTAATTGCAACAATTTCTTTTGTATTTCTGTTCGTGAAACCACGTTTCGGAATTCTTCTGTACAAAGGCATCTGACCGCCTTCGAATCCAACTCTGGGAGCTCCGGAACGAGCCTTCTGGCCTTTATGACCCTTGCCGGCTGTCTTGCCGTTACCCGAGCCGTGGCCGCGTCCTCTTCTGAAATTATCACTCTGTCTGGAACCGGCTGACGGTTTCAATTCTGATAAATTCATGTCGTGCACCTCCTTCTTTCAGCAATTATATTTCTTCAACCTTAACTAAATGCTTCACCTGGGCAATCATTCCCCTTACAGCCGCGTTATCCGGCATTTCAACGGATTTATTGGTTTTTCTTAACCCCAATGCCTCAACAGTTGCTTTATGCTTGGGAATGGCACCGATAGTGGATTTTACTAAGGTTATTTTTAATTTATCCGCCATTTATAATCCTCCATTCTGCCAATACCTGCAAACTTGTGCAGCGGCACAAATTTGCCGTCTGAAAGTCTCTGACTTTCAGACTGACATTTTAATTAAGTTATTACCTGGTTAACTGCTCCACCGGGATTCCGCGCAGCTTCGCTACTTCCTCAGGCGTCTTTAATTGGCTTAACCCTTCGATAGTAGCAAGAACTACGTTCTGCTTATTATTGGAACCCAGAGACTTGGTACGGATATTCTTCACTCCGGCAAGCTCAAGTACGTTACGCGCAGGGCCTCCTGCGATAACGCCGGTACCTTCGGGGGAACGCTTAAGCAGCACGGTAGCACTGCCGAATTTGCCGATAAAGTCATGAGGCACACTGCCGTTCTCGTCTAACGGAAGGGTGATCAGCTTCTTAATCGCGTCTTCCTTTCCCTTGCGGATTGCTTCGGGAATTTCTGTGGCCTTGCCCAGACCGGCACCTACGTGTCCGTTCTTATCACCAACCACAACCAATGCTGTAAATCTGAAATTACGTCCGCCCTTTACAACCTTGGTTACACGCTTGATGGCTACAACTTTATCTTCTAATTCTAATTGACTGGCATCAACGATTGTACGTTTCATGTATTTTCCTCCTTGCTTAGAATTCCAGACCAGCTTCGCGGGCTGCGTCTGCTAATGCCTTGATCTTTCCCTGATATATGAAGCCACCTCTGTCAAAGACAACAGCTTTAATGCCTTTTTCCAATGCTTTCTTCGCAATTACAGTGCCTAAATAAGCAGCTGCAGCTACGTCATTTGTCTTGGAAAGCTCAGCCTTAACATCTTTCTCAAGCGTGGAGGCTGCAACTAAAGTATGACCAACGGAATCATCTATGATCTGGGCGTACATATGGTTGTTGCTTCTGAACACAGCCAAACGCGGTCTCTCAGGAGTACCTGTGAAACGATTACGTAATTTTAAATGCTTCTTAACACGAACTTCTGATCTCGATACTTTACTAACCATTTGTTTTCACTCCTCCCTTATTTCTTACCGGTCTTACCAACCTTACGTCTGATCACCTCATCAGCATACTTAATTCCCTTGCCCTTGTAAGGCTCCGGCTCTCTCTTTGCTCTGATTTCAGCGGCGTATTGGCCAACCTTTTCTTTATCAATACCTTTTACAATAATCTTGTTCTGGCCTTCCATGATGGACTCCAGACCTTCCGGATCAACCATAACTACCGGATGGGAATAACCCAGGGTAAGGGTCAGCTCCTTGCCGGCCTTCGCCGCTCTGTAACCGACACCGTTAATCTCCAGTACCTTCTGGTATCCTTCCGTTACACCGACTACCATATTGGCAATCAGGGTTCTGGTAAGGCCGTGTAAAGACTTCATTCTCTTCAAATCGTTGGGTCTGGTGACAACTACCTCGGCACCTTCCAGCTTAATCTGCATCTCGGCAGGTAACACTCTTTCCAACGTTCCCTTGGGACCCTTAACGGTCACTTTATTATTTTCTGCTATATCTACAGTTACACCTGCAGGAATAGCGATAGGCATTCTTCCTATACGTGACATGCCCGCACCTCCTAATTCGTTCTATGTGTATCGTTCTACTTGTATCGTCTTACTTTGTTACACTTTACTCTGCCGCGTTTTGTTCTGCCCCAACTCACAAAAGCTTCGCTTTTGCTCGTTGTCCGTAACCAACTGACTTCGTCAGTATGTCTTGCTCCGCAAGACTAAATCAGCAGAAGCAGCTGATTTTTGCCAACAATAGGCTGCAACAGCAGACTATTGTTTGCTACCAGATGAATGCCAGAACCTCTCCGCCTACGTTCAGCTCTCTGGCTTCCTTATCGGTAATGATACCCTTGTTGGTTGAAATAATTGCGATACCTAAACCACCAAGAACCTTAGGAAGATTCTCTTTATTCGCATATACTCTCAGACCGGGCTTGGAGATTCTCTTTAAGCCGGTGATGATCTTGACATTTTTATCTTTGCCGTACTTTAATGTAACATGGATGGTCTTGTAGCTCTCCATCTCTTCAATCTCGTACTTCCTGATATAACCTTCCCTAACGAGGATATCGGCAATAGCAATTTTCATCTTAGAAGCAGGGATATCTACTGTATCATGTTTCGCAGTATTTGCATTACGGATTCTTGTAAGCATATCTGCAATGGGATCGCTCATTGTCATTTCAGTTGCCTCCTTTCTTAACTCTTACCAGCTTGCTTTCTTCACGCCTGGTATCTGTCCTTTGTACGCTAACTCGCGGAAACAAATTCTGCAGATGCCGTATTTTCTTAAATACGCATGGGGACGGCCACAGATCCTGCAGCGGCTGTATTCCCTAGTGGAGAATTTCTGCGTACGTTGTTGCTTTATCTTCATTGACGTTTTAGCCATGGAAATACCTCCTCTATTTTCTAAACGGCATGCCGAACTGGGTTAACAGCTCCCGTGCCTCTTCATCAGTCTTTGCAGTGGTAACAAAGATGATATCCATACCTCTTACCTTGTCTACCTTATCATATTCGATCTCAGGGAAGATTAACTGCTCCTTGATGCCAAGGGCATAATTTCCTCTGCCGTCAAATGCGTTGGGGTTAATTCCTCTAAAGTCACGTACGCGGGGGAGGGATAAGTTGATCAGACGATCTGCAAACTCATACATCTTTTCGCCGCGAAGCGTTACCTTGCAGCCGATTGACATGCCTTCTCTGAGCTTGAAGTTCGCAACAGACTTCTTTGCCTTGGTGATCACGGCCTTCTGACCGGCAATGATCTCCAGATCCTTGACTGCTGACTCTAATACCTTGGCATTATCCTTGGCTTCGCCAACACCCATGTTGATTACAATTTTATTTAACTTCGGCACTTCCATTAAGTTCTTATATCCGAACTTTTTCATCATGCCGGCTACTACTTCATTATTATAAAACTCTTTTAATCTAGCCACGCTTTTTGTCCTCCTCCCTCAATTAATCAATCACATCGCCATTGCTCTTTGCAACACGTACCTTCTTCAGGCCCTTCTTGGTCTCGATTGATGCGAAACCAATTCTGGTAGGTTTGCCCTTATGGACATACATAACGTTTGATGCATCGATCGGCGCTTCCTGATGGGTAATTCCACCCTTCGGGTTCTTCTGGCTCGCTTTGCTGTGCTTGGAAATCATGTTGACGCCTTCTACTAAAAGCTTTCCGTCGGTAACAGCGATAACCTTGCCTTCTTTGCCTTTATCCTTACCGGTGATAATCTTCACGGTATCATTTTTTTTGATTTTCATCGTTGCCATCCGTTGACACCTCCCTATAATACTTCTGGTGCTAAAGAAACGATTTTCATGAATTGTTTCTCTCTTAATTCTCTCGCTACCGGCCCAAAGATACGTGTTCCCTTCGGGTTCTTGTCTTCCTTAATAATTACGGCAGCATTCTCATCAAATCTAATATAGGAACCGTCCTTACGGCGCGCTCCTTTTACGGTACGAACCACAACAGCCTTAACTACATCGCCCTTCTTAACAACACCGCCTGGTGTTGCATCTTTAACCGAAGCAACAATGATATCGCCTATATTAGCATATCTTCTGGTTGATCCGCCCAGCACTCGAATGCAAAGCAATTCTTTTGCACCGGTATTGTCGGCAACTCTAAGTCTGGTCTCAGCCTGTATCATGATAATACTCCTTTCAATTTAATCCGATTGACTGCCCTATAATAGGGCTGCCCTGCGATAGGACATATCAACCGGCGAAGCCGCAGACGTTATCGTTATTTATAACGTGTTATTACTTCGCCTTCTCGATAACTTCCACAAGTCTCCATCTCTTATCCTTGGATAACGGTCTTGTCTCCATTACCTTTACTCTATCTCCGATCTTGCAGTCATTGTTCTCATCATGAGCCTTCAGCTTGTAGGTTCTCTTTACGATCTTACCATACAGGGGATGCTTTACATTGTCAACAACGGCTACAACGATTGTCTTATCCATCTTGTCGCTAACGACTTTGCCGATACGGATTTTTCTTAAATTTCTTTCCACAACAATACTCCTTTCCATGGCCGCCCATCAACCGACTGATTATTCCGGCGCCCAATGTTGATTATAAGGTGTTTTTCCTCACGCATTAGAAGCCTTGGAAAGCTCAGAAATTACAGTCTGGATTCTTGCGATGTTCTTTCTGACTTCCTTAATTCTGCTTGTGTTATCCAACTGATTGGTCGCATTCTGGAACCTGAGATTGAAAAGCTCCTTCTTCGCAGCTACTAATTCCTGGTTTAACTCTGTAGCTGATTTTGATTTTAAATCTTCTACATATTTATTAATTTTCACTGTTTTCACCGCCTTCTAATTCTGCACGGGATACGATCTTGCATTTAACCGGCAATTTATGCATCGCAAGACGCAATGCCTCTCTTGCTATCTCCTCGGGGATACCAGCAATTTCAAACATTACACGTCCCGGTTTAACAACAGCTACCCAGTACTCTAATGATCCTTTACCGGAACCCATTCGGGTCTCAGCAGGCTTCGTTGTAACAGGTTTATCGGGGAATATCTTAATATATACTTTACCGCCACGCTTTGTGAAACGAGTCATAGCAACACGGGCTGCTTCAATCTGGTTTGATTTAATCCAGCAGGGCTCCATGGCAACAAGACCAAACTCACCTTGGTTAATGGTATTGCCTCTGGACGGCTTACCTGCCATACTGCCGCGGAACTGCTTACGGCGTTTAACTCTCTTCGGCATTAACATTAGTTATCGCTCCCTTCTGCTTTTGCTCCTTTGGTAGGAAGTACTTCACCATGATAAATCCAAACTTTAACGCCTAATTTACCAAAGGTGGTATCTGCCTCGGCAAAACCGTAGTCGATATCGGCACGCAGGGTCTGCAGCGGAATAGTTCCTTCATTGTAGAACTCCGTACGGGCAATATCAGCGCCGCCAAGACGACCGGATACGGCTGCCTTAATACCCTTTGCTCCTGCCTTCATGGTTCTTGCCATAGTTGACTTCATCGCTCTTCTGAAAGAGATACGATTCTCAAGCTGGGAGGCAATGTTCTCTGCTACTAACTGAGCATTGAGATCGGGCCTCTTGATTTCCTTGATCTCCAGATTCAGCTTCTTGTCTGTGAACTTCTGAACCTCACTCTTTAAATTCTCGATTTCCGCACCAGCCCTGCCGATTACAACGCCGGGCTTTGCAGTAAAGATTATTATTTTCAAACGATCAGACGCTCTTTCAATCTCAATCTTGGAGATACCTGCGCTAAACAGCTTCTTCTTCAGGTACTTTCTGATATTATAGTCTTCCACGAGATTGTCAGCAAAATCGCTTTCCGCATACCATCTGGAGTCCCAGTCATTGATAACTCCGACTCTTAAGCCATGAGGATTAACTTTTTGTCCCATCTTTGCCCTCCTTATCTCTCATTCAGCACTACTGTAATATGGCACATTCTCTTCTCAATACGATAAGCGGTACCACGTGCTCTGGGTTTAATTCTCTTCATGATCGGACCCTGGTTCGCAAAGCATTCATCAACGTAAAGCTTTGCAGTGTCCATATTCTTAACCTCAGCATTTGCAATTGCTGACTTCAACAACTTCTCAATAACAGCGGATGCATATCTCGGGCTGTAAGCCAGGATACCAAGGGCTGTCTGTACATCCTTGCCGCGAATGGCGTCTAATACGAAACAAGCCTTCTGTACGGAAATTCTCGCAAATGATAATTTCGCACTTGCTCTATTGTCCTTCTGCTCATTTCTTTCTCTCTTAATCTGGGATCTATGTCCTTTCGCCATGGATAGAACCTCCTTCCATATCAATGCTCACGCATTATTTTCTTGTCTTCTTTTCGTCTTTTCCATGTCCTCTGTAGGTTCTGGTAGCAACAAACTCACCAAGCTTGTGACCAACCATATCTTCAGTGATATATACCGGAACATGTCTTCTTCCATCGTGAACCGCAATGGTATGTCCAACCATCTGCGGGAAAATGGTGGAACGGCGTGACCAGGTCTTAATAACGGTCTTCTCGCCGGACTTATTCAACACATCTACTTTTTTCAATAAATGATCATCAGCAAACGGTCCCTTTTTCAGTGAACGAGCCATGTATTCTAACCTCCTTAGATTTCTTAGATTACTTAATTGCCTTACCGTCTCTTCTTCTTACAATAAGCTTATTGGACTTCTTATTGTTCTTTCTGGTCTTAAGACCAAGAGCGGGCTTGCCCCAAGGGGTCACAGGGCCCGGACGGCCGATACCTGTTCTTCCTTCACCACCGCCGTGAGGATGGTCGTTGGGGTTCATCACGGAACCGCGCACGGTAGGTCTGATACCCATGTGACGCTTACGTCCTGCTTTACCAACTGTGATAAGCTCGTGGTCAATGTTTCCAACCTGGCCGATGGTAGCTCTGCAGATGATGGGCACCATTCTCATCTCACCGCTGGGGAGACGAAGGGTCGCATACTTGCCTTCCTTAGCCATAAGCTGTGCGGAGTTGCCGGCAGCACGAACCATCTGAGCTCCCTTGCCGGGATATAACTCGATATTGTGGATCTGGGTACCTACCGGAATATTAGCCAGGGGCAGACAGTTGCCGACTCTGACCTCGGCGTTCTCGCCGTTCATCAGCTTGGTTCCTACGGTCAGTCCGTTGGGAGCAAGGATGTATGCCTTTTCGCCGTCAGCATAGGTAATCAGTGCGATATTCGCAGTTCTGTTGGGATCGTATTCGATGCTGGATACGGTTGCAGGAATACCATCCTTTCTTCTCTTAAAATCAATTATTCTATATTTTCTTCTTGAGCCACCGCCCTGGTGTCTGACAGTAATCTTACCCTGGTTGTTACGGCCGGCGTTCTTATTTAAAGAAACCAGCAAAGACTTCTCGGGCGTAGACTTTGTAATCTCTGAAAAATCAGAACCAGTCATGTGTCTTCTGGAAGGTGTATATGGGCTGTATGTTTTAATTCCCATGTTTTGCACTCCTTTCAATGCGATGCCAAATATTGTTTTCTTGGCATCTGTTCTGTATATGATACGTTCTCCGCCTTTTACAGTCCTGCGAAGATTTCAATCTCAGCACTGTCATCGGTCAGCTGGACAATGGCCTTCTTTACCTTTGCTGTCTTTCCTACGGTGTTGCCGCGTCTGCGGTTCTTGCCGTCCATGTTCATCGTATTTACCTTCTCAACCTTAACGCCGGTAAACATCTTCTCAACCGCTTCCTTGATCTGGTTCTTGGTTGCATCCGGATGAACGGAAAATGCATATTTCTTCTCACTCATCGTGTTCATGCTCTTCTCTGTTACGATGGGCTTCAAGATGACATCATAATACTTTAAATCTGCCATTATGCGTACACCTCCTCGATCTGAGCTACGGCACCCTTCGTCAATACCATGGTATCATACTTTAAGATGTCGTATACATTAATGGAGTTTGATAACACTGTTCTTACCTTGGGAAGATTTCTGGCGGAAAGAATCACCTTTTCATCCTTCTTATCAAGAACGACGAGAGCTCTCTCCACTTTCAGGCTGTTAAGAACCGCCTTCATCTTCTTGGTCTTAATCTCATCAAAGCTTAAATCGTCGAGTACGAAGAACTTTGCTTCATTTACTCTGGAAGTTAACGCTGATTTGATTGCAAGAGCCTTTTCCTTCCGGTTCATCTTGAAGGAGTAGTCTCTCGGCTTGGGAGCGAATACAACGCCGCCGCCCTTCCACTGAGGAGATCTGGTAGAACCCTGTCTTGCATGACCGGTTCCCTTCTGTCTCCAGGGCTTTCTTCCGCCTCCGCTTACTTCTGCGCGGGTCTTGGCACTCTGTGTTCCCTGACGCTTGTTCGCCAGCTGCTGAACAACTGCCATATGAACTAAATGATCATTTATCTCTACTCCGAAGACTGCATCGTTGAGCTCTAATGTGCCAACTTCCTTGCCTTCGATATTATAAACTTTTACGCTTGCCATTTATGCTTCCTCCTTTCTTAAAGCTTCTAGTTTGACTTTACTGATTCTTTCAGCATAACAAGGGACTTCTTCGGTCCGGGCACCGCACCTTTAACCAGGATGAGGTTCTTCTCCGCATCAACCCTTACCACTTCCAGATTCTGTACGGTAGCTCTTACCGCACCCATACGTCCGGGCATGTGCTTGCCTTTGAATACTCTGCCGGGGGTTGTTGCCGCACCGTTGGAACCTGCATGTCTGTGGTACTTGGAACCATGCTTCATCGGTCCTCTGGACAGGTTATGTCTCTTGATGGCACCCTGGAAGCCTTTTCCCTTTGTCTTGCCTACCGCGTCCACCTTATCGCCCTGCGCGAAGATATCAGCCTTGATTTCCTGGCCTACGGTGTAGTCAGCGGCATTCTCAAACCGGAATTCTCTAAGATATCTTTTATTCGCAACACCTGCTTTCGCAAAATGTCCTTTTCTCGGCTTATTTACCAGAGTTTCTCTGATATCACCAAAACCGACCTGCACAGCGCTGTATCCATCGTTGTCAACAGTCTTAACCTGTGTAACAAAGAGAGGGCCGGCCTGCAATACTGTTACCGGAATAAGAGCGCCGTTCTCACCGAACACCTGGGTCATTCCGATCTTTGTAGCTAAAATCGCCTTTTTCATTCTTTTACCTCCTGTTTAATCTACAGCGGATCGCATGCTTCCTGTATTGCCGGTCACATCTGCGATCATCCTAGACGGTTATATATATCATATATGAACCCTAAGGATTTTTACTTGATTACTTTTACTGCTTTGCTTTTATTACTTTGTCTTCATCTTAATGTCGATGTACACACCAGCAGGCATCTCCAGTCTGGATAATGCGTCAACTGTCTTCTGGGTAGGTGTGATGATGTCAATTAATCTCTTGTGTGTTCTCTGCTCGAACTGCTCTCTGGAGTCCTTATACTTGTGAACCGCTCTAAGAATTGTTACAACTTCCTTCTTTGTCGGCAACGGAACCGGTCCGCTCACCTTGGATCCTGTCTTCTTAACAGTATCAATGATTTTTCCTGCAGATTGATCGATTAAATGATGATCATACGCCTTTAGTGTAATTCTCATTACTTGACTTGCCATAAAAAAAGCCGCCTCCTTTTCGCACTTAATTTCAGTACGACAAGTGGTGACTGTACACTCATCCGTGTGTATCCTCATGTTTCATACATTTTGACAAACCGGTTACAGTTTGTCTTCTGCAGTACTTTATGAGATTTTTCACACGTCTTATCTGCCGGATGGCAGAACGTTATATGGTACAGTGACTTGTCGCCAGTTTCATAACTTGACCTTCGCTCCACGGAATAACCCGCCTGAATAAGCGGCAACCTCACGTTTCAACGCTATCAATGTCACAACATCAGATATTATACACTAGTATAAATGCAAATGCAAGCACTTTTTTAACTTTTAAAAACAGATTTACATTTGTATTTTATTTCCATTTTTATCTTCTTCATTATGATTTATTCTCTCTTCCGCCGAAGCCAGGGCATACTACTTCTGTAAAACGTTAATTTTATTTTTCCTCCCGGACAATATAGACCGGGCGCCTTTTGGTTTCCAGGTAAGTTCTCGCCAGGTATTGCCCCACAATTCCGGTGCAGAACAGCTGAACCCCGCCGATCAGACAGATGATGCAGACCAGGGAAGGCCACCCTGCCGTCCGGTCTCCGAAGATCAGGGTCCTCACAATGATGAATGCAATCAGAACCAGGGCTACGAGGAAAAAGATGATTCCAAATACCGAGGCCAGCGCCAAAGGCGCTGTGGTGAATGCGACAATGCCATCCAGAGAATACAGGAACAGCTTCCAGAAGGACCATTTTGTCGTTCCGGCAACCCGTTCCACATTGACATACTCCAGCCATTTTGTCCGGTAGCCCACCCAGCTGAAGATTCCCTTGGTAAAGCGGTTATATTCCGTCAGCTCCAATATGGAATCCACCATCTGCCGCCGCATCAGCCGAAAATCCCTGGCACCGTCCACAAATTCTGTCCGGGATATGGCGTTGATGAGGCGGTAAAAGCACCGGGCAAAGAAAGAACGCAAGAGAGGCTCTCCCTGTCTGGTTACTCTTCTGGAGGCGGTACAGTCATACCCCTCCTCCAAAACCGTGCGGTACATCTCTCCGATCAGTTCCGGGGGGTCCTGCAGATCCGCATCCATCAGCACCACATAATCTCCTTTTGCCTTGCGGAGCCCGGCATATATGGCGGCCTCCTTGCCAAAGTTCCTGGAGAAGGAGACATAATGCACCCGGCTGTCCCCTTCCCGAAGCTCCCGGATCCGCTTCAGCGTATCATCTGAGGAGCCGTCATCCACAAAGATAAATTCCCAATCCAGAACGGACAGCTTTGCCGCCTGCTCCCGGATGGCATCATAGAACAATTCCACTGTTTCCTGCTCATTATAGCAGGGAACAACAACAGATAGCAGTTCAGACATGGCTCTTCTCCTTCCTGCGCCAATAGAGGATAATCCCAAGAAATACAACCAGGCTTATTCCCGACACCAGCAGTCCCTCCGATAAATAAGGAGTCCGATAGCTGAGAACAATATGATGCTCCCCTTCCGGCAGCTCCATGGCCGTATACAGGACATTGCCTCTGCGCAATCCTGTCTTCTCTCCGTCAACCCTGGCAGTCCAGCCCTTGCTGTAAGGAATGGCGAATACCATAATTCCCTTCTTCTGAAGATGAGCATCTCCCTCGACCCGGTTACTGCTGATGCGGATATTGGTCAGGGTCTCTTTTCCCAGCTTCTTTATCTGCTTTTTATAATGTTCCATGGAAAGGCTGTACAGCTCTATTCCATGGTATTCATAAGTCTCACGGTTTGGAAAGGTGATGGCAATCCAGGCCTTTTTACGTTTGCTGTAGCCCGTATTAATGAGAAAATCTATTTTTCCAAAATAAGAATTGTGATAGAGATTGCGGACATTGACCCGCTTTGTTATCTCCTTTTCCCCTTTTACCTTGAAGGTCTGCATCTGCATGGCTCTCTCGGGAATACCAAGGCCTGCAAGCCGTACATAGGTCTCCGCTTTTTCCTCTCCCTCAAAGTTCAGCTTTAATACGGAGCCTGCCTGCCGGACCCGCAGGATATTCTCTTCCAGCTCGATCCCCTCGCCGATCTCCATTTCATAGTCCAGCTTCGTCAGCCCTTTCATGGTATCCTGCTTCAGGCTGTCCCCATAGCTGCTCTCCTCTTCAAGAACCACGGCATACAGCAAGGCATTCTGCTTTTCCAGGGCACTCTTCTTCTCATATTCCTCCTGCGTCAGATAGCTGTGGTAGGTATAGCCCAGGGGCAGGGCAAACTTATTTCGTAACAGATAGATCGTCTTTCCTCCGTACTCCTCTGTCTTAAGAAGCTCATAACCGTAAGGCGCCGCCGTTTTATCCTTCGTTACGACATACCTGACACTTGCCAGTGCATCCAGTATGGTACGGTTATCCTGATGATCAACGCGATAAGCCGATCTTTGGCTTGCCAGTTCCAGATCTTTATAGAACTTTGTAACCGCTTTGTCCGTCAGGCTGAAATAAGAAGAGACATCATAAAATCCATGAATGAGTGCCTCATTGCGCACGTTGTCCCCATAGGTCTCCACACGAAAGAAATCCTTTTGCATCTCATCCTCCAGGCCGGATATCATAGCGGTAATCCCGTTCTCCTCCACTGCCCTTACTTCCTTTTCGCTGAGGAATTCCTCCACATACCCCTTAAAATTCATATCATAAAAGACATAACCGTCAAATCCCAGCATACCGATCACAAGAAGATACATTGCCGCATGCTGAAGAAGCCGGCGTTCCCCCAGCCTCCTCGACTGAAGCAGCAGCACGGCCAGCACAGTGAAGAGAAGGAGAAAAAAAGCATATTTAACCACCGTCCGGGAGGGCAGTACAAAAGCAAGGATGCCGTAACCGAGCACTCCTATTCCCAGCAGATACCCCTCCCGGCGTTCCAATTGATACAGCTCTTCATAAGTAAATGCAAAGACTGCCGCGACCACAAAAGCCACCAGGAAATCCCACCGGTTTGTTATATAGGAAAAGCCGTTCATAAAATATCCGAAAGCCGGGATGCACAGCCCCAGCAGCACCAGCACCAGCACGGACGCCAGCCTGCGGTATTTCCTCCTGCACAGCACGATGGCCGCACTGACGCCTGTCACAGCCGGAAAGGATAAATAGGTCCAATAATTAGGGCCCGCGCCCGAAGCAAAGAACCCCTGAAGAAATTTCAGATAATATCCCTTACTATAATGTAAGTAATGAGTCAGAAGCTCTGCTCCCTTCTCCATTCTTCCGTTCTGCAAAAAGGCATAAATAATCGGAAGAAAGATAGCTGCCCCCAGCAATATTCCCAGGAGATAGCATCCCCCGGTCCGCAGCCCTGCCATCACAAAGCCCAGCACCTTATTCCGGGCATCGCGGTGATAGACCGTAAGATAGCGGAAAACAACATAAATAACCGCCATTACGGTTAAGAGATATAAAAAATAGAAATTACTGACGGTACATAAAGAAGCCATGACAATCAATAAATGGGGCTTCCTCTTTCTCATCACCTCTTCCAGCCCTATCAGCAGCAAAGGAAGATAAATCATCGGATTCAAAAAATAAGGGTGCCTGACACCGGAGAAGAAAGCATACCCGGAGAACACATAAATTAATGCTCCCAGCGCTGCCCCGCTCCCCTTCAGACCATTTTCCTTCCTGCCCCAGTATCTGCAGAAAGCAAGGAAGCTGATTCCCGCCAGATAAAAGCGAAGCAAAATCAATAAGGTATATACCATTACCCCATTGTTCTCTGTCATGAAGACCGCCAGCAGAGAGACCGGATCTCCCAGTACATAGTAATGCAGTGTGGTAATCGTGTCATATCCCATTCCGATGCTGAAATCCACCATGGGAAATCCATTTCCCCGGAATATCCCCCGCAGCAGCTTCCCATAATAGATCAAAGCGGGATAATGCTGACTGATACCGTCCACATTCCACACAAAGGAGCGTCCTTCCTTCAGAAATGGCAAAAACACCACCGGAAGGAGCAGAAAGAAAAAGACGGAATATATAAAAAATGTATTTTTAAACAGCTTAAATTTCACTTAGAGCTCTCCTGCCTTTCCTCATCATGCTTTTTAAATATAATAAATTTACTGGCAATGTAGTTTGTTAAAATCACAATCAGATTGGACAAGGGTTTCATAATCAGATCCGGCCAGCCCAGCCGTTCCACGCAGAAGTACATGAAGAAAACATCCAGCAGCCCGGTCAGCAGCCTGCAAAGAATAAAGAAGAAAATCTCCAGCAAAATCGCACCGAGGGCTTTATTGCTGCTGTGAAAGACCAGCCTTCGATTTGTAAAATAGGCGAAAACCACCGCTACCCACCATGCCAGGAGGGTCCCCGCTGTCGTGCCAAGCTTCAGATACCTGGTACCGGCATAATAAGTGAGCAAATTAATCGCCGTCGTACAGCCGCCGAAGAAAACATATAAGATCACATCCCTGTATTTTTGATATGCTTTTTGCACTCGATTTCTCATTTTAGATGACCCAGCCATTCTTATTAATTTACCCTACTTATAGAAGTTTTAGCATATATCCCCTTATTTATTCCTCCGCTGAAAAGAGCATCATGAAATCCCGGTAATACCATGATTTCATGATGCTCTGCCAGAAACCCGCTCTATGATCCGAAGCCGCTCCCGCAGACAGGTCTATTCCGGTACAGCCCTGTCATAACCCGTCACGGTCCATATTCCTGTTTCATCCTTGCGGACCAGACGCTCCAGGTAGACATAAGAGGCAATGGAGTGTTTATCGTTGATTTTAGCAACCGCTTTCCTTCCGTCATTCTCCGTTATTTCAATATTCTCATAGGCGATGGGATAATCCCCTTCAATCCCCTCCGGTGAGAGCAGAAGACTTGCAAAGACCTGGGCAACCATTGCCGGATCCAGCTTCCAGGGAGAATGACCGGCATCCACACTCTTCTGTTCATTTTCCTCTGCGGAAAGATCCACTTCAACCCTTACTTCCGGTTCCATCCCCTTCTCCTTTCCATCCTCCGGATTAGCCCCGGGAGAGGTTATTGTGCCGGAAGAAGGAAATACTGAAGCAGGAAGTACCATCTCACCTTCTGCCAGCTCTTCCAAAAATGGCAGAAGCTCCTCGAAGCTGACATTTCCCAGTACGTCAAATTCCAGCTCCCCCTCCTGCCAGCGAACAGAATTAGCACCGGGCTTTATCATAAGCTCTGCCGTATTATCGCTGATCCGGCCCAACGCGGCCATGGAATCCGCCCGGAATTCCTCCTGAGCTTTGGACTGCCGGATTACAACGGTTTTATCGCCGTCTCCGGCGGTATAATAGAAGCTCAGAGTGTTCTGTCTTTTCTGAACGGCAAGCTTCGCCAAGGTATATCCCTCCGGCAGCCGGTTTGTGACCTTTGGCAGGAAATCCACCACATTTTCCGCTTCCTCAATGGTATTTATAACCTGCTCTTCCTCCGTATTCTCTTCCGCATATCCCTCCGGCAGCTGATACCGGAGCAGTGCGTGCGGAATCTCATCCGCGAATTCAATGGAGGTATAGGCAACCCGATACTGTATTGCATTCCGCATAGCCGTCTCCCGCTGCAGGGGAAGCTTGGTCTCCTGATCTACCCACAGGCGGTAGGTATCTCCTCCGTCCGGGGTGATTTCCAGAATAGCGGCCATCCGCCCGGCGATTACTTCCTCTCCCGCCTCCTTGACAGCCTGTGCCAGCTTCACTTCCTCTATCTCCTGCCCTAATTCAAAAGTGAAACGGTAAGGATCAGGGAAGGCCGGCAACAGACAGATCTCATTTTCCAGGGGACGAAGCTGCCATTTTTTCTCTCCGTTATTCACGGTTATAACACCTTCGGCGGTGCCTTCCAGCTCTTTGACATAATAATTTCCGCGGTCATCCACCCATACCTCCCGCTTTGCCTGGGTCAGCTTCTCACCCTGTTCGTTGCTCTCTTCCACCACAAGAACTCCATGATAAGCTTTCACCTCCCGGAAGGCCTTTTCCATGGCATATACCATGTTCTCCCCTCCGCTGGGCAGAAATATTCTCACTGCCATCAAAAGCACAATGACTGCCGCCGCTGCCAGAAGAAGACCTGCGCCTCTTACGGGCTTTCTCCGTAAATAATGCTTCTTCCTTATAAGGTCAGATCTCATCTGCTCCTGATTCCCTTCGGACAAAGCTTCCTCCTGACGAAGACTTTTCACCCTTCTTACTGTATTCATCAAGCGCTCCATTTCCATATCATTGCCTTGAGCCCCATGCTGGGACGGTTTTCTTTCCTTATTAAGCTGGTCAATATAATTGGAAATCGCTTTTTCTCTATTCTTCATTCCCATACCTCCTTATTGTTCCTTCTCCATCAGAAGCTCTGACAAGGCCTGCAGGGCGCGATACTGCATCACCCTGACCGTTCCCTCCCTGCAGCCCATGATCTTTGCCGTATCCGCCGCAGAATAGCCTTTTATAATCCGGAGAGTAATGACCTCCTGCTGCTTTGCCGTCAGCTGCTTCATCGCCTCCGCCACCACCGCTCTTTCATTGACTTCATCGGTAAAATCCCCTCCTGCCATCTCCAGGGTATCCAGCTCCCTTTCATCTGCTCTTCTCCCTTTCTGATTCTTCCTCCATTGATCCCTTATGATATTCATAGCAATTGTTTTCAGATAATTCCCGTAATTCAGTACCGCATCCCGGTGCTTCTCCAGATAGGAAATCGCCCTGGCATAGGTCTCCTGGGTGATGTCCTGGGCCTCCTCCCTGTTTTGCACTTTATAATAAACGAAGCGGTAAAGCTCCTTCCAGGTGGCAGTACAGATTTCTTCCATAAATTCCTTGTGCTTCTCTGATGTATGATCCATCCCTTCTCCTTTCCCGTAAGCATCTCCTGACACACTTCTTATCATGAAATTACCCTTTATCAATAGGTTTACAAATAAATAGACGAAATAAAAGCATATAATGTTACATACCAATCTGTATTTATTTTCATTTAAGAACTTACCGTATTAATATTGGATTTTTTCACATAAAAAACACTATGAGAAATGAGCTTCCCATAGTGTTCCATTTATTTTTCAGTTTCGGCTATCTTTCCCATCTCCCGGAAGCGCCGCAGGGCAGTACCAGCCCGCTTCGGGTCACCGGCAGTCCGATCTCATCCGCCGTAACTCTTCCCCCGAATTTCCTGCCGATCTCCTCCGATATCATATAATGCAGGACTCCTGCCTGCAGTCCCGTCGTATAGGAATTAAGCAAAAAGAATAAAGGCGCCTCGGATAACAGCTTAGTGCAGAGCTGAAGGAAGGGATAGATGCTGTCCTCGATCTTCCATATCTCCCCCTTGGGGCCTCTTCCATAGGAAGGAGGATCCATAATAATGGCATCGTATTTGCTTCCCCGGCGAATCTCCCGCTCTACGAATTTGACACAATCATCCACGATGTAGCGGATCGGTGCCTCGCCCAGTCCGGAAGCCGCGGCATTCTCCTTGGCCCAGGTAACCATGCCCTTGGAAGCATCCACATGGGTGACCGCCGCCCCCGCCCTGGCTGCCGCCAAGGTGGCTCCCCCTGTATAAGCAAAGAGATTCAGCACCCTGATTTCACTCCGGCCGCTGCCTCCGGCATTCCGTATCTTCTCCGAAAACCAGTCCCAGTTCACGGCCTGTTCCGGAAACAGCCCCGTATGCTTAAAGCTGAAGGGCTGCAAATGAAAGGTCAGCTCTTTATAAGCAATATCCCACTGCTTGGGCAAATCAAAAAACTCCCATTCCCCGCCCCCCTTAGAGCTTCTATGGTAATGGGCATTGGGCTTCTTCCATCCCTGGTGTGCTCTGGGGGTGTCCCAGATCACCTGCGGGTCGGGGCGCACCAGGTGAAACCTCCCCCAGCGTTCCAGCTTCTCCCCCTGCGATGTATCAATCACTTCATAATCCTTCCACTCACCGGCAATCCACATAATAATCTCGCTTTCTGTTTCTCTTCTAATCGAATATCTTTTTCTTGAATCACTCTATTGTCACAGTTGTTTTTTATTATAAACCAGGATTTCTCGAATTACAACCAAATTCCATCCCCGTCTCGTTCCTCATTCAGGAAGGCTGGCTACAGCTCTTTCGTTAAAGTGAGTGTGAGAAAGGCGGCCTTACTTTTCTGCAGACCGTCTGAGCACATCTTGTGAAGCGGAGCGTCCTGAACGTGCGAAGGTAAGGCAAAGAAAAGTAAGGCCGCCTTTCTCACACGTACCTACTCAATGACAGCATCCTAAGCTTTCTCTTATCATTCTAACGATATTCTAACTTGACGCTTCACTGTTTTTGGAATAAACTAATTCATATAAAGCATTCACAAAAGTTGGGTATCCCATCAGGCAGCCAGGTAACCATACAATCATACAATCAGAACTTATTCCACAGCAAAACCTATCGGATAAGCTCTGGTGACCAATATCATATGGAGGATCATATTATGGGAATTTTAACACGTTTCAAGGACATTATGTCCAGCAACATCAACGCATTGCTTGATAAGGCAGAGGATCCTGAGAAGATGATCGATCAGTGCCTCAGAAACCTCAATTCTGATCTCGGCAAGGTAAAAGCCGAAACCGCATCCATCATGGCAGAGGAGCAGAGAGCAAAAAGAGTTCTGGATGAATGCAATGACGAAATCAACAAGATGCAGTCCTACGCCATCAAGGCACTGGAAGCAGACAATGAGGCAGATGCCAGAAAGTTTCTGGAGCAGAAGGCCAGCCTTACCAGCAAGCAGGGCAGCCTTCAGGAAGCATATAATCTGGCACATTCCAACGCGGCACATATGCGTGAGATGCACGACAAGCTGGTAGGCGACATCAATGAACTGGAATCCCGCAGAGATATCATCAAAGGAAAGCTTGCCGTTGCCAAGACCCAGGAGCGCATCAATAAGATGGGTGCTTCCGTTGCCAGCGCCAATGACTCCATTGCCAGCTTTAAGAAATATGAAGATATGGCGGATAAAGCCCTGGATAAAGCCAATGCTATGGCAGAGCTGAACAACTCTTTGGCTGACCGCACCCTGGAGGATCTGAAGGATAAATATGCTTCTTCCTCCAACATTGACGATGAGCTTGCCGCATTAAAGGCCAGCCTGAACCAATAATCCCAATGCAGTGACACATTTATCACCCCCAAGGCACCGGCAAAAGCCGGCAGGGGGACAGAACACATATATGAAATGTCCGCAAACAACCGATGGCTTGCTTTGCGGGCATTTTGCCAAATAGGGAGGGAACGCATGTCTACTGTCATACATTATAAATGTCCCAACTGCGGATCCGACATGGCCTTTGATACCCTGACCGGCTCTCTGCGCTGTGCCAGCTGCGGACGAACAGACAATATCGATAACCGGAAGGGGACGGCGGGTTCAGGCGAAGAAGGCGATTTTCGCTATGAGATGAACGAGGATGATATTAAGGCCGCCAATTCCGCCTTTGACCATGATTATGCCGATGCCGGCACCGATGATGAGCCCAGCAGGCATTCCACCTTTCAGGAGCATGAAGCTCACGAATATCATTGCAAGAACTGCGGCGCTGTTCTGATCACCGAAGCCAACACCGCTGCCACGACCTGCAGCTTCTGCGGAGCAGGTGTGGTACTGAGCGACCGCCTGACCGGAAATCTGGCTCCTTCAAAGGTAATCCCCTTCACCATAAGCAAGGAGCAAGCCCAGGAAGCCTTCAAGAAATGGTGCAAAAAGGGACGTCTGACCCCCAGGGATTTTATGACCGCCGACCGGATCAAGAACATCACAGGCCTGTACATACCTTTCTGGCTCTATGACATGAACGGCCGGGGGGAGGCAGAGGCCATCTGCACCAGAGTACGCACCTATTCCGACGCCGACTGGATCTACACCGAGACAAAATACTATAGTGTATACCGTAAGGTGGATCTTAATTATTCCCGCATTCCCTGCGATGCCTCCCGTAAAATGGAGGACAGTATGATGGATAAGCTGGAGCCTTATCAATATGATAATCTGAAGCCCTTCCATATGCCCTATCTGGCAGGATACATCGCCGAAAAATATGATTTCACCGGTGAGGATATGCTGCCCCGGATTAAGCAGAGAGTCGGCTCCTACGTGGATAACTATCTCTCCTCCACCATCAGCGGCTACTCCTCCGTCTCATACCGGCGCAAGGATATTCATATCCGCAAGAAGAAAGCAGACTATGCCCTCCTTCCCATCTGGATGGTATGCTATGATTACAGGCAGACAGAACACATCTTTGCCATGAATGGCCAAACAGGCAAAATAGTAGGCAAACCGCCCTTAAGCAAGGGAAAGATCTTCGGCTGGTTTGCCGGTGTGACAGCCGGCAGCTTCCTGCTCTTTCAGCTGCTTACTCTGATTGGAGGTGCATTGTCATGAAACAGTTCATGCTATTCAAATCCCTGCCGCTGCTTGCACTGTTGCTTCTGATGGCCGCAGCCGTCTCTGCCACCGCGGTTCGCGCATATGCCTCCGAAGAGGATTCCTCTGTTTATCCACATGTCCATGATAATGCAGGCGTGTTATCCACAGCCCAGCAGAAAAATCTGGAGCAAATGTGTATTGATTATGGAGCCGAGGCCGATATCGATATCATAATCCTCACCCACAACGACAAAAACGCCCCCTATGCGGAGACCTATATTGAGGATTGGGAGGATCTGCAGCCTGCAGGGGACCGGGTCTACCTCTTAGTTGATTTATATAACCGGGATGTCTCCATAGAAGGCTTCGGCCGGGCGGAAACCTACATTCACTCCAAACGCATCGATGCCATTCTTGATGAGATTTCCCCCGATCTGTCCGACGGTAATTATTATGAGGCTTTCCAGGTCTATATTCAGCGTTCCGCCGGTTATATGAATGACGATTCCCTGCTTAATTACGATCATAATTACACTTCGGAATATGGTTCATCCTCTTCCAAGGCCGTAAGTCTTATTACAAATGTATGGTTTCAGCTTCTTGCGGCCGTCATCATCGGCGCAATAACCGTCTCCGTCATGGCTTATCATTCCGGAGGCCGGATGACCGCAGGCAGTTCCAATTATATGGAACAAAATCATTCGGGATTAATCGGCCGGAGGGATGATTACCTCCGGACCCAGGTCACCCGTGTGAGAAGACCAAAGGAAAATACGAATTCCGGATCCGGTGGGTTCAACTCCAGCGGTTTTCGCGGGGGCACCAGCAGCGGCGGGCGTTCTCACAGCTCCGGAAGCCGTAAATTCTAGCCTTCATTACCGATTATAAAATATATTCCGGCCTTTTTTCATAATGCCGGACGATTTACTCAGAATAAATAATGCAGGAGGAAATAATATGGGTATTTTTTCAAAGCAACTTTCAAACGTGATTGAGTGGAAGGAATTCCGCGAGGATATGATCTTCTACAAATGGCATAACGATGAAATCAAAAAAGGAAGCCGTCTTATCATCCGTCCCGGTCAGGATGCCATCTTCCTGTTTAACGGCAAGCTGGAGGGTATCTTCAAGGACGAAGGTGATTATGATATTGAATCACAGATTGTTCCCTTCCTGTCCACTCTGAAGGGCTTCCGTTTTGGCTTTAACAGCGGTATGCGGGCCGAGGTGCTCTTTGTGAACACCAAGGAATTCCAGGTAAAATGGGGCACCCAGAATGCCATCAACATCCCCGTACCCCAGCTCCCCGGCGGTATGCCCATCCGATCCTTCGGTACCGTTACCTTCAAAGTGGCGGATTATGTCAAACTAATCGACAAGATTGCCGGTGTCAGGGATATCTACGCGGTGGAGGATGTCCGTCTGCGTATCGTATCGATTCTGGATCAGCTCCTGATGAAATGGATCACCAGGGAAGGCAAGGATATGTTCAATCTCCAGGCCAACTCCTTTGATATCGCAAACGGCATCCGCACAGATCTGGATATGCAGCTCTTCGATTCCGGCCTGAGTGTTACTGCCTTCCATATCATGAGCTTCACCTATCCCGAAGAGATACAGGCCATGATTACAAAGAACGCCTCCCACAGTATGGTGGGCGATCTCGGACGTTACCAGCAGGTGGAGCTGACCGACGGAATGGCCTCGGGCAAGATGCACGGAGGCGGGATTGCTTCCGACATAGCAGGCATGATGATGGGAATGAACGCGGCCAACCAGATGATGCAGAACATGAATCAAAACCAGGGTCAGGCCGCTCCCTCCGGTGCAAAGCCTAATTTCTGCCCGAATTGCGGGACCAAGACCGGAGCCGCCAACTTCTGCCCTAACTGCGGACAGAAGCTGACATAAATTACGGTGTCCTCCATACCGCCTCAATCTGAGCTGCCGCCACAGAGCCATTTTAAGAAAGGCCCCGGATCGCATAACCGATCTGGAGAGAGGCTCCAAATCCTATGACCGATTTGGAGCCTCTCTTTTTCAGTTTTATCTCTATTCTACTTGAAACACTTTATCATTCACTAATTTCTTCAGTCTGGCATCGGCATCCTCCATGGTATCACCCTTCACCCCAAAATAGAACTTAATCTTCGGTTCCGTACCGGAGGGTCTCACCGCACACCATGCATTATCATTCAATTCAAAATACAATACATCGGATTTGGGAAGTCCGGTGGGGGATACTTCTCCCGTCTCCATATCCGTAATGGTATCCATCAGATAATCCCGAAGCTTAAGTACCTTGTAACCGCCTGCTGTCTTGGGAGGATTCTTACGGTAAGCACTCATAATCTCCTTCATCTTCTCCATTCCGGTAATTCCCTTCAATGTTACAGAGACCAGGTCCTCCTTAAAATAGCCATACTTCTTATAAATGCGGTTCATCTGCTCATACAGGCTAATTCCCTGGGAACGGTAATATGCCGCCGCTTCACACAGGCACATTACGGCAACCACCGCATCCTTATCTCTGGAATGGGTTCCTACAAGACAGCCGTAGCTCTCCTCATAGCCAAAGATATATTCATTGGAGCCGGTCTCCTCGAACAGCTTGATCTGCTCTCCGATGTATTTGAAACCGGTCAGCACCTCAATCAGCCTTGCATTATAATACTCCGCTATCATATCTGAGATATTGCCTGTCACAATGGTCTTAATCAAAGCCGCATTCTTAGGCAGAATGCCCTTCTCCGCCTTCTGGGAGAATTCATATTCCGCAATCAGGGCACCGGTCATATTTCCGTTAAACAGCACGAATTCGCCCTTTTCATCCTTTACCATAATGCCCAGGCGGTCCGCATCCGGATCGGTGGCAAGAATAATATCCGCTCCCACTTCCTTCGCCAGCTTCTGTGCCAGGACAAAGACCTTGGGATCCTCGGGATTCGGATAGCTTACGGTGGAGAAGCCGGAATCCGGCAGTTCCTGTTCCGGCACCACATAGACATGTTCAAAGCCAAGCTCCTTCAAGATGCGTCTCACCGGAAGATTACCGGTTCCATGAAGGGGCGTATATACAATTTTCATCTGTCTGCCTTCTTCGCTGACCGGATTCACCACCAGCTTCTTCAGCTCGTCAATATATTTATCATCTATCTCACTGCCGATAACAGTCAGCAGCCCCTGCTTCAGAGCCTCTTCCTTCGTCATGGTCTTCGAGGAAGCAAAGTCCGTAATCGCATTCACCTCGCCGATGATTTCCTCATCCTTGGGGAAGGTAATCTGCGCACCATCCTCCCAATATACTTTATAGCCGTTATACTCCGGCGGATTATGGCTTGCCGTAATTACAATACCGGCTACGCAGCCCAACGTCCGGAGAGCAAAAGAGAGCTCGGGAGTCGGACGGAGCGTTTCAAACAGATAGGCGGGAATCCCATTGGCCGCAAGGCACAGAGCGCTGTCCAGCGCAAACTCCGGTGACATTCTCCTGGAGTCAAAGGCAATGGCAACTCCTTTCTTCTCCTCTCCATGCTTCTTAATGGTGTTGGCCAGCCCCTGAGTGGCCCGTCTTACCGTATATAAATTCATTCTGTTGACACCGGCACCCAGGATTCCTCTCAAGCCTCCGGTTCCAAATTCCAGATCTTTAAAAAAACGCTCTTTGATCTCGTTATCATCACCCTCTATTGCAGCCAGCTCCGCTCTGGTCGCCTCGTCAAAATACGGGTTAGATAGCCATTCCTCATATCTCTTCCTATAGTCCATACCCGAAACCTCATCCTTTCTCACTAAGACAAAATACAGCCGCATCTATGTATTAACACACTTTCGCACAGCTTTTCCTCTTGCCGAAATATTTTATTGCAACCCGTTAATTCATTAAAATACATACTTCATCATACAATGCTTTGTATGGAAATGCAATATTTTTTTCACAGGGCGAACCCATGTACGAACGAATCCACAAGCGGAACGGTAACGTAATTGAACGTTCGTAACACAGCAAAATCAGCCGGAACAGAGGATATTCGTACTTTATCCAATGCCCGGCTGGTTTTCTTTATTATACCATGTCCGCAAGCGTCCATGGTATGGCACTGCGTGCCAGGATGCGCACTCCGCTTCGCTTCGGCGCTGTATAATGTCTGTCGGTATTCTATCTATAGCTCGCTGTCGTTATCCTCCGGGCTCAGTTCATTCTCGCCCCAATCATCGGCTTCGGCCGCTTCATCATCCTCGGAATATTCGGCTTCATCCTCAGAATAGTCATCCTCTTCATATCCGTCTTCCTGATAACCATCCTCAGAATATTCAAAATCGCCGTACTCATCCACATAATTGCCTTCGCCGTCCAGCTCCTCGGGGATCATATAAGCAGCCGGTGTATCGGTATCCAGCTTCACGGAACGGTATCTCTTCATACCGGTTCCGGCCGGAATCAGCTTACCGATGATAACATTCTCCTTCAAGCCGATCAACGGGTCAATCTTACCCTTAATGGCTGCTTCCGTCAGAACCTTGGTTGTCTCCTGGAAGGAAGCTGCCGACAGGAAGGAATTAGTGGCAAGGGAAGCCTTTGTGATACCAAGCATTACCTGCTTGCCGTCCGCCAGCTCCAGACCCTCCTCCTGCATCTTTTTGTTCACATCTTCAAATTCCAGAATATCTACCAAGGTACCCGGCAGGAAGTTCGTATCACCGTTGCTTTCAATGCGAATCTTCTTCAGCATCTGACGTACAATCACCTCAATATGCTTATCGTTAATTTCTACACCCTGCAGACGGTATACTCTCTGTACCTCCTGAATCATATAATCCTGAACGGCACGGATTCCCTTGATCTTTAAAATATCATGAGGATTAACGCTGCCCTCGGTCAGCTCATCGCCGGCCTCAAGCACATCTCCGTCCTGAACCTTGATCCTGGAGCCGTAAGGAATCAGATACGCTTTGGATTCCATGGTCTCATTATTAGTTACAATAACCTCGCGCTTCTTCTTAGTATCCTTTATGGTAACTACTCCGCCGAATTCCGCGATAATCGCAAGCCCCTTCGGCTTTCTGGCTTCGAAAAGCTCTTCTACACGGGGAAGACCCTGTGTGATATCATCACCTGCCACACCGCCGGTATGGAAGGTACGCATCGTAAGCTGTGTACCGGGCTCACCGATGGACTGGGCTGCAATAATACCTACCGCTTCGCCCACCTGCACCGCCTCGCCGGTTGCCATGTTGGCGCCGTAGCATTTTGCACAGACACCGATATGGGATTTACAGGTAAGAACGGTACGGATCTTCACCTTATCTACGCCGGTTGCAATAATTCTCGCCGCACGTCTGGGTGTAATCATATGGTTTGCCTTAACAATCATCTCACCATCGGCATCGTAGATCGTCTCACAGGAATATCTTCCCGTAATTCTCTCCTCCAGGCTTTCAATCACTTCCTTACCGTCAGCAAAGGTCTTAATCCACATCCCGGGAATCTCCTGGCCCTCGCTGCAGTCCACCTCACGGATAATCAGATCCTGCGATACATCCACCAAACGACGGGTCAGATAACCGGAGTCCGCCGTACGAAGAGCCGTATCGGACAGACCCTTACGGGCACCGTGAGCGGAGATGAAGTATTCCAATACGTCCAGACCTTCACGGAGGTTGGATTTGATGGGCAGCTCAATGGTACGTCCCGATGTATCCGCCATCAGACCACGCATACCGGCAAGCTGCTTGATCTGCTTGTCAGAACCACGGGCACCGGAGTCGGACATCATCTTGATATTGTTGAATTTATCCAATCTGTTTAACAGAGTATCGGTCAGAACCTTATCCGCATTCTTCCAGGTCTCGATTACGGTATTATACCTCTCGTCCTCGGTCATCCTGCCTCGTCTGTATTCCTTGGCAATACTCTCAATGGTGGCTTCCGCGTCCGCAATAATCTGCTTCTTCTCATCCGGAACCTCCATATCGGAGATGGATACCGTCATTGCGGCACGGGTGGAATATTTATAACCCAGAGACTTAACCGCATCCAGAATCTCAGCAGTCTTGGTTGCTCCGTGGATATTAATGCATTTCTCCAAAATCGGCTTTAACTGCTTCTTACCAACCAGGAAGTTGATCTCCAGCTTCAGGAAATTGTCATCCTCGCTGCGGTCCACAAAGCCCAGATCCTGAGGGATGATCTCATTGAAGAGGAAACGTCCCAGGGTCGACTCAATGGTTCTGCTCTCTATCACACCATCCCTGTTCTCTCCGAATCTTCTCACCCGGATCATCTCATGAAGAGAAATCGCACCATTCTCATAGGCGAGAATCGCTTCGCTGAGATTCTTATAGGAATGCCTGATATTTCCTTCTATCTCCCTCTCAATGGTCAGATAATAGATACCAAGTACCATATCCTGGGAAGGAACCGTTACCGGCGCACCATCCGAGGGCTTCAACAGGTTGTTGGGAGACAGAAGCAGGAAGCGGCACTCTGCCTGAGCTTCCACGGATAACGGAAGATGAACCGCCATCTGGTCTCCGTCGAAGTCCGCATTATAAGCGGTACATACCAGAGGATGAAGCTTAATTGCCTTACCTTCTACCAATACGGGTTCAAAAGCCTGGATACCAAGTCTGTGAAGGGTGGGGGCACGGTTCAGCATAACCGGATGCTCCTTAATTACCTCCTCCAGAACATCCCATACCTCGGTCTGAAGCCGCTCTACCATCTTCTTGGCAGATTTGATATTATGGGCGGTTCCCCTTGCTACCAGCTCCTTCATAACGAAGGGCTTAAACAGCTCGATAGCCATTTCCTTAGGCAAACCGCACTGATATAATTTTAATTCCGGTCCTACCACGATAACGGAACGTCCGGAGTAGTCAACACGCTTACCCAGAAGGTTCTGACGGAAACGTCCCTGCTTACCCTTTAACATATCGGACAGAGACTTAAGCGCACGGTTACCGGGTCCGGTTACCGGCCTTCCTCTTCTGCCGTTATCGATGAGCGCGTCCACCGCTTCCTGAAGCATTCTCTTCTCGTTGCGCACGATGATATCAGGCGCACCCAGCTCCAGCAGTCTCTTAAGACGATTATTACGGTTAATAATTCTTCTGTACAAATCATTCATGTCGGAGGTGGCAAAACGTCCGCCGTCCAGCTGAACCATGGGCCGCAGATCCGGAGGAATAACCGGAATAACGGACAGAATCATCCATTCCGGCTTATTGCCGGATTCACGAAAGGCCTCCACAACCTCCAGGCGCTTAATGATCCTTGCGCGCTTCTGGCCGGTGGAATCCTTTAAGCCCTTCTTTAAATCCTTGGATTCCTTCTCCAGATCAATGGCCTGAAGAAGCTCCTGAATGGCCTCCGCTCCCATTCCAAGACGGAAGCTGCTGTATCCGTATTTCTCAATGGCTTCCTGGCGTTCCTTCTCGTTCAGAACCTGCTTATACTGTAAATCCGTAGTACCCCGGTCCAGTACAATATAGGAAGCAAAATACAGAACTTTTTCCAGGGTTCTGGGGGAAAGATCCAGAATCAGCCCCATACGGCTGGGTATTCCTTTAAAATACCAGATATGGGAAACCGGCGCTGCCAGCTCGATATGACCCATCCTCTCACGGCGTACGCTTGCCTTCGTTACTTCAACACCGCAACGGTCGCAAACTACACCCTTATATCGGATCTTCTTGTATTTACCGCAATGACATTCCCAGTCCTTGCTGGGTCCAAAGATTCTCTCACAGAACAATCCATCCTTTTCCGGCTTCAAGGTTCTGTAATTGATTGTCTCCGGCTTTCTAACCTCACCCTTCGACCATTCTCTGATTTTCTCCGGTGAAGCTAAACCAATCTTTATCGCATCATAGGTTATCTCTTGCATATTGCTTATCGTTTCAGACATCCTTCGGCTCTCCCTTCATTTATTCCTGACTGCAGCGGCACCGTAGCCAGATCAGATATCATCATCCACTATATCCTCGTCCTCTTCATCCTCATACATTCCATCGTCCAGAATATCCTCTGATTCATCTTCGTATATATCGAAGATCTCAGCATCAATATCCTCCGCATCGGTCTGAGTGAAGCCGGCATCCTCATAGCCTTCGTCATATCTGAAATTGTTATCGCCTTCAATTAACGGAGTCAAATCAGAAGCACCGTAATCAATGCTTTCTGTCATCTTCACCTCGTCGCCGTTCTCGTCCAGAACCGTAACATCAAGAGCCAGGGATTGAAGCTCCTTAAGCAATACCTTAAAGGATTCCGGAATACCGGGTTCTGAGATATTCTCACCCTTAATGATCGCCTCATAGGTCTTAACACGGCCTGTCACGTCATCCGACTTCACCGTAAGGATTTCCTGAAGAATATAGGCTGCGCCGTATGCCTCCAGGGCCCAAACCTCCATCTCACCAAATCTCTGTCCGCCGAACTGCGCCTTACCGCCCAGAGGCTGCTGTGTTACTAAGGAATAAGGTCCGGTGGAACGGGCATGGATCTTATCGTCTACCAGATGGTGGAGCTTCAGGTAATGCATGAAGCCAACGGTTACAGAACCGTCAAAGTACTCACCGGTACGGCCGTCACGAAGCCTTACCTTACCGTCACGGTTAATGGGTACGCCTCTCCAGTCCTCATGGTTCTTCGGGTGCTCCTTCAGATATTCCATCAGTTCCGGATCCAGTATATCCTTATATTTTGCTTCGAAATCTTCCCAGGAGGTATTGGCAAAATCATTGGCAATCTCCAGGGTATCCATAATATCAAACTCGTTGGCACCGTCGAATACCGGGGTGGAAATATCAATTCCCAGTACCTTGGCCGCCAGGGACAAGTGAATCTCAAGTACCTGTCCGATATTCATACGGGAAGGAACACCCAGAGGATTGAGTACGATATCCAGGGGTCTTCCGTTAGGAAGGAAGGGCATATCCTCCACCGGCAATACGCGGGAAACAACACCCTTGTTACCGTGACGGCCTGCCATCTTATCCCCTACCTGAATCTTTCTCTTCTGGGCAATATATACGCGGACCGTCTGGTTTACACCGGGTGATAATTCGTCGCCGTTCTCCCTTGTAAATACCTTGGCGTCCACAATAATACCATATTCACCATGAGGAACACGAAGGGAGGTATCTCTTACCTCTCTCGCCTTCTCACCGAAAATGGCTCTGAGCAGTCTCTCTTCCGCAGTCAGCTCTGTCTCACCCTTCGGCGTTACCTTGCCTACCAGAATATCTCCTGCACGTACCTCCGCACCAATGCGGATAATGCCTCTTTCATCCAGATCCTTCAGGGCATCATCGCCGACACCCGGAACATCCCTGGTGATCTCTTCCGGCCCCAGCTTGGTATCTCTGGACTCCGCCTCATATTCCTCGATATGCACCGAGGTATAAACATCCTCCTGTACCAGACGCTCGCTGAGAAGAACCGCATCCTCATAATTATAACCTTCCCAGGTCATAAAGCCGATCAGCGGATTCTTGCCGAGAGCCAGCTCTCCCTTGGAGGTGGAAGGGCCGTCTGCAATTACCTGTCCGGCCTCAATTCTGTCGCCGCGGGAAACAATGGGTCTCTGATTGATACAGGTTCCCTGATTACTTCTAGCAAACTTTACCAGCCGATAAGAGCTCTTTGTATTATCATCATTCTTAATGACAACTTCCTTTGCGGTAACACGGTCAACCACACCTGATTTTTTGGATACCACGCATACGCCGGAGTCGATTGCCGCCTTGGCCTCAATGCCGGTACCTACGGCAGGCGCCTCGGTCAGAAGCAGCGGAACTGCCTGACGCTGCATGTTGGCACCCATCAGGGCACGGTTGGCATCGTCATTCTCCAGGAAAGGAATCAAAGCAGTAGCCACGGAGAATACCATCTTCGGGGATACGTCCATTAAATCAATCTTATGCTTCTCATACTCGGAGGTCTCCTCCATGTATCGCCCGGAGATACTGCTGCGGACAAAATACCCCTTATCATCCAGGGCTTCATTGGCCTGGGCTACCACATACTTATCCTCTTCATCCGCGGTAAGGTATACCACCTCATCCGTTACCCTGGGATTCATAGGATCTGATTTGTCCACCTTACGGTAGGGAGCCTCTACAAAGCCATATTCATTAATTCTTGCATAGGTTGCAAGAGAGTTGATCAAACCGATGTTGGGACCTTCAGGGGTCTCGATGGGACACATTCTTCCGTAATGGGAATAGTGAACGTCACGCACCTCAAAGCCTGCACGGTCACGGGACAGACCGCCGGGACCCAGAGCAGAGAGACGTCTCTTATGGGTCAGCTCACCCAGAGGATTATGCTGATCCATGAACTGGGACAGCTGGGAGCTTCCGAAGAACTCCTTCACCGCTGCGGTAACCGGCTTAATATTGATCAGGGACTGGGGACTGATGCCCTCCAGATCCTGGGTCGTCATTCTCTCACGAACAACGCGCTCCATTCTGGACAGACCGATACGGTACTGGTTCTGCAGCAGCTCGCCTACAGCTCTGATTCTTCTGTTGCCCAGATGGTCAATATCGTCCGCATGGCCGATGCCATATTCCAGATGAATATTATAATTAATGGAAGCAATAATGTCTTCCTTCGTAATATGCTTCGGAATCAGGTCACTCATATTCTTCCTGACCGCTTCCTTAATTTCCTCAAGACTGCTGCAGCTCTCCAGAATCCCCTTCAGAACCGGATAGTATACGTCCTCCGTAACCCCCAGTTCCTTTCTGCCGGCATCCACATAATTGGTGATATCAACCATCATATTGGAGATAATCTTAACATTACGCTCTTCCGCTTGTACCATAACATAGGGTACGGCTGCGTTCTGGATCTTTCTCGCCAGCTGATCCGTCACCTGTGTTCCCGCTGCCGCAAGAATCTCACCCGTAGACTTGTCAACCACATCCTCCGTAAGCACAAAACCTGTGATACGGTTGCGGAAATGAAGCTTTTTATTAAATTTATATCTGCCGACTTTGGCCAGATCATATCTTCTGGCATCAAAGAACATACTATTTAATAAGGATTCTGCATTCTCCACCGCCAGAGGCTCGCCCGGACGAAGCTTTTTATACAGCTCAAGAAGACCGTCCTGATAGCTGCCGGTAGGATCCTTTGCCGTCGAGGGATCCTTTGCTAAGCTGGCAAGGATCTTCGGCTCTTCGCCAAATAACTGCTTAATCTCTTCATTGGTTCCGTATCCCAGAGCTCTTACGAAGGTGGTGATAGGAACCTTTCTATTACGGTCAACACGTACATAAAAAACATCGTTGGAATCTGTCTCATATTCCAACCATGCCCCTCTGTTGGGTATTACCGTGGAAGAAAATAACTTCTTACCGATTTTATCGTGATCTACTGCATAATATATACCGGGGGAGCGTACTAACTGGCTGACAATAACTCTCTCTGCACCGTTGATTACAAAGGTACCGGTCTCCGTCATCAGAGGCAGGTCTCCCATGAAAATATCGTGTTCATTGATCTCGTTATTTTCCTTGTTGTGGAGTCTTACCTTAACCTTCAAAGGCGCTGCATAGGTTGCATCTCTTTCCTTACATTCCTCAATCGTATATTTGATGTCATCCTCACACAATGCAAAGTCCACGAATTCCAGACTCAGATGTCCGCCATAGTCTGCAATCGGAGAAATGTCATCGAATACTTCCTTGAGTCCCTCGTCCAGAAACCATTGGTAGGAATCCTTCTGTACTTCAATGAGATTCGGCATTTCCAGGACTTCCTTCTGCTTGGAGTAACTCATTCTCACGTTATTACCAACCTTAATTGGATGCATTCTGTTTTTGTCCATTGACGTTTTCACCCCTTGAATTTTATATGTGTTTCGACCAGGATGGTGCTTTTTCCATCATAATCCTAAAACTGAATAAAAAACTACTTTTCAATTGTGATTATATGTGCTATAATATAAGTAATTAGGCATACATCACCACAATAGTGCATCTTTCATACTAGCACATTTCTTTTCAACTGTCAACTCAAATTTTTTGAGTTTTTTTGTTTTATACATGCAAATATATACAATTTGAAAAAGCCTCCCGAACGGGAGGCTTTTTCAACGAGCAATTTTTTGCACTTTAAAAAATTGTGAGTCTGCTTTTCTCCCGAACGGGAGGCTTTTTCAACGAGCAATTTTTTGCACTTTAAAAAATTGTGAGTCTGCTTTTCTCCCGAACGGGAGGCTTTTTCAACGAGCAAT
>NZ_JBNPXH010000012.1:212781-215064 GCF_050433395.1 Anaerotaenia torta
GAGCAATTTTTTTGCACTTTAAAAATTGTGAGTCTGCTTTTCTCCCATTCGGGAGGCTTTTTCAACGAGCAATTTTTTTGCACTTTAAAAATTGTGAGTCTGCTTTTCTCCCATTCGGGAGGCTTTTTCAACGAGCATTTTTTTGCATTTTAAAAAATTGTGAGTCTGCTTTTCTCCCGAACGGGAGGCTTTTTCAACGAGCACTTTTTTGTATTTTAAAAAATTGTGAGTCTGCTTTTCTCCCGGATGGGAGGCTTTTCTAAATTATCTTCCTACTCTTCTCCAGCCGTTTCTCAACACGGTTTCTTCCGTTGAACTTCGCCTGATACAGCAGCATATCTGCCTTGTTCACCAACGCATTGGAGGTCTCGCCCTCATACTGGGCCACCCCTATACTTATCGTAATCGTCTGATCCTTCAGCCCGAAATCATAAGCCTGAATACTCCTTCGTATATTCTCGGCAATCCTTGCCGCCTGTTCCGGCTGCAGGCCGGGAAGAATAACCAGGAATTCTTCTCCGCCATATCTGCCTATAAAATCCTCTTTCCGCACATTCTGAGAAATCAGTTCACACACGGCAACCAGAACCTGATCCCCGGCCAGATGCCCGAACTGGTCATTGACTCTTTTAAAATAATCGATATCCAGCATCATAATACTGAGGCTGCTGTTCTCTTCTCTGGCCTTGTGTAATTGCTTCTCCAGCACCTCGTTGATATACTGGTGATTATACAGATTCGTCAGGCTGTCCTTAATGGACTTATTGACCAATATATTATTCATCGTCACAAGCTCACTGTTCAGCTTATTGATATTTTCATTGTTCTGCTTCAGGGTTTCCTCTATTTTCTTCTGGCTGGTGATATCAATAATACAGGACAGGGAGGCTTCCTCTCCCTGATAGACCGACGGAACCATGGTCCATATCCCCTGCAGCTTGGAACCATCCTTTCTCCGAATAACAACCTCTTTGTTATTTACATTTTTTCCTGATCTAAGGATTTCAAAAAGCTTCTTATCCTCCCGGGTATTCATTATATGCTCCGACAGACGGCTGCTCACCATAGCTTCCTTGCCCACGCCCAACAGCTCCTGGGCCCTGGTATTCAGATACATAATCCGGCCGGTTTTCCTGCTGGTCAGGAGAATCGGCACCGGCGCGATTTCCAGAATGGTACGGGAAAGCTTCTCGCTGTCAGTCAGCTTTTCATTGGTCAGCTTGTGCTTCTCTATCTCGTCGTACAGTCCCCTTGTTGCAGTCATATCCTCCCCGACGATTAGAAACCCCAGCAGGAGGCCCGCCTTGGAATGCAGCGGAACAACTGACAGATGAAAGGGGATGGGATGTCCGCTTTTCGAGACTACTGTCAGCTCTGCCAGCCTTACTGGCTTCCGGACCGACTCACCGTCCTCCATAAGCCTTTGCAGTTCCGGCTGCTGCAGGAACTCCGTGATTCTCCTGTCCGCCATTTCCTCTTCCCGATATTCCAGAAGAGTGTGGGCCTGCCGATTGGATTTTATGATATATCCCTGGGGATTGGTCAGAAAGGCCAATCCGCTCAATTCCTGAAACAGCTCATTGGTAATGAGAGTAGTGGGAATCGACATGAACTGATATTGGATAATCGAATAATGAACGCCCCACAGCATCACCAACGTAAACAAATGCCCCATACCGGGAAGACGAACGAGATCCGCGGCCGGCAAGATATACTGAAACAGGTAATTGACCAAAAAGGGAACGATACTGCAAAGGGATATAATATATGCCTGCTTTTTCTGAATTCTACTGCCGGAGCGGTATCCCCAGAGGATCATAATCAGTATGCTCAGCAGCAGATATGTAAAATTATAAGCAAAGTTACCCTTATAAAAGATGGCTTCCGTCAGCGGAGGGGTGTCAATTCCCGGTCCAAACAGAAACAAAACCATATACAGGGATGCTGCGGCAGGCAGAAATACCAGCAGCCTGATGTACCATCTCCTTACGAACCGGTTCCGTGTCAGAACCATAACAAAATAGAGAACAATCGCCTCAAAGGTACACCAGCCTAAAGCGGATAGTTTATTCCAGAAGGAGTATTGTACCGTATTCTCTGCCAGATAAAGAAACCCCCAGGCAAAGGACCAGATGGTCATAGACAGATTCATGACAAAAAATATCCGGCATAATTCTGATGTTTTATTTAACTCAAACTTCGCACTTGAATAAGTGCCTATGCACCTTGAAAATTCAATAATAACTGGCATAAAAATAGCATGAAACCGTCTGGTTTTGGTAT
>NZ_JBNPXH010000013.1:0-182395 GCF_050433395.1 Anaerotaenia torta
TAAAGATTTCCATTGCCTTTTAATTATTAGATAACAGAAACTGCGCCACAGCCTTGGCAGGCCATCGCGCAGCGATTTTGTTCAATTCCAATTTATTTAATTGAATATAACTGATTTCTGAAAATTTGCGGGAGTATTTTCTAACGAAGATACCCCCGCTTTTTTTATGCCCTTTTTTAGGGACTCATACTAAAACGAATGGAGGAAATCAAAATGGCAAACGAAACAATGCGTATCTTTTTCCCTCTGAAGATTTTCAGCTATCCTCAGTATGACTGCTCGGAGGATGAGCGGGAGGATATCTCGTCCAGGGATGCGGTGGCATATGAGGATCAAATCCTCGCTGCCATAGCAAAGGAGAACCGGCACTTTGAAAATGACCGAGGTCTTGCCGAGTACATTCACGACGAAGCTCTTAAAGAAAAGGTGCATAGTCTCTACCCGACAGTGGAGGTTGTTGATGGCGAGCTTTGGGGAGTCATGACTGCAGGACTGAAGGAGACTCTCACCGGAGAAGAAACCGCTGCGCTTATGGACTATGTGTGCGGTCAGAACTCTGATGGTTATGGGGAAGGATTTGAGCAGCGTCCCATCAAAACGCCGGATGGAGAAATCTATGTCAGCTTTTGGGACAGCAAAAATTACTCCATGAAGCTGGAGAAGGAGATGAAAAACAGCTCGCCTGATGCTGGATACGGCGGTCCGGTGATGGGAGGAATGTAAAATGAGCAAGGTGTTCTCCATCATTGGTCTGGAAACCAACACCGGCATCAGTGCAGTCGGCCTCATGAGTGGTAGCCCTGAAGCGGAGGACATTCAAAAGTCCCAGTTATATAAAGAGCTAGTCGAGGACTGCGGTGAATCAGAATATATAACGGCGACGGTCAAATCTTACTATTATGGTGAAGGTAAGCCGGAGGATGCCACAGCCGAGGATCTCAATTGGCTTAAGGCCAATCACGAATTTTTATTGAGCGAGGCGGTCACGCATCTGCAGACGAAAAGCTTCGCTATCCTATACCCCGACCAGGGAATGCAGATGAATATGTAGCGCTCTTTAGTTTCTCTTGAAGCTGAAGGGCGCTATTTTTATTTCCGAAACTGTGAGCCAAACAACTAAATAAATGGACGAGAGGGCGCTGTCTTTACCAAAAAAGGCAGCGCCTTTTTTGTTTTTCCGAGAAAGGAGCTGAACCATGAACAATGATTTAAGCACAGAAGCAACAGCAAATGCAGGAGAAACCGGTCTGCCTAAAAAGTTAACCGTCCCCCCGCCCAAAGATACCACCCGATGTGATGGCTGCCCATATCCCGGCGTCGGCTTCATCTGCTGGAGTCCTGACGGCTCCTGTCTGAGAACCGAGGTTGAAAGGATTAGCTCCCGCAGCCGAGGGAGGTGATGCAATGAACAGTCCCATCAGCTGGGTGGGCGGTAAAAAGTCTCTGCGGAATCTGATTTATCAGAGGCTGCCGAAGGAATTCGGCAGGTACATCGAGGTATTTGGCGGAGGCGGTTGGGTGTTATTCGGTCGAAGGCCAAGCACCGTCATGGAGGTATATAACGATTTTAACTCCGACCTTGCCAATATGTTCACCTGTATCCGTGACAGACCCCTGGCTTTGCTAAAAGAGCTTGGCTTTCTTCCTCTTAATGGGCGGGACGAATTCAATGTCCTGAGAAAATTCCTGGAGAAGGAGGAATTCACAAACGAGTATCTGCATGAGGAATTGGAGATAGCGCAAAAGCATCTCACTGAGCTTCAGTTTGAAGAAATCAAGCCCATCCTTTTAGAAAAAGCGCAGATGAACGATGTGAAACGCGCCGCAGCCTTTTACAAGCTCATCCGATTAAGCTACGGAAGCGGCTGCACCAGTTATGGATGTCAGCCCTTCGATATCCGTAAAACCTTTGACCTCATTTGGCAGGCAAGCCGGAGGCTCAAGGACACAGTCATTGAGAACAAGGACTTTGAAGCTCTGATAAAGCAGTATGACCGAGAACACGCTTTCATTTACTGCGACCCCCCATATTATCAAACGGAGGGCCATTATGCCGTGGAGTTCCGCAAAGAGGATCACTACCGACTGCGGGATACCCTGGCAAACTGTCTGGGCAAATGGATGGTCAGCTACAACGACTGCGTATTCATTCGGGAGTTGTATAAAGACTTCAATATCGAAGCGGTCAGCCGAATCAACAACCTCGCGCAACGTTATGACAACGGCTGTGAATATGCCGAGGTGCTGATCTCCAACTATGATACCGGCGAGCGCATGCGGGATATGCCTTTGCAAATGGGCTTATTTGACGTCGGCGGTTTTTTCGGTATGCCATAACAAAATCAAATCATATTTTTCAGGAGGATTTATATTATGAAGCTATTTAAAATGGTTACGTCCGTGGATAAGCACGGTCGTATCACCCTGCAAACAGGGGCGCTCGACGCCGCAGGGCTGAAGCCGGGCGATGAGGTGAATGTCACTCTCGCTGTAGATGATGAGGCTGCTGAAAATACCTGTCCGCAGCTTGTCCTTACCCCCAATGCGTCTGAAGCAGATGAGCCGTTGTGTGATTGCAAAGAAGATGGCGTGGAGATTTCCCTGACCCTTCCCGACTTGCTTCTGGAAGCGGCTGAGATTTCGGAAGCAAGCGCTCTGGAAATTGTCTGCGCGCCGGGCGCCATCGTTATATTGGAAGCGGATATTCTGGATAATCTGCCGGATGAGCTTCACGAGCTGTTCGCTGCACTCGGCATTAACCCCGATACGGTTCGGGAGGTTATGAGAAAGGAGGGTTACTTCGCATGAAAGCAAAGCCCATTTATAAAATAGTAGATGATAAGGGGCGCGTCCTGATTCCAAAGTCATTACGCGCCGCCGCTGAAATGGAGCATGGCGATATCGTTCGCCTTGGTATCCAGAAGGGCGTCATCACAGCTAAAAAGGTTGATCTCATCGAAATCGGTGACCAGTCACCGGAGGCGGTGGAAGCGTTCGTCCACGCCGCTGTTCGTGATATGCCTGAGAATACGCTTATATCATTAGCCGCAAAACTGCTGGACATCATTGAAAAGCGAAAGGAGTAATCCACTATGAGCGAAAAGGAATTATTTACGCAGGAGGACTGTCTGCAAACCGGATATGAAATGTCTATAAGCGGCAAGGTTATAGTCCTAAAACCTTCCGTGTTATCGGAGGAATTCCGTGAAGCCAAGCATCAGCTATATTTCTGTACTGGAGGCTTCGGCAGCAATCCCAATCCAAGCGGCCGGTCAGTCTTTGCCGTTTCCCTTGCTGACGGTGAGAAGGTTCGGTGGAACCGAAGCGACATACTTGGCGTTGCCAAGCCGGAAATCCTTACCGACCATGCCCGACTGCAGCTTTCACAAATCCCTCCTGCCGGAGCCTTGGATCTGAAAAGTCATGAACCGCAGTACAGCGGTTATTGTTTTTTGCCGGACGGCAGATATACTTCCGGCGTGTGGCTGTGCAGCATCAAGGAGGTGCAGGACTACATCGAAATGCAGAAGGACTACCAGCACAGGGTTATGATCTGTGACAGGGATGACTTCTGCGTATTTGAAATGCTTGACGGAAAGGTTGTCCACCCATTGCAGGAAGCCTTGCAAAAGGAACAGCCGGAGCAAGGCGGCATGGAGATGAAGCAATGAAACAAATAAGGACTTGAGGCCGGAATCAGAAAAAATGTTCCGGCTTTTTCATTGTCAAATTTAAAAGAAAGGATTGAGAAAACCCATGAAAAAGAAAGGAAAGCGCATTGTCATTATTGCCCTTGCTCTGCTTCTTCTGATATGCGGCGGCATTTATACGGCATACCGCCTGCATCCGGAAAGCTTTATCGGGCAGGATGAAATCATCACACGCGGTGAGTACGCAGCCATTATGGCACAGGATATGCAGCTGGATACCTCAAACACGGAAAAGGAGCCGCCCAGCTTCCCCGATATCGATGGCCATTGGTCGGAAAAGTACATTGAGGCGCTGATTGACGCAGGAATCATTGATCCTGCCGATTACCCAGACGGCTTCCATCCTGACGATCCCATCACGCGTGCGGAAATTGTCAAGATGTTGGTGAGAGCGGAGGATAAGGATGAGGAAGCTAAAAATACACAGGGGCACAGCGGTTATGATGACCAGTCGGACATCAAGGATGATGACAAGGGATATGTCATCATCGGCCGTGAGGACGGAATCATCGGGGATACGGATGGCAACAAAAGCCGTCCCAATGATCCTGTTACCAAGGGCGACGCCGAGGATATGATTGACAAGGTCACTCCGAAGCCGACAGAGCCGGACACAACTACTCCGAGCCCGACGCCGGGTACCACCGAGCAGCCCACACCAACTCCGACAAATCCGGATGAAAATCAGCCGACTCCGACTCCCACACCAACACCGGGTAATCCGGGCGGCGGTTCAGGAGGTTCGGGAGACGGCGGATATTATTATCCGGACGCGCAGGTACGCTTTGAGCTTCCCGAAACGGCTCATACTGACAGCGAGATAAAGGTCATGCCCGTGTGGAAATACATGAAAAGCTATACCTGGTCGTTGACCAAAACCGCCGTGGACGGCTCCCAACAGCCTGTGGAGCTGGAGGATGCTGTTAACGGTTCCCTTGGCTTGGAGGGCGGCGCTATTCAGTTCAAGGAGGACGGACAGTATACCCTGACCGCCACAGCTAAAAACGCCAGAGGAAAAGAAACGGTGCTGTCCAAACAGATTACAGTATATCCAGTCATCGACCTGAGCTTTGACCTGCCGGATACCACCCATACCGACAAATCGATAACGCTCGCCTTCCCCTTGGAAAAGCTCTACGGTCACGATATCGTGTGGTCGGCGACGAAGGGCAGCGAAGCAGTCCAGCCGACTGATATTCTGGACGGAACGCTCGGAAATGAAGGCGGCACCTTTGTGTTCAGGAACAAGGGTGAATATACGCTCACAGCGTCCATCACCGATGAAACCGGGAGGGCGTTCACTCACAATGAAAACTCAAAGGTCTATTCTGTAGCGGAAATCGCTTTTTCGCTTCCAGCTGCGTCCCACACTGATACAACTCTTAATGTGGTAACGACTCTGAAGGAGGCTGACGGTCTGAATGTCGACTGGAGCCTTACCCAAAATGGTGAGGCCATCGCCCTTGCGGATGCGGTAGAGGGTACACTGGCCAACGAGGGAGGTACGCTCCGCTTTAAGGACAAGGGCGTGTATATGCTCACCGGAACGCTCACTGATGAAATCGGCAGAGCCTTTGAAGCCTCCCAGACCATCACCATCTATCCGGTAGGCTCCATCGGATTTTATGCGCCGGAGATTACCCATACCGACGAAGCAATCCATGTGGAAACCCGCTTTGAAAACCTCGGCGCCGCCGCAATCCAGTGGTCGCTGACCAGGGACGGAGAAGCTGTTGACCTTGTCGATGTGATTGAGGGCGAGCTGACAAATGCGGGCGGCTCCATCCGCTTTATAAATAAAGGCAAGTATGTTCTCAAAGCCTCCTTCACTGACCCTGCTGGCAGAAGCTACAGCTATACAGCGCCGGTTAAGGTCTATCCTGTTCCGAGTATTTCATATACTTTGCCGGAAGCGGCTCATACCGACACCATCGTCAACGTGGTTCCTGAAACCTCCGAGCTGGGCAGCCTGAAGGTTGAGTGGCTGTTGGAGAACGGCTTCGGATTCCAGGATTTTGGGACTTATGTCAGCGGAACGCTGGATAACACCGGCGGCGCCATCCGCTTCAAGCACGCCGGAACCTATGAGCTGATCGCCCGCATCACCGATGAAACGGGGCGGGTGTTCCTGTTTGAGAACGGCGGCAGCATCGAAGTCCTGCCCGTACTGAACATTTCCTTCGAGCTTCCCGAAGCGACCCACACCGACCGCACCATCGACCTGAGAACACGCGGCAACAACAACGTGCTGCCGGTGGAGTGGACACTCACCAAGGACGGTGAGCAGGTTGAGCCTTCCGGCATAATGGAGGGAAGCCTGAACGCTTACGGCGGCAAAATATGCTTTACGCAGGTCGGGGATTACACTCTCACCGCATCCATGACGGACGCGCTGGGCAGAGTGTTCTCCTACAGTGTCTCTACCTCGGTTTATCCGATCCCGACCATTTCACTCAGCGCGCCGCAGACTTGGTACGCCGGGGAAGCCGGAACGGTCATCGTCATCGGCACGGATCTGGAAAACCTCACTGCAGACTGGACTGTTATAAAGGATGACGGCGGCGCTGAGCCGTATTCGAATTATGCATCCGGTACGCTCACAAAAGCAGGCGGTACAATTACATTCCCTACAAAGGGGCAGTATAAGTTGACCCTAACCATGACAGACCTCACAGGTCGAACCTTTATCCGAAGCCAGAGCTTTACCGTCTATCCGATTCCTTCGATGAATTTAAGCATCCCGCAGACCTGGCACACCGGAGAAGCTGGAACAGTCGGAGTCAGCGGTACGGATTTGGAGAACCTTACTGCAAGATGGACAGTCAGGCAGGGAGCTGGCGAAGCGAAGCCATATTATGCTTACGCTTCCGGCGACTTGGTCAAGGATGGCGGCACGATTACCTTCCCGTCAAAAGGACAGTACCAGTTGGCCCTTACGATGACAGATGTAAACGGTCGTCCCTTCACCGAAAGCCGCAGCTTTACTGTCTATCCCATTCCGTCTGTTTCTTTAAGCAGCACACAGCCCTGGTACGTTTGGGAAGCAGGAACGGTCAGTGTCAGCGGCACTGATTTGGAGAACCTCACCGCAAGCTGGACGATTAGCAAGGACAGCGGCGACGTAAAGCCATATTCAACCTATGTCAACGGAACCCTGTCTAAAGTGGGCGGTACAATCACCTTCCCGGCAAAAGGTCAGTATGAGCTGATGCTCACTCTGACAGACGTCACCGGCCGCACCTTCACCAAGAGCCAAAGCTTCACTGTATATCCTATCCCGTCGATGACCCTCGGACTCACGGCACTCAGCTACAGCGGCGACCCTATTGCTGTCACCGCCTCCGGCTCAGAGCTTAACGGAACAAGCATCGATTGGCTTATTTCTGTAGATGGCGGTCAGGCCAAGCCCTATACCCAATATGCCACAGGCTCTGTCGGCACAGGAGGGGGCAGTTTTACCATCAGCACGGATAAAACCATTGCTGTAAAGCTGATTGCGGAAGCAACGGACGTAAACGGCAGAAAATTCACATTCACATCCAACACGGCGACAGTCAAACCAATAGCCAGCTTTCCATTTACCATCCCGTCCTCTGTCCACATCGGCGGCAACATCAATGTATCCCTACCGTCCGTATCCGGACTGGAGGGCAGAACCCTCACATGGTCGCTGACAAAGGACGGCACTCCTGCAAGCTATTCAGGATCTTTGTCAAACACCGGCGGCACCATTGCCATTAATGCACCTGGCAGTTATGTTCTGACCGCAATCACTACCGACAGCACAGGCAGAGTATTCACCTATTCGCAGAGCATCACCATCACCAATACTGCACCGAACAAACCTACTGGCAGTGCAACGGTTACCAGAACGGCGCAAAATGGCAAGCTGTTGGTGAACATCTCAGCTTCGGCTACCGATCCTGATGGCGACGCTGTAACGCTTGAGTATTCAGGAAATACAGCGGACAGCTACTATCCTGTTGGCACAAGCACCGTTTATGTCAGAGCAAGAGACGTCTGGGGGCTGTACTCCGATTGGACGGCCATCACCTTCACAGTAACAAACTCCGCTCCCACAACTCCGGTGATTACCCGCACCCCTGACGGCAACAGCATCGCTCCCGGCGTGCCGATTACCATCACAGGCTCAAGCGCTGATGCTGACGGTGACGCCATCACCTATGTATGGGAAGGCCGCCCGGCACAGACCAGTACCAATTATCCGCTTGGCAAAAATGTGGTGCGTGTGAAGGCTGTGGACTCCACCGGAGCTGAATCGCCTTGGGCTGCAATCGTGTTCTTTATTGCCGACCCCAACAGAGGCGGCGGCATGACGCTGAGCGGACCGGAATCCATCATTCTGGAGCAGGGCATCGCGGGCGCAACCATTACAAATTACACCTTCACTGTTCCTCCTGTTTCAGGTCACAGCGGCAACGACTTTGGACGTATTCGCGGCTATAACGTACTGACCGGACAGTGGGATCAGCTTGACTACGCAACAACTACCAACGGCATCACCTTCAGCCGCAGCTTGTCGCCAGGCATCTACAGTCAGCTGGAGTTTTACTATTACACCAACCACGACTGCATGTACAACAAGAGCAATATCACTTACTCCGTTAACTTCTATTTTGAGTAATACGGCAATCTCAATGCCGGGAAAGGAGGTTTTCATGAGCGGTATTCAAATTAAAAACAACCGAATCCTCTACTACGGCAACACAGCAGGATATATCGAAAAGGGCAAGGCCGTGGTAGACCCTATGTTTGAGAATGACGAGCTAAAGTCCTATCTCTCAAACACCAGAGGCTTCGATATCGAGTGGACGTCTGGCACCTATGAAAGGCTGACGGAGGGGAAGCTCGATCCGGAGGGCAATACACAGCTTCTGAAGAAGTGCCGTGTCTGGCAGCTCAGACCCGACGTTGACCCCATGATGAAATTCATCGGATATGACGAGCTTCTGGAACGTTTCGGTGAGCCGGACCCGGACAATTATAGGACAGTCTATGACGGCGAGGAGAATACCAATAATCTGGACGAGCTATTCGCCAAATTTAACCTCGCCCACCCATCTGGCTATGAGGGGCATAGCCTCTCCATGTCGGATGTTATCGAATTATATGACGATATAGGCAGCACCTTTCACTATGTAGACCGCTTCGGCTTTAAGGAGGTATCCTTCCAGCCGCCGGAGTAGGAGCTGTACCAAGGCCCGACAATGAGTATGTAACCTCATCACCCGCAGCCGGAAGGCTGTTTTTTTATACGACAAAAATAATTAAGAGGAGGAAACACAAATGCCTAAAACACAGAAAGCGGCCAATACCGTGCAGGAAGCTGCGCAGACCGCAGCCGAGCAGCTAATGCCCATGAAGGTGGACGTTAAAATCAGCTCCATCCGTCCGGAGGGCAATCTCCGTGCCTATGCATCCGTCAATCTCAACGATTGCTTCGCAATCAGGAACGTGAAGATTATGGACAGCACCAAGGGCTTGTTCGTCGCCATGCCCAGCTATAAGGCGGGTAACAGCGAGTACAAGGACATCTGCTTTCCGGTTACCAAGGAATTCAGGGAGCAGCTGAACAATGCGGTCATCGAGGCGTATAACCTAGCTCTCACTCAGAGCCAGCAGCAGAAGGCTGTGGATTCGCCCCCTTTTGAGCAGCCGGAGCAGGACTCCGGCATTAAGATGGCGGGGATGTAAGCCCGCCTTTCCCTTTTGATATCCATAACAACCATAAACAAAAAAATTTGGAGGTAAATCACAATGAAAAAGCTCGTAAAAAATATCATCAACAAGGCAAACGAAATGATCACCAAGGTAGTGGTCAAAGCCACAGCAATGCTCTTTAAGTCCCGCACTCTTCTCTGCTCCCAGAGCGGTGAAGGCTTCGTGGATACAGCCATCAAAATCCTGATGGCCGTCGTCATCGGCGCCCTTGTCCTCGGCGGTCTCTATGCCCTGTTCGGCGAAACGGTTCTGCCTACCTTGAAGCAGCGTATTGTCGATATGTTCAACTATGGGAACTGATCTGGACGTATTGTCCCAGATTACGCCGCTTGTGCAGGGCGGCTTTTTTGCTGCCCTGCTTCTTGCGGCCTCGGTCTTCGACATGCAAAAGAGAATAATCCCCGATAAAATCAGCCTTGGAATTGCCCTGACCGGCCTGCTCACATTTGAACCGATGAAGCTATCTGGTATCCTCGCCGCTGTACTCTTCCTTATTATCGCCCTGTTTTTCGGCGGTATCGACGGCGGAGATATCAAGCTCATGGCGGCGGCAGGGCTGGTGCTGGGCTTCACTAAAATCATGACCGCCACGGTCATAGGCTTAACCGCTCTGCTGGTATTCCATGCAGGCAAGATCATAATCCAAAGGCTGCGCGGGAGGACTGTTCAAAAAGCATATCCTCTCGCGCCTTTTCTTTCCCTCGGCTGCCTCGCAGCCTATTTCATATTTTAAGGAGGAACACCCCATGAGTTTTCTCAAAAACCGCACGGTGCTGGGAGTAATCTGCATCGTGCTGGCATTAATCATTTGCTTTGGACTGACCCCGCTCTTTAATCAGAGCGTATCTCAGAAAACGACTGTCATCCGTGTGGTTAAGGACATAAAAGCCGGCGGCGAAATCACCAAGGATATGCTCCAGAGCGTGGAGGTCGGCGGCTACAACCTGCCGGAGGATGTAATAAAGCAGCAGGACGCTGTACTCGGCAAATATGCTGTGGCAGATCTCGCGCCCGGCGACTATATCCTCCCCGCCAAGCTGTCGGACACTCCGGCGTCGGAGAACGCTTACCTGTATAACCTCAATGGCGATAAGCAGGCCATATCCGTCAGCATAAAAAACTTTGCCGGAGGCTTGTCCGGCAAGCTGATTTCCGGCGACATTGTATCGGTTATCGCGCCGGATTATAAAAAGCAGGGCTTGACCGTAATCCCTCCGGAGCTGACCTATGTGGAGGTCATCGGCGTGACCGCCAGCTCCGGCTATGACACGGATCAGCAGGACGTTAACACAGATTCGTCCGCAAAGGATAATAGTGAGAAGCAGCTCCCCGCCACCGTCACCCTGCTGGTCTCGCCGGAGCAGGCCAAAATCCTCGCGGAGCTGGAGGCGGACGGCAAACTCCATCTGTCCCTCGTTTACAGAGGCTCCAAAGAAGCTGCCGCAAAATTTACAGAGCTTCAGGACAAGGTAATAAAAATCCTTTATCCGAAGCCTGCGGCGCAGACGTCCTCACAGACCGGACAACCGCCAATTCAGGAAGCGCCTGCTGTGCCTGAAAATCCCGTACAGGAAGCCGGAGGTGAGTAAGATGCTCAATTTCATGAAAGGGAGCGTCTTCTCCCGCAAGCAGGCTGAGCTCGTGCCGGAGGAACCGGCGCAGGACGTGCAGGTGCTTGCGGTATGGGGCAGTCCCGGCAGCGGAAAGACCACGGTGAGTGTTCGCCTCGCAAAGTATCTGGCGGATCAGAAAAAGAACGTGGCCCTGCTACTATGTGACATGACCACGCCCATGCTTCCCTGTATCTGTCCGCCTAGCGACCTGGAATGCGAGCGTTCCCTCGGCAGCATCCTCGCCGCCACCCATGTGACGGACCTGCTCATCAAGCAGAACTGCGTCACCCATAAGAAGCTGGACTACCTGACCATTATCGGCATGCTCAAGGGCGAGAATGTGTTTACCTACCCGCCGTATTCCCAGGAGCTTGCTGCCGAGCTGATCGACCATCTGCGGGACGTTGCGCCGTACATCATCATCGACTGTGGAAGCGCCATCGCCCACGATATCCTGTCGGCGGTATCCCTGCTGGAGGCTGATTCGGTTCTTCGGCTGGTAAACTGCGACCTGAAATCCGTCAGCTACCTGTCCAGCCAGCTCCCGCTCCTGAAGGATCAGAAATGGGACGCCGATAAGCAGTACAAGGTAGCCTCCAACATCAAATCCAATCAGGCGGGAGAGCATATAGAGTCGGTCTTGGGCAATGTCGCCTTCAAGCTTCCACATTCGGACGAGCTGGATAATCTGGCTCTTGCGGGGAACATGCTGGGAGAGCTGACGCTCAAGGACAGCAGGGGCTTCCGCAAGGAAATCGCCCGGCTCGCAAAGGAGGTGTTCGGCGTATGAGCAGAAAGAATCGCAGGAAGGCTGTGATAATCCCGCCGCTGACAGACGACAGGCCGCACAGCGTCACCATGACAGGCAATCAGGGCCTGTTTTTTTCATCCAATGAAGCTGCCAGGGATTTCAACTCTGTGTTACATGAGGTGCAGGAGTACATTTCCAGCAAATATGCCGCGCTGATCACTGATGGCGGCACAGAGGAAGTTAAGGCGCAGATCAAGCGGTACATCACCAAATATGTTCAGGATTACCGAATTACTGTTGCGGGCATGACACAGGAGCAGCTGGTGGACGCCCTGTACACAGAGATGGCTGAGTTTTCATTTCTGACAAAATACATCTTCGGCGCAGGCATCGAGGAAATCGACGTCAACGCTTGGAACGATATCGAGGTGCAGTACAGCAGCGGAGTCACCAAAAAGCTGGATGAGCGCTTTGACAGCCCCGAACACGCCATCAACGTAGTGCGCCGTATGCTTCATGTGTCCGGCATGGTGCTGGACAACGCCAGCCCCGCCATTTTGGGGCATCTCTCCAAAAACATCCGTATCGCCGTGCTGAAAACCCCGCTGGTGGACGAGGACGTGGGGGTATCCGCTTCCATCCGTATCGTGAACCCTCAATCCATGCAAAGAGAGGATTTCATCCGAGGCGGCACGGCTACCGGACCGATGCTGGACTTTCTGGCTGAGTGCCTCAGATACGGCATTTCGGTCTGTGTGGCAGGAGCCACCAGCTCCGGCAAAACCACGCTGGCAGGATGGCTTCTGACCACCATACCGAACAGCAAAAGAATATTCACCATCGAAAACGGCTCACGCGAACTGGCATTGGTACGCCAAAAGGACGGCAAGGTGTGCAACAGCGTCATCCATACCCTGACCCGCATGAGCGAAAACGACAAACAGAACATTGATCAGGACATTTTACTGGACATGGCCCTGCGCTTTAACCCTGAAATCATCTGCGTGGGCGAGATGCGCGGACCGGAAGCCTATGCCGCCCAGGAGTCGGCCAGAACCGGACACACGGTACTGACCACCATCCACTCCAACAGCTGCGAAGCCACTTGGCGCCGCATGGTTACTCTGTGCAAAAGGAAATATGACATGGCGGACAACACGCTTATGGATCTGGTGACGGAAGCTTTCCCTATCGTGGTCTTCTCCAAACAGCTGGAGAACAAGCAGAGAAAGCTGATGGAGATTATGGAGTGCGAAATCCTGCCGGACGGCACACGCAACTTCCGCAGCCTGTTCCAGTTCCAAATCACAGAGAACCGCGTGGAGGACGGCAAATTCATCATAAACGGCTGCCACAGCGTGCCGCAGGGAATCTCCTCAAGCCTTCAGAAGCGTTTTCTGGAAAACGGGATGCCCCAGGATACCCTAAAACAAATCCTTGCGGCGGGAGGTGTTGCCTGATGATGACAATCCTTTTAATTGCTTGTGCCGGTTTCATCACCGGCGCTTTTCTTTTGCTCAGACTCTCCCCGCTGGAGTTTACCAACGGGCTGTTCGGGTTTCTAACACGCAAAAACAAGAGCATTAAGGCGGAGATCAACGAAACCGCCCGGCGTAGAAAGCCGTCCTTCCTTCGCAGGGAAATCGCTGAGGTGCAGGAGATACTCGCCATAACCGGGCGAAGCTCCCGCTTCTCCATGATCTGTGCGGCGTCGCTGGTGTTCCTCGCGGTAGGCGCCAGCCTTGCCATCCTTATAGGCAACGTATTCCTCGTGCCGGTGACGGCAATCGGCATGATGTTCATCCCATTTTGGTACATCAGGCTGACAGCCACTCATTACAAAAAGAACATCGCTGCGGAGTTGGAAACGGCGCTGTCCATCATCACCACGGCATACCTGCGAAGCGAGGATATCCTTACTGCGGTGGAGGAAAGCATCCAGTATCTCAATCCTCCCGTGCGGAGCGTGTTCGCGGGATTTCAAACACAGGTGAAGCTCCTCGACCCCGATCTGGACAAGGCGCTCCATGATATGAAGCCCAAAATCGATAACGAGGTGTTCCATGAGTGGTGCGACGCCATCGCCGCCTGCCAGCACGACCGCAGCCTCAAGACTACGCTGACCCCGATTGTTTCAAAGCTCTCAGACATGCGCATTGTGAACGCCGAGCTGGAATACCTGGTGTTTGAACCTCGCAAGGAATTCATCATCATGGCCCTGCTGGTAGCAGGCAATGTGCCCATCATGTATTTTCTCAACAAGGACTGGTATCACACCCTGATGCATGCGGCGGTGGGGCAAATCATCCTCGCGGTCTGCGCCGCGGCGATATTTATCTCTACGGCTTTTGTCATCAGACTGACCAAGCCCATCGAGTACAGGAGGTGACGGAAAGAATGACACAACTGTTTTTTACCGGAATACTCCTTGCCGCGGGCCTGTATTTCATTTTGGCAAGTCTTCTGAAGCTGCCCTCCATGGGTGCGGCCAAAGCTATGCTGAACGCGGGAAGGAAGAATAAAAAGGCGGCCAAAACGCTGGAGGCATGGCTCATGACGGGAGCGGTCAAGCTCCCAAGATGCATCCGGATGGATGAGTACAAGCGCAGCCGCATGGCAAACGTCCTGAAAGCGGCCGGCATCAGCATGACGCCGGAGGTTTATTCGGCTTACGCCATCACGAAAGCCGGAGCCATCCTGCTGGGAGTGATACCCTGTCTGTTCGTCCTCCCGCTGCTCTCGCCGGTGCTAATTATCCTTGCGGTCCTGACATATTTCAAGGAAACTCGTAAGGCTGACGAGCAGCTCAAGGAAAAGCGGGAGCAGATTGAGGGCGAGCTGCCGAGGTTTGTTTCCACCATTGAACAGACCCTGAAGTCCAGCCGTGATGTGCTGGCGATGATGGAAAACTACAAAAAGAATGCTGGTCCCGCATTTGCCAGCGAGCTGGACGTGCTGACAGCGGATATGCGCTCGTCCTCCTACGAGGCGGCGCTGACAAGGTTTGAGGCAAGGCTCAATTCACCCATGCTCTCCGATGTGGTCAGAGGACTAATCGGCGTCCTGCGCGGCGATGATAGCGCCGTGTATTTTCAGATGCTGGCTCACGACTTCAAGGCACTGGAGCTTCAACGGCTTAAAGGCCAGGCGCAGAAGATCCCGCCGAAGATCAGGATTTTCTCATTTGTCATGCTGATGTGTTTCCTACTCACCTACATGGCAATCATCGTCATGGAGATTTTAAGCTCGCTCGACACAATGTTTTAGAGGGAGGTGTGAATGCGAAATGGAAAAAAAAGATATTGAAAAGGAGCTTTCGGAAAAGCTCGAAGCTAACTATATCTCCTTCATGAAGGAGTGGGTGAAGCTGGAGCCGCTCCAGCTTATTGAAAAAGCGGAGGAAATCGCCGCCACCAAGCTGGTGTATGAGGAACTGAAAAACGGCGGGTATGATCAGGAGCATCTGGCATACCTGCTGCGCTTCAAAAATCCGCTGGAGGTGGTTCGAGACAAGTGGAGTGAGGAAAACGGCTCGGAAATGGTCTATGACGAGGATATGAGACATGCGCTCTGGGCGATTGCCGATACGCGGGATGCCGAGCAGGACTATGAGCTGGATGAAGCCTATCTCTCACCTGAACAGGGGGTGCGGATGTGCTGAAGCTGCTCAAAAGTAAACGCGGCGAGGGGTATATCGATGTGGCGGTGCTGGTGCTGTGCGTTATGCTGGTCATCGCCCTGGCGGTGAGTGTCCTGCCGGTGTTCGTAACAAAAAACAAGCTGGATACCTACGCCACGGAACTCTGCCGTGAGGCGGAGATTGCCGGGCGTGTCGGCAGCGAAACTACCCTTCGTGCGCAGGTTCTCACCGAGAAAACAGGACTTGCCCCGAATGTATCGTGGTCGAAAACCGGAAGGCTTCAGCTCAATGAGGAATTCACCGTGACCGTCATCGTTCAGACCGACATCGGCATATTCGGCGGCTTCGGGAGCTTTCCCGTCACCCTGAAGGCTGAGGCCAGCGGAAAGAGCGAGGTGTACTGGAAATGAAAATTGGCAGAATTTATGATATACTTAGAAGCAAAGGAGGCTCGTCCTTTCCGCTTGTCGTTGCCGTTACCCTCTCGCTTGTGATTGTATTTTGCGGAATTTCCGAATCCATACGGCTGATGATTGTAGCCCAGGGTGTTCGGGATGCCGTACAGTCCGCTGTTATTTCGACAATCAACGACAACTACGACAATGTGTACCACGGTGTTCGGGAAGGTTACAGCGGAGCATATCAGCCAAACGCCTCCGACTTTCAAGAATATCTGTATTATGGCGATATATATGGTAGGTTGGATCAGCTGCTGGGACTTCGGCAGGAAAACGGCTACCATATGAAATATGCCGGTGATGACATGGAGTTCAGGCTGTCCGGACTTTCTGTCGACCTTGATAACATGCCGCTGGCTCCCGCAAGTCTCGATAATTCAAAAGGTCTGCTGGCTGATGTGGTCATACGGCTGGAGGTTCCGGTGTCCTTTGGCGGGAATAGCCTGCCGCCTATGACGATAAATCTCAGGGTCCAGGCCAAATATATGCCGATATTTTGATCTGTTTTCGGATTGGCAATAGACTTCCGGAAACTTTTGTAGTATGGTGTGTCATTGAAAAGATACATCGACTTTTACACAAGGAGGTATCCTAAATGAAACTGACAGACAAAACAAAAAAACGCCTGACCATCGCCGGACTCGGCGTGGTGTGCGTCGTACTTGTGATAGCAATAGCCTCGCAGTTTAAGCCGGAGGCTCCCAAGGGAGTATCCATCCAGCCCTCAAGCACAGTATCTGACGAGGTAAACCCCGCTGATGTCATTCCTTCGCCGTCAACGGAGGTAACCGTGCCGTCCATCAATCCGACTGAGTCTTCGGCTCCGCCTGCGGGTGCCGGAGATTCTAACGGGGCCGAGCAGAGCATACAGGCGGAGGTCACCAAGCCCACCGAACCGCCGCAGGAGGTAAAGACCGACCCGTCCAAAACACCGGACGGACAGAAAGTAGATAAGGTTACCCCTGTGGAGCATGACAAGGTGACGAAGCCGGAGAATCCCCCATCTGGTACACCCGAGTCCGGAGATAAAAAGGACGGTAAAATATATGTCCCCGGCTTCGGCTGGATAGACGATAACGGCGGCGGAGTACAGCAAAACGATGTTGGCTCCGATGGTGATATTAATAAGCAAGTCGGAAATATGGACTAAGAACAACTCATATAAGGTAAAAAGCACCGAGTAATCGGTGCTTTTTGCTGTTCATGGAGGTATTGTATGAAACGACGTCTCAGCTTTTTTCTTGTGCTGGTTCTGCTGCTCTCCATGCTTTTGCCTGTTACGGCCTACGCCGATGGTGAAGGCAACATAGATAACGGCGGCGGTGGAATGGGCAGCGGAACCAATGAAAATTACTGGAATGGCGGTGATGAAGGCGTAAGGGTTACTGTGGTTCGAGTCAGCGACAGATCACCTGTTACCACACCTGTTGATTTCTCAAATAGGACACCATCAATAGCCGTACATTTTGGAAAGGTATCAAAAATATCATATACAGCTGGCAGAACCTTGTCTCCTGTTACGACAACGTATGTTTGTGAAAAGCCGGATATTGCTATGCCAAGAATAATAAGCACCAGCAGCGGGCAGGCAAACATCGAGCAGATAAAACAATACTTCTGCTCCGAGTATATGGTCATGACCGTCGCTCAGGTCACAGGTATGAACTACGAGATTTTAACCAATGGCGAATACAAGCTCCTGCTGGAACCCATCGCCTACATGACCTTTGGCGGAATCAAGTACGCCATGACCGCAACGGAAGCCGCGCTTTTTGATCAGCAGCTAAACGGCGGCCTGCGGAGCAAAATGGTATCACTCAGTCATAAGAACCTGCCGTTGGCGATGTTCCTTGAAACGCCGGATCTCGGCTACCCGGCATGGGATGGCTCCACGACCACAGCCGCTTCAAATACGGATATAATTTCATCCCTCGGTCTTGGCATCGTGCGCTTCAATGAGGCGGAGCCGGAGCCTCCGGAGGTAACGGCTGCCGATTATGAGTATAGGGTTAACACCGACGTCATCACATCGGTGACTGTTCGGGGAGGTCAATCGGATCCCGACCATCCTGTCACCGTGTATTTCACCATCGGTGGTCAGACCTATTCTGTCGGTACCATATACTATCCGGCAGGAGACAGTCAGCTTGCGTGGGTGCGCTGGAGGACGCCGTCCAGCCCACAGACCATGATTATTCATGTGTCGGTATCGGGCGGAGGCTCGGCAAGTCAGGGGACCATCACGGCAAGGATAGTGGATCTGTCAAAGAACGATCCGCCCAATCCGGTGGCTGACGACCGGAACGACTCATATTCTGCAGTTGCTGTACCCGGCAAGGCACAGAAAACCTCTGCCTCTTGGGGCGTATGGCGTCCATGGTGGCATGCCTATTGGGTATGGCATGGATCGGATGAGGACGGTTATTGGTGCGATCACGGATGGTGGGAGTTCGACTGGCTCTCATACTCCGCCAGTCTTTCAGCCTCCATGAATGTTGTGCCGGACGCTAAAGCCCCGACCGCATCCGGAAAAACCATGAAAAGCGGATACGGCATCAACCAGACCGTCACTACCAATGTCAGCACCAACCAATCCTCGGCGGTGACCGACGCACAGAACGCCGTCACATATTTCCCCGAATTCAAATACGAAACCTACTGGCGGCTGCTGGAGCGCACACAGGCCGGATACAGCTCCAAATTCGAGTTTAATACCAACAAATACTCGACCTACAAGCGTCGGACACACTTCACTCCCATATGGTTCCCCGATGGGAGCTACACGCCGTATACCTGGCTCATCGACTGCTGGACTCCGGCCGGTATGCTCTCCATGAACCTCGCCGACTCGGTGACAATCGGGGGAAGCCTTTGGGATGACTGGCACATCGCTCCGGTAAAACCGTAACCAGCAGAAAAGAAACACGACCGTAGGGCAAGAGCTTTGCGGTCTTTTTTTATACCCAAAATTAATACAAGAAAGGTGGTTATCCTCATGAAACTGAAACGAATCCTGACTGTTCTCCTCGTGGTGCTGCTGCTGGGCTTTGCGCTCTGCACAACCGCCTATGCCGCACCTCCAGGAGATGTGGCCGGAGCAATCGAAAACACCTGGAACGACGCATCCGGTCAGATCAAGACCGTGGTTAACAAGGTGGTATTCCCGGCAATTGACCTGATACTGGCGGTGTTTTTCTTCGCCAAGCTTGGTACGGCCTATTTCGACTACCGGAAGCACGGACAGTTTGAATGGGCAGCTCCGGCGATCTTGTTCGCTTGTCTTGTGTTCACCCTGACCGCGCCGCTATACATCTGGCAGATACTCGGGATGTAGGAGGTGTGAAAAGATGAACTACTTTGAACAGGAGCTGCGCAAGCTGTTCGGAAATGGCGCTGCTATCTCTGATAAAAGGTTTGTCGGCAGGGCTTTCTTCGGAAAGCTCACCAACAGCCTCCGTGTGAGAGTCGAATTTGTCACAATGGGTGTGGCTGACCATTACGATGCTATCAAGGCAACCATAATCAACCGCAACGACGGACCGGTGGACTCTGTAACACTACGGTTCTCAGACCTGCTCGGCAAAAAAGCAGTAAGCAATCCGAACTTCAAAAATGGCATTACCCCGTACATATGGAAGTATGGGGAGGAAATCGACTGGTATGTCTACAAGCCGAATAAGGCGGACTATGATCGGATATCCGAGGCTATCAATGATTACCTTGACGTATACCGTGAACCGAAGCTGGAGATGGAGCAGTCCGGCCAGAGCGAAAACGGCCTGACAATGCGGGGCATGTAAATAGCTTTTTTCGGGAGCTTGTGTGAACAGGCTCCCATATTTTTTTATCCGGAAAGGAGGTGCCAACCCATGTTTATATGGGATTTTGTTGCTGACACCGTGCTGGGACAGATTGTCGATTGGTTCTACGGTCAGATAATCGGCTTCCTCGGTAATTTCTTTACTGAGATGAACAACATGGGCGCCGACTTGTTCAATATGACCTGGGTGAAGTCCATCGTCCTGTTTTTTGTTTATCTGGCTTGGACGCTCTATGGGACTGGTCTGGTGGTATCGGCCTTTGAGTGCGGCATCGAGTACCAAAACGGCAGGGGCAGCATCAAGGACGCCGCCATGAATGCCATTAAAGGCTTTATGGCTGTCAGCTTGTTCTCCATCGTACCGGTGGAGCTATATAAGCTGTCCATCTCCCTGCAGAGCAGTCTCACGGCTGGAATCACAGGGTTCGGTGATGGAATAGACACCATCGCAAGCAACATCATCAGTGAACTGAGTGCGGCCGGAAGCCTTGAAAACGCAGGAAGCGTTTTCGGCTTCGGCTCCGTCACCAGCCCGATCATGATGCTTTTTATCGTCATCCTTATGGGCTATGCCGTGATCAAGGTGTTTTTCGCCAACCTGAAAAGGGGCGGCATCCTGCTCATTCAGATCGCGGTCGGCAGCCTGTATATGTTCTCTGTCCCGCGCGGGTATCTTGACGGCTTTGTCAGCTGGAGTAAGCAGATTATTGGTCTTTGCCTGACAGCCTTCCTGCAATCCACCATCCTCATTGCGGGGCTTATGGTGGTCAAGGATCACGCCCTGCTTGGGCTTGGGCTTATGCTGGCGGCTGGAGAGGTGCCGAGAATTGCCGGAGCTTTCGGGCTGGACACCAGCACCAAAGGTAACCTGATGAGCGCGGTTTATACGGCGCAGACTGCCGTCAACATGACGAGAACCGTGGTGAAGGCGGTGGCCGCGAAATGAAGCTGGTATATATCTGCTCCCCTTACGCAGGGGACATTGAAACCAACATACGGTTTGCCAAGGGTGCCTGCCTTTATGCCGCAGAGCATGGCTGTGCGCCTGTCGCCGTCCACTTGCTATACCCGCAAATACTGGATGACAGCATACCCGCCCAGCGGGTGATTGGTATTCAAATGGGGCTGCGGGTGTTGGCTTCATGCGACGAGCTATGGATATGCGGTTCGCGTATCAGCCATGGCATGAGCTGTGAAATCGCGGAAGCCGAGCGCCTTGGTGTCCCCGTCAGAAGCGTACCTGCAGAACAGATACAAGGAGGACGTCATATGAAAATTAACACCCCAAAAGAAAGAACAGTCATGCCGGAGGAAACGCCTTCTCCCGGTATGGTGTTGGAATTGTGACCTTATCGCTGTCCCTTGGAAGCCTGTTTGACGGGATCGGCGGATTTCCGCTGGCAGGCGTCCGGCAGGGTTTCACTCCTGTATGGGCCAGCGAGATCGAGCCGTTACCCATTGAAGTTACGAAAATACGGTTTCCGGAAATGCTCCATGTCGGTGACATCACAAAACTGAAAGGAACCGAGCTCGCTTCCGTGGACATTGTCTGCGGGGGTTCACCATGTCAGGACTTATCGGTCGCGGGGAAACGCGCCGGACTTCAGGGCGAGCGTTCCGGCCTTTTCATGGAGCAGATTCGTGTCATAAAGGAGCTGAGAGAGCATGACGCAAGAAGAAAGCGGACAATTGACCCTGTTCGACTTAGACCCAGATATATGGTCTGGGAAAATGTCCCCGGAGCTTTCTCCTCCGCGGGCGGAGAGGACTTCCGCGCGGTGCTTGAGGAAACCTGCCGAATTGTTGACAGTTCCGTTTCTGTACCTCGACCTCCGGGAGGGGTATGGAAGTCTGCTGGGGCCATATTGGGAGATCAATTCTCACTTGCTTGGAGGGTATACGACGCTCAATACTGGTCCGTCCCACAAAGGCGCAAAAGAATCTATCTTGTCGCAGATTTTGGAGGCCACACCGCACCACAAATATTATTTAAGCAAGACAGCCTGCTTGGGGATTCTGCGCCGGGCGAAGAAGCGCGGCAAAGAGCTGCCGCCTGTTCTGAAGCAGGCACTGGAGATACAGGCGGGAATCCGACCGACAGAATGACGGATAGCGGTCCCGTTGCCTTCACCTGCAACCAGCGGGACGAGGTGCGGAATCTGCACGATGTGTCTGGAGCAATCCAGGCGCAGCCGGGCATGAAGCAGCAAACCTTCATCGCCCAACTGCCCAATGAAACTGAAGCGTCCGAGAGCAGTTCCAACATGGTGCCAAGTATTCTGTGCCTGAACGATCAAGGTGGCAACCGCATGGACGTGACGGAAAATATAACGGCAACATTGCGCGCTCAGATGGATGGACACCCTCCGCTCGTGCTGGGCAGCCAGCAGGGCGGCGCGGAAATCTGTGAAAACCTGTGTCCGACCATCACGTCGGCGGCGGGAACCAGCGGAAACAACCAGCCGGTTCTGTTTGAAAACCACGGCATCGATTCCAGATATACCGGTCCCCATGCAGTGGCTCCGACTATGTCCGCACGGTACGGAACAGGCGGAAACAACGTGCCGCTTGTCTCACAAGATGCTGTTCATTCCGAGGATGAATGTGGCGATATGCCACATTCAGAAACCTATTGCATCGCCGGAAACATCATCGACCGCCAGGATCACAACGGCGGCAACGGCATGGGCTTCCAGCCGGACATCAGCTATACGCTCAATACCGCAGACCGGCATTGCGTCTTCTCCCAGCAGCGGAGTGACGAATACGTCTCCAACGATGTGGTCAGCACGCAGAGCGCAAGGCAATATAAGGACTCAACCGACCTCGTGTGTGAGATGGACGTCGCCGGACTTGACTGCCGGAACGGTGCGGAAAACGGCGATTTAAGCGGAACGCTCCAGTCCAAAACGGATGGCGGATATTCGCTGAACAACGTGCATCCCGTCCGCATCGGAAAGCTCATTAGGCGGCTCACGCCTCTGGAATGCGAAAGGCTCCAGGGCTTCCCCGATTACTGGACAGGCATCCCCGGCGCCTCGGACAGCTCACGGTATAAAGCCCTTGGTAACAGTGTGGCGATTCCCTGTGTGGAGAATGTTCTCCGGGGAATCGCTTTTTTTATACGAAAATTCAACAAAGAACAGGAGGAATCTGAATGTACATCTACCCCGATAACCTGAAATCCAAGGCGGTGCTGTGGCTGTGGCAGCTCAGAGATATCGGCGTCATCGGCGTCGGTCTTTTGCTTTCTGTGTTTGCACTCGCGCAGCTTAAATTCCTGCCGCCCATCGTCATCACAGCCCTCTATGCCTTTCTGACAATCCGGTTTGAGGATACCAGCATCCTCGACTTTATAAAATACGCCTGCGCTTTCTTCATAACGAAGCAGCAGACCTACGAATGGGGGTACGGAAAACAATGAGCAGAAAAGAAAAAAAGACGGCAAAGCAAAGGCAATACACCCGGCAGCTCATCAACACCAAGGGCATTACCGATTACAGCCTTTTGACCGCCCGCGGCGATGAGCTGGTGTACTTTATCGTCAAGCCCACCAACATCTCCGTCCTGTCAGAGGAAAGCGTATCGGCGCGAATCTATGCCTTGATGACTGTCCTCAAGGGGATGGCGGAGCTGGAATTCCTGTGCCTGAACAGCCGTGAAAACTTCGAGGACAACAAGCAGTTCCTGAAAAAGCGAATGGAGCAGGAGAACAATCCCGCCGTCCGCAGGCTATTGGAGCATGACCTCCACCACCTTGACCGGATACAGGTGCAGATGGCGACGGCCAGAGAATTCCTCGTAGTCATCCGGCTGAAGGGCGAAAAGGAATCCGAGGTGTTTCCCTATCTGAACCGTATCGAAAAAACCCTGCGGGAGCAGGGCTTCTCCTCCAAGCGTGCGGAACGGGAGGACGTCAAACGCATGCTGGCGATTTACTTTGAGCAAAACGTCACGACGGAGCGCTTTGAGGACTTCGACGGAGAGCGCTGGATTGTTCTGAATGAATGAAATATATGAAAAGGAGAGAACCCTATGGCACATCAAAGCAAGGCGCGGACGCCTCAGACAGATGACGTCCGTATTCAGGAATTCCTCGATATGATCGCCCCGTCTGTGATTAAATTTTTCACGGACTATTTTATTTGCGGCAATACCTACCGCTCCGTATGGGCGCTACGGGAGTATCCGACCGCCACGGAGGAACAGGCCATCCTCCGAAATCTGGGAGAGAAAGACGGAGTGACCCTGCACATATACACACGGCATGTGACTCCCGTGGAGGAAAAGAAAATCATTTCAAACGCCGCCAACAAAAACCGGATGCAGCGAAGCAGCACCCAGGATTTACAGCAGACGGTCACGGCGGAAAGCAATCTGCAGGACGTGGCAACCATCGTCGCACAGATGCATCGGAGCAAGGAGCCCCTCCTTCACGCGGCTGTTTACATTGAGCTGTTCTCTCACGATCCGGACCAACTGAAGCTCCTGCAGACCGAGGTGCTGACCGAGTTGGTGCGGAGCAAGCTCAACGTGGACAGGCTCCTCCTCAGACAGCAGCAGGGCTTTATTTCTGTCATGCCCTCCGGCTGGAACGTGTTCGGCGATCAATTTGAACGGGTGCTGCCCGCAAGCTCGGTCGCCAATCTTTATCCCTTCAACTACAGCGGTAAGACAGACCCCAACGGCTTCTGCCTCGGCAGGGACAAATTCGGCAGCAATATCCTCGTGGACTTCAACCGCCGAGCAGACGATAAAACCAACGCCAACATCCTCATCCTTGGTAACTCCGGTCAGGGCAAGAGCTATCTGCTAAAGATCATTCTCTGCAATCTCAGGGAATCCGGCATGCGAATCATCTGCCTTGACCCCGAAATGGAGTTCGAGGATCTCACCAATAACCTGGGCGGCTGCTTCATCGACCTGATGACCGGAGAGTACATCATAAATGTCCTGGAGCTAAAGACCTGGGATGAAACCGGCGACCCGAAAGACGCTGAAGCGCCCCAGGCGTTCCGGCAGACCTCCAAGCTCAGTCAGCATATCAGCTTCCTTAAAGACTTTTTCAGAACTTATAAGGATTTTGATGACCGTCAGATCGACACCATAGAGATCATGCTGAGCAAGCTCTATGACAAATGGGGCATCACCGACCACAGTAACTTCGACCGCCTGAAGCCTGACGATTACCCCATCCTGTCTGACCTGTATGGGTTGATTGAGGAAGAATACAAGACCTTTGACGAAAGCCGCCGTCAGCTTTATACGGCGGATACCCTGCGGGAAATCTGCCTTGGACTCCATTCTCTGTGCAAAGGTGCGGAGTCAAAATTCTTTAACGGGTACACCAATATAAAGAACAGCGAGTTCGTGACCTTCGGCGTCAAGGGGCTTCTGCAGGCCAGCAAAAATCTGAGAAACGCCCTGCTGTTTAATGTGCTGTCCTACATGAGCAATGAGCTTCTCACCACCGGCAATACCGCTGCCAGCATCGACGAGTTCTATCTGTTCCTCTCCAACCTGACTGCCGTGGAATATGTCCGCAATTTTATGAAACGTGTCAGGAAGAAAGACAGCGCCGTGATCCTCTCCTCGCAGAATCTAGAGGACTTCAATCTGGAGGGTATCAGGGAGTATACCAAACCGCTGTTCTCCATTCCGGCTCACGCCTTTCTGTTCAACGCCGGCAACATCGACAAGCATTTCTATATGGATTCCCTGCAGCTGGAGGAATCGGAATACAACCTTATCCGGTATCCCCAGCGGGGCGTATGCCTGTATAAGTGCGGAAACGAGCGGTATAACCTTGTGGTTCAGGCTCCTGAACATAAGGCGGCGCTCTTCGGAAAGGCAGGCGGACGATGACGAAAGGGGTGAGAAAGCATGGAGATGAAGGAACAGCGCTTCGGAGTAGAAATTGAAATGACAGGCATAACAAGGCAAAAAGCGTCTGAAATAGCGGCTTCTCACTTCGGTACAGCTTCCCATTATGACGGCAGTTTTTACAAAACATATTCGGCGCTGGATGGACAAAACCGCAAGTGGAGCTTTACCTACGACAGCAGCATCACTGCCCAGAAGAAGGTCGGAAGAACAATAGTAGAAGCCTCTGATGAGTATAAAACCGAGATGGTCACTCCCATCTGCCGCTACGAAGATATTGAAACCATACAGGAGCTTGTGAGAAAGCTCCGCGGCGCCGGGGCGATTGTAAATAACAAGTGCGGTATCCATGTCCATATAGATGCCTCTCCTTTTAATGCCAACACCCTGCGAAACATCACCAACATCATGGCATCCAAAGAGGATCTGATTTACAAGGCAATGCAGGTGGAGGTGGCGAGAGAGCGGCAGTATTGTAAAAAGGTTGAGCAGAGCTTTCTCGAAGAACTGAACCGCAAAAAGCCCCGGACGCTGGATGCGGTCAGCCGCATCTGGTACAACGGTAACGATGGGCGCCATGAGCATTATCATGACAGCCGCTATCACTGCCTGAACCTTCACAGCGTGTTCCAGAAGGGTACTGTTGAGTTCCGGCTCTTTAATTCCACCACTCACGCAGGAAAAATTAAGGCGTACATCCAGCTCTGCCTCGCCATCTCTGCCCAGGCTCTGAATCAGCGGTGCGCCAGCCGCCAGAAAACACATAGCACCAACGAGAAATATACCTTCCGCACCTGGCTCCTGCGGCTGGGACTTATCGGCGATGAATTCAAGACCGCCCGGCTTCATCTGCTGGAGCATCTCGACGGATGCATAGCCTGGAAGGACCCGGCGCAGGCGCTCCAGCAAAAGGAACGATTAAGGCAGAAAAAAGAAAAAGAGCTGGCGGAAGCGGCTCAAGCGGCGGAACAGCAGGAGCAGACAACTGAAAACGAACAGGAACAGGCCGGGGTGGCAGACGAAAGCCCCGGCCTTGCCATGTCAATGTAGCAAGGAGGAATGAAGAAATATGAAACCCGAAACCCTGTATATCGCCTACGGTAGCAACCTGAATCTGCCGCAGATGGCGTTCCGCTGCCCGACCGCCAAGGTGGTCGGCGCCAGCGAAATCAAGGATTATGAGCTGCTGTTCAGGGGCGGGCGGAAAAGCTCAGTCGCAACTGTGGAACCGCTTAAAGGCTCCAGCGTGCCTGTTCTCCTGTGGAAGTTGAAGGAGCGCGACCTGCAGGCTCTCGACCGCTATGAGGGATTTCCGTCCTTTTACCGCAAGGAAATACTGCCCGTAGAGCTGAAGGGCAAGACGATCCCTGCCATGGTCTACATCATGAACGACGGGCATCCCTTCGGTTCACCTTCGGATTATTACCTCGACACCATCATGGAGGGGTATAAGGCGGCAGGCTTTGACACGGAATTTCTGGAGCAGGCCGTGGAGAAGTCCATCCGTCTGGCGAAAGAGCAGCAGGAACGGGAGCCGGATCAGGGCACGCTGTTCGACATGAAATGGTGGTGATCAGCAATGGCAGATCCCGCAACCATTGCCATGGCGGTCAAAGCCGCCGTTGCCCTTGCCACCGACAAGCGGACGTGGAAAACAATCGGCGTGGTCATAGCTTCCATCCTGACGCCCATCATCCTGATCGTTGTAATGATCGCAAGCATTCTCTCGGCAGGCTCCGACCACAACAAAGCCGCTATCGATCTGTCTTTTAACGGCGGCAATATTCCTGCGGCCATGCCTGCCGATTACACCTCGCACATCAGCGAAATGAACGGATGCTTCACTGTTCTGGACAAAGCCATATCCGAGGCTGAAGCCCGTATGGCGGGCGGCGCTTTGGACAATATCCGCATTAAGTCCCTTTTTTATTCTCAGAATTTCGGCGCTGAAAATCTGTTCTTATCCGCAGCTGAAGCCCGCAACTTTGTCGATTGCTTCGTTACCGCCGAGGATGGCTCTGCTGTTCCCGCCAGCCTGGAAACCGCATATCAAAGGTTGTTCCGGCTGGGATTCGCGGTGACCTCCGAGGTCAAAGCCAACGCTCAGAAAATTTATGAAAGGATTGCATTCGGCGGCGCGGGGCTGTTTACCGGCGAGATTGAACGCGGCGGTACAGGGAGTACCGTGCTGGATATTTCCTCGTTCACAGACCCGGCGACCAAGAACAATCTGGATCTGGCCGCCTATGCCGAGCAAACCTTTGAAGCCGGATGGGGTTATGTCTGGGGTACATACGGCGACGTCCTCACGGATTCGCTGTTCAGTTCCAAGCTGGAGCAGTACCCTGACGGCGTCGGCAGTTACGAGGAATTCATCCGAAGCAACTGGCTCGGCGGCAGGACGACGGACTGTGTCGGGCTGATTAAAGGCTACGGCTGGCTTAACCCCGACACCTTGGAAATCGAATACGGAACAAACGGTATGCCTGATATCAGTGCGGACGGTATGTATAAAAGCGCAACTGTTTCTGGCCATATGGATACCATGCCCGACGTCCCCGGTCTTGCTGTCTGGAAGTCCGGGCACATTGGAATATATGTCGGAAACGGAAAGGTCGTCGAAGCCATGGGCACTAAATACGGAGTGGTCATAACCAATCTCGCCGACCGCTCATGGTCGGCGTGGCTTGAAATTCCCTACATCAACTACAATACAGGAGAGTGAAAATCATGCTGAAGCTGCAAGCAATTTTAGAACGCAAGGCGAGTGATTACCCCGCGTCGGACTGCGTAATTGAAAAAATCGTCGAGCTTCCCGAAGCCGAATACAAATATTTTAAGTCGGCTCCCATTCGGGATATGTCCTTTATAGCTGAAAACACCGACCGCATGTACCGGGATGAAAATGGTGTGTTCCATTGCCTGCTGGTGATGGGCGAGGGTTCCTCTGACGGTGTCCTGATCGAAGCGGAGGGATATAACTATGCCAGATACTCTAGCTACATGCCGGGGGCTCGTGAATTCGTGACCGCACGCCTTAACAATCTGGCTGACCAAATCATCAAGGAGGGTACGCAAAGTACCTCCAACGGAACGTGGTCGATTTACTTTGACGAGCTACAGGAGCGGTATCACGTCCCCGTTTCGGAGAGCAACGGCATCGGCTCTATGCTTAAAAATATCCTCGAAGCAAGGCCGGAGATGGCGGAGATCGAACCGATGGAGGATGGCTTTGATATGGTGTTCTATCTTGACTACTGCCCCAATCTCGATGAAAGCGAAAAGCTCTCGTCTGAGATGCAAATGAATTTATAAGGAGGAAAACGAAAATGAGTACAACCGAATTAAAGGTCCCTTTCCCCTCGGAGCGGCTGGACGCCCTCCGTTTTTTCATGGAGAAGAAGGATCAAACCATCGAACAGGAGCTGAAGGATTACCTCAACAAGACCTATGAACGGCTGGTTCCTCTCAATGTCCGTGAATATGTTGAGAGCCGTTTGGAGCTGGAAACGGCTCAGGAACAGGCTGCAGAGTCACAGCAGACCTCCGCTTCAGGAGAGAATCAGACTCCCGCTCCGAGAGAACGGCAGCCTCGTCAATCCCGCCGTCAGCGTGAGCAGGCGGCGACCGAAGCGCCTTCCGCTCCGGAGGCTCAGTCAGAGACTGGAGCCCCTGCCGAGGAAGAAGCGCAGGGCATGACCATGAGCATGTAAACCGCAGAAAAGAAAGAAGGTGATGATTATGATAAAGCTTGGTGTGGACAACGGAAACTACAACACCAAATCCTCGGAGGGGATGATTTATGCCTCCGGATATGCCGCAAGTGACAAAGAATTCATTATGCCGGAGATGCAGCTCTTTTTTGATGGCAAGTATTACGCCATCGGTGAGCGTCGTCTGCGTTTTCAGCAGGACAAGACCAGGGAGCCGGATACGTTTATTCTGACGCTCCCGGCAATTGCGGACGCCATGAAAAAAGCAGGGACAACCAATGCAGAAATCGCTCTTGGCGTGGGGCTGCCCATTGACAGCTATGGCACACAGAAGGAAGCCTTCAGGCGATATTTCCTGCGTGACAACATCTCGTTCCGGTTCGAGGGAGCATTCTACCGCTGCCGTATTGCGGAATGCAAGGTGTTCGCACAGGGGCATGCGGCGCTGTGCAGGTATTATCCGCAGCTTAAGGATTACCGAAGCATCACGTTGGTGGACATCGGCGGTTATACGGTGGATATTCTCACACTTCATGATTTCCGGCTTGACAGATCAAGCTGTGCCAGTCTCCGCATGGGTACCATCACCCTGTACAGCCGGATTCAGGATACGCTCCAGCGCAGTGACATTCTCCTGTCGGATGGGCTCATCACGGATGCTATACGCGGGGAGATCCAGCATACCGAAAGCAAGTTAATTGGGGCTGTTGTGGAGCAGGCCGTGACCGCCTACTGCAAGGAGCTGTTCAATGCGCTCCGTGAACGCGGATTGGATCTGCGGTTGCCTATGGTGTTCGCGGGGGGCGGCGCAGAGCTGCTGGAACCCAGGCTGTACGAAAACAGCCTCAATACGGTGGCGGTGCTGAACCGGTTCGCCAATGCGGACGGCTACAAGCTCCTGATGGGGTGAGTCTATGTCCGAGCGAAAACGATATTATTTATCCTTTGATATGGACAACCCAAGGCATCGGGATGCCGAGGCGCTCTTTGCACAGCAGGCCAGCAGGCAGCGCACCGAGTACGTGGTCAATAGCATCCTGACAGCACATCAGTCTGAAATTCTGGAGCAGATTGTACGGCAAGCGATCAGGGACGAACTAAGAAATGCCGCGCCACAGATTCAAGCCACACTGCCGGGGGAAACGAACACCGATGTTCAGCTATCCGATCTTCCTGGCAGTCTGATCCATGCACTAGAGGAATTGTAACCATGTTGGCTCACTTTCCTGCTGCCCTTATACCAGATGGCTGAAAAGTACACCATCATGGCTCACTATTTCCTCAAACAACAGCCTGTGAAGCAGGAGCAACCAAAAAATTTAAAGGAAACCCAGAGCATGACAATGAGTATTTAGGAGGCGAACATGGAGAAAACGATAAAGGTGATAATGGTAGAACCGATGAAAGAACCCTATCCTGCTGATGTTGAAAACACTTTGGAAGGATTGCAGAAGGCGGTTGGAGGATATATTGAAACGGTATATCTGGAGGATTATGTTGTGCTGGTCTGCAATGAAGAGGGAAAGCTGCTCGGGCTTCCCGGCAACCGTTCTCTTGGAAACGACATCATTGCTGGTACATTTTTTGTAGCTGGCAGCAATGATGATGGGGATTTTGTGTCGCTGACTGAGGATAAAATCCGGCAGTACAGTGATCGATTTCAAAAGCCGGAAGCCTTCACCCAGGAACAGGTGGAGGATGCCTCCGCTATATTTTTATTAGATTTTAGCGTATGAAAGGAGTAAAGCTTCATGAAAAAAACTAATGTACAGATCAGCTTTGAAGCTGAAAAGCTTCGTGCTATCCACCAGTACATGAAAGATGAAACAGAACTGCAGGCCGAACTGGACACTTTGCTGCAAACACTATATGAAAAGCACGTTCCCGCTCCTGTCCGGGAGTACATCGAAAGCCGGGATAAAAGCGTGATGGATGCCCCTATGCGCAGCACCCGCCCAACAGCTTCTTCAGGACAGAGTAGTCCAGATGCGGACAGTGAGAAATAACAACCTGCAAACGCGCGTGTTGCCGCCTGTGTGCCCCTGTGTCGCGTTTTGACAGCAGGGGTGGCATCGTAACACTTGTGGGCAGGACAACGCCTTTTGTTGAGGCTTTGTGACGGAGCTTGAGAGGACAAAAACCATCCTCCGGACAGAGCCTCATAAAAGCCGCTTTGAGGGGTGAACCGAGGGGTTGAATTCCATGCGGGTTAAAGGCAGGTGGTCGCTATGCGACCTCCTGCCCCCTCACACCGCCCCGCAACGCGGGTCGGGGACGTTCCCTAAGGTACACCTGATATAGGTTTTGGTCACCTTTCAGGTGGTCGGAAACTCTTATAAATCGACATAAACGCAGAAAAATTAAGGCTTTTCCGGGGTACACCCGATAGGTGGTTCCGGAGCATTTTCAGAAAAGGAGGACTCCATATGACGGAAGAAACCAAAGACCGCATTCCGGTCTGGCTTTACCCCAGCACGCTTGAATGTATGGATGCGCTTTTAGAAATGGACAACTGCAAAAGCAGGAGCGAATTCATTGAAAAAGCTATCCGTCTTTACAGCGGGTACATTGCGGGTGAGAAAGGTGCAATGTTTTTGCCGAACGCTATCACCTCGGCGATGTCCGGTATCGTCAGCACGACAGAAAACCGCATCGCCCGCGTGATGTTCAAGCTGGCTGTAGAGATGTCGATGATGATGAATATCCTGGCATCCACCGCAGACGTGGATGAAAATACCCTGCGGCGCTTGCGTGGAAAATGCGTTTCTGACGTGAAAAAATCCATCGGCGCTGTGAACTTTGAGGATGTGGCTAAATTCCAAAAGGGTGAATAGCCATGCCAAGGATTATTTTCAAATGCCGATATATAAAAAACTCTGCGGTGCATCTGGAAAACGTGGTAGAGTACATTGCTACGAGGGAAGGAGTGGAAAAAATCTCGCCGGACATACGGATGCTGCATGCAACACAAAAACAGGAGCAGTTCATTACGGATATCCTCTCGCAGTTCCCCGACTCGGTTGACTTGTTTGAATTTGAGGATTACATGAAACAGCCGACTGTGGAAACTGCATCAGAATTCATTAGTGCGTTGCTGGACCAGAATCTGGATCAGTTGTCCCATCAAGAAGTCTACGTCAATTACATCGCCACCCGTCCCCGCGCGGAGAAGCTGGGGAATCACGGACTGTTCACTGACGCAGATACTCCGCTGGTACTGTCAAGAGTGATGTCGGAGATTGCTGAACATACAGGTAATGTGTGGACCCCCATCATTTCTCTGCGGCGGGAGGACGCCGTGCGGCTGGGATATGATAACGCCGCCGCGTGGATGGCTCTCATCCGCAAGCAGCGGAATATGTTTGCCGAGCAGATGAAGATTGCTCCGGAGAACCTGCGCTGGTACGCTGCCTTTCATAACGAGGGGCATCATCCTCACTGTCATATGCTGGTGTATTCTATCAATCCTCGTGAGGGATATGTCACAAAGTCAGCTATTGATAGAATGCGAAGCAGTATGGCAAGGGAGATTTTTCAGCAGGATTTGATTCAGATATATTCCGAGCAGACCACTCAGAGGAATGAACTTGCTGAGAAAAGCCGTGAAGTCTTAAAAGAAATCATCGGCAGGATGAGCGGAAGCATATGCGAAAGTGAAACCATAGAGGCTCTGCTCTCATATCTGGCGGAGAGGCTGAAGCATACCTCCGGCAAAAAGCAATACGGCTATCTCAAAGCGCCTCTGAAAACCGTTGTGGATAAAATTGTCGATGAGTTGGCAAAGGACGCTCGTGTCGCCGAAGCCTACGCAAAATGGCAGGAACTTCGCAATGAAGTCCTGCGTACATACATGGATAAGCTTCCCGGTTCCGTTCAGCTTTCACAGCAAAAGGAATTCAAGCACATTAAAAATATAGTGATTACAGAGGCGATGAACATCGTCGGTCACCATTTCACCTTTGAGGGTGACGAGTCGGCGGACGAGCTTCAAACCTCAGTGGAATCCGATTCTCCTTTGCCGGTAGATGAATACCAAGCGGCTATTGATGAAGCTCCGGAGGACGATGAAGCTGATGTCGGAAATCCCCATATGAAATGGAGTGACCGCTACAAAGAGGCTCGTACTTTCCTCTATGGCGGCGACGATATGGAGCCTGACTTCATGCAGGCTCTCCGTTTGTTTATGGAGGAATCCGAAGCCGGAAATGCTCTTGCCATGCATGACCTCGGCAGGATGTATGCTGACGGACTTCGCGTCAACATGGATGCGGATATCGCATTTATGTGGTATGAAAAAGCTCTTTCCGCATTTATGGATATCGAAGCGAACAGGAACATCCGGTATGTGGAATACCGCATCGGGAAAATGCATGCGGCCGGACTCGGAACAGAACAGGATTATGCAGAAGCAGCAGGCTGGTTTGAAATGGCGGCTTCCCGAAATCACAAGTATGCCCAATATTCTCTTGCCGGTCTGTACTACCGGGGGCAGGGTGTGAGCCAGAACTACGAAATGGCGTTCCAGCTTTACGGTAAAGCTGCCGTCCAGCGTGTTCCCTATGCCTATTACGAGATGGCGAAGATGTACCGTGATGGTATCGGCACTGAGAAGAATACCGATGAAGCGGAGCTAAATTTTGAGGAAGCCTTTTATGGCTTCAAGCGCCTGGAGGAACAAAGCCATGACGATAAGCTCCAATACCGCCTCGGTCAGATGCTTTATACCGGAACAGGCACGGAAAAGGATATACCGGCAGCCATCGAATACCTTGAAAAGGCCGCACGGCTCGGCAATGTCCATGCTCAGTATATGCTGGGCAGGATTTATTCCGATACGGACAGCGGTCATTTGAATTCGCAGAAGGCTGTGGAGTGGTTGACAAAGGCTGAGGATAGCGGCAACAGCATGGCACTATATGCTCTTGGCAAGCTCTATCGTGACGGTACTCATGTGGTGAAGGATATCGGAAAAGCAGTGGAGCTGTTCACGAAAGCGGCGGAACAGAACAATTCGTTCGCTATGTATCAGCTTGGAAAGCTCTATCTGCTCGGAGAGGATGTTCCCAAGGATGTGGAGTCGGCTGTTAAATGGCTGACCAAATCCGCAGAGTTGGGTAACCAGTACGCGCAGTACACTCTCGGCAAAATGCTTCTTATGGGCAGAGATGTCCACCGTGACCGTGATGCCGCAGTGCGCTGGCTCACCCTCTCGGCTGAACAGGGCAACATTTATGCTCGGTTTTTCCTTGAGCATCTGGACTACTTCCGTGATCCATCCCTCTTTATGGCGGCAACAAGGCTTCTGCATCATTTAAGCCGGATATTTCATGAAGAGCAGAAAAGGCTCTCAGGTGGTCCTGGCATGCAGACAGACAGTAAGCTCCGCAGAAAAATACGCGAGAAGAAGATCGCCCAAGGGCATGCGCCGGACGATCACGAGCTCAGACAAACAACATATTAAAAGGAGGGCTTCCATGCAGACAATGCAATCAAAACATTCGGGTAAAAAAGAACCATTCCCTGAAAAAATAAAACCGGCGTCGTTCAAACCATCCGCTCATCGGCGGGTGGCTTTTTTTCGCCGGTGCGGGCTGGTCGCAGACTTCGTCTGCTGCTCGCCCATGCAACCTGGTAAGCGCAAACGCTGACAAAGGAGGATTTGCAGTATGGCATATATTCATTTTACAGACGAACAAAAGCAACGAGCAAACTCTGTCGACCTGGTGGATTTCCTCCAGCGACAGGGTGAGCAGCTTACCCGCTCCGGACGGGAGTGGCGCTGGAAGCGCTTCGACAGCGTGACTGTGCGAGGCAATGAGTGGTTCCGCCATAGCCGTAAGGAGGGCGGTCACGCCATCGATTTTGTTCAGCAGTTTTTTGACCTGAGCTTTCCCGAAGCGGTGACACTTCTCTTAGGCGGCGAGTCCGGCGTAGAGTGGAACCAGACCTCCAAAAGCGCTCCTGCTCCCCGAAAGGACTTCACGCTGCCTGAGGCCAATCCGGATATGCGCCGTGTGTTTGCTTACCTTATCAAGCAGCGTTTTATTGATAGAGATGTGTTGTTTCATTTCGCTCATGAAAAGCTGGTCTATGAGGATAAGGAATACCACAATGCAGTATTTGTGGGGCTGGATGAAAAGGGCGTCGCTCGTCACGCTCATAAGCGCGGTACCTATACGCAGGGAGAACCCTATAAGGGTAACGTGGAGGGCAGCGACCCGAAATACAGCTTTCACTGGACTGGAGAGAGCGACGTCCTCCATGTGTTCGAGGCGCCGGTAGATATGCTGTCCTTCATCACGCTGAACAAGGACGGCTGGCAGCGGCACAGCTATGTGACACTGGATGGTGTCTCGGGACACGCCATGCTTCGTCAGCTGGAGCTGAATCCTCATCTGAAAAGTGTCGTACTGTGCCTGGACCATGACGAAGCTGGCATCGAAGCTACTGGTCGCCTGAAGGATATTCTGTCGGGCAAGGGCTACGCGGACATTTCTGTAATGCAGTCGCAGAATAAGGACTGGAACGAGGATTTGAAAGCCAGAAATGGCGTCAGTCCAATTCCAGCGCAGGAGCATCCCAAGCTGGTTCTGTTGCCAGCGGTTGTTGCAGTGCTGTGCGATTTGTGCAAAGTCCTTTCAGTACAAAAAGACCTTGATTCCTTCCTGACGGAGTGTTATGAAACGGTGGAACCGTTTCTGGCATCCGGCAAGTCAGCGACGGAGAACGCGGAGGCTGTTCGGGAATGCCTGCAGTGTATGGCGGCGGGTTCTTTTGTTCTCATGCACAGGCAGCTTCATCAGATGGAACGGCCTGTGACAACAGAGCAGCTCCTTCAAAAGCTGCAATACAGCTACTGTCCGCATGAGGACAGAGGCTGGCTCAGGACTAAGACAGAACATATACGCCAAGATGTTTCGGACATCGGCCGCCAACTTCAGGCATCGGGCATCCGTACACTGGAGGATAAGGAAAAGCTCCTGTCCTCCTATCAGCGCCTTGCGCTGGACTGCGTCAAAGCCCTGCTCTTTGTCGAGCTGGAAATGCCGAAGATGCTTCCGGCACAGGAGCAGGCGTCAAATTTTATTATGGCTATGTAAAGGGGGAATCTATTTGCGAGCATTACAAATCATCATCCTGATTGCCGCGGGGCTGACCATGTTCGGCGTTATCGGGGTGTTATCGCTCATAGCGCATTACTACACTTTAAACGGCATTAAAAGCAAAACCGTAGGCGACGGTCAGCACGGTACGGCCCGTTGGGCGACAAAACAGGAGATAAAAAAGACATATACCGAAGTGCCGTATGAGCCGGAGAAATGGCGCAAGGGAGAAAGCCTGCCGAAAGCGCAGGGACTCATAGTCGGCTGGAGGAAAGCGTCGCTGTTTGACGATGCCGCGCCTTACGGATACGCGCTGGTGGATGATAACGATATCCACTGCCTGATGATCGGAGCGGCTGGCGTCGGTAAGACCGCCAACTTTCTCTATCCCAATCTTGAATACGCCTGCGCCTGCGGTATGAGCTTCGTGACTACCGATACCAAGGGTGATCTTTACAGAAACTACGTCGGTATCGCAAAAGAGCATTACGGCTATGATGTGGCTGTCATAGACCTGAGAAACCCCACCCGCTCGGACGGAAACAATCTGCTCCATTTGGTCAACCGCTATATGGACGCTTACCTGAAAAATCCGGAGAACCTTGCGTACAAGGCCAGAGCGGAGAAGTACGCCAAGATCACCGCCAAGACCATCATATCCTCCGGAGGCTTTGATTCTGCTATGGCTGGACAAAACGCTTTCTTCTATGACGCGGCGGAAGGTCTGCTGACCTCCGTGATCCTGCTCATCGCGGAATACTGCGAGACGAAGCAGCGGCACATCGTGTCGGTGTTTAAGCTCATTCAGGATCTGCTGGCTCCCAGCGGAGTCAAGGGCAGGACATTGTTCCAGCTGCTCCTTGCACATCTGCCCGATACGCATAAAACAAAGTGGTTTGCTGGAGCGGCACTCAACTCTGCGGAGCAGGCTATGCAAAGTGTTCTCTCCACAGCTCTCTCCAGACTCAACGCTTTTCTGGATTCCGAGCTGGAGCAGATACTGTGCTTTGATACAGCCATTGACGCGGAGAAATTCTGTACAAAGAAAAGCGCCATCTTTCTCGTTATGCCTGAGGAAGATAACACAAAGTATTTTATCATCAGCCTGATCGTCCAGCAGCTCTACCGTGAGATTCTATCGGTGGCCGACGAGCATGGCGGAAAGCTTCCCAACCGCGTGATGATGTTCCTTGATGAAATCGGAACTATACCAAAAATAGAGTCTGCCGAGATGATGTTCAGCGCCAGCCGTTCACGCCGGGTGTCCATCGTCGCTATCATACAGAGCTTTGCGCAGCTGGAGAAAAACTATGGCAGAGAGGGTTCCGCCATCATCATCGACAACTGCCAGGACACGGTGTTCGGCGGCTTTGCTCCCAATAGTGAATCGGCGCAAATTTTGTCGAAAGCCATGGGTAACAAGACCGTTATGAGCGGCTCGGTCAGTCGGGGGAAAAACGATCCGTCGCAGAGTCTGCAGATGATTGAGCGCCCGCTGATGACTCCAGACGAGTTAAAGTCTATGCCTAAAGGCCACTTTATCGTCACTAAGACCGGAGCATATCCGATGCGTACCCGGCTGAAACTTTTCAAGGAATGGGGCATTACATTCGGCAAGCCTTATGAAATTGCGGAACAATCTGCCAGGGAGGTGGAGTATGCCGACAGGCGCAGAGTGGAAGAAGAAATTATCCGTCGTCATTCCGCCTGCGTAGATGTTTCGGAGGAAACTGATACTGGAGTTGCCGCATCGAGTGGATTGCTCCATACACAGGTTCAGGAGCCGGAGGTACTGGTCAGGACAAAATCACCTGTTCGGATTGAATAGGAGGTGAAGCTGTGGGTTACTTTTCTACTCTTTATTCCTCAGAGCTGCCGCATCGTGCGAGATCCGTCTACATGTACCTGCATGACCGTGCCGATAAGGACGGCAAATGCTACCCGGCGATTAATACCATCGCGAAGGAGCTGAAGCTATCAAGGAGTACGGTAAAGCGTGCCCTTACCGATCTTGAAAAAGGGAGCCTTATTCGAAAAGAACAAAGGTGGCGTGAAAATGGCGGCAAGAGCAGCAATATGTTTTATCTGACGGAAGTGGATACCAGTTAATTAAAAAAATATGGCCGTCCCGCCAAGGGAAAGGTCTGACTTTCATATGAACCATGGAAGGGTTCATGGTGAACCGTCAAGGCGAATCTCTCACTTTAAGAGTATATAACGACAGAAAAAGAACAACAATATTATTAAATCTAATAGAGCGAATGTAGTTCTTATAGCTTCTGTTAGTGGCTGTGTAGGTTACTTATACTATAAGAACGAGAATCGTTCTGATAGGAGGTGCGTTGATGGATCTGAAAGCCATAGGACAACGAATTAAACAAGCCAGAGAAGCCAAAGGCTTAACTCAGGAACAATTAGCTGAGAAAGTTGCTCTCAGTGCTTCCCACATAAGTGTTATTGAGCGGGGAATTAAAGCGCCGAAACTGGAAACCCTTGTTGAGATTTTGAATATACTCAAAGTCGATGCCAATTTTATCTTGACTGATGTTTTGTCGGTATCGAATGAAATCGTATCGTCATTATTGTCCAACAAGTTATCAGCACTGCCTGAAACTCATCAGAAGAAGATACTGAGAGTATTGGATACGCTGATTCAAGAAATAAGCGAAATTTAGCCAGTCAAATGGAGGGTCGAGAGATAACTTTCGGCTCTTTTCGAGTTTACAGTTAGAAGCCCAGATAATTTAGTAAGAATAGGTCTTGAAGAACTACATTAATTCATGTAGAATTAGTTTTAGCGAAAATACAATAGTTAGATTACTGCAGTAATCATCAAAACATTACAAAAAAAGTATAGTGTTTCATATTTGAATTAGAACAATATGAACTTAAAAGGAGCAATAATAAGGGGAACCGGTGACGGGCCAGTAAATAATACTATGCAGTGTATAAGCGAATTATAGGTGTGGCAGGTAAAATCAGTTGCTTATCCTGAAGAAGGCGCCGAATAATGGGAATCGTAAAATAATCCACTAAACATGATCGGGTTGGAAAATGGTTTTGTTCTCCCCTTCTGCAGATTGGAGGAAAATATGCAAAGTAAATCGTACCAGCAAAAAATATACTTATCGGACAGGCTTAAAAGCCAGCTTGCCCAAATATCGTATTTTCCTTTGACTATCGTGGAGGCGCCATCGGGCTTTGGAAAAACAACAGCTGTAAGGGAATATTTGAAAGAAGCTCTTCCGGACGGTGCTAGACAATACTGGTATACCTGTCTGGGCGAGAATCCTTCGGTGGCTTGGGCGGGTATATGCGACTTGTTTTCCAACGTGAATAACGAGTTGTCGAAAAATCTGAAAAAGCTGGGGTTTCCTACAATGGATACGCTGATATATATATCAGCGTGCTTCAAAGATTTAAGCAGTTTTAAAGAGACGTATATAGTTGTCGATAATTTTCAGCTTCTTAAAAGCGATATTCTGCAGGAACTGATGGGTATATTATCTATGCACGGAAGCCCTCACCTGCATATGATATTCATCACCCAGCATCTTGGAATTAAAGCACATATCACATTTCATAATACCTTTATACATACTATAGAATCGTCGGCTTTTTTCTTTGATAAGGACAGCACCGCCAACTTATTTAAAATAGAGGGCATCCGACTTAATGACGATGAACTGAACAGTGTCTACGCAAGTACTGAGGGATGGATAGCCGCTCTTCGGCTACAGATATCTAATTATAAGCAGACCGGCTCTTTTGACTATACAGCAGACATTGACCATTTAGTAGAGACCGCTATCTGGAATCGACTTACACCTGAACAAAAGACCTGTCTGGTTTCATTATCTGTCATGGACAGCTTCACAGCACGGCAGGCTGCACTCATGCTGGGGGAAGAAACACTTCCTGACCATATCAAGGATTTGCTCAAATACAATGATTTCATAAGATACTTTCCAAGAGAAAGAATCTATGTAATTCACAGTATATTGCAGAACTATTTAAGGAATCAATTTTATCAATATCAGCCCGAGACGTTTCAAAAACGTGCCTTGCGCACTGCAGGACAATGCTGTATCGCCGAGTTAGAGTTCTACACTGCTGCACGATTCTTCTTCGAAGTCAGAGATTTTGATGCTATATTGTCCATACCGTTTAATGGCACATATCTCATTAATAAAAGAGAAGGCAATATAATTGAGTTTCTTATGGAAGTTATCAATGAATGCCCAGAAGAGACAATGTGCAAATACCCCTTTGTATTGCTCTTGTTTTCGTACATGCTGTGGATGGATGGAAAATATGAATCCTATCATAAATTATACCGACTTACTGACTTAGTCATAAAAAATAATCCGGCAGGGCTTAGTAAAGATGAGCTTCGGCTGCTAAAGGGGGAATTTTTGCTCCTTACGTCGTTCACCATATATAACGATATTAAGAAGGTAAATGAGGTGCAGAAGGCTGCCTATGAGTTATTAGGTGAATCCAGCAGGTTCAGCTTGAACGAGATACCAATTACACTTGGTGGAACCTCTGTTCTAAGCATGGTTTGGCGTGAGACTGGAAGATTGGATGAAGCACTTACGGATATGCAAAGACATTTGCCTTATCATTATAAGCTTACCCATAGTCAGGGGGTCGGATCGGATAGCGCATTACATGCAGAAATGATGCTCATGAGAGGTGACGATGTACAGGCCGAGATATTATGTCATAAAGCGCTATACCTGGCACGCAGCAAACAAGAAACTTGTATTTGTCTGTGCGCTGAGCAGGTTCTTGCCCGAATAGCAATCCTACGTGGAGATGTTGATGGCTTTTTTACCGCATTAGAGAATATTAAGGGCTATGCAAAAGAAAGCTCCAACCTATATATACTGCGCATGGTTGACATATGCTTATCGGTTATAAGTATCGCACTGGACACAACGGATATGGTTGCCAAATGGTTTTGCGATACAGAGAGTATAAGTAAAAAAGTGTATGCCCGGGCTGTCCCATATGTCAATATACTTTATTCACATCTCTTGGTTAGAGAAAACCGGCATGCCGAGTTATTAGGTCTGTCTGATAATACTATTAGCATGGCAAAAGAGATGAATTATATATTTCCACAGGTTTATAGCTTCATATTCAAGGCAAGAGTATGTTACAAAAACGGCCGTGAACGTGAAGCACTGGAGAATCTAGAAGAAGCATTCGTTCTAGCGCTTCCAGACAAAATTTATCTGCCATTTGCTCAATTTACATATATGGGCGACATCATTTCTAAAGCGCAGATTTGCCCTGTAGCACACCGCGACACTTTCACGGTATCTCCCAATTCTGATGAAGCAGAAAATCCTGTTCCATTCTCAAAAGTCGTAGAGACAATACCAGGATGGAAAGAGGACATTGATAATATTATGACGCTTTTTAATCGATACCATAAAGGCCGAACTATAATTTTAAATGCCCTTAATCAGGTGAAATCACCTCTAACCCCAAGAGAAAGAGAAGTCGCCATTCTTGCCAGGACCCGCTTGAGTCATAATGAAATTGCCGAGAAGCTATACATATCTAAAGCAACGGTGAGAACCATCTTATATAATGCATACAGTAAGCTAGGTATTCATTCAAAATCCGAACTATATAATATGGATTTCTAAAAAGCCAAATACGAAAATACGAAAAAAGCTCGTATGAAAAAAAGAACAAACTGCTGTATTCTTAAAGAACGGTAGGTCGTTCTTTTTTTGTATGAAAACGACTTTTATAAAGACACATGATCGCCTTAATAAACGTAAAGGAAGATATGCTATGACGCAAATTGATATGTTGAATCTTACAGAGCAGGAAGAAGATACGCTCAAAGGAAAATACCTTATTTTTTCGATTGGCAAAGAGCTCTATGGAATGGATATCCGGTATATCACTGAGATCATCGGAATCCAGCCGATTACCGAGGTTCCGGAGATGCCGGAATATATTCGCGGTATCACGAACCTCCGTGGAAAGCTTATTCCCGTTATGGATGCCCGGTGCCGCTTTAAGAAAGCTCTGCGAGAATACGATGCCAGAACCTGCATCATTGTGATTGAAACCAATGATATATCCATCGGGCTTATTGTAGACAGTGTCGCCGAGGTGCTGACTATGGATGAAAAAGATATAGCACTCCCGCCGGAGATAAGAAAGAAGAAACGCAAATACATTAAGGGCATAGGCAAAACAGGCGGCAACGTAAAGCTGCTGATCGACTGTGAAAAGCTTTTGTCTGATGATGAAGTAGAAACGCTCAGTTCTATGGCTTAATGCTTTGTAATGGAGGTGACTCATTTGAAATCTGGTTCAGATAAGGAAATAAAAGATACGAAAAAAGTTCGTATGAAAAATAACGAGTACTCTTCTATAATTGTTGATAGTGCATCGCAATCAGGAGAAGGTTATTTTAAAAGCGTAAAAGCTCTGCCGGAATACCAGTTGGAGGTTGAGATGGAAACCGGAACGATTATTTTGTTTGATTTTCGTTCCCGTCTAAATACTGTACGCTTTGGAAAACTCCGTGATGAGGAAATGTTTACAAGTGTACACACAGATGGTCTTCATCTGATTTTCAGTAAGAAAGGTAAGGTGCATTTGAAAATTGTCGCAAAGGAGTTCATGGATCTTGTGCTTGTTGACCGGACAAGACCAACACATATGATGCCCGAATGATTTATGTTGCCGGGCAATCAACGAAATAGTCATGAAATCTGCAATGAAAAGCGTATAGGTGAAATATCAAGAGCATCAAAATTTAGGAGGTAAGAAAACATTATGAAAAACCTATCCATCAGTAGAAAGCTTATTTTAGGTTTCGGAAGCGTTTTAGTACTTATGATTATAACTGTGATAGTGTCTGTGATTAGCATCAACAGAATAAGCGAGCAGACACAACTGTATGCGAAACATACCGTACCAGGTTTCCAGTATATGTATAAAATGCAAGTTGATATGCGCGCGGCCAGTCAATATATGTTAAATGCTATTGTTGAAGATGATAAGGCGGCCTCAAATGCAGCCTTGGAAAAGGCCAGTGAATGGGGTTCGGATTTTGTTACACAGAAAGACGCATTTATTGGAGTTCAAAGAAATGATGATTTAAATTCTGAAATTGAAAAAATCAATACAATTTTCCAAGATGCATCGGCGACTAGAGCCCAGATTACTGAATTGCTGGCCAAGCAGACCGAAGGAAGCGATGCCCAGGCACTTAAAATATATTTGGATAAGTATGAACCTGTTGTAGACCAAATTACTGATATTTTAGCCCAGTTAGAAGATGTAGCAAAACAACGGGCTGATAGTCAAAGTGCAGCTGTAACAAGTCTTATGGCATCGTCATGGATTTTACTTATTGTATCGGTAGTCTTATCGGTAGTCTTGACACTTATCATGACTTTTGTTATCAGAAAATCGATACTCACTCCGGTCAAAGAAATTGTGGATGTTTATGACGAGATGTCCAGGGGCAATATAAAGGACGTGCAAATTCGCTATGAAAGCAAGGATGAACTGGGCAAAATGGCTCAGAGCATCCGAAAGACCAATGCGTTTATCGTTTCGTATCTGCATGATATCTCGGAGAAACTCAAGCTGATGGCCCAGGGGGATATGCGAATCGATATAGATATGGATTATATTGGTGACTTCAAGGTAATCAAGAAGTCTTTGGAAGATACGGCTTCCTCTTTGAATCATACTCTGCAAACAATTAACACGGCAGCAGAGCAGGTCAGCACAGGAGCTTCACAAGTGGCAAGCGGAGCCCAGGCTCTTGCAACAGGATCAACGGAGCAGGCTTCCTCTGTGGAAGAACTAAGCGTTACTGTAACCAAGGTTGCCGAGCAGGCTGCGGCAAATTCTGAAAATGTTAAGGTAGCAACACAGTATGTAGAGCAGGCTGGTGAGGGTGTTGAAACCGGAAATGAACACATGAGGCAGCTTACTGAAGCTATGACGGAGATCAATTCCACGTCCAGCCAGATTGCCAATATTACTAAGGTTATTGAAGATATTGCTTTTCAGACTAATATACTCGCTTTGAATGCCGCTATTGAAGCCGCCCGTGCTGGGAATGCCGGAAAAGGCTTTGCGGTTGTGGCTGACGAAGTGCGAAACCTTGCCGCTAAATCAGCGGAAGCCGCAAAGCAAACGGCTGATTTAATCCAAGCCTCTGTCTCTACTGTGTCTAAAGGAACGCAAATAACGACACAGACAGCACAGGTTCTGTCGGATGTTCGAGAAAAAACTAAATTGGTAGTTGAAAGTATTATTAAAATTGATGATGCGTCTGCAGAACAAGCAGCGGCTATAGAACAAATCAAGCAGGGACTTAATCAGGTATCCTCTGTTGTGCAGACAAATGCCGCCACTGCAGAGGAAAACTCGGCGACCAGCGAGGAAATGTCTGCCCAGGCTGCCACACTCCATGAGGAAGTTGGCAAGTTCAAGCTCAATAATGGATATGAGAAGGACAGTTTTGCGTCTATCGCTCCCTTAAGAGAACCTGTAAAAGAGGGTCCGGCTTTGTTGGAGGTCGCAGCATCTCTCGGAAAATACTAAGGCGGCGTTGATAAGCATTTCGGAAAATATAATGCCAATAGAAGCCCGATAATGAAGCTCAAATCCGAGTTTCGGAATGGTGATGACAGCTACGGGATTAATGTGGCGGCTGTACGGGAGTTGCTTCCATACCGGACTGTTCAGCCGATGCCAAATGCATAGGCTTGTGTAGAATTAGTTATCTGACCCAGGAACAAAATTTTGTATGTATTTGAGCTTGGTAGATACTTAAGATGCCCTTCGCGGCACAGCAGAGACATGACATCATTATCATTGCCGAAGCCAATGCCAATGCAACCATGATGGTATAGGTAGACAGGCGGGGTTGCACTGATTATCTGATTAAATAAGCTGTCGGATATATCTGTTGTCATTCTCAGATAATCGACTATCGGTTGCATCCCTGCTGGAGTATGTATCCTTGTGGGAATGCAGCCGATTTTTCATTAAAGATTTGATAGTCATCGAAGATATTCCTTAATACAGAAGTAAAGAACCCTGACGGGTTTGAAGGAGGTAGCAGATTGGACAATTTTTCAAGCAATTCCATGCTGGACGTTTTTATATATGAAACCACTCAAAATATAGAGCAACTCGAAACGGCGATACTAACCAGTGAAAAAGCAGGCTGTTTTGCACCGCAGGCAGTGAACGAAATATTCAGGGTTATGCATACGATCAAGGGATCTTCCGCCATGATGATGTATAACAATATTTCATCGCTTTCTCATGTCATAGAGGATCTCTTCTACTTTATACGTGAAGAAAAACCTGAGAACATGGACTGTGCGCTCCTTTCGGATTTGGTTTTGGAGGGCGTCGATTTTATTAAGCTGGAGATGGAGAAGGTCAAAAATTCCGATAGCCTTGACGGAGATCCATCAGACCTGATTGAAAAAATCAAGGAATTTCTGTCCTCCATTAAAGGAGAACCGCAAAGCACAGATATTCCTAAGACAACCAAAAAAGAAGTCAACCAGCAATATTACTCGACCCCCGACAAAAGAGGCAAAAATACAGAACAAAAATGTTACGAAGCGGTCATTTATTTTGAAGGTGGCTGCGAAATGGAGAATGTCCGGGCTTTTGCTATCGTCCATAGCTTAAAAGATATTGTGGCAGATTTCAACTACTTTCCAGAGGATATCATCGAAAATCCTGAGAGTGTGAAGATTATACGGGAACAAGGCTTCAGAATAACGCTCAGAAGTGATAAAAGCATGAAGGAATTACATGATTTTTTAACGAGCAGCGCCTTTGTCCGAAATCTTGAGGTCACTGAGCTACTGGACAGCCAGACATCCGAGCAGGATTGCGTTGGTCAAGAAACTGCCATTCAGGAATCTCCCCTCAAAATAGCCAAGCTACAGGCTGAGGATTTAGGACAAGTTGAAAACAGAAGTTCGCATCAGAGTATTATCAGCGTCGATGTTATGAAGCTGGATAAGATGATGGATCTGATGGGAGAAATGGTAATCGCCGAGGCGATGGTCATGCAAAACCCTGAACTGCAGGTGCTTAAGCTGAATAGTTTCTATAAAGCCGCCCGTCAGCTTCATAAAATTACAAGCGAAATGCAGGACATGGTTATGTCCATACGAATGGTTCCCTTGGCGGCAACCTTCCATAGAATGCATCGTATTGTGCGGGATATGAGCCGGAAACTCAATAAAGAAGTAGGACTGATGTTAATCGGAGAAAACACTGAGGTTGATAAGAATATCATTGAGCATATTTCTGACCCGTTGATGCATCTTGTCCGCAATGCCGTTGATCATGGAATCGAAGCTCCTGCCGAAAGAATGGCCGCAGGCAAGCAAAAATCAGGACAGGTAGTACTGGAAGCAAAAAATGCCGGAAGTGATGTTCTTGTAACTGTCCGTGATGACGGTAAGGGCCTCAATAAGGAAAAAATCCTGAAAAAAGCCCGGGAGAACGCCTTACTGAGCAAACCGGAAAGTGAGATGACGGAAAAGGAAATCTACAACCTGATTTTCCTGCCCGGATTTTCCACTAACGACAACGTGACGGAATTCTCCGGCCGGGGTGTTGGCATGGACGTAGTGGTAAAGAACCTGGAAGCAGTGGGCGGTTCGGCATCCATAGACAGCATCGAAGGCTCCGGAACGGTAACAACACTAAAAATACCTCTTACACTGGCAATCATAGACGGAATGAACATCCGGGTAGGCGGCGCCAAATATACACTCCCTACAACATCCATTAAGGAAACTTTGCAAGTTAAGGAAAAAGATATTATTAAGGACCCTAACGGCAATGAGATGATTATGGTTCGCGGAGAGTGCTATCCTATTGTTCGCATCCATGAAATATTCTCAGTTGAAACGGAAATCACCGACCTGACCAAAGGAATTATGCTCATGATTGAGCAGGATGACAAGAGCATCTGTCTTTTCGCCGACGAGCTTTTAGGCCAGCAGCAGGTAGTCGTCAAGGCCCTTCCATCCTACATGAAAAACATACGAAAAGTGGAAGGACTAGCAGGCTGTACGCTCCTGGGGGATGGCAGCATCAGCCTGATTCTTAATATCGGCGGACTGATCAGCATGGAATCATAAACAATGTTTTATATAAAATAAAAAAGCAAAAGGAGGCTGTAAATAATGGCGCAGACTGACTTACTGGACTTTACGGAACAAGAAGATACGCTGAAAGGAAAGTATCTTATCTTCTCCATGGGGAACGAGCTGTATGGAATCGAGATCCGTTACATTACCGAAATTATTGGTATTCAGCCCATTACGGTAGTTCCTGAGATGCCGCAGTATGTAAAAGGAATCACCAATCTCCGGGGTAAAATCATTCCTGTTATGGACGCCCGGCTGCGTTTCAAAAAAGAAGTCAGAGAATATGACGACAGAACCTGCATTATTGTCCTTGATACAAATGATATTTCAACCGGACTGATTGTAGACAGCGTTTCAGAGGTAATCGCCATAGCTGACGAGGACATAGCGTCTCCTCCGGATATCAATAAAGGTGGTCTCAAATACATCAAGGGTGTAGGCAAGGCTGATGGAAACGTCAAACTGCTTCTGGACTGTCAGAAATTACTGACAGACGATGAGGTCGAGTTTTTTAGCTCCGTGACTTGATATGAAAACATTAAATTAAAAGCGACAAGGTTTGAGGGAGTACCTTTCGACCCTTCTTTCCTTTGTGAGGCGGGGGTGCAGTTTGTGAAAGCTATAAGTGAACAGGAATTCAGGCAATTTGCCGATTATATAAAAACCAATTATGGTATCCATTTCAAGGATGAAAAAAAGGCCTTGGTCGAGGGAAGACTCGGACATACACTGTCAAGCATGAATTTTACCAGTCTGACTGAGTACATGAGCTATGTGACTGCGGATAAAACCGGAAAAGCCGCATCCGATATGTTGGACAGGATCACAACCAACCATACTTTTTTCATGAGAGAACCAGCACATTTTCAATATTTCAGGGATATCGTGCTGCCTTATCTGGCTAAGACGGTAACGAATCGGGATCTGCGTATTTGGAGTGCAGCATGCTCCTCAGGAGAGGAACCCTATACGCTGGCAATGATTATTGATGAATACTTCGGTCCCAATAAAATGGGATGGGACACAAAGATACTGGCAACGGATATCTCGAAGGGTATTATCGCTGCCGCACAGACAGGTATTTACAGCCAGGAGAAGATGAAAGACCTGCCGAAGCACTGGAAAAAGAGATATTTCAAAGAACATGACTCGGGGAATTATATTCTGTCTGAGAAGATCAGGAATGAAGTAATTTTCAACAATATCAACCTGATGGATGCCACATACCCTTTCCGGAAGAAAATGCACGTTATTTTTTGCAGGAATGTCATGATTTATTTTGATAATGAAACCAAGGATAGACTAGCTGAACATTTATATGATATTACGGAACCCGGGGGCTTCCTGTTCATCGGACATTCAGAGGGGCTGAACCGTGAAAAAACGCGCTACAGGTATGTAATGCCTGCAGTTTACAGGAAGGAGTAGGGATACATGGAGATAGGGAAAAAAATTCGGGTATTGGTGGTTGACGATAGCATAGTATCTCGTGAAATGATCGTAAGGGGGATATCCTCCGATCCGAAGATCGAGGTGGCGGCTGTTGCAGCAGACCCTTTCGAGGCAAGAGATAAAATAGTTGAGGTTCGTCCTGATGTGATCACCTGTGATGTGGAAATGCCTAAAATGAACGGAATAGAATTTGCACGCTGGTTGCTGCCTCAGTGTTTTATCCCCATTATCATGGTAAGCGCGGTTAGCAGTACGGTTTTTGAAGCGATGGAGGCAGGTGTTGTAGATTTTGTTGCCAAGCCTGATAGCAGCTCACCTAAAGGTACGGAAGCTTTCATTAGAGATTTAATACCAAGGATAAAAACAGCTTCCATCGCCTCAAAAACCGCATGGCTGGAACGTAAAAGATCGACGCCAAGTGTTACAGGCAATATGGTACAGGACTCAGGCTGGATTATCGCTATTGGAGCTTCTACTGGCGGAACCGAAGCAATTTACAATATACTTCGGTTCCTTCCTCCCACTGTTCCTGGCATCGTAATTGTACAGCATATCCCTCCTGTTTTTTCAAGGATGTTTGCTGAAAGACTGGACAGCCAAACCTCTCTTAAAGTTAAGGAAGCGGTAAGCGGTGACTATGTGGAGACGGGTAGAGTTCTGATAGCGCCGGGAGATCAGCATATGAGGATTAAGAAAGTCGGTAAAAGGTATCAGGTTGAATGTTTCCATGCAGATAAGGTAAACGGGCATTGCCCGTCAGTGGATGTTTTGTTTGAATCGGTGGCTAAGGAAGCAGGCAGAAATGCGGTTGGGATTCTCCTGACAGGAATGGGCTATGACGGGGCCAAAGGACTTCTCAACATACGGCGTAAGGGCGGCAGGACAATTGGCCAGGACAAAGCTTCGTCCGTCGTGTACGGAATGCCGAAAGTAGCCTTTGATATTGGAGCTGTGGAAATGCAAATGGCATTGGAAAATATACCTCAAGCATTGTCGCAGTTGTTAGAGTAGGTGATTGCGATGGATTTGATAGTAGGAATGGGAGAATACATCGTAACCGATAACGAAGATGCCGTCATTAGAACATTTGCACTGGCCTCCTGTGTGGCAGTCACCGTCTACAGCCCCCTGAAAAAGGTTGCCGGAATGATCCATGTAGTTCTCCCTGCCCCATTGTACGACAGGGACGGGAAAAATCGCCCCAGTTATTTTGCTGAAACAGGGATTCCTTTGCTTTTAGATGCAATGTTCAGGCTGTATGGCTGCAGTAAGGAAGAACTTCAGGTTCAAATGTATGGTGGAGCGGAGTCGATGCTGAGTTTGGATATTTACAACATAGGAAAGAAAAACATTGATACCGTAAAGAAAACATTATCGGAAATAGGATTAGTAGTCCAAAAGACTGACCTTCGAGGAAATGATAGCAGAAGTATATCGATGGAAGCAAAAACCGGATTGGTGGTGGTTCACCGTCAACCGATTATCAATTGTGTAATATAAAAGTATAAGCATTTTATTCATAGAAAAGGTTTAGGTATTGGAAATCTCCTCAGTATAGATAAGGAAAAACGATAAAGAAAGGAAATTGTGCATGAATGAATATTTTGACAAAGGAATTGAGAGCATTTCCCCGTTTGGCTTTGGGTTTTTACAAATGGTTGCTAACGATTGCGGAAAGGCAATTGACTATATATTTCTGGATGTAAGTGCTGGTTTTCAAAAAATGATAGGCTTGCATCGGGACAATATCCTTGGGAAGAAGGCTTCCGAGGTCTTTTTAGGCAAAAAGCGCAAATTCGATTGGATCGAATACTTCAGAGGCGCTATCATTTCAAAGAAAATACATGAAATATCGAGGTATGTCGAAGTGCTCGACAGAGACTGCAATGTCATTGTTGTTCCGTCCGGTGGTGAGTGCTTTGCTCTCATCATTCGAGATAAAAAGGTTGACCTCAAGGTAAATACATACCAGAGCACTACCATCAACATGCTGCTGGCAGCTCTGCGCGAACAGTGCGAAGAGACAAAAGAGCATGCAAGTAGATTGGAGGCACACTGCCATCTCCTAGGCCTTCATTTTCAGCTTACATCTGAAGAAATGGAGGAGCTTTCATTACTGGCGGTTCTTCACGATATTGGTAAGATTGGCGTCAATCCTGCTATACTGAAAAAACCTGCGCCACTGACAAGCAAAGAATGGATTGAAATGAAACGTCACTCTGAGATAGGATGTCGAATTGTCAAGGAATTCCCGGATCTTGGGGCTGTGGCGAATTACATCCTTTTTCATCATGAGCGTTGGGATGGAAAAGGTTATCCATCGGGGCTGAAGGCTGATAATATTCCCCTTCCCAGCCGTATCCTTACCGTCGCAGACGCCTATGACGCAATGACCAGTGACCGGGTTTACCGAAAGAGCATGGGGATGGAAGAAGCTATCGCGGAATTAACAAAAAACGCCGGTATGCAGTTTGATCCGCAGATTGTAAGCATTTTTAAAAAAACAATTATGTCATAAAGATTTATGACTTTTGATAAACAATGGCAAGCAAAATATAAGAAAGGGATGTAAATATTATGTTATGGAAAGATAAATATGAACTTGGCGTTTCCCTGATAGATACGCAGCATAAAGAATTATTTAGGCGTGTCGAATCGTTTATGAAGACATTGCGCTCGGCGGATTCTTGGGATGAAAAAATCCCGCAGATAAATGAAACGCTTGAGTTTATGAAAAGATACGTTGTAGAGCATTTTCGTAACGAAGAAGAATATCAGCGAAGTATCAATTATCCTGGATATGAGGCTCATAAACAGCTACATACCGATATGGTCAATTATGTGCTGGAGGTTTCGGAACAATACGAATACTACGATTATAGCGAGGATTTGATGCAACAGTTTGGAGGTAAACTGCTGGCATGGCTGATTAACCATGTAGCCGCAGAAGATCAACTCATAGCGGACTATGCCATAAAGAAAGGGGTCGATGAAAATGATAGATAATCTTTACAAAGCATTTGTAGATGCAACACACAATGTGTTTAACTTGATGCTTGACCTTTCAGATATTACCGAGCATCCGGCAGAGGATTTCAGATGCGATGAGGAGATGGAAATCGCAATTGGCGTTTTTGGCGATCTTTATGGTGAGGTAATTTATCGCTTTCCAGCCTCGACGTCTCTTAGCATGATAAACATTATGAGCGGCATGCAGGTTGAAGTGGTGGATGCTTTCGTGGCCTCCGCTATATCCGAAATTGCGAATATCATAAGCGGTAATGTTCTTACAGCGCTTTCGGCAAGCGATATGAAATGTGATATATTGCCGCCGGTGCAACACAAGTCTGATGAAAACGAGGAATATGAACTGCAAACAAGTTGCTGCATTTCCACGACTGTTGGTGAGGTATGTCTTGAAATAAGATTGAATCGGTCTTGATTGAGAAATAAGCTAAAAGCAGCGGACAGAAGCAGAAGTGAATGTATTTGTTAGTTCAAAAGACACACGAAATCGCGCAAATAAAATATTCAGCTCCAGGAACATAAAAAGGACTATTATCATGTTACGGAAGCAGCAAAGGAGCTAACCCATGAGAAAAACATACAGATACATTCATTGTTGAACGTAAAAACAGGCAGTTCGGAATAATAAGGTCATAGACTGCCTGCTTTTGTTTCCGACAGAATTTGCGAATTTGTGAAGAGCCGGGAGGACGGGAAAGGTTGCCTATCATAAGATAGAAAATTCCAAATATTATTGCAAAAAAAGAATATAGAGAAAAGGGCAAACCCATTAAAAGATGGGGACGCAAAGCCATAGGGTCTAAGGTGTGGATTACACTATGATAGCCTGGCTGCCAAAGCGGTGATACAAGCCTGCCCTTTCCCAATGGTGGGCTTGTGTAGTATCCGCGTGCCTTGTTGGATCTATTTGGATATCAGATACATGGCTTTCGCTCATTGCCCAAGCGAAAGAGGTACTCATATGTATTTTATCTGTATCCGTTTTTTTTCGGGGGCCGAAATAAAGACAGAACAATTTTTAAGTTCGGTCTGTTATTAACTCATAAAATATTTGAAAAGCCGGTAATTTGTCATGGACAAATTACCGGCTTTTTCTTTTCGACAACTATTCACATAACTCGACCAATTAATTCCATATACTACAAGCCAAATACATGGGTGCCCGATCGAGGGATAACGAAGTTACATTGTCGCTCTCCTCCGCTTGTTCTTCATTTCCGAGTTTTCAAATTCACGAAATGGAGGACAAGCTCATGGAGCAGAAAAAATATACATTGGTAGTCAACAAAAAACGCATCCCTGTGACTAAAGAGGTCTATAAGGCTTATTACCAGCACAGGGAGCATGAGATTTATGAGGGTGAACTTTACTCAAACAATACCATCTCTCTGGAGGAAGCTGAGGAAAAAGGTATTTCACTTGAATACATAATAGCCTCAAGCCAGAATTCTATGGAGGATGATATTACTCAGCGGGATATGCTTGAAAGGCTCCGCCAATGCCTGCTTCTGCTAAACGAAGCTGAACGCCAGCTGATTATAGCGCTGTTTTACCTCGAAAAAAGTGAGCATCAATTGGCTGTGGAGACTGGCATTCCGCGCATGACTATACACAATCGTAAAAAACGAATACTAAGTCAGCTTAAAAAAATTTTAGAAAAATAAAAAGTTTTTTGGTCCAGCCCCTCACTTTTTTCCTTAAAGAAGTGAGGGGATTTTTTTATTCCCCTGTTGCTCTTTGAAAATTTCAAATCCGACAGCATAAATACATGAGCTGTCCAGCCGTGTGAAAAGCGGCAGCGACCTTGACGGGCACGCGGAGACTGCCTGCGGATGAGCTTTCATCCGTCAAACCGATAGCATCGAAGGTGACGAGCGGCAAAGCCCGGTCATAAAACAGTCTGTGGTGGACTGTTTCGCAACGAAATGGACAGTGATAATGCTACTTCCGTCCAGCCACAGACTCAAGCAATGGGGGCGGCTCGCAGAGATCCTGGGAGAGGTGAGATTCCTATGAGGCTTGCCGAGCTTATAAAAGAGTGTGACGACCGTCCTATTTCTATTGGGGTTCATGGGGATTGATTATCTTTCGAAGCCTCTGCATTCGTCTGTGTCTGCATCGTATTACCTCCCTTTCCGAGAGGATTTGTTCCCTCTCTAATAGTCCCAGGACAGTTTTGTGTGGTTTGAACGAAATCTTTTTGATTTTTTTTAGGCCACACATTTTTCATGTCCTTCACTAATCCCAGGACACTTAGAGTAGAAATGAACGAAAAAAAACAGCAGATTTTTTAGGTCTGCTGTCGCTTATATAAGGAAGAAAAAATTTATTTTCAAAAGTTCGTTCAAAGCGGCGGTTTCTGTCCTGGGACTGGTAGAGGGACTTTTATGCCGCTCGAATCTTAATAAGGAGGTTCGCTTATGAACGAACAGATGAGATGTAAATATGGTACCGGCGGAGTGGACAAGAAAAACAGTGAAGGCTACGGTGTGTATATTTACCAAGATAATCAATCACAGACTGCGCACCGTTGAACGTTTTCTTACAGTAAGGCGCCCAGTCTTTCCCATAACAGGAATTCAAAAGTTCCTTAAAAGTATACGGATTGCGATATTTCTCGGCGGTTCCATGAAATACAAGCTGGCTCTCTTTCCAGAGCTTCTTGACCATTTGCACATATTTTCCTTTGAAAACTCTGGATATCGCCTGAATAGGAAGAAAAAATTCTGTCCCATTATCCTTCCATTCATTTTTAGAGGTCAGGCCACCGCCAAGAAGAATCGTGTGAATATGCGGGTGATAGTTCATTTCGGAGCCCCACGTGTGCAAAATACAAAGGAATCCGACCTTAGCCCCTAAGTGTCTGGGATCAGAAGTAAGTTCGTTGACTGTTTCAGATGTTGCATGATATAGCACATCATAAAGAAGCTTTTGGTTGCTCAGAATCAGGGGATTCAGTTTTTCCGGAACAGTAAATACAACGTGAAAATAGGGAGCATCCAGAACATCCTCACGACGTGCGTCCATCCACATTTCCTTTGGAACCGCCTGGCACATGGGACAGCAGCGGTTGCGGCAGGAATTATAATGTATCTGAACGGAACCGCAGTCCTCACAGACACAGATATTTGCACCATAGGCACCCGTTTTACAGTTCATGATGTTACGGGCAGCTTTTATCTGTATTGGAGAAGGGGAATACTGTTCAAGATAGGCAGGATAAAAACGGTAAAAGATATCCTGTACATTGGGCTCATCCATTTGAAGTACCCTCCCTGTGCAGCTGGTCAAAAGGACTGTGGATACCCATAAGAGATTTATTGCTCACATGAAGATAGACCTCGGTTGATTTCGGATCACGATGTCCAAGTAATGCCTGGATATTTCGCTGTTCCACACCCTGCTCCATTAAATGGGTAGCAAAACTGTGGCGAAGACAGTGGGGAGAGATTTTTCCGGTAAGACCTGCATCAGAAACAGAACGACGCATAACCTGTTCTAATGTACTGACAGTAAGATACTGACCTGTGAACTTATTCGGAAACAGGATTTGAGTTGGCCGGCCATTCTTGAACCAGTATTCGGTGAGAAGCTGCAGGTTTCTCTCAGAGAGTATCGTATAGCGGTCCTGTCGGCTTTTGGTTTCCCTGACATGAATCTGCATGTTCGTGCGGGAGATATCATTGTAATGAAGATGAATCACTTCAGAGACACGCAAGCCGGAAGAATACATGGTAGCAAACATCGTTCTATATTTTATATCATCCGTTGAATCCAGAAGCTGGTTGATTTCGCTAATGGAAAGGACCGTCGGAAGCTTATGATCCAGAATCATACGTGGAACGGTGATATCATCCCAGAGTATATGCAGTACATTCCGATAGAAGAAACGGATTGCAGAGTTATATAGGTTGAGCGTAGCAGCTTTCACGCCGGCATCTTTTTTAGCAAGCAGAAAATCACGGACATCCTGACAGGTCAGATCTTCTGGATCTTTGCCAAGATAGTTCAGGAAATAGGAAACATAGTTTTTATAGCAGGAAACAGAGCGTTCTTTAAGGTTACGTATTTTTCCTGCCTCTTCAAGTTTTGATAAATATTTTTCGTACATAATAAAATCCTCCATGCGATTAAGAGATGTTGTAATAATGAAAGCAACACGGCTGCATGGAGGTGCATTAGGCTCATAATACCGCTTGTCATAAAGGCGGCAAAATGGTATTCTTTTCATAGGCAGTGGGTCTTTCTGTATGGAATTGTTTTGTGTGGTAACTTTACAATATCAAATATCAGTAAAGATTTCCATTGCCTTTTAATTATTAGATAACAGAAACTGCGCCACAGCCTTGGCAGGCCATCGCGCAGCGATTTTGTTCAATTTATATTTGTACGTATAACATACACGAATGGAGGAATAAACTTGGTTGAACTTTGGGATATATTGGATGAAAACGGCAATATAACAGGACGTGTTCACGAGCGTGGCAAGCCCATGAACAAAGGCGAATATCATCTTGAGGTCTATGTTTGGATTGAGAACTACAAAGGCGAATACCTTATATCGCAGAGATCACCGAACAAGACGCGCCCAAATATGTGGGAATGTACGGGCGGAAATGCGGTTGCGGGTGATGATAGCTTGACTACGGCATTGAAAGAAACAAAAGAAGAATTAGGCATTATTCTTGAGCCGCAGAACGGACGAATGATTCAACATCTCTTACCGTGTAGCGACATTGAATGTCACGGTTTGGCTGATGTTTGGTTATTTCGGCAAAATGTAGACATATCAACCGTAATTCTTGCTCCTGATGAAACCTGTAATGCAATGTGGGCAAGCCGTGATGAAATTAACTGTATGATTGACGAGGGAACATTCACAACATGGGAACAATATACATACATAGACGAATTGTTTGATGAAATCAAAATGGATTGATAGATTGCACACAGTATGAGCATTCTGAAGACTAACTTGTTTCGGGATATCTTTCGGGAGATTCGTCCCTTCTTCTTTTTGCCATAAAATAAAACCTCCAAACCGAGTAATTTTATTTTACACCAGTTTGAAGGTTTACACAAACGTTAGGATAGTCCCCATTGATCAGCCGAAAGCCGTTTGAGGTTTAAAAAATATTTTGCAATTTGATTTTTTCTAGTTCCGAAATATGATCGACTAAAAACTTTAAAACATGAACGCTTGCAAGTGATTCATCTTTAGTCATTTCTTTTATATATTGTGGTAGCTTCATTAACTCCATTTCGATATTATCTATTTCCTGATGATTTAAATATAGTTTTATTTTTTTTGAATAATCTATCCACTTTTCAGTAAAATCTATGGATGCTTTATATGCTTCATCCCAATTATCATCAGCAATATAGTGTTCTATTTCATCGTTAAGCCTTCCTAAGTCCTGAGATACTTTATTTAGATACTTAATGGAAAAAGACATGGCCATTATCATAATTACTGATATCATTAAAGATATAACAATATTTTTCATGAATATTATATACCCTCTTTCTTAAGCTGATAGACAAGTTTGCCCTTTGAATCTAATAGAGCCACAAAAACTTGATCGGCAGATATATTTTTTTTATTAAGTTGATTATGAAGCCAAGACTTATCTTTATTTATATGCTTTAAATTTTTACTATTTATTTTGCCATCAAGGATTAAAGTAACAGGTAAGATATCTTGAGTGGATTTTACATTTAAGTCCTTTCTGGTAGCTGGTTCCAATTCACTTTTTGGTATTATAGATATTTGACCACCTGTTTCCAAGATGGCATACTCTATATCTTCAAGATTATAATAGTCTTTTAATCTTAATTCTTCCAACAAATCGTTGAGATTAAGTCTACTATTTCTAAGTTCTTTAATATTAATTTCCCCTTTTTCTATTAATATACTGGGTTTACCACAGAAAACGATCCTGGCAGTTTCGCTTTTAAGCTGTAACGTGGAAATCAATACTTGTAAAACCAATAGTGTTATTATGGGAATTATTCCATGGAACAGTGGTATACTAGTGTTTTGCATAGGCATTGCAGCAAGTTCCGAAACCATAAGAGCAATTACAAGTTCAAAAGGTTGAAGTTGACCAATTTGTCTTTTTCCCATTATTCGCATAATAAATACCACAATAAAATACAAAATTATGGCTCTAATTAAAACGATAAACATAATAAAATAACTCCCTTAAATTTATTTTTGTCTTTTATATTAATTGTTTGTAATATTTTACAGATTATACGCAGCTGGACTATAAATTATTTTTTCTCTTATGTTGGCAAATAATAATGCATATTTTTCGTCTTCTATATAGCTTATCAGGTATCCTATATTTCAATTAAAATGTACTATAAAGTTTTATTTTTGTTTCTTTTACGGAATTGTAATGCTGTCATTCCATAAAGCTTAAAAAACTGTTGATAGAAAATAAAATGTGTTAGTAATAAGTGCATGTATATGATATAGTAATTGGGTAAGATAGTCATGTATGGTATTGATGACAAAGAAACAGTTGTTGTAGACTTGACCTTGCATATGCAAGGAACCGCTTTTTGGTTTTTTGTCTATAATAATATAACATATCTTGGAGGGTGTTGATGAAGAAAAGAAAATCAATCTATATCATGGCGGTTCTTTTCATGTGCATGTTCTATGGATGTCATGCAGGGGGAGAAAAAACCTTACCTATGCTGAAAGCGGAAGACAAGCATAGTGGGTCGCTGAATGCGTATGACAACAGCGATGACAATGAACTGCCGGATAATGGAACACTTCCCAATGAGAATACAGTCCCCATATCTGATGTTGTCGGCATCGGAAGGACGGACGCTAATGAAGCCTATCAGGATGAATGGGGTGTAAAGCTCATCGCAAGGGATATCAATTCCACCGGTCTTACCATCATCTGCAATCAGTCGGGGGGAGAACCCGGCGGAAAGCTCCAGACCGGAAGTCCGTATTTTCTTGAAGTCCTAACGGATGGAGAATGGGTCGAGGTCGAGCTTCTTCCATCAGAGTACGAATTAGCATGGACATGTGAAGCTTGGTGTATCAGCGCTAATGATTCGGTTGAATGGACGGTAGACTGGACCAGGCTATATGGTGAGCTCCCCACCGGTAGCTATCGCATCGGAAAGGAGATCATGGATTTCAGAGGTACCGGTGATTACGACAAAAAGCTCTACTATGCAGGTTTTAATCTCAATAAGAATAGTAATGATTTTGACGTCAGCTATGAGCATGACAGTATCAGCATTCGTCTTCCCTATGTGGAAGGCTGGGAATACTGCATAACGGAGTCTGTCCAAGGATGCATAAGCTACGGTCTCGGCTTTCGCCCGGTCGGAGAGGATGGTTGGATTAATCTCCACTACTGGGAGAGCTTCGGCGTCTGCGGCACCGGTTTGGAAACAAAGTCCTACGGTCAAGGTACCATGGGCACCTATGATAACCATGCCGTGTGGGATTTCATTAGCTTTAAGGCGGATGAGGGGAACTTTGTTGCTATGACCGAAGCCGTTGATGAATGGTGGCCGCAGCATGGTAAGACCGCAATGGAGATTCTCTCTGCAGCAGGGTTTGACATTACGGATCAATGAGGGGAGGAGTGGGCTCAGTCATCCTTTTTATATCCTCAAGGCATGCGTAGACGTGCTGTCCGCTATATAAGGCGAAGTAAGAAATAGATAATACAAATAGATAATACAAATAGATAATACAAATAGGGAGAGACATAATGGAAATTTTTATGAATTTACTGCTTATGTTAGGCGGAGTCGCTGTATTTATGTTTGGCATGAAGCAGATGAGTTCTGGTTTGGAGCAAAGCGCAGGATCAGGAATACGAAATCTTTTCAAAAAATTCAACAAAAACAGAGTCTTTAATTACGGAATCGGAATCGGAGCTACCGTACTTGTTCAATCTTCTTCCGCCTCTTCGATCATGACAGTCGGACTTGCCCATGCGAATATTGTAACAGTCAAGCAAGGCTCAGGTTTTATCTTAGGTGCAAAAGTAGGTACCACTCTTACCGCATTTGTATTTGCTCTTTCAGGCGTCGGCAAAGGCGGCTTTAGCATTAGTTCTGTTTTTGCAGCGGTTGCGTTTGTCGGTGTCATCATCGTTTTTTCCACTAATAACGAAACCCTTAATAAAATTGCGCCATTTTTAATCGGATTTGGAATGCTTTTTATCGGGATGGAAGTGATGGAAACCGCAATCGGTGGACCGGATTCGACGCTGAGCATTCAACTCTCTAAAGTATTCAAGTATGAAATCATGCAGAATCCTATTTTGCTGGTGATATTAGGAATTCTCTTTACAGGCATCATACAGTCATCTACGGCAGCAACTGGTGTTTTTATAGCTTTCTTGGCTACGGGAGTTATCCGCAATATAGATCAATCGTTTTTCTTAGTGATGGGAGCAAATATAGGAACCTGCAGCGATGGCATTATGGCCTCCCTGTCCACGAACGCCAACGGGAAACGTATCGCATTATTCCATCTGATGACCAGCGTAATTGGCGCGATAGCTTTTTCTATTATTCTGGTTCTTTTCAGAATACCCATTAGGAATATGTTTGAAAGTCTATTCCCCGGAAAACCCCAGTTTAGTCTTGCAACATTTAACCTGATTTATAATACTCTTTATACCTTAGCGTTACTTGTATTTATCGACCCGTTAGTCAATTTGGTGACAGGTTTAGTGAAAGATAAGCAACAGAAGTTGGAAGAATTGTCATATATTGATGAGCGTTTCCTGCAAACTCCGGCGGTTGCCATTGAACAAGCATTAAAGGAATTGTATGATATGGCGATTCTCGCAAAGGAGAATATTGATCGTTCTTTTGCTTCATTGGTCAACGAAGATATGAGTGAAAGCAATAAAATTGCCGATACGGAATATCGCATTGATTTCTTAACAAATAAACTCACAAGCTTTTTTATCAAGATTTCATCAGTTACTAAATTTGCTGATGACGAAAAACTGATTGGCGGATTGCATCATGTAACAAATGATATTGAGCGGTTGGGGGATTACGCCATACTTTTGGTAAAAGAAACCAGCTATATGAAGGAGAATAATGTAAAGTTTTTAGATCAGACCAAGGATGAACTCGATCTAATCTACGGGAATATATCCGAGATGTTCGACTTAGGGTTTGATGCGTTTAAAAAACGCAGAACCGAAAATTTCAAAAAAATTTCAAATCTTCACAAGGAAATTAAAAAATTAATATCCTCTACGCGTAACGAACATGTGGTACGCCTGGGTTCCGGAATGTACCCTGTTGAGGTGTCAAAAAGCATTTATTCCGTTCTGTTTTCATTGCAAAGAATATCGGATCATATTGTGAATGTTGCTTTCTCGATTCGATCCACCACCGGAAGTAAAACAGAAGCATTGGAAGCTATTGAAAGAGAAAAGAAAAGAACGGAAAATGCAGATCGTAAGTCTTCTTTAGAATCCAATATGAAAAAGTGAAAACCCCCCGAATTAAACGCCAACAACACAACTTATTCTTTGACTGTGGCAACGGAAACTTTATATTGTTAATTCTGGAAATATATAATACAATGAAATTACGCTTTGGGGACGGCACCCATCACAAAAAACAGAAAAGTAATATTACAACGGGGAGGACACCCATCATAAAAAACATAATTGTAATAGATGAACAAAGTACCCAATATAATTCCACCTATTTGCGGAGAGCAAAAGGTCTTGTCAAAAACGGCAGGGCATATTGGGTTGATGATAATACTATTTGCCTTTTATGTCCGCCGTTAAATGAAACGGAGGATTTATTGATGGATAAAAATATAGAATATCAATATCATTGCCAGCATCAGGCGGAAGCGTTTGCACGGTCTATTCTGACGGTGCCGGAGGATTACCCGCTGCATGTTGGTTTGCCGAAAGATTTCCAAATACATTTTTCCGGATTATGCGAACTCGCAAAAGATATCTATATGGATATGGCTAAACAACCGGAGAACTATGGTTTAATGCTCGTTGATATAGAATCGAAGGATCACAATCTTGCCAGGGACGGATACCGCACCATTCACCGATTTGTTGATACCTTATCCAGCCTTTCGTGCTGCGGTGAATTGAGAGACCATCAACTGGTTGTTGATGCGGAGGAGTTCAGAAAAGTTATAAAAAAAGGAACAGGTCTTGTGTCCGGCCCCGTTCCGAAATATGAGCTGATTTTCTCGCGCCTGGTTGATTTTGGCTTCTCTATCCGGGATTTTGAGGGAAAACCATTCGGCAAGAAGGTGGAATTTTTCACTGTTGGGTATCCTGACTCCCCTGAGATGATGGATACAATTAAAAGCTATTGCGAATGCTGGAACGAACTGAAAAGCAAGCGGGAAGAGGAGGTTAAGGTATGGCCGAAGGAATATCATCATCACTATTACCGGTTTGATTATAAAATAACTGCGGATCGTGAGAAAATACCTATACTGCAATGGATAAGCGATGAGGCGGATTATTTGGGTTACTCAACCGGACAAAAAAAGTTTTCCGTCTTATTTTATCAATATTCATTGCAATACAAAGATGTGAAATTCGACGGGGATTATACCTATAAATCCAAACGGATCGCCAGAATATGCCAAGCTGGTTATACTGCCATGGGAGAAACGAAATTTCTTTTACACGTCAGGTTAAAGGATATGGATCGATATATTAGTGAAATAGACGCAATGCCCGAAAGTATAAAAAATCGGATGATGAAAGATAGCTGCCGGCATTGCGGTTTTCAGGGAGCGACTGACGACTATTGCAAATTCAGGATTCATTGGACATGGAATGAACAGCCGCATATCGGATGCGCTCATGAGTGTTTTTATTTCGATTGTTTTGACGCGGCACTTATCCCGTGTTATTGGAAATTACTTGAATTGGAGTATGGTTTGAAAAAAGCATGAGTGATACAAAATAAGTGATTCGTATTTATAAGACCAATGGGGAACGATTGCCGCTCCCCATTGGTTTATAATTTAGCAGGGAGTTGATGATGAATTCTTTACTTTTTTGAAGAGAGAGATAAGCTGTACGGGATGATGCGATATTATGTCGGTGAATTTGAATTTGACGGAGGAAAACAATGAGAGTATTATTAACCTCATGCGATCGAAGTTGGGCATATTTGCCAAAATCTTTACTTGGCTGGTGAATCCCTGGATATGGGTGTTTGTGCCATTGGCATATATGATCAGGAGGCGGTTGATAAACTCTTGCAATTAGATGGGGATGAAGAATTTGTCATATACATAGCAGCTGTTGGTAAAAAGAAAAGTAAATAGCAGATAGAAGACTGGCAGAACCGCCTCCAAACTGAGTAATTTGATTTTACATCAGTTTGAAGGCTTACACAAAGCTTATCGGCGGAAATTACAAAAAATTTGGGTGATATTGCTGTACATACGGCGTCGTCTTTTTACTGTATTCTATTAATTTTTTGATGTATTCTATGGTTTTGTTATCGGGATTCACAAAATCACGGGAATGTTGAGAACACACGCTTTTAAACTCTTTTCCGAAAATTTTAACATCTTTGGCTCTCCAGCATTCATCATGGCAGGGTGCGCCGCAAATGCTGACGTGGTCGTATACGGCTTTCTTAAAGTCTTCGTCCCTTTCGTCACTGTGAATATTTTCACCGAAATCAAGAAAATTAAAGATTTGAAACAACCATTCGCCATTATCTTTAACCAGCATCCAACCAAGATAATGCCCGTTATACGGTATTTTAACGCCAATTGTTTTGCCGTTATCCATTTCATACGGCAATGAGAGGGGGGATAATTCGTTTTCGTTCAAATAAGCCGTGAAATTTAGCGCGTTTTCTTGCAATTCATCGTCAAGAAATTCGATGATCGCATCTTCGATTTTGTCGTACTTTTTTTGCTCAGACATTTTTATTTCTCCTTTTTCATGTTTTATTTTAATCTTTTGCTTTACATTCTAATTCCAAATGTTATCCCAAAGAATGCCATGCAATCCTTCAGCAGTATTTTATTTCAGCGGCGTGCTCGCGGTGTTTTGTTCAGACATATGTATTTTCTCCTTTGATTTTTATTCATACTTCACCGGATACCAGCAGTAAACAATACTTCCCGTTTCTTTTTCACTGCCGACCTTACCGTCGGGCCAAACCATGAATGAACCTGAAATTGTGCCGTTCCATGTATAACCCAATTTCATACATACACTGTGGTCATTGAATGAATCGCCTTTTTCGAGTTCAAAAATCAACCACCTCGAAGCGTCGATGGTCCTGACATACGGATCATGCTTTATCAGCGCTTTAACGTCCGTAATGTCGGATTCTGCGAGACAAACGGAATCACGATGGCCGCCTCCCCGTATTTGCGCGTCCATATCAAGTGAGCCGAAAGTGAAAATCGGCGCGCCGGGTTTTCTGTACTTGTTCAGAATATCCATGCGTCCGTCTGCCATCAGCTCGTCCGTAAATGGAACAGAAGCGTTCGATCCGGGAGTTATAATCTTTGTAAATCCCATGATTCTGAACTTGTTTTTGGTAATAATGCTTGCCTTGAAGCCGCATTTTTCTTTACTGCCGGGTATTTCTACAATCGCATCTTCAATCGCGTAATACCTTTTTACAGGGAAAAGAACGTCATATTGTTTGTCGGTCTCCTGACCGTGATAAATATTATAATAATTGATGATTTCTTCCGGATCGAGCCTTACGCCGCCAAAGCTGTCAATTTCCTCAATGGGCGGCGTGACACGCGTCAGATTTCCATCATAGTCATATTGATATTTGTCGCTCTCATTGATCCAGTCCTGCATACCGAGATACGTCAGGAAGCCGTCGTCGCCCAACAAATGCGCCGCATATTGTCCTCCATGGAACTTTTTCTTTGTCAGCGGGGCAGGGACATCATAATCGTCAGGAATCGAGACCCAAACCTCATTTCCGAAACTTTGGCCCGTCGCATTTGAGCGCTCATGTCTAAAAACACGCAAATCGGGCTTGATATCCATCAATTTATTTTGTTTGATAAAATTATGTACCGCTTCCCACGCCTTATCTTGGGAGTTGTCGCCTGTAAAAAAAGCGGACGCTACGGTCATAGGCGGAAGGTATACGACCCTCACTTCTTTTAGTTTGTTCAGCACATCCGACGCTTTGTTCAGGTCACTCATTGAGAGGCTGTCTTTTACATTTTTTTGAACGAAAGAGAGCGAACCGGCTAATTTCAAAACGGAATCATCACCTAAAAAATCAAGATTCAAATGGAGATCCGCAATTTTTTCAAGCTCGCTTACGAAATAATTCAAAATATTTTTGATAGTTGATAAAGCCGTTATTTCGCTGTCCAACTCCGATATGTTTTTATTGAAAATATCAATCACGGTTTCGGCGTCAGGGTTATCCATGATAACGCATATTTGCTTGACTGGAATTTGTAATTTACGCAGGATGATAATCTGCTGCACGCGTTTTAACGCAGCTTCATCGTAAAGCCGGTAGGAATTATCTTCATTTCTGATGCTTTTTATAAGACCGATTTGCTCATAATATCGAAGCATACGTGAGGAAATGGCGTATGATTTTGAAACTTGACTGATTGTTTGTAATTCCAAATCAGAACCTCCTTTCAAGCGGCTTTAAATAGATTATAAACCATGACATCGTGTCAATGTCAAACATTTTGTAAAAAATATTCATAAAATTATTTGTTCTCAGACAAAAAATAACGCTCACCCAACATCATGGGTGAGCGTTATATGAAATTTGGTATAAAAAAAAGGCGCAATCGCACCGAAAACTGCTAAAAAATGTTAAGAAATAAAACCCCTTGATACTTGGCGTTAATTGTATATATACACTACCATGCAAATGGCAAACTGTCAAGCATTTTTATGAAAAATTGAGAATAAACGAGTTTGCTTTTACCTTTAACGATGAGTAGGTATTCCCTTCCCGCATTATATGTTTTGCATAATGAACCTTATGCTGTATAATAAAATTCTGGATTTGGTTGAAGATGTTTCTGTTTCCGGCATAACCGCTGAAGAAATGGCCACGGCTCTTTATAAGGAGTATTATAGATGAAAAAATATCTGGCGATCTTTCGCATACGTTTTATACATAGCGTGCAATACCGCATAGTCGTGTTCTCGCATTTATTTACCGGGTTTCTGTGGGGATTAATGCTGGTTCTTGCTTATACGGCTTTTTACCGCACTAATTCGGATGCCTTGCCCATGACGCTGTCACAAACGGTCTCATATATGTGGATGCAGCAAACATTCTTGATATTGTTTTCGGTGGTATTCGCGGACGAGGAAATTGAATCGTCCATCGAAAACGGTTCCATAGCCTACGAACTTATACGCCCTGCTGATCTGTATTGGCGCTGGTATACCCGCGCCTGTGCAAGCCGGGCTGCGGTTACCGCGTTTCGGCTGCCTCTATTAGCTGCTGTATTTTTTCTGCCGGCTCCTTTTCAGATGTCACTTCCGCCGGACATTACCCAACTGGCGATGTTCCTGCCTTCCATGGTGCTGGCGCTGGGTGTTACGGTATCGTTTACCATGCTCATGTATGTTTCCATGTTTTATACAACCTCATATAGGGGCGTAAGGGTGCTGCTTATAGCGATGACGGCTTTTTTTACAGGAGCTGTGATACCATTTCCTTTTTTCCCTTCGTCAGTTCGGTCTATTCTTGAAATGCTTCCATTTGCGGCGATGCAAAATATGCCCCTTCGTATATACAGCGGAAACATCGCTGACACTGATGCCTGGAAGGGGATCGCGTTTCAAGCTTTTTGGCTGGCTGCGCTTATTATCGTCGGAAGGATTACAATGGATCGTGCAATGAAAAAAGTTCTCGTTCAAGGAGGCTGATGAAATGTCGCTTTACCTAAAGTTTTTTCTGATCCACTTAAAAAGTGAAATGCAGTACAAGGCTTCATTCCTCTTTCTTACGGCAGGTAATTTCTTGATGCAGTTCTCCACTTTTTTAGGTGTTTATTTCATGTTTTATTTGTTCCACGATGTGGATGGGTTCACATACCCTCAGGTTTTACTTTGCTTTGCTGTTGTCATTATGGCGTTTTCTTTTGCGGAGATGTTCGGAAGCGGCTTTGAGCGCCTTTCGCGTATGCTGGCCAATGGTGAGTTTGACCGCGCTTTGGTTAGGCCGAGAAATATTACATTTCAGATTCTCGTGTCAAGGATGAGTTTTTTCCGAATCGGCGCGACCGCACAATCTGCTATTGTACTTTTTTGGGCGGTTCCGAACAGCGGCGTTGTTTGGACTTGGGACAAGATATTGACGCTCAGCCTGATGATCATATGCGGAAGTATCATATTCTCTGCACTGTTTCTTATACAGGCGACATTTGCATTTTTCACTACCGAAGGTCTGGAGTTTATGAATATCCTGACATACGGCGGGCGGGATCACGGGCGTTATCCATATTCCATATATGGTCAGGAAGTATTGAGGTTTCTTACGTTCGTAATTCCTCTGGCCTTATTTCAATACTACCCGTTATTGTATCTGTTGGATATGGAGCAAAGCGTATTTTACATGATGACGCCGTTGTTGGGGTTACTATTTCTTATTCCCGGTTATATATTTTTCCGATTCGGGTTAAGGCGATATAAATCGACGGGTTCATAAGGTTATTTTGCCTCATAATCAGATATCGCGGTAAAACTAAGCTTCATATCCGAAAATCGTAATTTGATTTTTACCCGCCGTGCAGATATTAATTTCTATGGCATCTAACTGCACTGTATTTCCAAGGCCTAGACCAGTATGTGTCCCGACAAAAGATGTTTGTAAGTTATTGATTACCTCCCAAGGGTCAGATGCTCCCCGTACCATATCTGTAATATCATGTTCAAGTGGGGTGGTTAAATAGTTCGCAGACCCTATGATAGACAGACTTATTTCTTGTAAATTAATCCAATCCGCCTGGGCATTTGGCCGCCAATAAAGAATCATGGAACTAACACCTACAGCAAGAGTTAGATTAAGGCGGCAGTAATATTTTATTATAACCTGTTCAATTTCTAAATACTTGTATTGAGTTGGTAACATATGATATTCTAAGACAAGTCTCCCCCGGGCTGGAGTAAGCAGAGCTGAGTTTAGAGAAGCCAGTGTCCCGTTGGAAAGCCCGATTGCATTATTAACATTAGTGAAATCACTTCTACCATTATAGGCAACCTGAGCAGCGGTTGCAGCACCATAAATATTACATGATACTTCCTCATCTGAAGTACTTAACATAAGAGGATTACCGGTTGTAAGCTTGAAGGCGGAAGGAAAGGCTTGACTTACAGTACTAAAAGGTTGTGTTATTCTAAGAGATAAAAAATTGGTATCATCATCACTTAATAAAATGGATACTGCTAATGGAGCAGATACCTGAACAGAGGTGAGATAAATACTTTTTTGAGGATCCGGTGTCCAAAGAATTGTTTTTGAGGGCTGTATACCTAAGCTGTAATAATGAATGATATCAGAACTTTTTTTTATAGATAATAGGATTTCGTGGCTTGCTGCCGGTATGCTGCTCTTGACTTGAATATTATGATTCATTATATAGTTCTCCTTGAATTGCCCATCAATGTATTAGAATTCATAGCCTAAAAGGGTAATATTAACTGTTCCTGCAGTACTGGTTGTAATGGAGATTGCTTCATCAGGATTAAATTCAATTGGTGAGGGGAAGCTTATACCATAGGTGGCAAGGGTATTGGTAAGAGCGATTGACATAAAGGCGGCATTATTTCCTCTATTTAATTGGACAACCAGTGGGGCAGGGGCAGAAACCTGCAATGCGGTGAGGAAAATGCTCTTATCAGTATTAGGTGTCCATATAGGTGTATTGGTTTGAAGTGTGGTAAAGGTTTGAAACAAGATAATATCAGATGGATATTCTCTTGTGAATATGGGATCTTCTAAATTAAAAACGATACTCATCAATTTTGTATTGCTGCCCATTAATAAACTCCTATCAATATATTTTAAAGTCCATATAATCTATATTTGAGGAACATAGTGCGCATTCCTGTAATGGAGACAGACGGCGAAAAAGCAGCGCCTTTTATAGAAAGCTGCTTTACGGCTTCTATATTATATGAATTTATTTGAAAAATATTATCTGTATGCATTTTCCAAATCAACAAATTAATTCTTATATTATATATAAAGAAAAAAACTTTACCAGAATAGGAGATTCTTTCATGGGAGCATATTCGACTGTCAATGTAAGGCTTCCCGGCTCAATGGAATAATTGATACTTGGTTGAATGACTCCATTCACGAAAAGGTTGCTATAGGAAGTTTGGTTAGGATCCAGAATCCCCCGGTCTCCATAAACAGTTAATTCGTCAGCATCGGTATAAGTTTTTTCTCCATTTGACAAGGTATTATACTGATAGGTTTCCGCCCTGATCAGTTGATTGTCCTTGTCTTTGATTACTAAATACTCAAGAATAACGGGTACATTTTTTTGGGGTGGTTCTGCTATGGTTAGGGTTAGAAGACCAGTTTCCACAGAATAATTAGGTTCCGGCTGTAAGACCCCATTAATATAGAGGTTAAAGAAGGATACATCATTTGGATCAGGGATACCATAGTCTCCATATATTAATAATTCATCGGTATTCGTAAATTCTTTTTTAATGCCATTTGAAACGGTATTATATTGATAATCAGAAACATCAAGTATTTTACTGTTTTCCTTATGAAAAGAGCCGGTGATTTCTGCCAGTAATACTACTGTGTTTCTGGAGTTTAAAGTTCCGATATCCCAGGTTATGATATTATTTGTTTGGGATATAGTACCTTTGGTAAGGCTTATGGGTTTAAAACAAGTCAAATCATCTAATAGTAAGGTATCAGTCATGACAATATTATTAACCGGACCATACCCATAATTGGATATTCTGATTTCAACTCTCCAAGTATTAATTTTATTTGGATTAACTTCCAGGGGACCTGATACAATATACTTCTCAATCCTTAGGTCACCAAATAGATCAGGACAATCATTATTTTTATGAATACCAATTGACCTTTCGTGAGCAGATAATAAATGTTCCGGCAGAAAGAAATCGAGACAAGTCTTCAGCTCAAAAATGTCATATACGGGGTTAATAACCGGATTGCTGCAGGCAAAAGACGCTGCATATTCGCGTCGGGAAAGAACTTTGACGGGACATCCCGAAGTTATATTGGATATGATACATGAATTTGAAGCTGAGCCGCCGGCAATGGCTCTGCTTACTGAGCGGCATCCTGTGGTATGGAATAAACCATCAACTTCAATAATCGCAGTCAGAGTTTCATAGGGCAGCATCCCTCCGATCTTCCATATAATAGAGTTATCAGAGACCGATATTTTACCTAATGTTATAGATTTAATCGTTATGTTCTTAATTTCATCTAAAAGAATATGGCCTATGACAATGACATCGTTAATAATTTCATCGTCTGTGTTAGTAATATTGAGAGAGAAAGTCCATTTTTTAGGATGGCCTAAGAAGGTCTTCATAGTTTCATGAAAAACATGGGCCTGTAATAATAATTTCTTTTTTGCTATATTCATCTTTGGAGAAACTGCGATTTGAAAATCCTGAGAAAGATTAGAAAAAATTTTCTTTGTTTTCACACTCCCTACGCCTGAGGCAATACCCAGAGTTTTAAATCCGTCCCGGCAGAAGCAGCCTATGATATCTACCATAAGAACTGAAGTATCTGATTCTCTTAGTACATCAATTTTCCAAAGAAGTTCATTGCCTGATATATTTGCTGCTCCATGAGAGATACTGATGATTTTTATACATTTGATATGATCAAGGAACAGGATATCTCTAATTAGGATACCGGATACAATATTAGCACTAAGATTAGATATTTTTATCTCTACCCTCCATAGATTGGCTGTATTAACATTTACTTTTGCAGGACCTGAGATAATGGTTTGAGTGAGTTCTAATCCTTGACTGACATGGATAGGGTTTATGCAAATAATATCAGTGTTTACAGAACCTGAGACGGTATTTCCATATGCCATACATCTGCTAATACAACGAGTTCCTTCCACTTGAAAGAAACCCTCTGTTCTAAAATGAGCAGCGGCGGATTCGCATAGATCCAGAGTATCAATATTCCAGGTGATTACCCCATCCTTTATTAATATACTTCCGCAGGAGACAGAGGTATTTTCAATATTAGTGATGAAATCCAATAGAATTGTATCGTTTATAACTATATTTGTAATGGGTATACGGCTTATATTACTTATTGTTAAGGTGAATTCCCAGGTTCCGTTACAGCCTGAGGGAATGCATTCAGGTCCGCACAAAAGAGTACTTTCCAAATGAAGATAATTGCTTATGTCATCCTGTACCCATATATTTATATCTGTTACAGGGCCGCTGGAAATTACTCCTGAAGGAAGGATACCTTCAACTAGAGCAGAATTAAGTTTCGTTGATTTTTCACTTTTGTCTTCAAAAGTAATGAAGGAGATAATAATAGTAGAATCCTTTATAGGAACATCTTCCGTTTTAAGAAGGAGAAGACCTTTTTGGATTTCATAATTTACTTTTGGCTGCAGCACTCCGTTAATAAATAGGCTGAAAAAAGAGACCTCATTAGGATCGAGGATGCCTCTATCACCATATTGAATTAATTCATCATCGTTGGTATAAATTTTTTTGACTCCATCAGACAGAGTATTATATTGATAGACATCTGCATCTATTCGTTTCTTTTTCTGATTTAAAGAAAGTGTGTTATCTCCAAACATAGTGACCACCCCCAAGTAAATACATATTTTATTATCATAGTTATTCTATAAGAAGTAAGTTATAAATGAAAAGGGATGTGCAAAGGATAGCACATCCCAAATTTGATAATTAAGTTGTTACTGTGGTGTCAGAATCAGAGGTCGGAGCAAAGTTAGTTACAATTAGAGTAATTGGAGCTCCAACTGGTATGGTTTCCGCATTATTAACAGTAACCTGGGAACCGTCAGTATTAACGGTATATAGACTGGATTGCTGTAATACACCATTTATAAATAGCAGATAATATCCATTGTCCGTAGTAGCAGTCGTAAGATTAGCGGTCATGATATCGCCGGCATCATCTATAAATTTTGTTGCCGGAATAGTAAGAACACCGCCGGTTCTGTCGTCTTCATTTAGCAGATAGAAGTATTTACTGATTTCCGGGTTGATGTCAACATCAGTTGTAGTAGTAGCATCGATTACGAGTTTAAATAATTGTGCGGCCATTATCTATCCCCCTTCTATTTCATTACACTTTAGTATATTGCGGAAGGTGACGATTTGTTACATATTTCGACTATTGTAATGAAAAACATACATTAATTGCAGAAATATATAAATAAAAGCGTCGGTTTGTTGATAGATGCACCCGCGGGTACCAATGAATTATCTCTTATCCTGGTCTTTATCGGAAATATGTTGCAGAAAGCAAAAAAGCACCATTAAGTATTCTCTTTGATTATCTGCACAATCCCATTTATCACATCTGCAAACTTACGAATTTTTGCCGCGATTTTACTGCGTCGTTCTTTATCCTGCAGCGCTTTCAGTGTAATAATCATAATGTTGTTTGCTCCTCAATAATCCGTACAACCTCATCCATGCAATCCGCAGCCTCCCGAATTTTTGCCGCGATTTTGCCTCGCCTTTCTTTGTCCTGCAAAGCTTCCAGTGTCACATTGAACCCGCCGCCGAGAGCTTCTAAATCCTTGCCGTTATCATTATTCCAAATTTTCGCCGTGCGTTCGTACAGTTTATTGATCTCATCCAGGAAGGTCATGTCCGGGTTCAGCCCCTGCGCCCTTTTTAAGAAATTATGGGCGCAGCTTCCATTGGTTGCCATATTGCAAATACTGCTAACGTGAGCATCCCACCCGTCGAATTCTTCCGGCTTTACATTGTCAAACTTTCCGCGTTCCATGCCGTCCGCCCACGCTCGAAACGCCTCCGCTCCGAAGCAATATTCCTCTGTTTTTGTGTTAAGCAGCCTGGGCATATCCCGTATGATATCCCTGTAAACTTGTGCAATATCTACTGTTTTTTTCTTTTCGCCGACGAAAATCCAGCCCCGGGCTTGATGGAATGCGTCCGATTTTTGAACATCATTATAAGTATACAAATCCACTCCGTCCCTAATCACTTTTTCAATGGGAACACGTTCGGGTTCGGATTTATCACCTGCCAAATAAAGCAATGTTTTGCCAGCCTCCTCATATCCGACGTAAATGCCCCACGGCGGTCCGTTATGTGTTACGGCTATGACAGGGATACCTTTATCAATATAAGCCATAAGTGTTTGCAGGTACATTCCTTTGTTGGCCGCAAGCTGCGTTCCGGAAACAAATGTACTTGCATAACCGCATTTTTCAAAAATACCTTCAAAATAACTGCCGCCTTCCCGGTTAAAGGTACAAGCCGAAACTGCTTCACCCATATAATCCTTGTAGGAATAAACCTGAGCAAGAACATCCCCTGTCAGCCCGGCGAAAAACCAATATCCGAAATCGGTGACGGCCTTTTTGCAATTATAAATTTCATCTGTCATTAGGTCGGAAGCCGCAGCGTATTCACCCAAAGCCTCCATTACATAACGGGCGCAGCCGTTAAAATGATAATTCTCTCCATATTCACTTGTAATAAACCGATGGATATTAGGGATCATGTTGTTGCTTTGTTTTGTAATCATTGTAAGCTCTCCTTCTTTTATTTTGGATTTTTGTATTTGTGCAAGCTGTGAAACACGAATTGATTTAAAGAATATCCTGCTTTGCCCATTAGAGCCGATTATAATGGGAAGCGGTTTTTGGCTCTTCCAATCTACCGACATATATGGGAAATTCACGCCGCAATACCGTATTTCGTTGTTAATTATGACCGCTAAATGCTTTTCACCGACAATCCATGTCAGGCGGTTGTACTCGTCTCTGTTAATACCCCCACGCTTTGGATACCGAAAATAGTCCCGGAAAATCGGTTGGTGAAAGCAGATTGCTTCCCTGGACAGCCGTTCGTCGGGGTTTGTCTCCATATTTATACCAAACAAGTAATTCAAGTCGTCGCCTTGATACAAACGTATGTTACCCTCATCCGCACCCCATGCGAATTGCATACTTTCTTTGCGTATCCTAAATTCTATATCCACGCGAAAAGGCAATGTTACCGCTATATTTGTAGATAATACCCTTGTTGAAATCCATGCGATATATTCAGCCTCTCCCTGCTCTGTAATTTGATAATGCGGATGATTGATCGGGCTCAGTTTATCCAGCGGTACATCAATTTCCCATAAAACCGGGTTTGCCGCTTCCATTTCCGGTATCGTGATTGACTCCGGCGGCAGTTCAACAGGCACATCGAATAATGTGTGGTCAGCCATCCGTTTTTTTACCGGAACAAGCAAAGCGACAAGCTCACGTTTGTCATCGGGAGAGATCAGGTTTTCTAACATGGCGGGATGACGCATTCCGCCCGTATGAGTATAGTCAATCTCATAAAACTTATTATTATCAAAACTCTTTATGAGAGAACGGAAGCGCCCGCCCAAATCTTCATCAAGAAATACATTGATTGACGCAAATAATCCGCCGCTGAAAATATAATCAGAATATGCGCTGTCATTCTGAAAATCATCCGGTATGCGCTGCATTTTCACATAGCCTGCGCTTGTTTGAAATTCAAACCTCTCATGAAGCCCGGGTTCGCCTGTTGTAATATTTTGTGCCTGCATCCATCGGTAGAACCCTTCTATATCAGATTCTTCCGGGCAGTCCTTTAATCGTGATGAAATAACGCGCATGGCGGGAAGCGAGAGAATAGCGGGCTCAACCGGTCTTGCCAACCTGTCTGACAAGGAGGAGAGTTCCTTGTAATTTAGAGCCTTTTTCTGTTCCAAAGTATCAAGCTGCTTTTCCATTTTTTCATACAAAATAGGTAATGCCGAAATTTTTGTAATCCCGTTTTGAATCATAGCTTGTAAAAACTCATTTACAAAGCTGCGAAGCTCTGCCAGGGCATCAACCTCATCATCAATAGCGCGTATCCGATTGACGAATGTTTCTACTACCACGCTCATATCGGAGCTTTCATAAATACGGAGAATATCCTTTATTGGTATCTCCATTTTACGCAATACCATGATTTGTTTTAACCGCTCGATGTTTGCCTTGTCGTAATAACGGTATTTTTCGGAATCCGAACGGACACTTTGAATTAATCCAACTTGCTCATAGTAGCGAAGGCTGCGCGAGGATAAGCCGAGCTGGGTGGTTAGATCTGTGATTTTTAGTAAATCCATGATGAGCCTCCTTCGATGGAACCGGACTTAGTCAAACTATATTTTACAGTCTATCACTTGACCGTGCGTCAATGTCAATAGTTTTCTATAAATATTTACGTCTGTCCTGTAAACTCTTTATGATTTTTTACAAGAAAAAGGAGATAAAATTAATCTCGCAACTATTTATCGGAACTTGCCTCGTCATTTTTTTTCTTGACTTATACAGTATAACTGTATATAATGAAACTATATAGTTGAACTGTATAGGTTTGGAGGTTAAAAATGAATAGAGATAAAAATTTACCGCTGACTGAAACTGTATACTATATTCTGTTAGCATTAGCAGAGCCGACTCATGGATATATAATTATGCAAAGGGTGGAAGAACTTAGTGAAGGACAGGTCAGATTAGCGGCAGGAACTCTTTATGGAGCGATAGAGAACCTATTAAAAAAGGGATTTATCATAGCTGTACCAAGCACGGATGCACGGCGCAAAATATATGTCATTTCGGCAGCAGGCAAACAAATATTGTACGCAGACTATCAGAGAATGAGCCATATGCTAAGCGTAACAAATAAGATTTTCGAAAGGGAGAGGAAGGGAAATGACTAAATTGAAAATTTTTACCAATTTTGATAAGGAAGAAAAATGGCTTGGTAAAATGGCGGAACAAGGTTATCAGCTTAAAAGTGTATCTTCCTGTTATAATTTCTATTCTACACAGCCGGAACGGGTAATTTTCAAAATTGATTATAGAACATTCAAGAATGATCAGGATTTTTTGGATTATTGCACTTTATTTGAAGATAGTGGATGGCAGCATATAGCAGGAACAAAGCGAAGCGGTTCACAATATTTTAAAAAAACAAGTCCCGAGGGCGATGAGGATATTTTTTCGGATTTGCTTTCTCGTGCAGGGCGCTATAAACGGGTATCAGATATGTGGTTATCATTATCCATAGCATGGTTACCGTTCTTAGTCATAATGTTAACATCTGACTGGATAAAGATGGATGGTTTCCTCAATCCTAAAACATTATATTTGACACCGGGTCTATGGGAAATGGAAGGTTTTGATTTTTGGAGACGCTTTTTATTTGAAACACCATTTGCGTTATTAAGAGGATTTTCATTGTTTTTCTGGATTACAATCGTTCTTTTATATGCATCTTTTGCAATTAAGTCATGGTGGTTATATAGAAAAACCTTGAACGAGAACAAAAGTATATCCTTATAAAAGTTAGCAATTAAAATATCGCACAGTTTGTTTGTGGTTTTGGTTTATGACTCCCCTTGACATCGTATCGGAACACCGATACAATGAGTTGGGTGATAATACAGCAGTATTTAATTAATAAAGGAGTCTTCCTATGAAAAAAAAGTATGTTACATCAACGCTTATCTTGATCATGCTTCTACCTGTTTTAACCGGATGCATGCAAGGAAGAGCGGCTAATAATACAATTAATGGACTAGTAGCAAGTGAGCAGTCTTACAAAAATCCGCCAGCAACCATACCCATAGCTGAAAATAATACATCAGAAGATATGAATCGGAATAGTATAGAAAACAGTGACGAGCCTCTTTGGGCGCAGCCAATTGAAGAACATGGTCAGCTTTTTACAGGCTTGAACTTGGATGGAATTGGAGACCATGATGATGAGGCGTATGTGAGCCTTTATGTCTGGGACCATAATGGAATTGGCAGATACGATGCTTCGGAACTTGTGGTACGGATTCGGTTTGGAACCGGCGATACAACGGCTCATATCGTCCCTGCAGTTGGCAGCTATCAATTTTATACAGCAAAGTTATTTTCTGAAAAAAAGGACGCGATTGTGATTGAAGTAAATATCCAATATGCCAACTCTGGTCTTGTTTCTGTTTTTGCCCTGGATGTATATGGCGCGGGTGAAGCAGACCCGTTTCCATCGGTTGCAGAGCGTTTAAACACAACTGGAGAAGAGCCCATCTTATCTGCCGATGGAGAGAAATTATACGCAGGAGGTCTTATACAAGGGACCGTCATTACAGATATTGATAATAAACCGTTGCAAGGCATTGTACTTCATTCGTCGGGTGATGGATATAGCGGCCCTATAGATGACCGAGTGAGTCAAACCATCTATTGGAATGGAGACGGATGGATCGTTTTAGAACGATCAGAAACAAAACATAATTAAAAAGCATTGCTCCCCTGTGGAAGGAGAGCAATGCTTTTTAATTAACGTAATATTAGATTATGGCTGCGCTTGCAGTGCTTAATGAAAAGCCGGCAGCTGTCCGGCCAAGCATAAATTCTTTGGCAAGAGCAGTGTTTTATGCTATCATTACAGAAAAGGGCAAAGATAACGAAAAGGAAGAGGTGGTACATCAATGAGTAATGTAATCAATTGGCTTCTTGAGGATAAAAGCCCGGAAGTGAAATACCGTACAATGACAGAGCTTTTAGATATGTCAAAAGATGATCCTGAAGTGAAAAAGGCTCATGATGATTTATTGAAATCAGGCGTTGTCGGTTTAATCATGGATAAGTTTAGGCTTAATAAAAGGTGGGAGGATGTCACTGCTTTCTGCGCACTTGCGGAATTTGGCCTGACACGCGTTGATGTTCCTATTGATGATTATATGGAACGTATCATCAAGAATATGAACTTTAGTATGAAGTGTGCTAAAATATTACTGTTAAGAAATTTGGTATCTCTTGGATATTACGAGCATACATGGGTAAAAGAAGAAATAGCTTTTGCTTTTTCCGCCATACGGGAAGACGGCACATTCCGGTGTCTGGACAAAACTAAGAATACAAACGACTCTAAGCTTCCGGATATGGGGTGCTACAGACAAACTACAACCTATCTTTTACTTGCGGCGGAGTTGAAAAAAATCGGTGTTATTCTTCCACAGTTTAAATCACTGATAAACTTTTATATCAGCCATCACGTTGTATTCCGCCCTGATAACCAGGAAAAGGCAATCATTGAAGAAATGGCGGGGACATATTATCCGTTTGACCATGTGAAATTGGGTTTACAAATGACGATATACGGTCTTTCGGTTCTTGGCGGGGCGAATCATTCTAATTGCAATAAGGCGTTAGCATTGTTAGATAGTAAAAGGGATTGTGAGGGTAAATATATTCTTGATAAATCTTTCCCATACTTTGAGGTGGGAAAGATAGGGGAACCTAATAAATGGATAACACTATATGTATTGCTATCAGAAAAGTATCGTAATGATGCTTGACAAAAAAGGAAGGAGATACTTAAGTAATGTTACTATCAAACCACTCACACCGGAGCTTTCTGCCGATTGCTTTGATTTCTTCGAAAATCGGGCGTTTACAGATAATTCTCCGGCTGTATGAGAAGGCTGGATTTGTCAAAGCGGCTGTTCGAGAGAAGATTGTTGTTATGAGGAAAGAGTTAAAATAACAACGAATAGGATAAGCATAACATGAAGATGATAAATTCCATATCTACTGGAATGAAGTCGATGTTGATAAGGAGAAATTTACATTAATGTATCTTTCATTTTAAATTGCAGGAGGAAAAATGAAAAGACAAGTTGTTTAGTTGATGATAATGAGCTATATGAAAACTTGAGCATTTTATGCAAAGGTCCTCGTAAATACAGTACAGATGGTGAAAAAAGAGCTTCTGATTACCTAATAAGTAAATTAAATGAATATGGCTATCAGACTAATATTCAGGAATTTCCGGTGTATCATAAGAGGGGTGAGGACTGGCTTAAGGGGCGCAGGAGCCTATAAAGAAAAGCTGTGAGTTGGTCCATCCTGTTTTTATGATGAGCTTTGTCTTTGCATTATTTCCGATGCCTACGCAAACCAGATCAGAGAATCATTGAAGTAAAGCAGAACATTTTGGGATTTGCAACAGGATCAGTTTACATAATAATTTTCATTAATATTGTTATTGTAAACAAGGATACCAAGGTAGATAAAGAGACAACGACAGCAGCGTATTCTTTTTCTTTGTCAAAGCTTTCGGCAAATATGGCAGTCATAGCAGAAGCAGGCATAGAAGACATAATAATCACGGTATTGACAGCTTTTGAAGCCTCCCCTAAAAATAAAGAGATAACATATATTATAACTGGAATAATAATTAATTTTGCGGCTAATCCATAATACAATGTCCAGTCATGAATATATCGTTTTAGATTTGCAGTGGAAAGTATGACACCAATAATAATCATGGATAAAGGACTGGATATGCTGCCAACACTTTTTATACTTGATAATAATGGGGCAGGAATTTTAAGATCGAATATCATAATTATTATGCCCGCACACACTGCAATAATCGATGGATTCAAAACTATTTTCCGTAATTCTTCTATCAGAGAATTTTTTTCATGACGGCCTTTGAAAAGAAGCAATCCATAGGTCCATAGAAATATAACAAAATACATATTAAATATGGATCCGTATATAATGCCTTCGGCTCCATAGACGGAGTATAACACAGGGAAACCAATGTAGCCGGTATTAACAAATACATTGGAAAAATGCAAAATTGTTTTCTTGTTTTTTTTGACTGGCAAAAGAATGAAGCGGGAGAGGACTATCGTGATAAGATAGACTGCAAATGAATAGTAAAAAGTTTTTAAGACATTGGTTTTTATTGTGTCATCGTAGGTATAGATAAAAGAAGATAGAATCATACAAGGTAAAGTAAGCTGTATGAGGATATCGATTAACCCCTTATTGATCGCAGCTGTAATGATCTTTCTCCTGTCTCCATAAACGCCTGCTAATATCATAAAGAATAGTGAAAGAACACTTTCAAATATTATATAAACTTCCAAGCGGCATACGCTCCTCATAGTAAGGTACTAACATATTATGCAATAGGCTTTAATCATGCAACGCTTGAATTTATAAGCATAAGCACATATTGTATAAAATAATATTGGCTGTTGACAATATGTAATTCTGTGCTTATAATTATTAAATAACATTAAATAATTAAATTAAGTAATAAGATTAAAAAAACAAGGAGGCCCTTATGAAGTCTTTTTTACCGAATGATATCAAGGATCAGAATAGAAAGATTATCTTTGATATATTACTGCAGGAACCGGATTTGGCAAAGGTTGAGGTGTCTGAGCGGACGGTTATGAGCTTTGTTACGGTCAGTAAGATCATTGATTACTTTGAGCAGATTGGAATCGTTACTGTGAACGGAGAAAGCAGGGAAGGCAGCGGAGGCTTGGGCCGTAAGCGTGTTGTTTATAGCTTCAACCCCAATAGCTACTCTACCATCGGGATACAAATGATCGGTAATAAAGTTTCAGCAGTACTGATCAATTTGTATAACCAGGTATTGAATACGTATGAAACGGATATGCAGGTACCCTTCCAGGAGGATATCGTTGTTGGTGCGGTCAAGAATATTGCAGAGCATTTTCAGGAGATAGCAAAGAAGCTTCCTACGACTATCACCGGAGTGGGAATCGGCATTGACGGTGCCATTCATGAAAAAAATAAAACAATAAGAATGCGCGCTTCAAGGGACAAGGAGCAGGATTATCCCTATGAAGAGATTCTAAAGAAGCTGGAGCAGGAGATAGATCTGCCGGTTATCATAGAAAATGACGTGAATGCTTCGGCGATTGCGGAATTTATACTTCTGGATAAGACCGGAGAAGGTCCGGAAGATTTACTGCAGATCGCACTTGGTGAAGGGGTTGGTGCCGGACTGATCCTTGATAAGAAGCTCCACCGGGGACATAATGCAGGTGTCGGAGAGCTGGAGTATATGTGCTTCGATACGGAGTTCGTGAATTCACCTTCCTCCATCGGCTGGTTGGAAAGTAAGTTGAATTTGGATTATCTGGCCGAGACTTTTCACTATTCTGTCGGCAATCCGGAGGATATGACCCGGGAAGAGAAGGAGAAGAGTGTTGACTATATTTCAAAATATATAGCATTGGCTATCACCAACATCGTAAGTCTGTTGGATATACGGTCTATCATCTTAAGCGGAAAGACGATAACAGTGTTCCCTGAGGAAATATTAGCTAAGACGGCAGAGTATATTAACCGTTACACAGGCTGGCAGCTGGACATATCGGTGAGCACAAAGAAGAACTCGACAGCGATTGGGGCAGCTATTCTATCCTTGCAGAAGGAAATGACGAAAGTAATATCCGGCTAGGGGAAGAAAAAGAAAAGGCTGTCAATTGCTGGTCTGGAAAGGGATGGTTATTTGATGATCAAAGTTTATGAAACAGAGGAAGCTTTGGCTTTGACAATTGCAAGAGAGATGCGGGAGCAGATCGAAAAGAAAGCGAATCCGGTGTTCTGTCTCGCAGCCGGAAGCACAGCTTCCAAATGCTATAAAAAGTTTGCCGAGGAGTGCGGCAACAGCGAAGCAATCAAGAAATTATCCTTTGTCAGCTTGGACGAATGGGTTGGTACCGGCAGCGAGACCATCGGCAGCTGCTATCAGATGCTCCGGGAAGATTTGTTTCAATATTTGCCCCTATCAAAGGAGAAAATTATATTCTTTGATACTGTCAATAATAACCTGGCAGAGGAATGTAAGAGAATCGATACTTATATTAAGGAAAAGCCGATTACCTTCAGCTTAATGGGAGTCGGTATGAACGGTCACATTGGTCTGAATGAGCCCGGCGCCCCCATCAAGGATCATAGCAGTATTGTGCCGCTTTCCGATACCACAAAGCGCGTAAGCCAGAAATATTTTGCGGAAAGTACTCCTGTGGAAGAGGGAATCACCCTGGGCCTGCAGCAGATTATTAACAGCGAGAGAGTTCTCGTCGTGGTAACAGGTTCCCACAAGAAGGATATCATAAAAGAAATCCTTGAGAACCCCAAAGCACATCTTCCGGCTCAGGAATTGCTGGGATACGAGCATATTGATTTTTACATCGATAAGGATGCGGCGCAATTAATCAGACAGGAGTTTTGTAAATGAAGGACCACATGATAGGGATTGATGTCGGAGGTACGAATAGCCGGGTGGCGCTTCTGAATCGGAATTTGGAAATTGTATCAAAAGAGGCTGCTTTAACCTCTGATTTTGATACCGCAGATGTGTTTTTTAAAAAGCTTAGAGAAATGGTTTATAGGGTTGATCCGGATCACAGAGCAGAAGCAATCGGAATCGTATTACCCGCACCCTGGACGATTGGAAAGAAAACGATAACGGATGCAACGAATGTTCCGTTTTTAGAAGACTTTGAAATAAAAAAGATAAAATATTATTTTGAAGGGTATCAGGTATATCTGGAGAATGATGTGAATGTAATTGCCCTGTTAGAATCGAATTACGGAGCCGCTAAGAACAGCATTCATTCCGTATATATCACGGTAAGTACCGGTATCGGAAGCGGAATTATCATTAATAATAAGATTTATCACGGGGCCAACGGATATGCAGGTGAGATTGGCAGTATTCTTGTTGGAGAACAGGATGGCATATCGAATGATCCATTGGATTATACACTGGAGAGACTTTGCAGCGGTAAAGCGCTGGAAAGCAGGAGTATTGCCATATACGGAGAAACAGCGGCCGCGGTGGATTTGTTTGTGAATTACCGGGATGGGGAAAGCAGGGCGAAGGAAGTTCTCAGGGTGTGGATCAGTAATCTGTCATCAGGGCTGGCGGCAGTGACGCAGATGATGGATCCGGACGTCATCGTTCTGGGCGGACCGGTAATCCTGAATCATAAATGGATCATGGAACAATTAAAAGAAGAAATACGGAAAAAGGTACTGGGAAGATTGGCAGAAAAGGTGAAAATAGCAGCGGCTGAGTTTGATGCAGAATCAGGATTGATCGGTGCGGCTTATTATGCGTTTGAAGCAAATGAAGGGAGAATAAGAGTATGAAGAAGTTAAAAATTGCTTTAGTTGGTGCAGGAAGTGTTTCTTTTGCCTTAGGAGCATTGCACGATATCGTGTTATCAAAGAGATTGCAGAATGAGGTTGAACTGGAAGTCGCATTAATGGATATTGTGGATGCCAACGTAGAAAGACAAGGTTCAGATCAGCCATGAGTATGCTATTCCGATTATTGAAGCAATCTTCTTTGAGGATGAGATCAGGTTAAATGCTGCAAATCTGCCAAATCATGGGGCCATTGCAGGATTACCGGAGGACATGGTAGTTGAGACTCAGGCAGTTGTCAACAAGGATGGTATTCGGCTGGTTCCCATGGAAGTAAAGCTGCTCACCGCTATTCTCGGTACCATCCATATTCAGGGAACGATTCATAAACTATTAATTGAGGCATATACAGAACAATCCAAGACTAAGCTATTGCAGGCAATTCTGCTGGATCCCCAGGCACCTACCTACTATCAGGCATGTGCAATGATTGATAAAATGTGCGAATTGCAAAAGGACATTCTGCCGAAGCTTGAGTGGAAATAGTTCGGAGGAACATGTTGGATAAGAAGCAGCTGATAAAATTACTATCACAAATGACGACAGAGGAAAAGCTGGGGCAGCTGACCCAAACCACCGGAGAGCATTTCATCGGCTAGGAACAAAAAAAGTCAGTTAACTATGAACTGACTTTTTTGTTCAATATAATTCTGGAATTATCCGCGAGCAATTTTCAACGGTCTCGGTTTATTGTGTTTTTATGGCCTCTTGCATAAGCTTCAGGCATGCCTCCGGATCGCCCTCAAAGCCGTCTTTCTTGAGATAAAGGGCTTTCTCGGGACCCAGGTAGAGATAAATATAGTCCTTATGCTGTTTGATCTCCGTGATCTGAAGATAAGGGTAGGTCGAAATATACTGTATGCCTGACAGGGTGAAGTAATCGCTGTAAAAAGTGAACACCGCCACCATTCCCTTGGTCTTATCATAGGACTTCATCGTGCGTGCGATGAGCTTCTCAACATTGATGACCTGGTAATAGATAAAGATAAACATTAGTACGATGGCGATTATGCATCCAAGCAATCCGGCACTGGAGCGGTATAGGAGAAACAGCACCAGCAGAAAGGCAATGGCAACGGTTATCCAGATCTTGATTTTCTTTGTCGAGTGGTTGTATTGGTAGAAATCCTTTACCACGTCCTCTGAATATTTGGTCCGGTTCGTGAACAGGACTTCTTCCTTCACATTCGACTCTTCCCGCTGTCGTTTGGCGGCATAGAACCGGGCCAGAGCATCCGATCTCTGGCTTTTTAGGACCTTTTGCTTCTTGTTCCTCATCCTGACCAAGATCGACCAGACGATAATAACGAGAATTAGGGCTGCCAACTGGATTATCAGACGGTTCGCGGCATCCTTCCTTTGCTTCTCCACCTCAGCCTTGTCCAGGAACAGGGTGAAATGAGTGCCGTCAACCAATTCTTTAATGAAAGTCTCGTCAATAGGGGCGGTGCTGCCGCTCTGATAAATATCATAGGAATAGGTATAGCCGTTGACGATGGTGCCGTAGATCACTTCCGTCGCGGTGGTGTCACTCTGCGTGACCTGGAGATGGTAACGGAAGAAAATGGCTTCCTCATGGGGAACGGTCTCAATGGTGGCCTTAGTGGTCTCGTCCTCTGTCTCTACAAGGCTTTGAAAGAAAGCCTCCCGTTCCTGGCCGGAAATCAGGGAAAGGTTATAGATTTCATCGGTCTGGCTGGATTGCTTCTGGAGCAGCCTCACCAGGGTCTTGGTTTCGGGGTCGAAAAATATGGCCTTTATGCCCATGCTGCTCATGCTTTTCTTTTCGGAAGCGACGTCGAAGATGCCCGCTTTACCCCAGGTTTCGTCCGTGTTGGGAGTGTTCGGCGTCAGCACCAGGGCATCCTCGGGCAGGGTCAGCTCCAGATACAGCTCGGAAAAATCCTGGACCCGGGCTTGTGCAGACGGGGCGGGAAGGATGGCAAGGGACAGAAGAATCGCGGTAAGAAAACCACCTATTATCTTTTTTTTCATGATATATCTCCTCATATTTAGAAATCAATATTATTATCTTACCACGAATCAACGCAATCTTCCATGGTTTTTCCTGCCGAGAATCTGAAAAAAGCATAAACAAAGTGTGGGATGAAGGAAGAAATAATGATTTATATAACTTATAAGTAGAATTTTACAGTAAAAGGATGTATAATATGGGACGGAGGTGAAAAACGGTGGATATTTTAGTGAGTTCGATTGTTCAAGTTGTCCTGTTTTCTGTTGTACCACTCATCTGGTGGCTTATTACAGCTCGTAAAAAGCTGGATTTTTTAAAATGGATTGGATTGAAGAAGCCAATAATAAAGGACTCTTTCATAAAATTTTTACTCATTCTATTTGCAGCTTCAGGCACATATATTTTGCTTATGGCAATCGTGATGAAGCTGCTACTGGGAGAGGTAGATACGGCAGTAACCCGGTTTGAGGGCCAAGGCTGGAATGCTCTTTTCTACATACTGATTTATGCAGTTATTCAAACCGGTCTATCAGAAGAAATTTTGTTTAGAGGTTTTATAGGAAAGCGGTTGACGAACCGGTTTGGTTTTACCGTTGGAAATACTGCTCAGGCAATTCTATTTGGCCTTCTGCATGGGCTGCCATTTGGATTTGCTACAGGTAATGCAGCGGTGACAATTCTATTAATAATGCTTCCTGGGTCCATAGGGTGGATCGAGGGATGGCTGAATGAGAAATATGCTTCCGGTTCCATCGTTCCTGGTTGGATCATGCATGCTATATTAAATATTTTGTCTGCTTTAAGCTCAGCATTCTAAGTTTTTGTGAAGTGCCTTGAACCAAAATTGCGGTTTCCTCCTTGCCGATTTTACTGTCCCTTGAAGGCTTAGCTTGACGCTATGTCAGAACATCGATATAATGACAATACAAGAATATTAGGCATATAAATTGGACATGTTTCAATCCTTGGGGAGTGAAAACTAAGCCAGCCTGGGAGGTAATCATGATTAAGGTTCAAAACTTGTCCTACTCATATCCGCAAAAGGATTTATATAAAAACATTTCATTTACAATAGAAGATAATGTACATTGTGCCTTGATCGGCACCAATGGTACAGGAAAAAGTACGCTGCTCGATTTACTGATGCACTCCGAAGATTATCTGTACGATGGAAAAATAGTAATTGACAATACAGGCAGAATTGGATATGTCAGTCAATTTTCGCAATTAGATCCCAAAGAAGATATAACCGTGTTTCAGTATATCAGCGACGAATTTGTCAGGCATGAGAAGAAAATATTTGATCTTTGTAAGCAAATGGAGACTGCTGTAGATCTGGAAAAGATCTTCGAGGAATATCAAAAAGAATTAGAGGAATGGGATGCAATTGATGGAGCGTCTTACGAAATCAATATTAGGAAGCAATTAAAGCTGGCTGATCTGAAAAAGCTGGAAGAGCAGAAGCTCAGCAGTCTGAGCGGCGGAGAATTCAAGCTGGTTCAGGTAATCAGAGGGATACTGCTGAGTCCACGGTTTCTTATTATGGATGAACCGGATGTGTTTTTAGATTTTAAACATCTGAATGCATTAAGAAATCTCATCAATGCCCATAAGGGAACGCTTCTTATCATCACACATAACCGGTACTTGTTAAACCATTGCTTTAACAAGATACTTCACATGGAAAATATGGATGTCCAGGAATTTGACGGAACCTATACAGAATATAATTATGAACTGCTTGCCACAAAGATTGATTTACAAGAAGCAGCTGCCGCAGACCAGGAAGAGATTGACCGCCAGAGCAGAATCTTAGATAAATCCAGAGCGAAAGCGACGGCAATGGATAACTCGTCCCTTGGAAGAGCCGTACATGCAAGACAGACCTTGGTGGACCGGCTGAAGGCAAGAAAAACAAAGGCTCCTTTTGTGGATATCAAGCAGCCGGAAATTTACTTTGAGCCGGAGAATGAAGTAACAGAGGAAAATATTCTGGAATTGACGGATTACAGCGTTGCCTTTGACGAGCAGCTTTTAGAACATGTGGATTTTGAAATGAAGCCGGGAGAGCATGCAGCAATTGTAGGGAGTAACGGAACCGGAAAAACAACAATGTTATGTGAGATTTTTGAAAATAAGAAGGACACGATCAAACTTAGTAAAGAGGCGGAGGTTGGCATGTTTTCTCAGATTACAGGCTCATTATATGACGATGAGAAAACCCTGCTTGAAATTTTTGAAGAAAAAGATTTTGGTACAAAAACGGATATAGAGAATTATTTGAAAAAATATGGTTTTGAAGGAGAGACCCTGGGGCAGAAAGTGAGTGAATTATCTGGCGGAGAAAAAGATTTGTTTCAATTGTCGGTGCTCTCATTAGAAAAAGCCAACTTCCTGCTGCTGGATGAACCGACGGGACATTTGGATGTTTATGCGCAGATTGCATTAGAACGGGCGATTTCAGAGTACAAAGGTGCAATTCTTATGGTGTCCCATGATTACTATACGGTGGCTAATTGCATGGACTATGTACTGTTGATAGAGAATAACACGGTGCGCAGAATGAGCATCCGTAAATTCCGGCAGATGATTTATGCCAATCACTTCGACAAGGATTATCTGCTGCTGGAGGAAAAGAAAAAAGAAACGGAAACCAGAATTCAACAGCTGCTTCGAGTGAATGAATTTGAAAAGGCAAAGGCTCTGATGGAGTCCTTAGAAGATATGATTAAAAAAATGAAAATTTCAATGGCCTAATAAGGCGGTATGGATGTTATAATGGAAAGCAAAGTTGGAGATATTAAAGTTTAAGTTTAAATAAAGGAGGATTTATCTATGAACAAGTTTATTTTTAGCGATTATTTTCATGAGCCTCAGGGGAAAATTGCCAAGCGTATGATTTTCAAAAGCGATAATGTAATTGCCTTTGTTCTAAACATTGCCAAAGGGGAAATACTTCCGGGGCACACGCATCTGGAATCCACCCTTTTTCTGCAGGTTATGGAAGGCAATGCCAAGGTTGTTACAGATGGAAAGGAAACCTTGTTGCAGGTGGGTGAGTTAATGCAGGTTGATGGGCAGGAAAGCCTGCAGGTTATAAACATCGGTGAAGATGTCCTGCGTCTGTTTGTCACAATTTCGCCCATGGGCTCAGAGGCCTTTGCAACAGATGCAAATGTTTAATGATTAGCAACACATACAGAAACAATTTGTATACTTAATAAGATGAAATATTATTTTAGAAACGCACTCATATAGAAATGGGTGCGTTTTGCTGTAGAATAATGATTAAATACTTTGTGATTTCTAAATTAATGGTATATAATGGAGGAAAGGTGTGACAGGAGATTTATGTGGAGGGATTACTTACAAGAGGAGATTTTGCTCCTAAAGGTTGCTGATTCGTACACTCAGTGTAGTAAAGAGAAATTAAAACAGCCGAGAAAATAAATGCGGTTGACCGGAACCTACCGTTTTTGATGGAGCCATTGGCGGACATTCAATGAACTTTGATGAATGCCATACCAACATGGAAGGTATTCTATGAAACACATAAACGTGACAATAATATTGTTATCATGTGTGTGGCAGGATGTGATGAAAAAGACAGCACTAGAATAACTGTAACTTTTTTACCGGAAGAAGCCAGATTAAATGCTCCAGAAAATAAAGGTATTTTAGTATCAGTAAGCGAGAATTTAGGTAAAAAGAAAGTAGATTATATTATAGATAATATAATAGATTTATATGATCAATACAAAGCAATTTATCTTTGAGATATAAAGAGGACAAAAAATATTTAATAGTTGGAGATGATTTCATGCGCAGCGCGATAGAAAGCAGGGTTTCAAGGAGAAAATTTGAAAAGGAACCCATTACAGACCGGGAAAAAGAAAATATTATGACCCTTATTCATCAATTAAATGAAGCATCCGGTTTAACTATGACGTTCCTGGAGGATGGAAGCAGTGCCTTTGGAAAGCTGAGAAAAAGTTATGGGTTATTTACCAATGTACGTTCTCTTATATTGATGAAAGGCAAGAAAGAGGATAAGGATCTGAAAGAAAAGATCGGATATTACGGAGAAGATTTCGTTCTTGCTGTCACTGATTTAGGTCTTGGATCATGCTGGGTCGGAGGTACCTTTGATAAAGAGGGATTAACTGTTGATAGCGGTGAAGAATTGGCTTGCGTCGTGGTAGTGGGTAAAGTGGCAGCGCCTTCCCTGACAGAGAAAGTGGTACGCTCAGCTACCCATAGAAAAGGGAAGAGCATGGGCGAGCGAATCGTAAGCGATCATCCTTTGCCCCAATGGGTGCAAAACGGTATGGAAGCTGTACTATTGGCCCCAAGTGCTAAGAACACACAAAAAGTAATGTTTCAATATGAGAACAACACCTTAAGCGCCCGGATTGCCAATGACTATTCGATGGATCTGATTGATTTAGGGATTGCAAAGAAACATTTTGAGATAGGAGCAGAGGCAGAAGTAAAAGGGAAGTTTGAATTTGGGAATGGAGGTATCTTTCATCTGGAATAAGCAATAACAGGGGGATTTTTATGTGGATTCTATATGCTTTTGGCTCGGCAGTATTTGCAGGTATGACATCTGTTTTAGCAAAGACAGGGATTAAAAATACGGATTCCAATCTAGCGGCTGCTTTGCGGACTGTCATTGTGCTTTTATTTTCTTGGGTGATGGTTTTTGTTGCAAGTTCACAGCATACCGTTCCAGCAATTCCTGCGAATAGCCTTTTGTTCCTGCAACGAAAAAGGAGCACTTGATAGAGTGAAATTAACCACACTCATTAAGTGCTTTTTTTGTAGCCATCCGGTGTCCTGATATTTTACAAACATTTAACATGCAATTAACACAGAGAATACGGTATTACTGTATAATTAATTAGTGCTTGTCATGAGAGAGATGATGGCAATTTAAAATATTAAACGAGGGTGACAAATGAATGATCTAATGTTAAAGTCCGGGCAAAGAGCCAAGATAAAAACAGAAGCGGTAAACCTGTTTTATGGCAGCTTCCAAGCTCTTAAGGGTGTTACGATGGACATTAAGGAATGTGCTATTACAGCCATAATTGGGCCGTCGGGATGCGGTAAGTCTTCCCTTCTGCGCCTTTTTAACCGTATGAATGACCTGATACCGGGGGTTAGGGTAGAGGGAAAATTAATGCTGGATGGTGTTTCGGTCTATGATAAGAATATGGATGTTGTTACACTGAAAAAAAGGGTTGGCATGGTTTTTCAAAAACCGAATCCCTTTCCCATGTCGGTCTATGATAATATGACTTTCGGTCCAAGGCATCATGGAATAAAGCAAAGGAACCGTCTTGATGAGATTGTGGAGAGAAATCTGCGGCAGGTTTCCTTATGGGACGAATTGAAGGACAAGCTGAAGGAATCTGCTTTTGAGCTTTCTCCTGGACAGCAGCAGCGTCTGTGTATTGCCCGTGCATTGACTGTGGAGCCTGAGGTTATATTGATGGACGAATCCTGCAGTGCTCTTGATCCGGAATCTACAATGAAGGTGGAAGAGTTAATGGAGGAGCTGGCCCAAAAATATACCATTATTATTGTAACTCATAGTATGGAGCAAGCGGCAAGGGTGTCTCACATGACAGCGTTTATGATGATGGATCAGGATAGGGCGGGGACATTGGTGGAGTATGCTTCAACATCAGAAATCTTTGCCAATCCCAGGGATAAACGTACGGAGGACTATATTACAGGCCGGTTTGGATAAAAATTGAGGATGAGGAATATGATGCAAACGAATATAACAAGCAAGCTGCTAAGACGAATAAGAGTAGCGGTCAGTGTTGTGATAGTGACCTTTTCTGTGGGTGCCATGTCTGCCTGCGGGCGGGCACCGGGCTCAGCCACCATTGTTGCTGGCTCAACTTCCGTACAACCTTATGCCGAGGTTCTGGCAGAAGAGTACATGATTTTGAATCCAGGTACGGAGATTGATATTCAGGGCGGAGGATCTTCAGCCGGTATTACGGCGGCCCAGACACACAGCGCTGATATTGGAATGTCCTCCCGTGCCATGAAAGAGGAGGAGAAAGGTCTATGGAATGTAGAAATTGCCAGGGATGGATTAGTGTTAATCGTGAATCCTAAAAATCCAATACAAAACCTTACTCTGGATCAAATTCGTGATATCTATGCCGCCGAAATTACTGACTGGAGTCAATTCGGAGGCGCGGAGGCAAGAATCAATATAATAGCGCGTGAAGAAGGCTCCGGTACAAGAAGTGCCTTTACGGAGCTGGTGATGAGGGAAACAGAGATAACCCCGAAAGCCATAGTCCAGGACTCCAATGGAGCGGTGCGGCAATTGGTTGCGGATGATCCCAATGCCATAGGCTTTATCTCTCTGGGGTTGGTTAATGATAATGTAAAAGCCTTGCATATAGCTGGCATCGAGGCCACGCGGGAAAATATAATGAATGGCAGCTACAGCATGTCCAGGCCGTTTTTATTTGTTACTAACGGTGAGCCGACGGGGCTGGCTAAAAGCTTCCTGGAGTTTACCCTTTCTTCCGAGGGGCAAAAACTACTGAGTCATGAGGGACTTATTCCATCAGCAGAGGGAGAGGGAAAATGAAGAAGTTTAAGGAAAAATTATCAGAGCGGATATTTCTCGTAATTGCGCTTTCCGCCTTATCGGTGCTGGCGCTCATCACGGTGTTTATCTTTGTAAAAGGGGTACCGATTATTGCCAAGGTTGGCCTGTTGAACTTTGTTTTTGGGATGAAGTGGGCTCCCAGCCAGGGGGCCTATGGCATTTTCCCGATGATTGTGGGATCGGTATCGGTTACTTTAGGAGCAGCAATTCTGGGAGTTCCCGTTGCGATTTGCTGCAGTATTTTTCTGGCTGAGTTTGCTCCTGCAGCCCTTAGAAACATATTCAGGCCCGCTATTCAGCTGCTGGCCGGCATACCCTCCGTGGTATACGGGTTCTGGGGCGTGCTGTTCATTGTGCCGATGATACGGAATCACCTGGGAGGACCGGGCTTAAGCATATTGGCCGGTTCTATCATTTTGGCCATTATGATTCTGCCGACGATCATCAGCATCACCGAAGTCTCGCTCCTTGCTCTGCCCCGCCATTATAAAGATGGGGCTCTTGCATTGGGGCTGACCCACTGGCAGACGATTCGTTCCCTGCTGCTGCCTGCGGCGAAGTCGGGAATTGTTGCCGCTATTATCTTAGGTTTAGGCAGGTCAATTGGTGAGACAATGGCGGTCATTATGGTTCTTGGTAATGCAGTGGCACTTCCAGAGTCAATTCTGGACCCGGTTCGGACGCTGACTACCAATATCGGTATTGAGATGGGGTATGCATCCGGCGAGCACCAGCAGGCGCTTTTCGCCACAGGGATTGTTTTGTTTGTTATTATCATGATTCTGAATGCCGCAGCCCAATACATCACACGAAAGAAGTGAGGACACAATGAGGATTAACGCGAAAACTTCCCAAAGGATAGCAAAATTTTTGATTTGGGCAGCTGCCCTTCTTGTTATAGTAATTCTTTTTTCCATCATTATTCATATTCTGATGAAGGGAATACCTATGATCAGCTGGCAGTTTTTAACGGAGATCCCGCGGAATATGGGCCGTACCGGGGGTATTTCTTCTTCTATTGCCGGCACGCTGCTTGTGACTGCCGTAGCCGTTATTGTAGCAACCCCCTTTGGAATTGGGACAGCGATATACCTTACGGAATATACACGTGAAGGCAGAGTTACCCGCATTATCCGATTCAGCGCCGAGTCCTTGGCCGGAATACCATCCATTGTATATGGACTTTTTGGTTTCATCTTCTTTGTCATATACCTGAAAATGGGCTGGTCAATTTTATCCGGCGGATTAACCATGGCGATCATGATTCTGCCCACTATCATCCGTACATCAGAAGAGGCAATCCGCACTGTGCCGCAGCTATACCGCGAGGTAGGCTTTTCTTTGGGATCCACCAAGTGGCAGGCAGTAACCAGGACGGTGCTCCCGTCAGCACTTCCCGGTATCGTCAATGGAGTGATCTTGAGCATAGGGAGATGCGTAGCCGAGACAGCGGCGGTTATTTTAACAGCCGGTTCGGCACTGCGTATGCCCACATCGCTTTTTTCACCGACCCGAACAATGGCAGTTCATTTTTATATACTGGCGAGGGAGGGAATATCCATGGAGAATGCTTATGGAACGGCAGCGCTCCTAATTCTTCTGATTCTTCTGCTGAATGTTGGTTTCAATATGCTGGTCAATCGATTCATAGCGAAAGGCCGTTAAGAGGTGAATAATGACACAGAAATCCAAAATAGAGATAAAAGGATTAAACTTTTATTATCAAGAAAAGCAGGTTATTAAAGACCTTAACCTGAAAATACCCCAAAATGAGATTTTGGCTGTTTTCGGACCGGCTAACAGCGGTATAACAACCCTGCTTCGTACCTTGAACCGTCTGTGTGACCTGACGTTCGGAACCCGCCAGGAGGGTGAGATCCTTTTGGACGGGAAAAACATCTTTGACCCGGACGTGAACGTGACAGAGCTGCGCCGCAGAGTAGGGATGGTCTTCGATGTACCGACCTCTCTGCCCATGTCCATCTTTGACAATGTGGCATTGGGCCCCCGCATGGGCGGAATGAAAACCAAGGCGGTTGTGGCCGAGAAGGTAGAAAAAGCACTTCGTATGTCTGCTCTCTGGGATGAGGTCAAGGACAGGCTGGATACCCCTGCAGCCAGGCTGTCCGGCGGTCAGCAGCAGCGCTTGTGCATTGCCAGAGTTCTGGCTCTGGAGCCCGAGGTTATCCTGCTGGACAGACCCTGTTCGGCTCTTGACCCGATATCAACGTCCAAAATTGAGGAATCCTTAAAACAGCTTCAGGAGCAGTTCACTATTATCATTGCCCCGCATACGGTTCAGCAGGCCGGGCGTATCGCTGACCGGGTGGCATTCATGTTAATGGGAGATCTGATAGAACAAGGCATTACCCAGGATGTCTTTTCCTTCCCCAAGGATAAGCGGACGGACGATTACCTTACCGGACGATTTGGTTAAAATCCAAAACAGGAACCGGAAAGTACGAAGCCGCTGCCCGAAAAAATCTTTGTAATATATAGCAATCCAGTTTATAATGGAGGCAAAGAAAATATATGGGAGATATCAATATGATAGATGTAAAAGGAAAATGGGTATTAGTAACCGGTGCCAGCCGCGGAGTTGGCAGACAAATTGCTTTGAAAATGGCCGAACTTGGATCTAATATTGTAGTTCACAGCAGAAATTTGAGCCATACCGCGAAGCTGGTAAAGGAGCTTGAAGCATTTGGGGTAAACGCCTGTGCTGTTCAGGCGGAGCTGTCCGATCAAGCTCAGGTAAAGTCCATGCTGGATGAAGTAAATCATGTGGTGCCGCAGATCGATATCCTGTTCAACAATGCAGGTATCTCAACCGGCTATAATCAAAACCTGTATGAGCATTCCCTTGAGGCATTCAGGACATGCTACGAGATTAATATGATTGCTGTTGCCCATATTTGCTACAATTTTTTGCCTGGCATGCTCAATCGCGGTTTTGGCAGGATAATAAATACCACCAGCGGAGTGAAAAATCAACCGGAGTTATCTGCTTATGCTGCAAGTAAGGCGGCTCTTGATAAGTTTGTCCGGGATTTTGCCCCAACCTTGGAGGGAACCGGCGTTATGATGAATCTCATGGATCCCGGCTGGCTGAGGACGGATCTCGGCGGGGCAGGTGCGCCTAATGCCGTGGAGACAGTTGTGCCCGGTGCAATTATAGGCGCATTGCTGGACGACAACAAGAGCGGCAGATGGATCAGTGCACAGGATTATGCCGGTCTGACGGTAGAAGAGGCTGTCGCCAAAGCCGCAGTGCTGCTGAAGTAGAAGAGCAGGGCGGTAAATGTAAACGGGATGTTTGCCAATGAAACCTTATAAGTAAAATGCAATTGTGTACAAAGTGAGCTGTGTTTTTCTGAAACGAAAAGCACGGCTCTTTTTTGTGGCTATGAGCAGGCATATACATACATTCTCAAGAAGGAAGGTTTCCAACTTACGTGTAGTGAAAAAGGGCGGTTGGACAACGGGGAGGCGTAATAATGTAAATTATAATAAAAAAATAAAAATAGTCTTGCATTCATTTCTAATATCGTATATAATAACATTATAAACTTTAACAGGTGTTAAAAAACTGAAAAGGAATTGTGAGAATATATTGAGATATCAATATATTTACAAAATTTATTCGTGTAAAAAAATTTGTGTTTTGGAAGTTTGTGGATGTGTCGGATTCATAACGGTCCAGACATTCCTTACAGCCGCAGCAGGGTAGAAAAATACAGAAGGATAAGGTAACAGTATGGAAAAAAATTATCAGGAAATGATTCAAAAAGTGGAAAACAATCTCTACGGTTTTTTGTACCACACGGATGCACGCTATATTGACAATCTGGTACATACGGTGGGACGATCCCCGGCAGAGGCAAGGAGCCTGGCAGCGTGGGACTGGACTCATGGGGTGGGTCTGTATGGATTATACAAATCTTATGAGTATACAAAGGATGAGAAATATTTGAAATACATCGAGGACTGGTTTGAAGACCGTATCCGGATCGGCCTTCCTGATAAGAATGTGAATACCGTTGCTCCCTTGCTGACCATGGCCTGCCTGTATGAGGTAAATCCCAAGCCAGGGCATAAGGCAATCATGCAGGAATGGGCCGACTGGATTATGAATGACATGAAACGGACCCAGGAGCGCGGCATTCAGCATGAGCATGCGGAACTGGAGAATCACCAGGAACTATGGGATGATACCCTGTTTATGACGGTGTTATTCCTTACAAAATACGGAAGAATATTTCATAAGCCGGAATGTGTGGAGGAAGCAGTCTATCAGTTAATGCTGCATGCCAAATATCTTATGGATACGAAGACGGGACTCTGGTATCACGGATGGAATTTTGTGGAGAGAGACAACTTTGCCAACGCTTTATGGGGGCGCGGCAACTGCTGGATTACCGTATTCATACCGGAGTTTTTGGAAATGGTGGAGCTAAACCCCAGGGAAGAAGAATTTATCCTGAATCTGTTTCAGAATCAGGCGGGGGCGTTAAGGAAGTATCAATCCGAGGAAGGCATGTGGCATACTTTAATTGATGATCCGTCCTCTTATTTGGAAGCGTCCGCCACCGCGGGATTTTGCTTTGGAATATTAAAGGGTGTGAGAAAAGGATATCTGGATACGGGTTATCTGGAATGCGGGCGGAAGGCGCTGATGGCCGTACTTGACGGGATCAATGAGGACGGTGAGCTGACGAGGGTATCCTATGGCACCAACGTGGGACGCACCTTACAGCATTACAAAGACATACCGCTGGTCAAGATGCATTACGGACAATCCCTTGCACTTCTTGCCCTGATTGAGGGACTGATGTAACGAGGGGATCCATGCTGTCTTGACGGTATTACGGCAATCACTATATGAGGGGGGAAATATATGAAGAGATCAAAAGAGAACAGGATAACAAGGCCGGGTTCCCGCAATTCTATAAAGCGTAACCTTCCATTGTATGTCATGTTGGCGATTCCGATGTTGTATATCATCACATTTGGCTATGCACCATTAGCCGGAGTTACCATTGCCTTTAAACAATATAATATTTTCCAAGGGATCTGGGCGAGTCCCTGGGTGGGTTTTAAACATTTCAAAGAGGTATTTGCGGCCAGGGAGTTCCAGGCAGCGATCCAAAATACGATTATTTTAAATCTGGGTGAGCTGTTCATCAATTTTCCCTTTCCAATCGTTCTTGCAGTGCTTCTGAACGAAATGAGCAGCCAGAGGATGAAAAAAGTAACACAGACGGTGTTATATCTGCCGCATTTTCTATCCATGGTGGTCATTGCAGGTATCATGTACCAGGTCTTTGCCGCCAACGGCATGGTGAATAATGCATTAGGCTCTTTTGGAATAGGACCGGTGAATTTTTTGGGAGATCCCGGAAAGTGGCGGGCAATCTATTGGGGAAGCGGCATCTGGATGGGAGCCGGCTACGGCATGATTGTCTATCTGGCCGCTATGGCGGGAATTAATGTGGAACTGTATGATGCCGCCTATATAGACGGAGCCGGGCGTTGGAAACGCATCTGGCATGTTACCCTTCCGCAGATTAGACCGACCATTGTTACTATGACAATCATGAATGTGGGGAAGATCTTGTCCATTGGATTTGAGCGGCCGTACTTGATGGGAAATGTGCTTGTACGGGATGTCTCTTCCGTAATCAGTACTTATGTGTATTCCGTGGGTTTGCAGGCGGGAAGATATGATTTTGCTACTGCGGTTGGATTGTTCCAGTCTGTCGTTGCAGTGTGCATGGTGGTGGCAGCGAATCAGGTTGCCAAGAAACTTGGAGAGGAGGGGATTATGTAATGAATTCAGTTTATGATAAAAAGCGGAGCTTATACCAGATTGTCATGACCCTTGTCTGTTGCCTTATGATTGCCGTCACATTGTTGCCCGTGCTGAATATCGTAGCAACTTCTCTCAGTGGTAAGAATGCAATTGCAAAAGGAATTGTCGGATTGTTTCCGAGAGAGTTTACACTGGAAGCGTATAAGATGGTGTTTCAGAACAATAATATTGTACGTTCTTTGTTCTACTCCATTCTGCTCACCCTTGGTGCCAGTTCCCTCTCTACTTTTATGACGATATTGGCAGCATACCCTCTTTCCAAAACAAATTTAAAGGGAAAACATATTTTCCTGATTTTGATTACGGTGACCATGTATGTGAATGCGGGAACGGTACCTAATTATTTGCTCGTTAAGAATCTGCATTTGATCAACACTGTGTGGGCGTTGATTCTTCCGGTACTGATCAGTCCATTTAACTTAATTATTTTACGTACCTTCTTTTCAGGAATCAACAAAGCGCTGTACGAGGCGGCTTATATGGACGGGTGCGGAGAGTGGGGGTGTTTGTTCCGGATTACGATTCCGCTGTCCCGGCCTTCCATCTTAACCATCATGCTGTTCTATGCAATCTCCAGATGGAATGGCATCACCGATGTGCTTTACTATATCAACAAAACAGAGTTATATACCCTGCAGTACCAATTGAAGCTTATGCTGGATACCCTGTCCATTCCATACAACCCGGAAGAGGTGGCGACAATGCTTATCACGCCGGAGAATGTGAAGTCTTCCACCATCGTCTTTGCCATGGTTCCTATGTTAATTGTATATCCCTTCGTACAGAAACATTTCACAAAGGGTGTTATGATTGGCGGCGTGAAGGAATAGAGGAAGCGGGCTATAGATAATTTTGAAAGCTTTAAAATTTAAAATAAACGGAGGTAGAAGTATGAAAAAAAGATTTACAATGGTATGCGCACTGGTTATGGTCATAGTAATGGCGGTAACAGGCTGCGGAAACACGTCGAAAACGACATCGCCGGACGGGGGGAAAGCAACATCGCCGGACGCAGGAAAGACGACATCGCCGGAAGCAACAAAAGGAGCATCGTCAGACACAGCGATAGTAGACATTAATGTAATGGTTTACGACCGCGGCGCCGAATTTTCTTCAGGCAACTCTTTAACGGACAATGAGCTGACCCGTTGGATTAATGAAGCAATGGAGCCCCAGGGGGTCCATGTAAATTTTGTTCCGGTTCCTCGTTCCGGTGCGGATGATCAGGTAAACCTGATGTTAACTGCCGGCACTGCGCCTGATATTATCAGAACCTATGACAGGCAGCGTGTTGCTACTTATGGAAGCCAGGGCGGTCTGGTAGACTTGGGACAGTATCTGGAGCGTATGGATGCAGCTTATGTATCCCAGAATCAGGCGGCAATTGAATTTGCCCAGTTTGATGGAAAGCAATATGCGCTTCCGGGCGTATACTCCTATCATGGCAAGGGACATGACAGCTATCTGCGTCAGGACCTTGTAGAGAAGATGGGGATGAAAATGCCTGCGAACAGGGATGAGCTGATTGAAGTGTTATACGCTATGAAGGATAAATTCCCGGATATCACCCCCTATGCATTCCAGGGTAAGGTCACCGACGGCAATTACACCAACTTCCTGCTTTCCTACGTAAGCCGCAGCAATGAGAGAGATAACTATATCTATGAACCGACCTTTACCACTGTTTTAAAACCGGGCCATATAGAAGGCTTAAAGCAGCTGAACCGGTTTGTGCTGGATGGAATTATTCCCGCCGATTTTGCGCTGGATGTAGATTCAACAAAATACAAACAGGATATTGCAAACGGTAAGGTTGGCTTCGTCTTAGACGGCGGCAGTGAAGCGATCAAAGCCTATGCAACAGCAGACGATCCGGATTATCACATGGTTGAAGTAGATGTGCTGCCAAACGCAGACGGTTCTTATGAAGTGCCGTCCCAGGATGCTTTGTCACATTATGTCTATGTACCGAAGACAGCAGAGAAGAAAATCGATGCGGTTGTGAAGTATCTGGCCTGGCTGTCGGCTGAAGAGAATGCAATGAATGTGTCTTACGGCGTGATTGGGATAGGCAGTGATTTAGTGGATGGAATTCCGATGGCGAAGCCTTCCGAGGAACGCATTAAGCTGGGCATGACACCCAATCCTGGTGATTCCAATTTCCTGATTGCAAACTTTGGCTTTGAAAAGGACAGGCTGGTTGCAAACTTCATGAATTCCAACCCCGGTGTCCCGCAGGAAGTTGCAGAGGGTAAGATTGCCTCACAGTACAGCAATTACTATGATAAGTGCCTCATCCCTTCCGCATTGCAGACAGACCAGCATGTGCCGCTGCTGCAGAAATTGATTGCGGAGTTTGTATTCAAGGTCATGTCCGCACCGGAAGGCAAGTTTGATGAAGTATACGCACAAGAGTACCAGATTCTGGTGGACAATCATTTACAGGAAGTATTGGATGAACGTGCCCAGTGGTATGATGCCAACATGAAGTAAACCAAACATCAGGTGTGAATAGAAAAGGCGGGAGTAAAATGAAGCTTACTAATTTTATAGAAGACGGCATATGGCTCAAAGGCAACCTTCACACACATACTACCAACTCCGACGGCGAACTGCCGCCGGAGCGGGTAGTTCAGGCTTATAAGGAGAGAGGATATCAGTTTCTCTGCCTGTCCGACCACGATATTTTCATGGCATATCCGCAATTTAATGAGAAGGATAAGTTCGTGATGATACCTGGCTTTGAGCTGACCCTTCCCAATGATAAGTCACCGGAAAAGGTCATGCATGTGAATGTGCTTTCTAAGAACGATGCCTATGATTTTGAACAGAATGAGATATTTAAGATTAGAACACCGGAAGAGGGAATCAGCTTTTTAAAACAACATGCCAGGAATAATATTCTCATGCTGAATCACGCGTACTGGTCAGCTTTAGAATGGGATGAAATCATTGAGCTTCCGGGGATTAGCTGTATGGAAATCTATAATCATGCCAGTGAATGGCTGGATTTGCTGGGAGACGATGTCAGAGAGTGGGATGCTCTTTTGAAAAAGGGCAGGAGGCTTTGGGGACTGGCAACGGATGACAGTCATAACGGCTATGTTCATCGCGACGGCTGGCCCTTTCATCTGCTGGAGAATGATTCCTTCGGCGGATTTATTGTGGTAAAGGCAAAAGCCTGCACCCAGGAAGCCATTATAGAGGCAATTGAGACCGGCAGCTTCTATTCCAGTATGGGTCCCGAAATCTATGATTTTTATGTGGAGAACGGAGAGGCCGTGGTAAAATGCTCTCCTTGTGAGCGTATCTGTTTGACCGGGAATAGAGGAAAGGTCATGCGTGCTTTAGGCGTGGATTTGATGGAAGGACGGATTCCCTTAAAAGGGAAGGAAACCTTTGTGCGTGTTCAATGTGTGGACAAGCACGGCCGTATTGCGTTTTCCAATCCGATTTACTTATGAACAGGGAGGAAGTTTAGCTTATGAAAAAGACAATTTTTCTGCAGGATGAGAATGCTGTCTGGTTAAAAGGAAACATTCACAGCCATAGCGTTTTTTCCGACGGCAGTCTGACACCGGAGGAGATGAAAGAGGCTTATATCCATCATGGTTATGATTTTCTGGCAGTAACCGATCATGATTTCTATACCGATACCCGGATGCTGACGGAGGAGAAGTTTACCATGCTTCAAGGCTTTGAATTATGGGCCAATGCTTCGAACGACAAGGATATCCATGTAAATTTTTTATGGGATGATAAAATTGAGGGAATTGAGCCGGGACAGAAGATCCACCTTCCGGTCAGAACGGGCAGGGAGTCGATGGCGTTCTGCTACAAGATGCGTGAAAAAGGCTGTTATGTTATGCTGAACCATCCCCACTGGTCCATGCTGACGAGTCCGGAGGTAGAGGATGAGAATCCTTATGATGCCGTTGAGATTATCAATTACGGAACCGAATGGCTTGAGAATACGGGGGATGGAAGCGTCTTCTGGACGGAAATGCTTTATCGAGGCTGCAAGCTGTGGAACGGAGGCAGTGACGATAATCACAACCATGATGCATTGGATTCCATGTACAGTGATTCCTTCGGCGGTTTTACTGTAGTTAAGGCAGCGGACCGTTCCGCCAAGGCGATTATGCAGGCAATGAAAGCAGGCAGCTTTTATACCTCTACCGGCCCATCGATTTATGACTTTTATGTAGAGGGGGATGAGGTACATGTGGTATGCTCCCCCTGTGAACGTATCTATGTCACCGGAGAGAGCAGACCATATCGGCGCAAGCTGGGAAGACATGTAACGGAATTTGTGACAAAACTCAAAGGCACTGAGAAAATGGTTCGCGCGGAGTGTATGGACGCGGCAGGCCGTTCCGCTTATACCAATCCCATTTACTTAGATTAGGATGGATGCATGATGAAATACTTGGAATATAAGCTGTTTTCAGGCGGTTATATCAACCGTTTCGTGACGGCAGGGGTATTCGCCCAGGAACGTCCGTTCCGGAAGACGGTTCTTCACGGCAAGGTGAATGAGTGGCTGACAAAAGAACCTTCCATTTATGATAATCCCTGCAGAATGGAAGTTTTGGAAGACCGTATCGGGAAGCTTCCGCCCTATATGGATTTGAGCAGCCTGTTTCCGGGGGACGAGATTGAGGTATTCGGACAGAAAAAGAAGCTGACCGTGTATTTCCCTTTTGGGAATGTCGGCATAGACGATTCCGGATTTTATACCAATCCCGCCTATCTGAGAAGCTATGGCTATTCCTATTTAGAGGTGCCGAAGGAGGAGACGGCAGAGTTTGAGCTCTCTGCCTGCGGGGCGCTGACGGTCTGGCTGAACGATGAATTGGTGAAGGATTATGTCCCGTTCCAGAGAAACCGGGAGCAGCACACCGTGATTGCCATGACTTTGCGAAAAGGCAGGAATAAGTTAGTGGTTTGTCTGGAGGATCTGGCGGAGCGGGATACGGACTACTGTTATAAAGTACGTTATCTGGGCAGGCAGGATATACGGCTTCGGCTTCCGGTGAGGGAGGAAACCGATACGGAAGCCATAAGGAAAGCGGAAGACGCACTTTCCCGTATATATTTTGATAAAGAGGCATATTTAAGCGAACCCGTATATCTAAACCTGGAAGCCTTTACAGAGGTGCCTGTGGAAATGGTTCTCACTCCGGATCGATACACCGGGCCCAAACATTATCTGATACAGCCGGGACAGAAGGGGATGACGCTGTTTCATGCAGATGATATCCCTTCCAGCTTTTATTTTTTCAAGCTGGAGGTTACGGTGTCCGGGCTTGCAATGAGCAGGGTGATTGGTACTTATTCCTTCAATACACGGTTTATGGGGTATCACGAGGATACCTGCGGGGAAAGGAAGCAGCGAATCAGGGATATTATCCGTGATGCCGACAGGGGAAGTGATTACCGTGCGGTGATCAGGATGCACGAGGGAGAGACCCCGGATAATCTGGAAGAGATTCTGTCCAATCATCTGGAATGGGTGAATGAAAAGCGGGATTGTTCCGATTTCCGTCTTATCATTCTGGTGTATCTGTATGTAAGCTTCTCTGACCGTTTCCCTGAGAAATTGCGGCGGGAAGTGGAAGACGCCATGGCGGGATACCGCTATTGGATTGACGAACCCGGCGATGATGTGATGTGGTTTTTTAGTGAAAATCATGCATTGATGTTTCATATCTGTCAATATTTTGCGGGAAAATCAATGCCGGAACGTATCTTTACCTGCAGCGGTCTCACAGGAGAAGAAGCATGCAAAAAGGCGGAAAGACTTTTGAAGGTATGGTTCGAGAGCTTTTTTGCGGAATTTGCATCAGAGTGGAATTCCAGCACCTATCTGCCCATTGATATTATGGGTCTTGGCTATTTATATAATTTGACGCCAAAAGGCTCCTCCCTGCATGAGAAGGCGAAGAAGGCACTGGACATGCTGGCCTTCTCCCTGGCGGTCAACGAGCATAAGGGCAATATTATGACCAGCTTCGGAAGGACCTATGAGAGAGAGCTTAAGGGAAGCTACAGCACGGGAATGCCGTCCTTATTGTATCTCTTCTACAATGCAGGATATATGAATGACCATTTTCGGGCATTGGTCCCTATTGTTGCGGGTGATTATGAACCGCCGAAGGAATATGGGCAGTATGTCAGGCTGCAGGGAGAGGAAGAGCTGATCCATCAGAATACCCAGGGAATTGATCAATATGTAAACCTCTATCTATACAAGAATTCCAAGGCGCTTCTCTCTACGGCTGTGGGCTTCCGGCCTTACGGGCCGGGCTATCAGGAGAATATTGTACAGGCTACCCTTGACGGAACAGCCCAGGTATTCATCAATCATCCGGGAGAGGTTCAGATTTATGGAAACGGGCGTCCCGGTTTCTGGGCAGGCAACGGATGCCTGCCGTTGGCAGTCCAGTATAGAAATATCAGTATTTTAAAATACCATATCAAAGAGGAGCACTGTTTGGATTACACCCATGCTTATGTGCCGCTGAATGAGTTCCATAGCTATAGAAGAAGTGAATATGCCATTGCGCTGGAGAAGGACGGCGGCTATATCGGCGTCAGAGCGTTAAACGGCCTCCATATGCAGGAGGAAGGACCTTGCTGCAGCCGTGAATTGATCAGTCCGGGGCGTGATAATGTCTGGGTGCTGAAGGTGGGTACTTACGGAGAATACCGGAATGTGGACGAACTGCTAAGAGACATGGAACAAATGGAAATGGAAGCAGAGGACAGCACAAGGGTAATTGTAACCGATGGCAGTGAGCATTATGTGATAGAGAATAACATATTGTATGTGAACGGGGAAAAGGTTCACCATTATCCATTGGATGTAGCAGGAAAGCTGGAGATCACAAGAGGAAAGACGGCTGAATAAAAGATATTCACCCCTTGATTAGAGTGCCCGATAAAGACGTATGAAAGGACATTGCGGGCAGATAGGAGCAAAAGTGGAGATTAAATGTTTAAAGGAATTTAATTTAGGAATCCAGTTGGGACAGGTCCGCTCGGTTCCGGTATCCTTAGGTAAGGATATGCCGGAGGCGGTATTATTTGTATACTCCAGTCAGGGAAATCTGGACCCATGGCCGGAGCTGTTTAACTATCCGACGGACACCTTAAAAATGGCGCTGTACACCATGGATGGTGTAGTTATGTGGAAGAGAGATCTGGGAAACGGCGTTATTCCGGGCGTATGGTATACGCCGTTCATTTCTTTTGATTTAGATCAGGATGGCGTGGATGAGATCTGGTTTGTCAACAACCTGAATCCCAACATTCCCTTCAGCCTGAATGCAAGAGTCTTAGAACGCATCAATCCTCTGACGGGAGAGACCACCGGACAGTGGAAATGGCCGGATAATACCATTGACGATACCATGTCACATTCTTACCGTTTCTTTATCACCGGCGGATATGTTCATGACAAGCCGGTTCTGGTAACCGCACAGGGAACCTACAGGGATATGTATTTGCAGGGATACGGCGAAGGCGTGGAGAAACGCTGGGATATTAAGATTCCTCATGATGATATGGGCGCGCGTTCCAGCCATCTGTGCCCGGTTTTGGACTTCAATCATGACGGAGTGGACGAGCTGTTCTGGGGAGAACGCCTGATCAGCCTGGATGACGGGCATGAAGTATTCTGCGGAGACAAGGGAAAATATCTGGGACATTCCGATATTGTGGTTCCTTTTGAGGATAGTGAGACCGGGAAGAGATACATTTATACCTGCCGTGAGGATTATGAGCAGGAAGGGGAGCCGAGGGTCGTTACTTATAATGAACAAGGCGGGAGAGAATGGACTGCGGTAGACAGTGTCGGCCATATGCACAATGGCTGGATTGCCAATATCGGTCCGGATTACCGGAAGGTAGCCATGGCGATGCGGATTACCCGCCGTGTCATTCATAACGCCATCGTGGATACGGAGCCGGAGGATTTCTATTTTGATGCCGTGACAGGTGCTCCCTTAGAGCCGCCCCTGCCGTTCAAGGGAGATGAATTCATGCCCGTTGACTTCGATGGGGACGGTTATCACGAATTCTACGGAACCGGCGGCGATAAGAAGGGGTATATTGTAGACTGCACAGGTAAGATACATGGTTTTGCCGGCGGTGACGGTGTGGTCAGAAGCGGTAAGATTATGAAGCGGCCGGGTGAGATGCTGATGGTATTCTACCATGACGAGGGAAAGGTTCGTATCTGGGGGGATGCCAATGCGGCGGAAAGCGAATACACCAAGAAGAGATTTGCACACAGCTATCACTGGAGAATGCAGCATTTTATGGGAACCGGATATAATCATGGCAGCAGCCACATTACCTGCGGGATGTAAGAGAAGGATGTTAGTCTGGGAAAGGTTTGGGCAGCCGTGTGAAAACGGCTGCTCTCAGACGATAAAGGGAAGGGGCAGACATTATGAACACATCGGATTTAACTTATACCGTGGGGACAGGCGAATACCTGACAAGCTGGCTTATAAGCAAGGTGCTGGAGACTCCTTTTCTTGCGAAGCCGGTACCTACGCAGTTCCCGGGTTACCGTCCGGGGGTAAGTGTAAAGGATGAAGAAGGAAAGGAAAGAAAATCTCCCGCCAAGGAGGAATTCTTAAGGAGGGGAGAGTTTAAGGCTTCCGGTTATCCGGCTGACATAGTGATGGATAAATTATATTACCCCTTTGATACGAACCGCGTGGATCTTTCGGGCTTCTGGGATTATCCGGCGGATATCCGTTTTTATGCCAGGGCTTATGTAATGCCTGTCAAAGCCGGAATGCAGGAGCTTGAAATCTTTGCTTCCGGGGCGGTGAAGGTATGGGTGAATAACAGACTTGCGGAGGAATTCTATCCATATGAGTCCAATATTGAGCAGAGTCACAGGTTCCGGGTATATCTGCAGGAAGGGAATAACGAAATTGTTGTCGGCTGTAATGATTATGGAGAGCGCAATATTGTTTTTAAGTTTGGACTTAAAAATTGGGGAGAGGACCTTAGGGTATCCCTGCCGATTCAGGCGGACGTGGATCGAATCACCCGGGTAAACAAGAGTCTGCAGGCTTGTTATCTGGATAAATTAAGCTATAGCGAGGGAGACCTCCGAATATGCACAGACCTGCCCTTTCCGGATGCGGTGGAGTTAAAGGTACGCATTTGCGGCATGGATAAAAGCTTCCGGGCAGAAAAAGAGCAGACTGAAATTATCTGGGGCAGGGTCAAGGAGCTTCTGATTGGTTATCATGAATTGGCTATCCGCACGGAGGTGGATGGTGTGGAGCTCAGGACAAGTCTTTGGGCGGAGTTTTATCCGAGGGAGCGGGAGATAGGAACGCCTGCGCTTTATGAGGAACGGGCAAAGGCGGCCATTCATTTTGCAATTCACAATGGGAACCCATCCTTTGACAGCTATGTGGCTGGACTCTATCTGGGGCGCAATGAATATGAACGCTGCCGTAAAGCGATAGAACAGGATGTAGAGATGGTCAACCGGCGCGCGGACTGCGCCGACTTCAAGCTTCTGCGGATTATATGGATACTGTATAAGTTCAGGCCGGTTTTATCCGGAGAGCAGATTGCAGGCTTTGAGGCCGCTTTGCTGAATTTCCGGTATTGGTATGATGAACCGGGCAATGACGCCATGTGGTTTTTCAGTGAGAATCACGCTCTTGCCTTTCATGTGGATGAGTATCTGGCCGGACAGCTGTTCCCGGAGAAGGTGTTCCCCAACAGCGGCATGACGGGCAGACAGCATATGGAGAAGGCCAGGATACGGATCGTAGAGTGGTTTGAAAAGCTGATGGAATTTGGATATAATGAATGGAATTCCTCGGCTTATATCTCCGTGGATGTGCGCAGCTACATCACCCTGTATGAACTTGCCGAAGATGCGCAGTTAAAGGAACGGGCAGAAAAGGCGCTGGATCTGACCTTTGAATTGTATGCACAGAACAGCTTCTGCGGTGTTCTCGGTACCTCCAACGGCAGGGCATACCGATCCGACCTGCTGGGCAACCGGTGCATGGGGGCAAACAGCCAGATATGGCTGGCCTGGGGCTGCGGGTGCATGAATCAGGAGATCAGCCCTGCCATCTATATTGCCATGTCCGGCTATCAGCCGCCCAAACAGCTTGGCGCTGCGGCAGATTGGATGAGTACGGACAAATATATGATATCCAGACTGCAGGGAACCTTTAAGGTGCCTACGACCCTTTGCAAGACCGGGGACTATATGCTTGGCTCCTGTATCTCTCCGCGAACCGGTTACTTTGGTTCCCAGGAGCATCTGATCAATCTCTTCCTGGCGGATGCGGATACCCGTATCTGGATTAATCATCCGGGAGAAGGTAAGATTTTCGGACAGCGCAGGCCCGGATATTTCAACGGTAACGGCTTGACGCCTCTCGTAGATCAGCAGCAGAATACCGCGGTGGTAAGCTATGAGTTCCCGAAGGAAATGCTGGAACGGGCGGAGGTCCCCTTTACCCATGCTTTCTGTGACACAAGGGAATGTGATGAGACAGTTCTTGACGGCAATTGGCTGTTCATCCGCAGAAAAAAGGCATATGCGGCACTGTATTCCGCCAATGGACTGGAAGAGAGTGACAAAGCACTGTTAAAGGGCAAAGAGTTTATTTCCAGAGGCATTAACAGTACCTGGTTTGTGAAGGTGACCTGTGAGACGGAAGCAGGGAGCTTTGGGGCATTCCGGGATTACATGAAGGAGCATACGCCTGTATGCAGGGAGCATCAGCTATATTATACGGATTATGAATTTGGTGAAATGAAGTTTTCACTTTTGGAGGAGGGATATATACGGAAGGCTTTGAATTCCCCTGCGGCCAGGGAGCTTGGATTACGAAGTTTATGATAAGCAGCCTGCGGGAACAAATATTTGTAAGTGAACCGGGAGTCTATGATGCCTCCTGCAAAGTAAATGGAGCATGGAATCAGATTGTTTCCCCCACCAGAAAGCAGTTTATCCGGGAAGGAGAATTTATCCGCCGCCCGGACGAAAGCTATGCATGCGGGCAGCTATATTTCCCATTTGAAGGGGAGAAGGTAGAGTATTCCGGGTTCTGGATGCGACCTACCCAGCTTGATTTTGGAGCCAGGGTAAGTCTTTGTGCCAGGGAGAAGGGGGAATATCCCTTTCTCCTTAGCACCTGCGGCGGAGCTAAATTATATATAAACGGAGTGTTGCAGGGAAGTCTCATGGGATATGAGCGGAATCAGGAGGTTCGCCTGGAGCTGTCCCTTCCCCTGAAGAAGGGGGAAAACAGCCTGTATATCCAGTGCAATGACCTTGCGGAAAGAGATACCCAGGTGTACTTTAAATTGCGCTACCTGGGATCGAAGGAACTGACAGGGAAGATACCTGCCAGTGTGGATATGGAAGAGCTGGAGCGGGTCAGGTCAATTTTGGCAGGGGTTTACCTGAAAAGGTTTCATTATCAGGCGCCGGACATATCGCTGTATTTTGACAAGCCGGTGGAAGGGGGGCTGGACGCGGAAGTGGAACTTGCCTTCACCGATGCCCATACGTCTCTATCCAAGCGCTGTAAATCCGTACATCTGGCTGACGGCACCCGGATGGTTGAGATTGGTGATCTGATATACCGGGATGCAGGTATGGTGAGGGTAACCCTATCTTCCGAAGTCTCCGGGTTACAGCTCAAACGCTCCCTTCAATTCGAGTACTATGATGAGAGCATTATGGATGCGGTACGGGAAGCAAAACCAGCGGAGAGAAAACACAATATCCTGCTGTTTTTGGCCAAGCATGGCACCCCGGTCTTTCAGAGGGCGCTGGCGCTTTTTGAAACAGGCGGTGATAAACAGACCGCCATGGAGATTGTGAGAGAGGAACTTGTAAGGATCAATAACCGGTTTGATTGCAGTGATTTCCGGCTTCCGGCCTTCTTCTATGCCCTGGAAAGTCCTCATGTGCCCGACGAGGTGAAGGCGGGGCTTGAGGAAGCGCTTCTTCATTTCCGGTACTGGTATGACGAGCCGGGCAATGATGTCATGTGGTTTTTCAGTGAAAATCATGCCCTGTGCTTCCATGCGTGTGAATTCCTGGCAGGGGAGCGCTATCCGGAGCGGATATTTGCGTGCAGCGGGATGAAGGGCTTTGAACACAGGGAGAAAGCTAAGGGGCTGCTTTGTAAATGGTTTGACAATTTCCTGGCAAACGGCTTTTCAGAATGGAATTCCTCGGTATATATTCCAATTGATGTCATAGGGCTGCTGGCCTTATATGATCATGCCAGGGATGCACAGATACGCCGGTATGCCAGGGAAGCGTTAGATAAGACCTTTGATATCCTGGCATGCAATAGCTTTAAGGGCATTGTGGCTGCAAGCTACGGTAGGATTTATTTTAAGAATCTCATCGGGCGGAGGACGAGTGAAGCCTCTGCGTTGAATTTTATTGTAAGCGGGGAAGGCTGGCTGAACCAAAATTGCTATTCCACCGTACTAATGGCGTTATCCGGTTACCGTCCGGAGAAGGCTTTGCTGAGTTTATACAAGGCGGATGATGCAGGAAGCATAAATGAATCTGTACAAGGCGAAGAAAAAGTGCGATTATATAGTTATAAGACCGCAGACTATATCCTGGCGAGCGCCATCGGATACCGCCCGGGAGAAAGAGGGCAGCAGGAGCATGTGCTTCAGCTTATGGTTCAAACCTGTGATACTCAGATATGGATTAACCATCCGGGGGAAGCGGTGTATTTTGGAGAAGGACGCCCCAGCTATTTTGCAGGGAACGGAACACTGCCCCTTGTGGAACAGAATAGAAATGCTGCCAGGCTGACCTATGATTTGCTGGAACAGGAGGTGTCCTACACCCATGCCTATTGTCCGCTGTATCAGTTTGATGAGTGGATAGCAATGGGAGAGTGGCTGTTCCTGCGGAAAGGGAGAACCGGTGTAGGGCTCTATGCCCGGAATGGCTTGACGATAACCAGGGAAGGCCCCCTGAAGGATTTGGAGGTTATATCCCATGGAAAGCATAATGTCTGGTATGTGACCGTTGATAATATGAAATCCGAAGAGCTGCTTTCCGAGTTTGGGGAGAGGATCATGTGTGAAGTGTGAGGGGGGATTATGTCCTTTGCCGGGCAGCCTTTGAACGGGGATAACCATTTACAGAAAAGAGGGATTCTTATATTTTTAGCTTGATTGTGATGGCAGGCATGTAATATGATAGGAATAGGTTTGTATGTGTGCAGGGAAGCAATCATTACAATGAAGAAGAGGTGGTATGAATGACGACTGAAGAATTGGCCAAAATCATAGGGGTTTCGCGGGTCACTCTCTCCAAGGTTATCAACGGTGCGGGCGGAGTGTCTCCCAAGACTGAGAAAAAGATACGCAAATATATTGATATGTATAATTTTGAACCAAACAGCAAGGCAAGGAGTCTTGTCGGCAAGGAGGAACAGATTATAGGTTTATTCTCTGCGTATTCGGACAAGAATTCAGGCGCCGGCGACAATATCACCTCCCACTTTGCGACAGAGATGATTAACCTGGTTGTAAGCAATGCCCAAAAGTGCGATTATAAGACCCTTGTGTATCTGACGGAGCGGGAAAAGGATGTTAAATCCATAGAGCGCATCCTGAACGGCAGTCTGGTGAGAGGTGCGGTACTGCTGGGTTATGATACCGGGAGTGCGGATATCAGACGTCTTGCGGAGCGCGGATATCCCCTTGTCCTGGTTAATCAGGAGAGGGATTCCTATTATGAGAATGTGGTGGTCGTCAATATGGACGATCAGGTATCCGCTTATTATGCAATTGAAAGACTTGTGCAGAACGGGCATAAGAATATCCTGTATATAGGCTGCGGCAGGCCGCGTCTTCCGGCCATCCGCAGGCACGAAGGGGTCAAATCGGCGGCGGGGAAGTGCCGGAACCAGATAGAGAAGCTGATGGAAATTGACTGTGACTTCAGTGAGGAAAAGGCATACCGGGAAATCTACCGGATGTACAGCAGCCCGGAGGCGGACAAGCCCACAGGTATCTTCGCCGCCAATGATATTATGGCAATCGGCGCGATGAATGCCTTGAAGGATCTGGGGTATGAGGTTCCCCGGGATGTGTCCGTTATTGGCTTCGATGATATATCCATATCCAAATATCTTACACCGGGACTTACGACGATGCGGTGCAATTTTGATAGAATTGCATCGGTGAGCGTCAATTCCCTGATTGATCTGATTGAACACCGGAATGCAGTGAGGCATGTGGAGCTTCCGGTAGAATTCATTGAACGCGGGACCCTGGGTAAAGCCAAGGGAACGGAGTAGGGATATTTGCTATAAGAGTAATTTGCGGCTCCCTGTCAAGCTGCGCTGAGCAGCATGACAGGGAGCAAGATATATAGGTTAGCACGTGTAAAATATGAAATGGAGTGCAGGAGATGACTGAAAGTACATACCGTATGCATGCGGGTAAGTTTATGGAAAAGCGTAAAATCCGGATGCTGTTTTTATTATGTGTAAGCGTTTATTTTATTACTTATCTTGGGAGACTGAACTACTCGGTTTCTTTAGTAGAAATTATCCGTGCCGAAGGATTTGATAAGGGAAAAGCGGGAATGATCGGTACAATGTTTTTCTTTTCCTATGGGATAAGTCAATTATTCAGCGGATTTCTGGGAGATAGGTTGTCCGGGAAATGGCTGGTATTCGGAGGTCTTACGGTGTCCGGCCTGTCTAATGTGCTGATGGGAATGCTTCATGCGCCGGAGCTTATGGCGGCGGTATGGTGTGTGAACGGACTGGCACAGGCATTTATCTGGTCGCCTTTGCTTCACATCATCTGTGAATATATGCCGGAGGAGGAAAGGACAAAGAGCTGCCTGCATCTGAATTATTCCGTTCCCCTTGGAACAGTGGCTTCTTATGCATTGAGCGCGGCTCTTATCAATGAGCTTAACTGGCGATGGGCCTTTTATGTACCGGCTGTCTGCCTATGTGTCATGGCAGCCGTATGGTATGTGAGCATGGGCCGTGTGGAGCGTTATGCGAGACAGATGGGCAGCAGGGAAGCCAGGACAAAGGAAGCGGTCATAGAGCCGGCCGGGGCAGAGGAGGCAGAGAAGAGCAGGGAGGTAGGAGAAAAAAGCAGGGCGGCAGAAGCCAAGCCATATTCCTGGAAGCAGCTTCTGATCGCTTCCGGCTTATGCGGCCTTCTTCCTGCCTTATTTGTACAGGGAGCGTTGAAGGACGGTGTGGCAACCTGGGTTCCGACCTTTTTACAGGAGAATTACGCTACCAGCTCCATGGTATCCATCCTCAGTACCATGGTGATTCCGGTGTGCAATCTGTTCGGCGTGGCACTTGCATCCATGGCGGGCAGACTGCTCCGCAAGGATGAGATATTCGGGTCGGCAGCTTTCTTTGGGGTATGCGGGGCTGCATTGCTGGCGCTTCTATTATGGGGACAGAGCTGCATGCCGGTGGCCCTTGCCATGTTTACCCTGTGCACTACGGCTATGATGGCAGTGAACACCATGCTGACGGCGGTCATGCCCTCCCGGTTTGCCAGGACAGGCAAGGCCTCCAGTATATACGGCATCATCAACTCCTGCGTATATGCAGGATGTGCAGTTTCCATGTATGGGATCGGAGCACTGTCTACTGCATATGGCTGGAATGCCACCATCCGGATATGGGTAATCGGAGCATTTTTATCCATGGCGGTCTGCTTTGCCGTAAGCCGTAAGTGGCGCACCTTTGCTAGAAAGGCTTTGGAAATCTAAAAGAATAAAAAATATCGCCCAACCGACCTTTTATATTTCCGATATTCCTCACCAAATACAGCGGCCATGAGAAAACTTAAGATCTGCAATGCAGCCATTGAAAAGGTGGCAGCTTTAAGCAGCCTTTCGATGATGAGGGTTCGTTTCGGTTTATCGCCGCATCCCAGCCGGTCGCTTGTTATGCCTTGTCTTTTCAGCATCAGCTGTTTGCCCAGATAACTGCCATAGAATAGTACATAAACGAGAATTCCGAAATAGATCAGGTTGCCCATCATTATCCTCCTTATATTTCTTAATCAGTAATATACTCATTGGTTGATTCATCCAAATAAGATTAGCATTCCTACTTTTCTTCTCTTATATGTTCCAGTCCTTTTTCAAAAATTTGTTTGATATGATCGTCCGCTAAAGAATAGTAAACATGAACGCTTAATATCATTGTGAGTAATAAAAAAGTGTCCTCGAATGATGATCTCAGATATCAATCGGGGACACTCTTTACATGGAATATCATTTCTTAATAACCGGGATCCATATTTCGCTTTTGTAATCGGATGAGCTCAGATCACCGTTTGAATACCATTCCACTTCCGGTGCCTCTGCGTGTTCATAGCCGGATGTGGGAAACCATTCGGAGAAAATGCGCCCCCATATATCTGCCATTGCGGTAGGCATGGGGCCGGTTATTTCAAATATAGCCCATGTAAGAGCCGGTATTTCAAGCCTGCTCAGCGTTTTGGGACAATCTTTTTCCGTTATGGCGGCAATGTAGTAATCTGTTGTGTTGTCTTCATACATTCCGCTGTAAACACCCACCAGCCCATCCCCAAGTCCGGCGATCTGCCCGAAGACCTCAGCCGGGGTTTCCCGCCACATCTTTCCTACGTTTTCACCCAAACCCTCAACAGTAGAAAATCGCTGCTTTACACCCACAACGGCAAAGGAAGCTCTTTGTTCCATTCTGTAATTCATCTCAACCACTCCTTTTAGTGATAAAGAGAATGTGATACGAGGATACGCCTTTAAGGATATTCCTTTTTCCCTTGCTTTTGACGGTGTAATTCCATGCATTGCTATAAATGCACGAGAAAACGAATCAGGCGAATTATAACCATACTTCAAAGCAATATCAATTATCTTTTCCTTCCCATTCTGCAAGTCAAAAGCGGCAAGGGTTAAACGGCGGCGCCTTATGTATTCGGATAGCGGTACGCCGATCAGGAAAGCAAACATGCGCTGAAAGTGATATTGAGAGCATAATGCGATCTGTGCAATCCTGGCATATTCCATTTCACGGTCAAGATTGCTTTCGATATAATCGATTGCTTGTTTCATGTTTTCCAGTGTATCCATATACTTCTCCTTTCATGATAAGTATAATATAAATTAAGAACGTATACCCGACAATATTTGCAAGTATTTGTAGGCTGGAGCGTTAATCCGCTCGCAAACAACCCCCTGAGCCAATACACCGGATGATTATAGAGATCATAATATATGATAAGCTTTAAGAAATTACAAGTCAATATTTTTTACATAGTCTTAAGATTATGAATTCAATAATTTTGGTTGAAACAAAGCTCCGGAGGAGATACAATTATAGTGATACTTTTCTCGTAGAATTGAGGTGAAGGAATGGAAAAGCTCCTTATTATTGACGGATTGAATTTGCATTTTCAGATGTTTTTTGGTATGCCGTCAAGAATTATGAATGCTTACGGTAAAGCGATACAAGGCACTCTGGGATTCGTTGGAGCGTTAATCAAGATAATGAAAATGACAAAGCCAACTCATATTGTGGTGCTGTTTGACGGCGAACATCCAAATGACAGAGCGGAACTGCTTTCCGAATATAAAGCCAACCGCCAGGATTATTCCGCTGTGCCCGAGGAAGAAAGCCCATTTTCACAACTGCAGGATGTATATGATGCCTTAACCTTTATGAATATCAAGCACACAGAGGTAGCCGAACTGGAAACCGATGATGTTATCGCAAGCTATGTACACACATACGAAGACAAGGGACAAATAGTGATTGCTTCCTATGACAGTGACTTTTTTCAGCTTATCAGTGATAATGTAAGAGTATTGCGGTACCGCGGCGATAATACGGTTCTTTGCGAGGCCGAATACATATATAACAAATATGGTATATTACCCTCCCAATATGCAGATTTCAAGTCCTTAACCGGCGATCATTCCGATAACATCAAAGGTGCGGAGAAGATAGGTCCCAAAACTGCTGCAGCACTTATAAATCAGCTTGGATACTTGCAGGAAATCATAAATAATGCCGATAAAATCCAAAAGCCGTCCATCCGTGAGTCCATTATTCGAAACGCAGACCGTTTGCGGAATAACTACAAGCTGATAAAGCTTGAGGATAGAGCAGTCTTGCCATTTGTTTTTGATGAACTCGCCTACAATTATAGCGGCATCACCACTAACGAGGTTTTGAAAGGAATTGGGCTGAGATGAATGAACCACGTGGTATCCTTGTTTTCAGAGCGAACGGTAGCGGGAAATCGATTTTTGGAAAGGCAGCTTCAGGCGAATTTAATGAACTTTATTGAAAAGCAGCGTATTTTCAGCAAGTAAAATCAAGCGATGCAAGTTATATTACTCTATAATGACGATAGGGTGGTTAAAGCGAGGTGAAATGATAAATGTACGAGTGGAATAAGCAAATTCAAATAATCGTTGATGAAATTGACGAGTGCATTAAGAACCATAATGGAGAGGCTATAACGCTGCGATTTCTTTCTCGCAAGCTGGGATATTCTGAGTTTCATACGACAAGAAAATTTAAGGAAATATCGGGTATGCAGTTTAGGGATTATCTGCGTCAAAGAAAGTTGGCTTTTGCTTTGAGAGAGGTCAGGGACAGCGAAAGAAGCCTTTTGGATATTGCTTTTGATTATGGATTTTCAACACATGAAGCCTTTACGCGGGCGTTCAAGTCGGCATATTGCATTGCTCCAAGCGAGTACCGTAAAAATCCTATGCCGGTCGCACTTCGTACAAAAATAAAACCTTTTGACCGCTACTTTTTAGGAATTGGAGAAATTGGCATGGTAAAATCCACAGAGGACGTCAAGATTTATTTTGTAACGATTCCCGCCCATAGGTTTTTGCACATCAAAAACTATGAGAGCAATGGTTATTGGGATTTCTGGCAAAAACAGAACGCCATACCGGGGCAGGATTATGATACTATCTGCGGTTTGCTCGACAGTATCAAGGATAAACTGGATGACATAGGCAGCAACGATCTTAGCAGCGGCAGCGGTCAGATTATGGCGTATATCCACGACCCGGATGGTAAACCTTTCTGTTACGGTATCCCCCGCGCTGAATGTTACGGCGTCCGGCTCGACCCCGATTATAACGGCGAAGTGCCGGCACAAATGCTCTTGATAGACGTACCCGAAGAAGAGTACATTGTTTTCGAACATGGGCCGTTCGATTATGAACAAGAAAACCGCAGCGTGGAGGAAAAGGTAGATGCGGCAATTGCAAAGTTTGATTTCGCAGACACCTCTTATTGTTATGATACTTCTCCCGGCAGAATGGCCTACTTTTTCCATGACCCGAAGCGATTTTGGAAGTATGTCAGGCCAGTGCGGAAACAATAGACGACATAGTACTGTTGGCAAAGAGTGAGAGGAGGGCGGCTAGTCACCGCCTCCTTCTCGTTTTATAAGCACCCTTGCCAGCTTGATTTTTAAAGGATATGAGATCTACCGAATTGTCATGGCTTCTTTTATAAGTTCCAGGCATGCTTCCAAGTCGCCTTCCAAGCCGTCTAATGTCATACCCTTCCATATCAATATAGAAAAATAGATTGTGGGCATAAAATCTCTTTTTGCATCATGAAGTGAATTTTATGATGTCTTTGCGTTAAAAGCTGTAAAATATATAAACTATGATGACTTTATTTCAGTTGCAACGGCGGTTTTGAAATCAATCAGAGCTGCCGTTTTTTTTCGTAGAAGCTGAGGAGATAAAATAGATGATTGGTTTTTTTGTAAGACATTAGCATTTATAAATAAAAAATGTATTGTTTTTCCAAATTATATGATATACTAATTATGACAATCTAGCTTGCACAAATTAATATTAGTAAAAAATTCATGAAAGGAGTGAGTGTATGAAGAAAACGAAAATCTTTTCTTTCGCTGTTGCGGTGTGCATGCTGCTGACTTTAATTACAACTATGCCCGTCTCCGCAGCCGAGGAAGGTACAGTGTCTGCTACCGAATGGCAAAAAGATGCAGTTGTATATCCTGCTCAGGAGCAGTTAATCCCGGCGGGACCTGTTTGGGTCAAATGGAACACTGTGCAAAATGCAGTAAGATACATAGTGTATCTGGACGACAAACCGGGTGTAGCTGTTAATGCGACGTCCGGCAGCACGATTGAGTATGAGGTATATACGGTTGATGTAAATACTCATACCGTCTGGATCGAAGCCGAGCTGACAAACGGTCAGAAGGTTTTGACAAAGCCAAGAACGTTTTATGTAAGCAAGAAAGGGATCGGTTTTTTTAACGATCTTTCAAACATGCAGAACATGAATCTAAGCTGGTATTACACCTGGAACGCAACCAAATCAAATCAAGCAGTCGTAGAGAAACTTGATTTTACCCCTATGTTCTGGAACGGCCAATGCAATCCCGGTGAAATTGCCGGCTACAAAACAGTGCTTGGCTGTAATGAGCCGGACCACACAGGACAAGTTAATACACCTGCAACGACGGTTGCCCGCAGTTGGTGGCCCAGCTTTGTTGATTCCGGCAAACGCACCGGATCACCTGCTGCGGCTTGGGAGTATGAAAATAAACCCGGCCAGTGGCTTTATGATTTTATGGAGCTTATTAAGCGGCCGGACGGTTCCTATCCTGTTGATTTTATTACAGTTCATAGCTATCCCGGCTGGCCCGGTGATACAGACGGAGGAGATCAGATTGCCGACTTTAAAGCATTGATCGAGGATTTATGGAACCGTTACCACAAGCCAATCTGGATTACTGAGTTTGCTGTGGCAAACTGGCCCAGTAACCAGGATGATATACAACCCTGGGGTTATACGAAGCAGCATGTATACAACTATATGGACAAGCTCCTTGACTATCTGGACAACTGTCCTTATGTCGAGCGTTATGCGTGGTTCTCCTTCGGCGATCCGGACGGCAATCCGTATGGTGAGAGTGCCGGAAGCCATGCTGCTTTGACGACCCGGACAACCGGTGTTCTGACCCGGCTCGGCGAACTTTACAGAGATAAGGGCAATCCGCAAAAACGTTCCGTTTCTGACAGCGCTGTTCCGGGCTCACTGGGCGGAACGGTATCCTGTATTATTAATGTTTCAGCAGGAACGGGAGGTACCGTCATGGGCGGCGGCACCTATAGCGATCATGCACAGGTTACCCTGACTGCCAGGCCGAATGAACATTATCTCTTTGACGGCTGGTACGCGGGCAGTACAAAAGTAAGCGATAATCCGACCTATCTCTTTACGGCAATAGCAAGTATGACACTGCAGGCGAGATTTAAGGTTGACCCGGCAAATCCGCCTCCGGTCCCTGTGATTCATATTTATGATCCTGACAATGTGTTTGGCGGCAATGCATTTGTTTATTCCGGTATCTGGATTAACCAATGGCTGGAAATGAGCGGCCCATGGCCGGGTATTCCTTTGCAGAAGAACAATGGCTGGCTTACATTTGAAATGGATCTGGAAACTGTCGCTACCTTTATTCTCAATGACGGAAGCTTCGATGCCGCGACCCAGATCAAATATGTATGGGACGAGGGACTGCATAACAAAACAGATCTTTACTTTGCAGTTGATAAGGACGCACTGGCGTATCAGAGTGACGGAGGCAGCAAAAAACACTATTTAACTCAGTACAAAACCAGGGAAGCTGCCCTCAGGGGAGGCGGTACCGCACCTGGCGGCCCTGTACTTAATATCTATGACCCCACCAATCAGCTTGGCAGCAATCCGTACTGGTACGGACTTGATACCAACTGGTGGGAATGGCCTGCAGGTTCATACCCCGGCGCATCTCTAACAAAGAGTGCAGACGGCTGGTTCTCACTTGAGTATGACCTCAATGTCCTAAACGCAATCATTTTTAACAATGGTACCGAGAGTGTAAAATATGTATGGTCACGTGACAGACATAAATTCAATGAATATTGGCTTGTTGTTGATCCTACTGCACCGACACATGTAGTGGATAATGGCACAGTTGAAAGATTTTTAATTCCATATACCAGTAAGGCTGCAGCATTGGCAGGCGGCGGCACGGAACCGGGACCAGGCAGAGGCGGGCCGGTTGACCCTGACATTCCGCCCGATCCTGATCCGGATCCATCAGGGGACGTGACAAACGTTGCACTCGGTAAGATGGCGGCAACAAACAGACCGGGCAACGGCGCGGCCAGCTACGGTGTTGACGGCGACGCGAATACCCGCTTTGAATCTGAGCACGGCGGAAACTATGAGCTGATTTACACCGTTGATTTGGGTGCTAATTGCTCAGTCAGCCAGATCGCAATCAACTGGGAAGCAATGACCACCACAGCCACGAAGTTCAAGATTGAAACCGCTACAAGCGAAAATGGTCTCTGGACAGAGGTTTACACTAAGAACAGCGGCGCGGCTGAACAGGTGTTCCGCACAACGTTTAATGCAGTCACAGCACGTTATGTTAAGCTCACGGCTACTGAGAAGGAAGGTCCTTGGGGCTACTCCTTCTGGGAATTTGAAGTTTATGGCACCGGGGGACAGGCTTCTTCTGCCAATGTTGCAAGGGGTAAAACTGCTTCAACAAACAGACCGGGCAACGGTGCTGCCAGCTATGGTATTGACGGCAGCAGCAATACCCGCTTTGAGTCCGAACATGGAGGAAATTATGAACTTACCTACACGATCGATCTTGGAAGCACATTCTCTGTTAATAAGATAGCTATTTTATGGGAAGCTGTCACTACAACAGCTACAAAGTTCAAGATTGAAACCGCTGCAAGTGAAAACGGACCCTGGACAACCGTTTATACGAAGAGCGGCGGTGATCCTGTTATGGATTTTGAAACATCATTTGCAGCTGTAAATGCTCGCTATGTAAAACTTACAGCTTATGAGAAGACCGGTCCTTGGGGCTATTCCTTCTGGGAATTTGAAGTTTACGGCAGATAAGCAAGCCGGTATGGAATATTCAGACAGGCAATGATATATAAAATAGGAAACCATAAGATAGCACTTGCTATCTTATGGTTTCCTATTTTATACTAAAGATGGATTCACCAAAAAATTTGCAGTATAAAAAAAATGTTATGCTATACAAAGCTGAGGAGGTTTTGTAATGTCTGAAAGAGGTTTGGTAACAAAAGTATCAGGAAAGAGCATGTGTGTGAAGATGTTTCCGCTTACCAGCTGCGGTGAGTGTAAAGCATGTGATGCGCACAGACGGTCTGCCATGACAATAGAAATTGAAAATACTTGTAATGCTTCTGTTGGAGATTATGTGTCTGTTGATATGAAGGAGACTATTTTGGCAGGCGCTGTTATTTTTTACGGTGTTCCGCTTATGGCTTTCGCAGCGGGCATTTTGCTGGGCTGGATCATTACGCCGGGCTTGGTTTCAGAAAGCCTGAGGGAGCCTGTTACCGCCGCTGTAGGGGTAGGCTTTTTATTAATAAGTTATTTGTGTATCCGCTGATTAAGAGTCGTGCGGCATTTCCGGTTGCAACAGCAATTATTTCAAATAACCTGGAGGACGACCCGGAAGAAGAAAAAGAATGGTAGTAATTACCACTGTAGGGCTTGCGGTTTTACAGTGGTTTTTTTACGGCGTTTTGTGAACTTATTAACGAAATTGTTATCTTCCGGACAATATGTTATAATAATGACCGAGAGTTGAAAATACAGAGAGACTGTTACAGTTCAGCCTGCAATGTTATGAAGTTAAGCCGTTAGAACTCCACCAAGTCACTTTTACGCAGATCCGTCCAATGTTATATTCTGTGTCACAGAATGTAACATTGGTGCATCTTGTGAAGCGGAGCGCTTTGAACGCACGAAGGTAAGGCAAGTAAAAGTGACTTGGTGGAGTTCTAACGGCTTAACTTCATGACATTGGTTCGGCCTATGGAAGGGAGGAGGCTGAACTGTAATGAGAGACTTGGAGTGAAATTATGAGATTGCCTACTTTTAAAAAGGGAATTCATCCAAAAGGTGAGAAACACCACACGGATGACAAAGCAATACAAGTAATACTCCCCAGAGTCGGTTCTAAAATGGTATATCCTATGGTACAAAGCATAGGTGTTCCATGCCAGCCTGCTGTATCTGTTGATGAGCGTGTGCTTCTGGGACAAAAAGTTGGAGATGCGGAAGGTTTAATCTCTTCTCCAATTCACACAAGCGTTTCGGGAACCGTAGACGCGATTACAAAGGTGCTTACTCCTGCCGGAATTGTTTCAAATGCTGTTATTGTGGAAAATGACGGGCTCTATGAAGAGCATCCGACAATTTCTGAACCTAAAGATTATAACAGCTATACCAATGATGAGATTTTGCAGAGAATTCGAGAAGCCGGTATTGTCGGTTTGGGAGGAGCAGGCTTCCCAACCCATGTGAAGCTGTCGCCGCCTAAGGACATGATCATTGATAAGGTCCTGATCAACGGAGCGGAATGCGAGCCGTATCTGACAACGGATTATCGGGTTATGCTGGAGGAATCAGAAAAAATCGTTATTGGTACGGAGATCATATTAAAGCTATTGCCGACGGCTATAGCCATCATTGGAATCGAAGACAATAAGCCGAAAGCAATCGAAGCTATGCAAAAAGCATGTGAGGGCCATAACAAAATAAAAGTTCCTACAGTAAAAACAAAATATCCTCAAGGCAGTGAAAAACAATTGATTTGGGCTTGTACCGGCCGTGAGGTGGAAAAAGGAAAGCTCCCTGCCAGTTCCGGTGTCTTGGTGATCAATGTGGATACTGCGATTGCAATCCACCGTGCAATTGTAAGAGGACGTCCCTTGATGCGCAAGGTTGTTACCTTCGCAGGCGGTGCGGTAAGAAATCCGGGCAATTATAAAATCAGACTTGGAACACCCATTGACGAAATCGTTGAGGACATCGGCGGACTGCATGTCGAACCGTCAAAAATTATAGTAGGCGGCCCAATGATGGGAATATCTACATATAAACTGAAAATCCCTGTTATGAAAACAACATCTGGTATTCTCCTTCTTACAGCAGAAGAGGCAGAAATCCCCCCTGAAAGAAATTGCATCCGCTGCGGCCGTTGTGTGGCCAGCTGCCCCATTGGGCTTATGCCGTATGCGCTCAATCAATTTGTGATCCACCGGGAAATAGATAACTTTGTGCATAACAATGGTATGGAATGCATTGAATGCGGCAGTTGTTCCTATGTGTGCCCCTCTAAAAGGCACTTGACGCAGACCATCAAAAAGAAGAGAAGACAACTTCTTTCCCAAAAAAAGAAAAAGGATGATTAAAATCAATGCCAAAAAAAATATTAGTTTCAGCAAATCCTCATATACGCTCCGAAGCTACCATTGAAAAAATCATGTACGATGTTGTCATTGCACTTTTGCCTGCGTGCATTGCAGGGGTTTATTTCTTTGGTATCAGAGCATTTATTACAATTATTTTATCGGTGGCATCGTGTGTATCTGCTGAATGGTTATTTGAAAAAACAGCAAAAAAACCAATCACCATTCGGGATGGCAGCGCCGTCGTTACGGGCTTATTGCTGGCAATGAATTTACCGTATGCGGTACCCTTCTGGCTTCCCATTGTCGGCGGCTTTTTCGCAATTATTATCGTCAAGATGCTGTTTGGCGGATTGGGGCATAATTTTATGAACCCTGCCCTGGCGGCCAGAGCATTTTTATTGATTTCTTACCCGGTACAAATGACAACCTGGTCCCTTGATGCCGCCTCCGGAGCAACCCCTCTTGGACGCATGAAGGAAGGCGGTTTTGTACCGGCCTCTACGGATTATGTCAACGCCCTTTTGGGCTTCAAGGGAGGCAGTCTTGGGGAGGTATGTGCCATCGCAATCATTATAGGAGGCATTTACCTCATTGTGCGCGGCGTCATTTCATGGAGAACCCCTGTTTCTTTTATTGCGGTATTCTTCCTTCTTACGGCACTGTTAAAACGCACGGGATTTGATGCTTCCTATCCGCTGTATGAGATTCTCACAGGCGGTTTGATGCTGGGAGCGTTCTTTATGGCTACTGATTATGCTTCGTCCCCTATTCATCCAAAAGGACAATTCATTATGGGAATTGGCTGTGGAGTGCTGGCTGTTCTCATCCGGTTCTACGGCGGATTTCCGGAAGGCGTCTGTTATTCTATTCTGATTATGAATCTTGTTGTTCCGTATATTGATAAAATTACGGTGCCTCATGTATACGGAGGTGGAAAATAATGTTTAAATCTGTGATAAAACAGGCGTTGTTTTTATTCACGACGACGGTAATCATTGCCGGTCTGCTGGGTATTGTACACTATATTACCGAAGAGCCTATTCAGGCGCAATTAGAGCGGGAATTGCTGTTATCAAAGCAGATATTATTGCCCGCTGCCGCAACCTTTGAAACCGTTGACATCACAAACAATAACATTTCATCCGTAAAAATGGTGGAAAGAGGCTTGGATGCATCCGGGAGTAAGGTGGGATATGTGGTAACCGTTACGCCGAAAGGCTACGGGGGAGAAATTCTGACAATGGTAGGATTTGATGCAAGTATATCCATAACAAGCTATCGTATTTTAAAATCAAATGAAACACCGGGCTTGGGGGATATTGCTGCCAAACCGGATTTTATAAGCCGCTTTGAAGGCAGATCCGGCTATCCCATCAATATTGTAAAGCTTCCCGCAAAGGAAACGGACGTACAAGCAATCACAGGTGCAACCATTACTTCAAAGGCAATAGCACAAGGCATCAATCATGCCGCTGAAATCGTCACGTTCATAGAGGAGGAAAACAATGAGCAATCTTAAAAAAATAGCTTTAAACGGGATTATTCGCGAAAACCCGGTATTCGTCCAAATGATTGGTCTGTGTCCGACTCTTGCGGTTACCACCAGTGCGTCAAATGGTTTGGGTATGGGAATTTCTACGACCTTGGTTATGATGTTTTCAAGCATAGCGATTTCTACTTTACGTAACATTCTTCCTGAAAAAATCAGACTGCCCATTCTGGTTTCTATTACAGCCGGTTTTGTTACCATACTTCAGCTTATCATCAATGCATATTTTCCTGAGCTGGATAGAGCCTTGGGCATCTTTATCCCATTGATTGTTGTAAACTGTATTCCCTTCGCAAGAGCAGAGGTTTTTGCCTCAAAAAATAGTGTTATCTATTCCGCGGCGGATGGCTTTTTCATGGGACTGGGCTTTACGGCGGCTCTTTTACTCATTGGAAGTATTCGTGAGATTATAGGAGCCGGGACTTTCTTCGGGATTACAGTTCTCCCCGCGCTATTCCCCAAAACACTGATTATGATTTTTGCTCCCGGAGCATTTTTTACAATCGCATTTATCATTGCAATGATTAACTATTTTAAAGAAAAACCGAAAAAGGAGGATCAGTAAGTATGGATTTGTTTTTTCTGTTTTTAGGTGTGGTTCTGGTCAATAACTTTATTCTTGCCCAGTTTTTGGGGGTTTGCTCCTTCTTTGGGGTATCCAATAAAATTGAAAACTCCGTAGGGATGAGTCTGGCTGTGACCTTTGTTATTACGCTGTCCGCCTTCTTTACGCATATCACCTATCGATATATACTGGTTCCATTGAAGGTGGAATATATCTCCACACTGGCCTATATCCTGATTATAGCGTCGCTTGTACAGCTTGTGGAAATGTTCATAAAAAAAAGCAGTCCTGCTCTTCACCGTGCCCTTGGCGTGTACCTGCCTCTGATTGCGGTTAACTGCGCGATTTTCGGTGTTGCCATCATTAATCAGGAGAATAATCATACTCTGCTCCAATCAGTTGTCTACGGCTTTGGTGCAGGGGTTGGATTTTCCGTTGCGATTCTTTTGATGGCAGGGCTGCGCACAAAGCTTGAGAAAGCAGATGTCCCCAAAATATTTAAAGGATATCCCATTACCTTTATTATCGCCGGATTAATGAGCATTGCATTTATGGGATTTTACGGTCTGTTTTAGAGATAGCCTTAAAAAAATATGATATGAGGAGAAAAAGATATGAATTTCCCCTATTTATTTAATCCGATGATTGCCATCGGTACCATTAGCCTGATTTTTGGACTTGTGCTGGGGTATGCAGGCAAAAAACTGGAGGTACAGGTTGATGAACGCCTGCAGAAAGTTCTGGAGGCATTGCCCGGAGCAAACTGCGCCGGATGCGGCTTCGCAGGCTGTTACTCATTTGCCGAGGCACTGGTAGACGGACGCGCCCCGTTGAACGGATGCCCTGTTGGAGGAGCCGGCACGGCCGAAAACATTGCCGGTATTCTTGGGGTTAAGGCCGAATCCTTTGAAAAGCATGTTGCCTTTGTAAAATGCATCGGTTCGGTTGCGGTTGCGCATTACAGATATTCCTACCAGGGGATTTTGGATTGCAACGCTGCCGTACAGTTAGCAGGCGGAGGCACAAAGCAATGCACCTATGGCTGTATCGGCCTCGCAAGCTGCCAGAAGCTATGCCAATTCGGCGCCATACGGATTGAAAATAATATTTCGGTGATTGACCCGGAGAAATGCACCGCTTGCGGCAAATGCTTACCGGCTTGCCCCAAGAATTTGATTGAACTGGTTCCGGCATCCTCCAATGTACGAGTTTCCTGCTTTACAAAGGAAAAAGGCAAAGAGGTAAAGCTTCGCTGCTCTGTGGGCTGTATTGGCTGCAAGCTGTGTGAAAAGGTGTGTAATTTCGGTGCCATCACAGTTAAGAATAATCTGGCAAAGATTGATTACCAAAAGTGCACCGGGTGTCTGGCCTGTGTCAAAAAGTGCCCTTCCAAGGTTATTACTATCATTCATGAAGAATAAAACCGTTTCACAACTCGTACTTTCTAAAAACAATGAGGCCAAACACGGCAGATATAAGCATGATGACAACCGAATTGATTACAATACTTATGATCATGTCCACAGAAAATGATGTTGAAGAAATGATCGTTGACATACCATAGATAGAGTGCCGCATGCTCAATTCAACGATTTTTACAGCACCGGAAGAAAAGCTGCTTAGATTTCTAAGGATGGACCAGGATGTTTCGCTGAATAATACATAGCATAAGCAGATAATGGCCGATAAGGTATTGTTTTTTATCAGTATAGAAAGCAGACAAATAATTCCCCCTAAAGAGGCGTAAACAGCGGACCCGCCAATAATCATGGCAATGTACTTACTCGTCAGTATATTACTGATTTGACCTGAGCTAAACAAAGCAATCAACTCAAACAATAAGAAAACAGCGGCAGATATAAAGGATGAAAGAATGGTTTTTGACAAATAAATATGAGTGCGGCTTTTGCCTATTATCCATTTATGCTGCCATGTTTTCCATTGATATTCTTGACCAATAAATACGGAGATTAGGATAGCAATCAAAATACCTAACCCTTTTTGATATTCTGTGCCTATTCGAATAATATCCTCGATCCCCTTAAATGCGGTTAAGTTTCCAAAAACTGAAATGCCAACCCGGATATCTTGACGCATAATCATCATCAGAGAAAAAGCAAGAATACCTGTAAATGCCATAATTCCATAAAATAACTTGCTCTTTCCAAGCCTGTAAAGGTCGGTTCTCAACAGATTAGTCATTTGCTTTACCCCCTTTTGTGTATTGCATATACAGCTTTTCTAATGAAGTTCCATTTTGGAAAGCGTCATGAGCAGCTATTTCTTTGACAATTTTACCGTCATGCAGAATACCAAGCCGGGTTATCACTTGTTCTAATTCGCTCAAAATATGGCTGGAAATCAGTATTGTCATGCCGTTTTCATGTAAGCACAGTAATAATTCACGAAGGTCTGCAATTCCGTCCGGGTCAAGGCCGTTCATGGGTTCGTCCAGGATAAGGATATCCGGCTTTTGCAATAATGCCATCGCGAGCTTCAATCGCTGCACCATACCAAGAGAAAATTGGCTTACAGGCTTATTGTTAGCAATTTCCAGACCGACAATTTCCAGCGCCTGCTCAATTTGGCTGTTATCATGCAGACCGAGTAAATGTGCCTGTTCCTTCATGTTTTCAAAAGCACTCATATTAAGGAAAAGCGATGGGTCATTGATAACAGCGGCAAATCGGCTTTCACGGCCTTCTGTTTTTGCTATGGAAACTGTTCCGTTAAAATTTTGGATTAGTCCGGTAAGAATACGAAGCAAGGTTGTTTTTCCAGAACCGTTTTTTCCAACCAATCCGTAAATATCTCTATACTCTACATGGATAGAAACCTCATTCAAAACGGCATTTTCTCCATACCGCATTTTGATATTTTCTGCTGTTAAAGTGTAATGGATCAATTTGCAATCCTCCGATCAATAAGGTTTTGGTAAAGCTCGTATATCCATAAAGATGTACAAAACGAGAGCAATGGCGGCAACCACTAAAAGTGTAAGAAGGACGCCTTTCAGCAAGGATTTCATCATTCCTTTTTTCCACCTCCTTGACAGTTTTTTTACCGCTTCGGCTTCTTTCAAATTTTGTTCTTTGCGGCTCAAAAATAGCTCTTCCTTCATTGCTTGCAATTCATCCTTGCAGCTATCGCATTCTGCAAGATGTTCCTCTATCACCGCCTTGCTTTCATTGCTGCATACCCCATCAAGATACAACGGGAGCAAGTCTTTTATAATCTCACAAGATATTTTCATTTCATTACCTCCTGTAATTGCTTCTTTGCCCTATAAAAAATCAGTCTTGCCCAACTGTCAGTTTTTCCGAACAACTCCCCAATCTGTGAGAATGGCAGTTCTCCAAATACCCGTAAAGTAAAAACTTCCTTGTATGGTTCACTTAAATTATGCAATTCAATATGCAGCCGTTTCGCCGTATCCTTGTCAAGATAATCCATCTCCAAATTGAATGTTATATCCGGTATACCGGTGTCCAAGTTAGATATCATACGTTTTTTCTTTTTGTAAAGTGTGAAATAAGCATTTTTTGCTATTTGGCAGAGCCAAACATACAGCTTACAGGAACCGTTAAATTTGTCTATGTGCTGCATGGCCTTGAAAAAGGTTTCTTGCGTTATTTCTTCTGCAATTGCTTCATCCATACAAAGAGATAGCACATATTTATATACATCAGAAAAATACTCTGAATATATCTCACCGAAATCCGCCACTTTTTCACCTCCTGATCTTACTCATAAGACTTGCATACTATATAAGCGTTTCAAACTTTTTTATTTTTCTGACCTCTTTCTAACAACCTGTTTTGTTGTCTTTCTTATTGTATTAGTATATAATAAAACAGTATTAAAGTAAGAGTATATTTCAATTTTGCCGGACAGAAAATTTTAAAGGAGGAGACCGGAGAAGAAAACATGAAGAACAGAATCTATTTCTCAATCGATTTAAAATCATTTTACGCTTCGGTGGAGTGCATGGAGCGCAAGCTTGATCCACTGACTACGAACCTGGTTGTCGCTGATGCAAGCCGTACCGAAAAAACCATTTGTCTCGCCGTCTCCCCCTCCCTCAAGGCATATGGTATTCCCGGCAGAGCGAGGCTGTTTGAGGTTGTGCAGAAGGTGAAGGAAGCAAATGCGGCCCGGTTACAAAAGGCACCGGGACGGGTCTTTTCCGGCTCTTCCTTCAGCGATATTGAATTGAAAGCCTCGCCGGAGCTCTCAGTGGGCTATATTACTGCCCCGCCGAGGATGGCGAAATATATAGAATATAGCTCGCAGATTTACGATATCTACTTGAAATACATTGCACCCGAGGATATCCATGTTTATTCCATCGATGAGGTATTCTTTGATGCTACCGATTACCTGGCCACCTACAAGCTTTCCGCCCGGGAGCTTGCTGCGAAAATGATTCTGGATGTTCTCGAAGCCACCGGCATTACAGCATCAGCCGGGATCGGCACAAATTTGTACCTTTGCAAGGTTGCCATGGATATTCAGGCAAAGCATATTCCCATGGATCAGAACGGCGTGCGCATTGCTGAATTAGATGAAATGAGCTATCGCCGCCTGCTGTGGTCACACCGGCCTCTAACCGACTTTTGGCGCGTTGGCGGTGGATATGCAAAGAAATTGGAAAAACACGGCCTTCTGACCATGGGTGATATCGCCAGATGTTCCATTGGTAAGCCTGGCGACTATTATAACGAGGATTTGCTGTACAAGCTGTTCGGTATTAATGCGGAGCTGCTGATCGACCATGCGTGGGGCTGGGAGCCATGCACGATTGCCGACATTAAAGCCTATCGACCAGGTACAAACAGTATCGGGTCGGGGCAGGTGCTGCAATATGCCTATTCCTTTGACAAAGCGAAGCTGATCGTGCGGGAGATGACGGATCTGCTGGTACTCGATCTGGTGGATAAGAGGCTTGTAACGGATCAGCTTGTATTGACCGTCGGATATGATATTGAAAATCTGACGAACCCGGAGAGAAAGAAATTATATCAAGGGGAGATTACCATTGACCGCTACGGACGTTCCGTTCCGAAATCTGCCCATGGTACGGCAAACCTTGGCAGACAAACCTCCTCTACTAAGCTGATTATGGATGCCGTCACAGAGCTGTTTGAACGCATCGCTGATAAAAATCTTCTGGTCAGGAGACTCAATATCGCGGCGAATCATGTTGTGGATGAGGGCACCGTGCAAAAACCGGACGGCTTTGAACAGCTTGACCTTTTTACGGATTACGCGGCTGCAGAGGCAAAAAAAGAGGAAGAAAAAGCCGGCCTTGAACGGGAAAAAAGGGTACAGAAAGCCATGCTGGAGATAAAAAAGAAATACGGCAAAAATGCCGTTCTAAAGGGAATGAATCTGGAGGAAGGGGCTACCACACTGGACCGGAATAAGCAGATTGGAGGGCACAAGGCATGACAAAGACATATGACGATATCATTCATTTACCGCGTCATGTTTCAGCAAAACATCCTCAAATGTCAATCAGTGACAGAGCAGCCCAGTTTTCCCCCTTTGCCGCACTAACCGGCCATGGCAGCGCCATCAAAGAAACTGCAAGGCTGACGGATGAGAGAGTAGAATTGGATGAGGATAGGAAAGAGGTTTTGAGCGAGAGGCTGCAGATGATAGCAGAACGGCTGAAAGAGCATCCGGAAATCACAATTACCTACTTTCAGCCGGACGCAAAGAAGGATGGCGGTGCTTATGTTACTGCTACGGGAACCGTTAAAAAGATAGACGGATATCAACGGGTTGTCATTATGATGGACAGCACAGAGATTCCCATTAATGAAATCATCAGCATAGAGGGACGGATATTTGAACCTATGGAGGTGTGACGGATGATAATCAAAAGCTTTACCGAAGAGCTATCGATCTGCAAAGTGCAGGACGTATCGGGGATCGATTTTTCTGACGAGTTTTGCTTTCTTGGTAAGACGGATGAGGAAATATCCCTTATTTGCTTAAGGGACAAAGTGCCTGAAAATGTAACACAGCGGGAGGATGGTTGGAAAATGCTTAGAGTTGAGGGAGAATTGGATTTTTCTCTGATTGGTATTTTATCGAAAATCTCCGCAATCCTTGCCGAAAATGAGAGTGGAATTTTTGCTGTATCAACTTATAATACAGATTATATTTTAACGAAATCATCAAACTATGAAAAAGCATTGTCCTGTCTGAAGAACTCGGGATACCAGATTATAACCTGAAGATTTTATAAAGAGATCTGTAAAACAGAAGCATTTGTAATTCACAAAACCATAGGAGGAATTTTATTATGAAGCTGGAAGTGTTTTTTGATTATACCTGTCCCTACTGTTATTTGGGCCTTCATGAGTTAAATCAGATATTGCCTGATTATCCCAACCTTTCTGTGGAATGGTGTCCATGTGAAATCCACCCGCAGTCAGAGCCCAGGGTATCCGGCTGGGATGCTTCAGGGGAGTGGTTCGTTGAGCTGAAGCCGCGTTTGGAAAGAGCGGGGCTATCCATAAAACGTCCCTTTGAGCCTGGAAATTACAGTTACCTGGCAATTCAGGGCCTGTTCTGGCTGGAGGAACAAGGTGCGGATATTAAGCGTTATAATGATGCAGTATATGCTGCTTTCTTTTGTGAAAGCAAGGATATTGAAAATATTGATGTGCTCAGCGACTGTGCTGTTTCGGCCGGAGCTGACGCGGAGTCATTTTGCCGGGCATTGAATTTAGAAATCTATAAAGAAAGGCGGCTGAGATTAAATAAGTACGGTTGGGAAGAAAACGCCCTGGATTCCGTGCCTTCTTTCCGCTTGGGCAACGCACGGCTGAATGCAGTGTATAGTGTAGGTGTTTTACGTGAGCAAATAGCAGAGTTCCTGGAAAAACATGCATAGGAGAGGTACCAGCTTGTCGGGTGAAATTTGAAGTTTGAAATTTGAAAAAACCTATTGACTCTCACACTGTGATATACTCTAAAATAAAGATGAGCTCAAAAAAACACATATATGTGAGGAATAAAAAATGCTGAGAATAGGTGATTTTTCAAAATTATCAAGGATTAGTATACGAATGCTGCGCCACTACGACGAACTGGGACTGCTGACGCCTAAGACCATTGATGACTTCACAGGCTACCGCTATTATGCGGAGGATCAGCTTCCGGTGGCCGGCCGGATTCTGTCCTTAAGGGACATGGGCTTTGGACTTGCCGCTATCGGGGAGATTCTAAAGAACTATGACGATCCGAAGGCCCTGGCTGAATTCCTGGCAGTGAAGCAGGCAGAGCTTCAGGCAGAAGCGGAAGAGGCAGGCCGCCGTTTACTCCTTCTTGATACAGCCATCAAACGGCTGAGAAAGGACGAAACTGCTATGAATTATAATGTAACCTTAAAGATTTTACCGGAGCGTTATGTCGCCAGTGTGCGCAAAACCATTTCCTCCTATGAGCAGGAGGGGATACTGTGGGGTATCCTGATGCAGGAGACCGCAGCTTTGAAACTGCAGGACAGCGAGCCCTGCTATGCAATGGCAATTTTTCACGATGCGGAATACAAGGAGACCGATGTGGATGTGGAGGTTCAAAAATCCGTGAAGGGCAGCTATCCGAACACGGAGAATGTGGTGTTTAAAACGGAACCGGCAGTAGAGATTGCCTCCGCCACCTACAAGGGCAGCTATGAAAAGGTGACGGAAGTCAATGAGGCAGTAGCAAAATGGGTACAGGACAATGGGTATGCCTTTGCCGGGCTTGCCTTCTGCATTTATCACGTAAGCCCCCATGAAACACAAAACCCCGATGAGTATGTTACGGAAGTGTGTTATCCCGTCAAAAAGAAATAATGTGCCTGTAAAAATACCGCCTGCTGGAAATGCAGGCGGTATTTTTATGCAGTCTTCCCCCTGTGTTTAAATCTCGTATATTTCCTTCGAACCGGAGATGGAGGCGGTGATTGCTTTCTCTACGGCAGTCACGGCTCCTTCCTTATCATGGTTTTTCAATGCCTCCAGGATCTTGCCCGCACTGTTGCAGACAACTTCATTTCCATACTTTTGGATAAATCTGATCCAAAGATGACTGACGGGGACACGAAAGGAACGATAAATTAAGGGAAGCAGAGTATTCCGGCTGGTCATGGCTAACTCATGATAAAAAGAGAACGCGGCATCCGCAGCCTTTTCCTGATTATCATTCAGACGCCGCATTTTATCTAAATAACGCTCCAGGGAGGTGATATCCTCCTCTGTGTGCCGGTCAACAGACAATTCCACCGCTAATTTATCTACAATCATCTTAATTTCCAATATAGACCGGATCTCGTCCCGGCGCAGATGCCCGCCGTTATAATTCATAATGGAGAGAAGGGTCTCCACGGTGCCATAGCGGCGGTAATCCATTACAAATACTCCGGAACGGGGCTTTACCTTTAAGAAGCCTTTTCTGGAAAGCTCGGCGATTCCGCCGTTTACTACCGCGCGGCTGACCTGCATCTGTTCGGCGAGAACACGTTCGGGCGGAAGCTTTTCTCCGATTTTTAACTTTCCGGAAAGAATCATAGTCTCGAGTTCTGTGACAAAAAGCTCTTTTAAGGTAGGTGCTTTTAATTTTGTGAAGTCCATTTGTATTCCTTTCTGAAACCCGATGTCATTCCTTAACTGGTATGACCAGATATCAAAAAAATATCATAATATAAAATAAAAATCAATAGAGGATATGAAATAAATGAAATATAAAGGCTGGCAGGCTGAATATCAGCAGTAGCGGACAGCAAGAAGTTTGATAAATACTTGACAATCCGAGCAAAACTTAATAGAATAAGGATATAATTGCACTACTGGTATGACCACAATAAAAGTGTTTCCTAAAAGGAGGAAGAATGATGTTTCGGTTTAATTATGGGGAGGGTGCGGAGTTTTTCAGTGTTTGGCTGGTGTGGATCGGCGTATTTCTCATTCTGTTTTTGCTGAATGAGGTTACCCGCAGATTTAAGGTGGCCGGCATCTTGGGATTTATGGTATTACCCGTCGTGCTTTCGGCACTGTGGTCTACTGTGATGAAAGAAACCACTTACACAGACTGGTTCCATCTGGCGAAGGTATATTCGTCGACAGCCGGCTGTATCGGCTTCTGGTGCATCCGCCATGTGCGCGGAACCAATAAAAAGACAGGCAGGGAATGGGCCTTGGCGGATAATAAAATAGCTCTTTGTTTTCCTCCGCTGATCCTGGCTATCAATATTTTAGAAGCGGTAGCACGTGATTTTGAAGTGGGCAGCAAGTATGCCGTAATGGCCCAGGATGTGACCGCTGATGCACCGGTGCTGCTCATGGGCGGCGCCTGGAATTATATGAATGCAATTGCCGGTATCCTGAATATTGTGATTATTACCGGCTGGTTCGGCATCAAGATCAGGAAGAAGACGAAGCAGGACGGCAGCAGGGATATGCTCTGGCCGGATATGCTGTGGTTTTACATTCTGGCATATGATTTATGGAATTTTGCTTATACATATAATTGTCTGCCCCACCATGCGTGGTATTGCGGATTTGCGCTGCTGCTGGCACCGACTCTGTGCGCGTTTACGGTCGGCAAGGGCGCATGGCTGCAGCACCGGGCCCAGACCTTGGCACTGTGGTGCATGTTTGCCCAGACCTTTCCCTTGTTCCAGGATTTTGGAAAATGGCGTGTGGACTCCACCTATAATCCTGCCATATACTTTGTGGTCAGCTTTTTAGCATTGGCGGCTAACATTGGGGGAGTGGTTTATATGATTTATAAGTGGAAGAAGACAAAACGCAATCCTTATAAGGGCGAATTATATACGGACTTAAGGGAGCATCAGGCAATCGCAGCGCTGGCTGAAAAATGAAAGGTATGGGATCAGAGTGAAGAAATTTAGAATTTTAGAAATCAGGGAAAGTATATTTGAGGACAATAACAAGGATGCACAGCGTCTCAGGGAGCAGCTAAAAAGTGAGAACACCTTTTTGCTGAATCTTATGAGCTCTCCGGGATCGGGGAAGACCACCACCCTGGTAAAGACAATCAACCGCCTGAAAGACAGGCTTAGCATTGCGGTCATGGAGGCGGATATCGATTCCGATGTGGATGCAAGGACCATTTCCGAGACCGGTGTCAAGGTAATCCAGTTACACACAGGCGGAATGTGTCATTTGGACGCGGATATGACCAGACAGGGACTCCAGGGACTGGATGCCAGGGGAACTGATCTTGTGATTCTGGAAAACGTGGGGAATCTGGTCTGTCCTGCCGAATTCGATACAGGCTCCACCAAGAATGCCATGATCTTAAGCGTTCCCGAGGGGGATGACAAGCCTCTGAAATATCCGTTGATGTTCCAGATATCCGATGCACTGATCATCAATAAGATCGATACCATGGAAGTATTTGATTTTAATCTGGATAAATGTGTGGAGAGAGTCAAAAAATTGAATCCCAAGATAGCGATATTTCCGATTTCCGCTAAAACAGGGGAAGGGATGGACGCATGGACGGAGTGGCTGTATAGAGAGGTGAAGGGAGAGTAAACTGTGGAGCAGACAATTACAAAGATGTATTTTCCGGAAGGATATGAGTGCCAGTACAAGGAGAAGGTGCTGGCCCTGGCTAATATGCTGGGCCGGAGGGATCCCAAGAAGAACGGATACAAGTGGGATGATCCGGAATACGTTATTTTAGAGCCGGGTATCGATGATGATATGGCCGAGGTAGGTCTGGCCATGGGTTACTATACCAAGAGAACTGCCGCGGAAGTGGCCCGTATTATGGGAAAATCCGAGGAATACTGCCATGAGCAGATGATGAAGCTGGCAGAGTACGGCACCTGCTTTGTGAATGTGATCAATGGAGTGGATACCTTCTGGCACGCGGAAAGCTGGATTCCGGGCATTATGGAGATGATCGTAAACAATCTGGAGGTGGTGAAGAAATATCCGGTGGTAACCTATGCCATGGAGGCGTATGGCAGAGTCCGGGGGCCCATGAGTGCAGGTATGTTCCCTCCCGGAATCGGACTGATGCGGGTAATTCCTATTGAGACGGCCATTGAGGGCAACAGCCGCAGAGCCAGTTATGAAGAGGTTTCTAAGTATCTGAATGATAATACCATCTTTTCCTGCTCCCCTTGCTCCTGCCGTACGGACCGAGAGGCCATGGGAGAGGGCTGCGGCCATCTGAAGGAGGATATGTGCATCCAGATGGGGCATGCGGCAGAATACTATATCCGCACAGGACGCGGACGGGAAATCACCAGGGAGGAAGCCTTTGAGATCATTAAGCGGGCGGAGGAGAATGGTCTGATGCACCAGATTCCCAATATCGACGGCTCCGGTAAGACCCATGCCATCTGTAACTGCTGCGGATGCTCCTGTCTGTCCATTCGTTCCGGAACCATGTATAAGAATGTGGATATGCTGCGTTCCAACTATGTTTCCAGGGTGGATAAGGATAAATGCGTAGCCTGCGGCCAGTGCGTGGAAAATTGCCCCATGAATGCCATGAAGCTGGGACAGAAGCTTTGCTCCAGCAAGCCTGTTACGGAGGATATCACAACAAGATATACCCCCAGGAACAATCCCTGGACACCGGAGGACTGGAATCCGGATTACCGGACCAACCGCCAGGAGGTGGTGGATACCGGTACGGCTCCCTGTAAGACCAGCTGTCCCGCTCACATTGCGGTGCAGGGATACATAAAATTAGCGGCCCAGGGCAAGTACAGGGAAGCCCTTGAGTTGATTAAAATGGAGAATCCCTTCCCTGCGGTCTGCGGATATGTCTGCAACAGGCGTTGTGAGGATGCCTGCACCAGAGGGGATCTGGATGAGCCTATCGCGATTGACGATATTAAGCGCTTTATTGCAGATCAGGATTTGAGCAAAGAGACCCGCTTTATCCCGAAGAAACGTTATAATTACAGCGATAAGAAAATTGCCGTTGTGGGATCCGGCCCGGCTGGATTGTCCTGCGCATACTATCTGGCGGTTGACGGATATAATGTGACGGTATTCGAAAAGGAAAAGGTTCTGGGCGGAATGCTGACCCTTGGAATTCCTTCCTTCGTTCTGGAGAAGAGGATTGTGGAAGCAGAGATTGATATCCTGAGAGAACTGGGTGTTCGCTTTAAAACCGGAATAGAAGTAGGAAAGGATATTACCCTGGATCAGCTAAGGGCGGACGGATATGCAGCCTTCTATCTGGCAGTCGGAGCCCAGAAGGGCCGGAAGACGGGGGTAGAAGGAGAAGACTATGAAGGCGTAATTTCCGGAATAGAATTCCTTTCCCGTATTAACCGGAACGAAAAAGAAAAGATTTCCGGCAAGGTAGTAGTCATCGGCGGCGGTAATGTAGCCATCGACGTAGCCCGTGTGGCGGTTCGCGCCGGCGGGGACAAAGTCAGCATGTTCTGTTTGGAGAACAGAGAACAGATGCCTGCCCTGAACGAAGAAACCCTCGTGGCGGAAGAGGAGGACATCGTAATTAATAATTCCTGGGGACCTAAGCGTATCCTTGGGGAGAACGGCAGGGTAACCGGAATTGAATTGATGCGCTGTACCGGTGTCTACGATGAAAACGGCCGTTTCAGTCCGAAGTATGATGAAAACGACACAATGATTGCAGAAGCGGACTATGTTCTCTTATCGGTAGGCCAGTCCATCGACTGGTGCGGTATTCTGGAGGGCAGCCAGGCGGTTCTGAATCCCAACAATACCATTCGGGTGGATGAACTCACTTACCAGACGAATCAGCCGGATGTATTTGCGGGCGGAGATGCGGTAACCGGCCCCCGCTTTGCCATCGATGCCATCGCGGCAGGAAAGCAGGCGGCGATTTCCATTCACCGTTTTGTCCAGGTGGGGCAGGATCTGCTCATCGGGCGCAGCCGCCGCCAGTATACCGAATTAGATAAGAGAGCTGTTATGATCGACAGCTATGACACAACACCACGCCAGAGGGCGGCAAAGCTGGACGGACAGGAAGCGAAGAAAACCTTCCGTGACATCCGGGCAGCGCTTACGGAGGAGCAGATGCAGAAGGAGACCCAAAGGTGTCTTGGCTGCGGCGCAACCGTGGTGGATGAGTACATGTGTGTGGGCTGCGGAATGTGTGCCACAAAATGTAAGTTTGATGCTATTACCCTGGAACGGGTCTATGACGGTAAGGGTGTGGAGTTCCTGGGCATAAAAAAGGCGATTATACCCCATGTCATTAAGCGTAAGGTAAAGATAACTGCCAAAAGAGTACTTGGAGGGAAAAGATAAACGATGCACGAACTGGGTATCATGTACCATATTGTTGAACAGGTATTGAAGGTGGCGGAATCAAACCGGCTCTCGGAGGTGGAGGCAATTGTCCTGCAGGTGGGGGAAATGTCTTCGGTGGTTCCAAGGTATCTTCATGCCTGCTTCCCCGCGGCAGTAGATGGGACCGTGCTTGAAAATACCAAATTAGAAATAGAAATACTCGCCGCCAATGGGATTTGCAGAAACTGCAGGAAGGTATATCCATTGCTGGAACATGCAAGGGTGTGCCCGGAGTGCAGGAGTGAAGAATTTGAGATAATCAGCGGAAGAGAGTTTTACCTGAAGGAAATCAGGGCGTGCTGAGTTGATGAAAGGGGGTTCGGTTGTATTTTAGTCGGAGCCCTTTTTCTCGTGTCTTGACAAGTCCGGCCGGTTGCGATATTATTTGGCAAGGGGCATACGCAGGAAAGCTGATATTAGGGGAGGATTTTTTATGAATGGTTATTATGGCATACCAACCTGGTTAACCTATTTGAATATGATTTTTGGTGTGATCGGCGTGAGCTGTGCGTTTAGAAGCGATATTTCCACGGCCATAGTATGCCTGATTATTTCCGGCATATGTGATATGTTTGACGGAACAGTCGCCAAATGTTTTAAACGAAGCGATTCTGAAAAAAGCTATGGTATCCAGATTGATTCATTAGCCGATGTCATCAGCTTCGGCGTGCTTCCGGGCGCAATCGGCCTCGCTCTTGGCATGGACCGCTTTCCCATGGTGATGGTGGTGGCGGTTTATATTCTCGCGGCACTGATCCGCCTGGCCTACTTTAATGTAACGGAGATGGTAATTCAGAGCAGCGGCAATCAATGCAGAACCTTTTACGAAGGGCTGCCGGTCACAAGCGTTGCGATTATCATACCCTTTACCTATTTATTGAGCCTCTGGTTTGATTTTTCGCTTCCGAAATCCTATGGCATTCTTCTGGCGGTTATCGCAGTTCTTTTTGTTTCGAAGTTTCATGTACAGAAGCTGAAAATGAGAACGATGCTTGCTCTGGGAGCGGTCAGCATCCCGGTTGTAGTGGTGCTGATTATTAAGGTTGTGATGCGCAGATGAGCGGCGTAGCCACCCATTCCGCCAAGGAAAGCGCCTCACTCAGGTTCCTCTATGGTACCCCTGCCGGACGGGCTGTGCTGAAGATACTTACGCAGCCTGTTTTTTCCGTTGTTGGCGGTGCTTTTCTAAAAATGCCGTTATCCACAATACTGATAGACAGCTATATACGGAAAAACGGGATTAATATGAAGCGATTTGCAAGGAAGCGCTATCGCTCCTTTCATGATTTTTTTATACGGGAATTAAAAGAAAAAGAATTTTCAGAGGAATGTCCCGCACATCTTTTGCTTGCCCCCTGCGATGGAAAGGCATCGGCTTATACGATCTCAGGAGAGAACGCTTTTCGTATCAAAAACTCAGTATATACCATAGGGGATCTGCTGGAGGATGAAGTGCTTGCAAAGGATTTTACCGGCGGCACCTGTGTTATCTTCCGCCTCACTCCCGATGACTATCACCGGTATTGCTATGTTGATGACGGGGAGATTCTTGCCCGGAAGGAAATAAAGGGAGTGCTTCATACCGTACGTCCCATCGCCCATTGCCATTATCCTGTTTTTGTACGGAATAGCAGGGTGTGTACCATGATGCGCACAGCCCATTTCGGTGATGTGATACAGATTGAAGTGGGAGCCTTGATGGTTGGGAAGATCCGGAACCATAAAAACTCCGGCAGCTTCTCCAGGGGCGAGGAAAAGGGACTTTTTGAGTTTGGCGGTTCCACCATTCTTCTTCTTTTCAAGGAAGGCGCTGTTCAGATAAAGAAGGATATTCTGGCAGCCACTTTACGAGGAGAGGAGCATGTCCTGCGTGTCGGGGAAGTAATTGGTGAAAAAGCGGAAGGAGGGCTTTCATCATGTGGGTTATAGCACTTATTTTGGCACTTTCGGCCTTTGTCGGATTATTTGTAAACGCAGGCCGGAAGCTTTTTCTGTGGCTGAGGCCATTGTTTACCGGCGTCAGCCCGGTGATGTACGGTACGGTATACGGAGTGATCCTTACAGCGGTTCTGGCTTTCTTTGTGGTTAGCCGTATACCGAACAATGGGTTGCCCCGTATTATTTTTAATATCGCGCATTATGCCCTTGGGTTTCTTTTATACATTATGATGCTTGCCAATCTAGTGGATTTGCTGCTGTTCCTGGGCAGGATCCTTCGTCTGTTGCCGGCGCAGCTGCCCCAGCAGGCTTCGATTGCCGCAGGAACCGCTGTATTGGTGATTGCGGCGGGGCTGTCGGTCTATGGCGCGGTTCATGCATCCGCAATCCAGACCGGCAGATATGAGGTACAGCTTCGCTTGGGGACAGAGGCGGAGGAAAGGGATTCCCTGCAAATCGCCTTGATCAGTGATCTGCATCTTGGATATGTGATGGAAGAAAATCATATGAAGAAAATCGTTGCGGCGGTAAATGACGTAAAGCCGGATCTTATCTGCATCGCAGGTGATATTTTTGACGGTGACGCCACATCGCTGAAGAATCCGGAAGCGCTTCAGCGCTTGTTCCGTGAGATGAAGGCAACCCATGGTGTCTATGCGGTTCACGGCAATCATGATGCCGGGGCAAGCTATGATCAGATGATGGATTTTCTCGCCGGAGCCGGTGTTCAGGTACTGAAGAACGAGGCGGTGGTCATTGACGGCAGAGTTGTTCTGGCGGGCAGAATGGACTCCTCACCCATCGGCAGGCAGGGGGAGGGGCGTAAAGCGCTGGAGCTTCCCCAGGGAACGGAAAATCTTCCGGTGATTGTCATGGACCACCAGCCCGGCAATATAAAAGAATACAGCGGGAATGTAGATTTGATTTTCTGCGGGCATACCCATCAGGGACAAATGTTCCCCTTTAATCTGATTACCAATGCGCTGTTTGATGTGGATTACGGATATTATCAGATGCCGGATAACGGGCCGCAGGTGATTGTCACCTCGGGGGCAGGAACATGGGGACCCCCTCAGAGGGTCGCCACTGACAATGAGATAGCGGCAGTTCGGATTGAATTTCCCTCCCAATAGCGGAAGCAATATGGCCGGAAAGCTTCTGAACTGTTACTGAAAATCAACAAAAATTTTGATCTGGTGCAAACCAACCCGTTGACAAATGACGTATAATATTCTATCATATAGTAATGATAACTATGTGACGTTGTATTTGAAAGAAGGTTGGAAGATGCTGGAGCAAATGATTAAGATTGGAGTATTTGGCGATTCGATACTGAAGGGAATACAGATCAATCCGGTAAACAAAAAATACTACGTAAATAATAATATCGATGCAGATACCTTAAGCAGGAAATACCCGATACAAATTCAAAATTATTCAAGCTTTGGATGCACGGTAAAAAAAGGCAGTGAACAGCTTAAGAAGAGACTGGAACAGGACTTGGGATGTGATGTGATTGTCATGGATTACGGCGGGAATGACTGCGATTTTAATTGGAAAGCCATCTCGGAAAATCCGGCGGGCAATCATTTACCCAACACACCAATCGAGCTTTTCACGGAGATTTACTGCGGTATCATCGATACCTTGAAGAAAAAAGGGATCATACCGATCTTGACGACCCTTCCGCCCTTGGAGCCGCAGCGGTTTTTTGACTGGTTCTGCGGAAGCTTAAATAAAAAGAATATCCTTACCTGGTTAGGTGATATCAGTACCATTTATAATCATCAGGAAAGCTATTCCAGGGTAATTGAGAAGATTGCCATGGAAACCCAGGTTCCGCTGATTGATTTAAGGGGAGCATTTTTGAAAGCAGGAGATGTGAAAGAATTACTTTGCGAGGATGGAACCCATCCCAATACCTTGGGACAGAAAGTCATTGCATCGTCTTTTGATCATTTTGCAAAGGGATTTGTAAATACCGTTCTTATGGCGCGTTGAGTTAAGAGGAAGAAAAAAGTGGGTGGGGGAGATCACATAAATAACATGAGCAATATCGAAAATGTAAAGAAGCAGTATTCAAATTCAGATAACCTTAATATTAGAATAGCGATCCATGAAAAATACAGTGTAAATAAACAGGGCTTTGGAAATTGGATTAATGAACAGTATGAAATACCGGAGGATTGCCGTATCTTAGAGCTGGGCTGCGGTAACGGTGATATGTGGAAAGAAAAAATAAAGCATATCGGGAAGAACAGCACATTAATATTATCCGATTTATCAGAAGGTATGGTTGAGGAGGTAAAGGAAAAGTACAATAGCTATGAAAATGTGTCCTTTCAGCAAATCAATATATAGAAGCTTCCGTTTTTATGCGGGAAGCGGCTGACTACCTCCCAGGCTGAAACAGACCAGTGGATCGGGCGGATCAAGCCTTTATAGCCCAACGCAATTTTGCACACCGGGCGCGGCTGTTGGAATTACATTCTTCCGCGGAGGGCCGGATAGCCTCGGGAGCGATTTCTTTATAGACGCCTTCGCGATAGAAGTGCTGAAAGGATTTCTTGACGAGGCGGTCTTCCCCGGAATGAAACGTGAGGATAGCAACACGTCCGCCCTCAGCCATGGCCGCAGGAAGCTTTTCCAGGAATTCATACAGCACTTCGAATTCATTATTCACATCAATCCGTAATGCTTGAAAGCATCTCTGACAGGATTTTTTAATTTCATCATTTCTATCTTTTTCCGGGATGAATTTCAGTGCATCTTTAATAATTTGCTGGAGCTGGCTGGTTGTCACAATGTCGGCTCCCTTTTTTATTGCAGTAACAATGGCGCGGGCGATTTCCGCAGAATGGGGCTCATCCGAATTTTCCAACAGCATACTGTGTAATTCATCCTGTGAAATGGTTTTAAGGCGTTCCGCCGCGGAGACGCCTTTTGACGGATTCAGCCGTAGGTCCAAGGGCCCTTCTGTTTTAAAAGAAAATCCCCGTTCAGGATTGTCGATCTGCATAGAGGAAACACCCAGATCCGCTAATATAAAATTCAACGGCCCTGCTTCGGCGGCAATTTGATCTATATTGGAAAAGTTCATTTGCCGAATGGTCAAAATCTCCGGGCCATAGCCTAAGCTCTCTAAGCGCTCCCTGGTACGCGGCAATTCAATAGAATCTACATCTGTAGCATATAAATGCCCCTTAGCATTCAGACATTTCAGCATCTCCAGGGTATGACCGCCGTAACCTAAGGTTGCATCCAGTCCGGTTTGCCCGGGAGTGATCTGTAGGAATTCCAGGATTTCTTTAACGCAGATAGAGCGATGCATACCGGCAGGGGTACTGCCTTTTTGAATTACCTTTGCCACGGTATCCGCATATAACTCCGGCTGCAGTTCCTTATATTTATCTTTAAAAGTCTTTGGGTGAGTCCCTTTATATCTGATACGCCGCTGGTGTTTCTGTTCTTGATGATCCATCCTTAATTCCACCTTTTCCAATATCTGTTTTTTTATATGTGATTCAAAGCCTCTTAGAAGCCGGCGGTTCGGAATATTCCTGCCAGTCATATGATATCAAATGCACTTTGTAAAAGCAAGGAACACGTATATTTTATAAATATTAATTTTATTGTTGACAAATAAATAATATTATCGTAATATTTTTATAAATTGATAACATATAAAACATACATATTTAGTATGTTTTAAAAAGATGATCTTTGAGAAAAGAAAAAAGCAGAAAGAAGAGGGGGAATCAGCAGTGGATGTTCTTGAAGAAAAGATAATACAATTGATTGAAAGGAACCGGAACAGAATACTGGAATTCGGCAGGGATATTTATGACCATGGAGAGCTGGGATACAAGGAGTTTCGTACCTCGGAAAAATTCGTTAATTTCATGGAAGGATTAAATCTGCCGGTGGAGAAGAAGCTGGCCATCACAGGAGCAAAGGCATATTTAAACAGAGAGAAGGCGGGCAATGTGTCGCTGGCTTTGATTGGGGAACTGGATGCTCTGCGAATCCCCCGGCATGCCCATGTGAATAAAGAGACCCAGGCGGCCCATTGCTGCGGGCATCATGCACAGCTGGCCGGGGTCATTGGTGCAGCCATTGCCTTAACCGATGAACAGGTAGCTTCCGCATTGGATGGGCAGTTGATCTTCTTTGCTGTTCCGGCGGAAGAGTATGGTGAGGTTGAATTTAAAAATAAGTTGATAGAAGAGGGAAGAATCCAATATGGCGGCGGAAAATGTGAACTGATTCGCATCGGTGCTTTTGAGGATATTGATTTAAGTCTGGCCCATCATTCCTCAGAGGAGGGAGTCTCCTTTGGCAGCGGCAGCTGCAATGGATTTGTATCAAAGGTAATTAAAATCAAGGGAAAGGCGGCCCATGCAGCGGCGGCTCCCGAAAAAGGGGTGAATGCCCTTTCTGCAGCTTCTTTGGGGCTGCAGGCTCTCGGTTTGAATCGGGAGACCTTCCGTGACGGGGATCACGTCAGAGTCCATCCCATCATGACGAAGGGCGGAGATTTAGTTAATGTGGTGCCCAACGATGTGGTACTGGAAACCCTGGTACGCGGCAAGACCTTAGATGCCTTTGCCGATGCCTCGGAAAAGACGGACCGCTCCTTTAAAGCGGGAGCCTATGCCCTTGGTGCGGGATACCGGATTGAAACGATGCCCGGATACCTTCCCGGTTTATCTCAACTATTTCCTGAGGAGGTTGTGGAAATTGCGAAGGAGCTGTTAGGAGAAGAAAAGGCAAAGGCTGCGGATATGGAAAGGCATGGCGGGGGTTCGACGGATGTCGGAGACCTTCAGCATATCATGCCGGTGTTTACCTTTCATACAGGCGGAACGGCAGGCGGCTTCCATCAGGTGGATTTTGATATTGTCGACGAAGAGGAGGCATATATCCTTACGGCAAAGCTGTTTGCCCTATGTGCCTACCGGTTTTTAAAGGACGGGGCAAAATCAGCAAAGCAGGCTGTGGCTTCCTATCGGCCTAAATTTAAAGGGAAAGAGGAATATGTATCCTTTATGAATCAGTTTAATCGAATAGAAGAAAGCGATTGATTCATGCAGCTTTTTTTATCCCTTAAAACATATTAAACCTATATAATTAATAAGAAAGGGAAACGAGATGGGTAAGGAAAATTTTAAACCAGAGGGCTCCGTGCCCAGGGAAGTGGCAGTCAACGAGGTTCGGAAGGCCGCCAGACAATTTGCACTCTTATATTTTCACTTCAGCAAAGTACTCTATGATCGCTTTGGCCTTGAGGAAGCAAAAGAGATAGCACGGCAGGCTGTCTTTGAACAGGCGGTGGACCGCTCCGATCAGCTGAAAGAGAAAGCGGCGGCACAAGGGTTAAAGACGGATACGGTGGAGGATTTCAGGAAGGTCATTGATTTACCGTTTTTGGGATGGGTGCCGGAATGGGGAGAAGACCATTGCCCATATGGGGAGATCTGGAGGGAATACATAAGAAAATACCCCTGGTTTAAAGAGCTGGCCCCTTTTTATTGTGATGTTATTGATACCACCACCATTGAGAATTTCACGGGACATCTTTCACACAGAATACTCCAAAATGTTATTTTAGAAGGCGAGAGCTGCCAACGGGAATACTTTGAAAGCGATAAAGTGAGGAGAGGAGAGTTCACCTATGGCACCAAAGGGTAAAGGGATCAGAAAAAAAGGGAAAAAGAAAAGCCCCTGGATTCAAATATTACAATGGTCAACCATCGCTGCGCTGCTGCTTTCCATGCAATTTGCGGTGGATAGCGGTAAAGTGCAGAAGGTATTTTTAGCTTCTCCAACCTCAATTGTAAAAAAGGGTGTGGATGTGATTTTAGATGGTACCCTGCTTCCCCACTTAAAAATCACAATGGAGGAAGTCTTCGTTGGTTACGGGCTTGCGATGGCGGTTGGAATCTTCTTCGGATTAATATGGGTTCTGTTTCCGCCGGTGGAAGAGTACATGGATATGTTTTGTTCGGCAATCATGGCAGTACCAAAGACAGCAATACTTCCGCTGTTGATTCTCTGGTTTGGTATCGGATTTAAATCGAAGGTGATATTAATCTTTCTGTTCGGGGTATTTACCATCCTGTATAATACGGTGACCGGTGCCAAACAGTGTAAAACAGAATACTTAAAGGTCGCCAGGGTATTCCGGGCGAACCGTTTTCAAACCGTATTTAAGGTCATCATTCCGGCTGCGCTGCCCTCCATATTTAACGGCTTACGACTTGCCATCGCTACCGCGCTGACCGGTGTGGTGTTCTCGGAGATGCAGGCGGCGAAGGCAGGACTGGGTTATTTGCTCTCCCAGGCACAGTCATTATTAAATACACCCCTTATGTTTCTTGTCATTATTATAGTTACGGTTATTTCGGTGCTGCTAGTGAAGCTGGTTTCCGTTATTGAATACATGGTGTGCCATAAGTGGAGGCGTGTATAGGGAAGATAGGTAAAACAATAGAAAGTAACGAATAGCAATAAAGATCAACGAGAAACAACGGAAAGTAATAAAAAGCAATAAAGAATAACGAATAGTAACGAAGAGCAATAAAAAGTATCAAAAAGCAATGTAAAGCAATACAAAGCAACAAAAAGTAAGGAGATAATGGGAACAGATAACCAATATAAGGAGAACAACTATGGACAGAAAAAAAGCAGCATTTATTTTAGTACTTATTATCATGGCAGGGATGCTGGCAGGATGCAAAAGCTCGGCTGGCAATGATAATAATATACCTTCGGGATCACCGGATACGCTGGTATTACGTTCCAGCTTTGCCCAGGGCATGACCGGGGCGGTAAATAACTTTGCCATACAAAAAGGCTTATATAAGGAGCTTGGCATTGAATTTGAAAACGTACAGAATTCAGACGGAAATGCTGGGGTGCTGTCCCTCATAACGAGGGGTGAGATTGATATTGCGGACGGTGACCCAAGCACCTACATACCGGGTATCTATAACGGAGTGCCCGGAAAGCTGGTGGGAAATATGTGGAGGTACTCCGGCTGCTTTTGGCTGATTGCCGACAATGAAATTCAAAGCTTTGAAGACTTAAAGGGAAAGACAATCGGCGTGCAGAGCGCGGCGGGCGGTATGAGACTGTCCGTACTAAAGATGCTGGAAAAGAACAATATCAGTGCGGAGGAAGCAACCCTCGTAGCCAATGGTGCTTATCAGGATGCATATGCCACCTTACTGTCAGGTGAAGTGGATGCCACCATTATCCACAATCCCTTTGCGGTATTAGCAGAAGAAGAGGGAGTCGGCCATATCTTGGGGAGGGCATGGGATTACATTCCGGACTACTATACGGGAACGATTATCGCAAGCAACCGTATTATCGAAGACGAACCGGAAAAATTGCAGAGATTTATAACGGCGTATTATCAGGTTCACGAAAAAGTGAAACATGAATACTTTGATGAGTTTATCGAGTGGGCAGCGGGGCAGATGAACACCACTCCGGAATTAATGAAAAAAGCAGTAAACTCAGAGATTGATGTATGGCTTGATTATCCCGTCATTCCGGAAAACCGTCTGGAAACAACCTTTCGGTATCTAAAGGAATATGGTTGGGTCGATGAAAGTATAGACTACACGGATACCTATACGAATCAATTTGCCCAGGTTGCAGCGGATACCCTTGGATTAACAGATCCTGAGAAAAAGTAAGTGAGGACAGAAAGCATGCCTACGATTGAACTGAAACATGTCTCTAAAGTTTATACCGCTGCAGATGATCAGGAAATACACGCCCTGCAAGATATTGAGCTTACGGTAAGGGACGGCGAGTTTGTCTGTGTTGTCGGCCCAAGCGGCTGCGGCAAGTCGACCCTGCTTGAAATTGTGGCGGGACTTCTTGAGGCGACGGTTGGTACAATCCTCCTTGACGGACAAAAGGTGAACGGTGCCAGCCGTGATATTGGGGTGGTTTTCCAGGATCCCTCGCTCTTTCCCTGGAGAGTGGTGCAGAAAAATATTGCCTTTGGAATGGAAATTGCCAATGTGCCAAAGGAACAGCAAAAAGACCGGTTAAGGAAATATATTAACATGGTAAATCTCAACGGCTTTGAACATAAGTACCCTTCCCAGCTCTCCGGCGGTATGCGCCAGAGAGTGGGAATTGCAAGGACCCTTGCCATGGAACCCAAGGTTATGCTTATGGATGAACCCTTCAGCGCGGTGGACCATCTAACCAGATGTACCCTGCAGGAGGAGCTGATTCAGATTTGGGAGAAGGAAAGAAAGACGATTTTCTTTGTAACCCATGATATCAACGAAGCGGTTTTTCTGGCAAATCGGGTGGTGCTCTTAAGTACCAGGCCGGGGCGGATACAAAAGATCTACGATATTCCCTATCCCCAGAGGAGAAATCGGAATGATAAAGCATTGTTCGACATCGCGGCACAGATCATGATGGATATTAACAACACCGGAAAGCAGATACCGGCAGATTATTACGGAGACCTGTAAAAGGTCAGGAAAGGAAGGAAAGCATATGGTTCGGGATACAAGCATGGATTATCTTACCGCTGAGGAGGCGAAGGAAATATGGAATAACAATATGCGCTTGACAGACGAGGAGTTTTTAACGATGGATGAGGTGGAGTTTCGCGCAAGGGTCAGGGAACGCTCCCATCATACACTGGAAATCCAGGTGTATGCAACTGCCTACCGTCATAAAAAGTTAGGGGAAAGACAGGCCGATTACACGAAACGTCTGTTGGAGCTGTGGGAAAAGAGAGGGCTGTCAAAAGACCTCCCGGAGTATCGTTACGCTTCTTTTCTGGTAGAAGCGGCAGAAAAACTCATAAGAGGGGAAGAGGTTGATTTAAGCCCATTTAAGCCGACACCGGTAACAGAGGAAATGGAACGTGCATTTTTTACCATTGTCAAGGAACGGCGTTCCGTACGTGAATTCAAGGATCAGGAGGTGCCCGATGAATTGATTGATAAGATATTGGAAGCGGGACTCTGGGCGGCCCATGGCTGCAATATACAGTCCATCCGTTATATTGTTGTCCGTGATAAGAACGAACCGGGCTTATTCAGGGGAAGTGATGTGCCGGGCGGCCCGGTGCATCTGGTGATCTTGCAGGATATGCGCTGTTACCGCGCGAACTCCTTTACCCCGGTGAGGAATCAGCTTCTGGATGCCGGAGCCGCCGGTCAGAATATCGTGCTGGCAGCCCATGCGGCAGGATTAGAGGGAGTATGGCTGACATTTAATGAAACAATGTGCGAGCGCCTGAAGAAAAGATTTGAATTACCGGATTACCTGCGTCTGGTGACTTATGTGGATGTCGGTTATGGGGATCAGACCCCCTATGCCCCGCAGCGGTGGGACGTGAAAGATACGATTCTGGGCAGATATTAATATCGGGTTAAATTATGACACAGAAAAATCCTCTTGACAAATAAAATTAAACAGCATACACTATTAACAATGTTAGCTATTGATGAAAATCGCTATGGAAGAGGAAAGAGAGGGAGGAATTGAGCCGCATAGAAGAAATGGTTGACGCTTTGGAAAAATTATTTTCCCGCAGAGAGGTCATGGATGAGTTTAACCGTTCCGGAAGGGGAGAGGTATTCATTCTGAAGTATCTTTTTCTGAAGGATGCTCCGGCGCTGCCGTCCGAGCTGAGTGAGGCGCTGAACAGCAGCACGGCCCGAATTTCTGCGGCTCTGGGAACCCTGGAAAAGAAGGGGCAGATTCGCCGTGAGATAGATACCAGAAACCGCCGTTATATTCTGGTTACCCTTACAGAAGAGGGGCGGAAGCGGATTCATGCAATCCTGCAGCAAATGCGGGGGGATATGATTCGGATACTGACGGAGATGGGGGAAGAGGATGCCGGAGAATTTGTGCGCCTCACAACACGTTTTTCCGAAATTGCCGAGCGTGTCATAACCGACACGATGAATTGCAGAAATCAATCATCATGGGAAGCTCCTGCTAAATAATACGGGTGGAAGAAAGAATGCAGACGGTATATGGTCTGCATTCAAAAAGCTTCATAGCTAACATCGTTCAATATGAACACAGATAACTAGGAGGATATTTATGATCAGAATTTTTAAACATCTCAAATTCCGGGAATGGCTGATGGCATTGTTCAGCTTGATTTTTGTGGTGGTACAGGTCTGGCTGGATTTAAAATCACCGGAGTATATGTCGGAAATCACCATGCTGGTGCAGACACCCGGCAGTGCAATGGGCGATATCTGGCTTGCGGGAGGAAAAATGCTTCTCTGTACCCTTGGTAGCCTGGCGGCAGCTATTATTGTCGGCTTTTTTGCCGCGCGGATTGCCGCGGCATTTTCCAGACGTCTGCGCAGCCTGCTCTTTAGTAAGGTGGAAGCCTTCTCCATGGAGGAAATCAACCGCTTTTCCACGGACAGCCTGATTACCCGCTCTACCAATGATATCACCCAGGTACAAATGCTGATTACCATGGGATTAATGCTGATTATCAAAGCGCCCATCATGGTGGTGTGGGCGATCACCAAAATCGCCGGGAAGGGCGTTGAATGGAGTATAGCCACAGGCACGGCGGTTGCGGTTATGGTTGTGATGGTTGGGTTTATCATGATCTTCGTTATACCAAAGTTCAAGAAAATGCAGCTGCTGACGGATAATATGAACCGGGTCACCCGTGAGAATCTGACGGGGCTTCGCGTGGTGCGTGCCTATAACGCCGAGGGCTATCAGGAGAAGAAGTTTGAGAAGGCCAACGGGGAGTTAACCGATACTCAATTATATACGGGCCGGGCTATGGCGGTCATGTCGCCGGTCATGACGATGATTATGAGCGGGCTCTCCCTGGCGATTTATTGGATCGGAGCTTATCTTATTAACGCGGCGCAAATGATGGATAAACTCACCGTGTTTTCTGATATGGTGGTGTTTTCCAGCTATGCGATGCAGGTTGTTAGTTCATTTCTGATGCTGGTGATGATCTTCATTATGCTTCCCCGTGCCAGTGTTTCCGCCAGGCGTATTAACGAAGTGCTGGATACGGAGCCTTCCATATTGGATGGAACCCGGACAGAAGGAGTTCCCGGTTTAAGGGGGGAGGTTACCTTCCGGCATGTGGGCTTTAAATACCCGGATGCGGCGGATTATGTTCTGCAGGATGTGAGCTTTACCGTGAAGCAGGGGGAAACCATTGCCTTTATCGGTTCTACAGGAAGCGGTAAGTCAACGCTGATCAATCTTGTGCCGCGGTTCTTTGACGCGACCGAGGGAGAGATTCTGATTGACGGTGTGAACATCAGGGAATACACCCAGGAAGCCCTGCACAATAAAATCGGGTATGTGCCCCAGAAGGCGGTTCTGTTCAAAGGCTCGGTTTCCTCTAACGTGGCATACGGGGATAACGGCGGAACCGGTTTTTCTGAGGAGGAAATAAAGAAAGCCGTCGCCATCGCACAGGGTACGGATTTTGTGGAGAGTATGGAGGGCGGCTATGAGGCGGATATCGCCCAGGGCGGCACCAATGTATCCGGCGGGCAGAAACAGCGCCTTGCCATTGCCCGTGCGGTTTGCCGCAGACCGGAAATCTATATTTTTGACGATTCCTTTTCCGCCTTGGATTATAAGACGGACCGGATTTTGCGCAGCGAGCTGAAAAAAGAAACTGCCGGTGTGACCAGCATGATTGTGGCCCAGCGGATCGGTACGATTATGGATGCCGACCAGATTATTGTGCTGGATGAAGGCAGGGTTGTGGGCAAGGGCAAGCACAGGGAATTGCTGCAGAATTGCCAGGTATACAAAGAAATTGCCATAAGCCAGTTAAGTGAGGAGGAGCTTGCGTCATGAGTGAACAAAGAGAGAGAAGAAGGCCCATGGCCGGCGGCCCGATGGGACCCGGAGCCGTTGAGAAGCCGAAGGATTTTAAGGGAACCTGGGGCAAGCTGATCGCCTATTGTAAAAGGTATCTGCCTGCGGTGGTTATCGCCCTTGTTCTGGCGGCAATCGGGACAGTGCTGCAGATTGTGGGGCCGGATAAGCTGAAGGAAATGACCAACGAGATGATGAAGGGCCTGCCCGCGCTGGTGAACGGCGTTCCGGTTGCCGGAGCCATTGACCTGGACGCGGTGAAAAGGATCGGCCTCTGGCTGGTGATGTTTTATGCCGGCTCGGCGCTGCTCAGCTTTATTCAAAGCTATATGATGACAACGGTAACACAGAAGCTCAGCAGGAATATGCGTACCGGAATATCACAGAAAATCAACAGGCTTCCCTTAAAATATTTTGACAGGGTGAGCTATGGCGATGTTCTCAGCCGGGTAACCAATGATGTGGATACCATCGGACAGACCATGAACCAAAGCATCGGAAGTCTGGTGACCTCCGTCACCATGTTTGCAGGATCGGCATTTATGATGTTTTATAATAACTGGATCATGGCGCTGACGGCTATTGGGTCCAGCGTCCTGGGGTTTGTTTTCATGGGCGTTATCATGGCAAAATCACAGAAATATTTTGTTCAGCAGCAGGATGGGTTAGGCGTCGCCAATGGTCATGTGGAGGAGGTTTATTCCGGCCATAATGTGGTAAAGGCTTATAACGGCGGCAAGGAAGCCAAGGGCTTTTTTGAAGAGGTGAACGATAGTCTGTATGAAAGCGGCTGGAAGAGTCAGTTCATGTCCGGCTTGATGATGCCCATCATGTCATTTATCGGCAACTTCGGCTATGTAGCGGTCTGTGTCGTGGGTGCGGCATTGGCAATGAACGGAACCATCCGCTTCGGTGTGATTGTAGCCTTCATGATGTATATCCGCCTGTTCACCCAGCCTCTTTCTCAAATCGCCCAAGCCTTTCAGAATCTTCAAAGAACGGCAGCTGCCAGTGAGCGTGTATTCGAATTCCTAGGAGAGGAAGAGCTGTCAGATGAGAGTCAAAAAGAAAAGCGACTTGCCAATGTGAAGGGTGATGTGGAATTTCGCCATGTGAAATTTGGGTATACTCCTGAGAAAACCATTATCCATGATTTTTCGGCTAAAATCGGAGCCGGGCAGAAGATTGCCATCGTCGGCCCCACCGGTGCGGGAAAAACAACCATGGTCAATCTGCTGATGCGTTTTTATGAGCTGGACAGCGGTGAAATCCTTCTGGACGGCACCCCCATCAGCCAGGTGCCCAGGGAGAATGTACATGAGCAGTTCTGTATGGTGCTGCAGGATACCTGGCTTTTTGAGGGCACCGTCAAGGAGAATATCGTCTATTGCAAGGAGGGCGTGACAGACAGTCAGGTGGTTGCCGCCTGCAAAGCGGTGGGACTCCATCACTTTATCCGAACCCTGCCCCAGGGGTATGACACGCCGTTGAACGATAAGGCCAACCTTTCCCAAGGGCAGAAACAGCTTGTTACCATTGCCAGGGCCATGCTTCAAAATGCTCCGATGCTGATTTTGGACGAAGCCACCAGCTCGGTGGACACCCGTACGGAAATCCTGATTCAGGAGGCCATGGATAAGCTGACGGTAGGCCGCACCTCCTTCGTCATCGCCCACCGTCTGTCCACTATCAAAAATGCCGATCTGATTCTGGTAATGAAGGATGGGGATATTATCGAAAGCGGTAATCATAAGGAACTGTTGGAAAAGGGCAGCTTCTATGCCGAGCTTTACAACAGCCAGTTCGAAGCCGCCGCGTAGGGCGGGTGATATCTTTGTTTGCCAAAGCGGGGTATTTTTAGACACGATTTCTTATATGGAACAGCAGCTTTAGGAAGCTGCCGGTTTTGCTTATCATACTCTTGCCCAGAGCTGGACCCTGCGGCGGAGATTGAGGCAGACCGGCAGTTTTTTAGGGAAAAAATAAAAATTATGTAAGATTTAGAAACTTTTACTACCCACTTTATTTACATTAAGCTATAATGTAAATAATAGAATTTATGAGGAGGAAAATCGATGAATATCTCACAAGTATTACAATTTGAAGGGCCGGTAGACTCATTGGTATGGAAAAACCCAATCGAATTTTGAGGATTTAGTTACAGCATATAGAAGTTAAAATGAAACAAATAAGAACCTGTTAAAAGATAAATAAAAATGTAACAAGAGTCAGGCATCAAGAGTTACGGGAAGTACATTTAATTCTGTACTTCCCATTTAATGATATTCCCATAAAAGTATTAAAGCAAAACATGGCGCAGGTCTTTCCCTTACCTTAAAGGAATACCTGGAATTCAGAATAGCCAGCGGTTGAATGGAATATTACGGAACAATTTCAAAAATAGTACCCTGATTAAGATCAGCCACTCTCGTAGAGCCATAGACCCCTAAATATAGTTTGGTCTGATCCAGATTAGCCCCCAAGCTGACATAATAAGCTGCCTCAGACCCAAAATCATAATCAGTTTCAATAACACTAAAATCTTCGGGTCTGCAATCAATTCTTGCCCGGGTATAAGCCAGAACACCTCTAACCGGCGACGGAGATCCCTCATTCCGGGCCAGATCGGTAAATACAATGCTTCCCGTTAAATCGGGAATTTCACTCCCCATATAGGGATGGACACCGGTAAGTGCGGTTGCTTCAAATTTATCGGGTCGGGAATCTTCATGAAAATAGCTGATGAGAGGAGGAAGGCGCCGGGGGAAAATTTCTGCTGCTTCCTCATAATAAGCAAATATTTTCTCATTCAAAGCCGGATTGGCAGAGCAGCTTTGAAGGATCGAAGTAGGAAAAGCACCTTCCCATCCTCGCCAGCCAAAGTTAACAAGTCCTTCTTGATCAGACTCGGTTTCCATGGAAGAAGATTGCACGAGCTCAGTAACAGGTATTGCTTTATAATTAATAAATGAAAAAATCGATTCGACCAGATCCTGTCCGACATCTCCTACATATTTGATATACTGATTATAAAATCTTTGAAAAGAAATGCCCGGTATATTGCGGACCCCTTTGGCAATAACCCTAAGCGTTTCCTGAATGGCTGCGGGAAGCTCATCAAAACGTGTGACGACGGGGGGAGTATCATAAAATGTATTTCCAGTGATATTGATTTCAATTATTTTACCGGCGATTTCCATATCATCCTGACTTAAATTAAAGGGATCATAGCCTGATCCGCCATCGCCGGTTGTTAGAATAAGGTTTCCTGTTTCAGGAGAAAAGTTTAAGCTATTAACACCATTGTGGTTTAAAAATGGTCTTCTTATATTAAGTAATGTCCTTCGTTTTTGAGGTTGAGCATCTGATGGTAAAATCCATTCCTCCACGGTATCAATATGATCATATTGAATTTCCCGATCAATCCATTTGAGATTTAAGGTTGCGGGGTCACAGGGATTAGGTTCAAAGGAGCCAGGAAGAGCACCCGGACCCTGTGTTCCGGCGACCGAATAATGAAGATAAAAGAGGCCGTTATAGTAAAAACCGGGGTGAAACGCTAGTCCAAGCAATCCCCGTTCATCATATCCGCCGGAGGAAGCACCCAGTTCAAGGACCTGCGGGCGGATATCTAAAAAAGTCTCTATCACTCCGTTTCCCATATAAAAAATCTCTCCCACTTGAGTTGCAATAAACAATCTCTCTATTGTATCGCCCGGCAGCAGAGCTGTCTTTAAAACGGTGGGCAGATTTATATCGCTTATCAGCGGCCATAAATTAACTTTTACTTTTACCAATGTCTTTCCCTCGTTCTTGCTGACTTTCTTTTATAAAATATGATTAGAACTATTTTATTAGTACTAAATTCAAGCGGTCATTGCATTTGACGAGGTATCTGATGATGGATTATGATTTTATAGCCCAACGTAAATAGATACAGAAAGATATTTTTGCATATTAGAAAAAACTGTGATATTATAAGTTTACTAAAGAAGTGGAAGGATTTGCAGTGGCATAGCTTATCCTGTGACGTTAAGAGGACAGCCGGATACTTGAATAACAGATATTAAGATCCCTATATATATAGCTTGGAATAAAGCAAACTGATCAAGAAGGAAATGCTGTAGATGAAAAGAATCATAATCAGCGGCTATAGTGATTTCAGTTAGGTGGTACAGCAGGCTATGGACATAAGAATCTATGAATATTTTGTGAAACCGGTTGCAGTAAATAGGCTTATGGCAGCGATGAAAAATTCAATCGCAGTGATTGAACAGGAACGGAAATTATCGCTTTCATAAATAATAGAGCAGAAAAAGTAACTTGGGATCAATATGGCAGCAAGTGCCTTTTATGCGATTCTGTTTTAGTTTAAAGCGCAATATATGGATATAAAAATGGATCGGGTGCAGCATCGGAAAGGTGCAGCATCTTGAAAGTGCGCCCGCAGGGGAGGGGAGTGAAGGAAACGCGGATATCGTTAATTATGCTGCATTTAAAGAATTGATCAACAAATTGGGGAAAAGCAAATGAGAAGGAGGTTATCTAATGGGAAAAGGAAAGAAATCAAGAAATCAAATGGGGAGTAAGAAAGAAAAGAAGCATTTTATCCGTAAAAGGTTATTAGGTTTGCAGATTGCTTTATCAATCGTGCTGTTTGTCGTAGTCCTGACGGTGGTGCAGAGCGGTATTGCTCTGAGATCCATGAATCAAAGCACGGATTATGTTCTGAAATCATCCTTGTTTGACATGGTACAGGAGACAGCCCTGCAGATTGAGACACAGATGAAGTATTACATAAACGAGGCCCGTGCCGTGGGGAATTCCTTATGCCGTGAAGAAATGACGGAACAGGATAGAAAGGATACCCTTTCCTTCACCCAGGCAAGATATGATTTCTCTAAAATCAGATTTTTAGATGCCAATGGAAGTGAGCTTTTTGACAAGAAGGATTATTCGAAGCTGGAGCTATTTCAGGAGGCTGTAAAAAATGGAGCGGCCGTATCGGATGCAATTCTGGAGGAGGAAGCCTCTGAGACCAGGAAATACACCTTTCAAATAGCGGTGCATGTCATCAAGAATGCCCTGCCCAGCGGCTCTCTTCAGGGGGTGGTATTAGCGGATTCGGGACGTGATACCTTAGGGGATATGGTCAGCAAAATTGAAATCGGAGAGCATGGCCGTGCGTTCATTATGAATAAGGAGGCCGAAATCATCACAATATTTGACAATAAAGAGGCTTCCGGGATTAATACGCCGGAGACCTTTGATAAAAATAATGTTCCCGACGATTTGAAAGCGATTTATGATCATATGGTTGCTATGGAGCCGGGGCAGATGGATATTGGGAGCTATGTGGATAAGAAGACCGGTGAGACAATCTATATCGGCTATACCCCGATACAGAATACCCCCGGCTGGAGTGTGGGCATTTATGCGGTAAAAAGTGATTTCTTCGCAGAGAGCAACAGAATGACGAAGCTGAACTTACTCCTTGCCGCAGTCTTCATTTTAGTAAGCCTGGTTACCGGCCAATATATTTCCGGCATCATCATAAAACCCATTAAAAAGCTGACCCATAAGATTAATAAATTTGCCCGGCTGGATTTAACTAAAGGGGAAGGGGATATCAAGCTGGCCAAGCGTATCGATGAGATCGGTGTCATGAATAACGGAATAGAAGAGATGCGCAGCAATCTCAATAAATTCATGAAGGAGATTTATGATACCTTCCGGATGATCAATGAGAATGCCGAGAAGCTGGAAGGAATCGCGCATCAGACCTATGCAAGCTGTGAGGACAACTCCTCTACAACCCAGGAGCTGGCAGCGAGCATGGAAGAGGCTTCTGCGACAATAGAAGGAATCAAAGAGGATATCTTCAGCATCTCCCATAGTATCAGCGAGGTGACGGAAAAGTCCTCAGCCGGTAAGGAGCTTGCGGAGGAGATCCGGGAGAGAGCCGATATCGTAAGGTCCTCTAATACCAAGAAAACAGAACATGCGAATGTACTCTTTAACGAGGTCAAAGAAAAGTCCGACGCCGCTTTGTTACAGGCGGAAGGGATTAACAAGATTGACGAGCTGACCAATATCATTAAAGAGGTGGCCAGCCGGACGAACCTCCTGTCATTAAATGCGTCCATCGAAGCGGCGAGAGCGGGCGAGCATGGAAAAGGCTTCGCTGTTGTTGCAACAGAGATCCGCCAGTTATCCAACACGGTCAGTAAGACGGCGGATGAAATAGAGAGCATTATCAAGCAGACGATTTTGGCGGTAGAGGGTCTTGCAGACTGTCTCGGTCAGTCCATCCGCTTTATCGAAGGCACCGCCATCGAAGAGCTGAAGGAAATTGTTGTTACCAGCGGCCAATACGGCAAGGATGCCCAGGCAATCAAGGATATGCTTCTGACCATCAATGAAGCGATGGAAGCGCTTAATACAATCACATTGCAGATGACGGAATCCGCTGCAGGCATCAATACAATCATGGAGCAGACCGCATCCGGCGTTACGGACATCGCAGAAAAGACCTCCGGTGTTGTGAATATGTCCAATGAAACCAATGTACTGGCAGAAAAGAGCATGGATAGTGCCAGACGTCTGAAGGACATTGTTGAGAAGTTTCAATTGGATAACGCATAGGGGTTGTATGAGATAGAGGCTGCATGGAATAGAGGCTGTATGGGATAGAGGCCGCATGGGACAGAGGCATCATGGAGCAGAGATATAAAAATAAAGGAATGGTGTTCAGGGGGTAATATGTATAAGGTTTTTTTGGTAGAAGATGAGTTTGTGGTAAGGGAAGGCATCAAGAACAATATACATTGGGAAGAGGAAGGCTTTCGCATCGTCGGAGATGAAAGCGACGGCGAATTGGCTTATCCTATGATATTAAGAGAGCAGCCGGATATTCTGATCACGGATATTAAAATGCCGTTTATGAACGGCCTGGAATTAAGTAAGCTGCTAAAGAAGGAGCTTCCCCAGTTAAAAATAATCATCATCAGCGGCTACAGTGATTTCGGTTATGCCCAGCAGGCCATTGATATCGGCATTACCGAATATCTTCTGAAGCCGGTCACATCAGATAAGCTGATGACAGCGGTTAAGAATGCGGCGGCAGTGATTGAAAAGGAGAGGAAAGACCAACAGATACTGGAGGAGTACCAGCTTTTGATCTATCAGCAGCAGGGTAAAAAAAGAAAGGATTTTTTTAATGCATTGGTCAGCGGAAATATGACCCTTTCCCAGATCATTCAGCAGGAAGAGGAGCTGGGAATCAATATGGTGGCAAGTGCCTTCCGCATAATGCTGTTTCAGTTTAAAGCCCAGGAAGACATGTATGAGTACTCCAATGAAGTAGTACAATGCGAAGGAAGAATGCAGGAGGTCTTAAGGGAGTATTCCGGCATAAAGGTTTTTGAGCGCAGTATGGATGGCTGGGCATTTATCCTCCTGGGGGAAAATGAAGAACAGATTGAAGCGCTGACCCGGGAATTATGCAAGCTGTTAAGAGAGATCAGCGGCGGCAAGGTACATTATTTTGGGGGAATCGGGAGAGTCGTTCATCGTGTCCGAGACCTGCGTCAATCCTTTCTTGATGCCAACCGGGCTTTTTCCCCGCGTTATTTTGAACGGGGAGATCAGTTCTTATTCTACAGCGATGTGCGCAATATAAAGGACCAGATAGGAAAATGGAGCAATGTCAGGGAGCTGAATCTGGAGAAGCTGGATCGCAGCCTCCTGGATGATTTCTTAAAGAGGGGCACCCTGCAGGACGTGGATGAATTTGTGGATCAGTATTTTGAAGGACTGGATGCCAATGCAATGAGCTCGGCCCTTTTCCGGCAGTATATCATGATGGACGGATACTCCGCTATCATGAAATTCCTGAAGGAGCTGGAGTACTCAAAGGAAAAGATCGATAACAGTTTTAAGAATAGCAGGGATATTAACGAACAGCTTACCAGCAAAGAGGATTGCTGTAAATTTTATAAGACCATCCTGAAGGAAGCAATCGATCTGCGGAACCGGAGCAGTCAGAAAAAATATGCCGGACTCATAGAAAAAGCCAAGGAATACATCCATCAAAAATACTCCATGAGTGATCTTACCCTGGATAAGGTGGCGTCAAAGGTGAATATCAGCCCCAACTATTTCAGCTCCCTGTTCAACCAGGAAACCGGGATGACCTTTATCGAGTATCTTACGGATATCCGCATGGAAAAAGCAAAGGAATATTTAAGATGTACGGGGAAGAAGATAACAGAGATCGGATTTTCAGTTGGCTATCTGGATTCCCATTATTTCAGCTATATTTTTAAAAAGACACAGAATTGCACACCGTCGGAATACCGATGCAGGGGAATGGTGAAGGATGATGACGAATGAAAAACAAATTAAATACCCGCTGCGGTTAAAGCTTATCCTGGTAGCTGCCATCATCATCATTCCGATGATTATTCTCTCCGTATACCAGATTACGGCTCTGCATAATTACAGCACGGCATATGATACCATTGTGCGCAGGATCACGGAAGCTAATAATTATAATCTCAATTTCAAGGAAGAGATGGACGAAAGCATGTATAAGATTGTGGTGGAAGCAGAAACTTTCGAATCCATTGATAATAATAACGATCTGAAGAATCCGTATGACCTCATTGCAGCGGCGAGAATCAATTTTTCCAAGCTGCGGGAGATAACCACCAGCCGGGAGAGCCTGGGCTGGATTAAACGCATCCTGCTTAACCTCGATACCCTGGAGGACAGGATCAACGAAATACGGGATAATCTGGAGCAAACCGGTCATTATGAGGAAAATATCGCAATGCTGGAATCGGACATCTATATTCTGACGGAGCTGTTTCAGGAAGAGATCCAGTATTATATCTATTACGAAACCCAGAATTTTGAAGCGATCCGCCAGAGCCTGAATGAACAGGTGGCAAAAGTGATTTTTACCATGATCGTGGCCCTGGCATCCATTATGATCGCCTCCTTTCTCATGAATATCATATTAACGGACAGCATCACGAAGCCCATAAGGATGCTTTGTGAAAAGACTGCCCTGGTGGCAAAAGGCGATTTTACGACACGGACCTCCTGTGAGAATCACGATGAACTATCCGTGTTATCCGACAGCTTCAATGACATGGCCATGAAATTGGAACAGCAGGTGAACAGCATAAGGCAGGAACAGGAAAATCTGAGAAATATGGAATCAAAGCTTTTACAGGCGCAGATTAATCCTCATTTTCTGTATAATACCCTGGATACGATTATCTGGCTGATCGAGGGAAACAAGAATAAAGAGGCGATTGATATCGTGGTATCCCTGTCTGAGTTTTTCCGGATCGCGGTGAGCAAGGGAAGGGACTTCATATCGATCCGGGAAGAGGAAATACATATCAAAAGCTATCTGCAGATACAGCAGTCACGTTATTGTGATATTCTGGATTATGAAATTGTGGTCCCGGAGGAGCTGTATCAATATCAGATATTGAAGCTGACCCTGCAGCCCCTGGTTGAGAATTCCTTGTATCATGGAATTAAAATGTTAAGGGCCAGAGGAAAAATAACAGTGACCGGAGAACGGCTGGGCGAGGACATCTATTTCCGGGTAATTGATAACGGAGTGGGGATGGAGGAAGAGAAGCTGAAGGAGCTGAGAAAGGCAGTGGAACTGCCGGGCTGCGAGCAGAGCGCCGGGTTTGGACTGGCTAATGTCAACAAACGGATTAAGCTGAATTATGGCAGTGACTACGGCCTGGATATCCACAGTAAAAAGGGAGAGGGTACCGTTCTAACCGTAAGGATACCGGTGCGTCTGCCAGGGGAGCGAGGAGGAATATGAATAAAAAACTTATCATTATCTTAGTGGTTTTTCTGGCGATTCCGATTGTCCTTGTAAATTGCAGCTTAAGACCTGTAAAAATCCAACAGTATAATGAAAATGACAATTCAGAGGATATGGCCTCGGATTTGATTGTAGTTGGTTTTTCACAGCTCGGTTCAGAATCCGACTGGCGTACGGCAAATACGAAATCCATCCAGAACGCGCTCACAGAAGAAAATGGCTTCTCTCTAATCTTCAGCAACGGAAGACAGAGGCTGGAGAACCAGATTAAGGATGTGCGGAGCTTTATCTTCCAGGAGGTGGATTATATTGTAATCGCACCGGTGACAGAGACCGGATGGGATACGGTGCTGCAGGAAGCCAAGGAGGCCGGTATTCCGGTCATCCTTGTAGACCGTATGATCGATACCAGTGACGACAGCCATTATATCGCAAGCGTGGGCACGGATAAGTATGAAGAAGGGCAAAAAGCCGGGCAATGGCTGGAGCAATATCTGGATACAAAAAGCGGAGATGGTTCGGATGATGTCAATATTGTCATACTGGAGGGCACCTTAGATTCAACGGCCCAGATTGGACGGTCAAAGGGCTTTCAGGAAGTAGCGGACCGGCACGGCAACTGGAAGATCCTTGCCCAGGAAAGCGGTGATTTTACAAAAGCAAAGGGCAAGGAGGTCATGGTAAAATATCTGCAGGAGTTTGAGGATATTGATGTGCTGGTTTCCCAGAATGACAATATGACCTTCGGCGCAATAGAGGCAATCCAGGAGGCTGGATTAACCTGCGGGGTGAACGGGGATATCACGGTCATTTCCTTTGACGCGGTTTCGGAGGCCTTTGACAAGATGGAGCAGGGCCTGATCAATGTGGATATCGAGTGCAATCCCTTGCAGGGGCCGCTGATCGCAGAGATCATCGAACGTCTGGAAAAGGGAGAAACGGTTGATAAAATATCCTATGTGGAGGAAAAGGTCTTTGAAGCGGAAAATGCCGCCGCAGACCGTATCGGACGGAGCTATTAGGAAAAAAACAAACAAAATTCATAGAAATCTTAACCATAAAACAACAAAAGTGGAAGTACAGGAAAAATAAATACAAACTCAGGAAAAATCTCCGTATTTTTATTCCGGTAAGTCGAATATACTTGTGCTTACAAAAAAAGAAAACTCAGTATTCTGAGTTGAAAATGGAGGAGATATCTATGAAGAAATTGATTTCATTGGTTCTGGTATTTGCACTGGTGTTCTCCCTTGCGGCCTGCGGCAGCAAAGGCAGCGAGACTTCGGGAAAATCAAGCAGCAAAAAAGTGGTGGTTGGTGTTGTGCAGACCAACGCCAACGAGTCGGACTGGCGTACGGCAAACACAAAATCCTTCAATGAGGCGTTCCAGAAAGCGGGCTTTGAGACAAAGATGGTCTTTGGTGAGGGTGACCATGCAAAGCAGATTTCCCAGGCACAACAGCTCATTCAGGAAGAGGTTGACTATCTGGTTGTCTTAGGACTTCAATCCGCAGGCTGGGAGGATGTGGCAAAGGCTGCCAAGGAAGCGGGCATTCCCCTGATTATGGCTGACCGTAAGCTTGAGCTGCCGGAGGATCTCTACACCGCAATGGTGTGCTCCGATTTCGAGGCCGAAGGGAAAAAGGCTGTGGACTGGCTTAAGAAGCAGGCAATTGACAATTGCAAGATCGTCGTTCTCGGCGGTGACACAGGCTCCTCCGCTCAGCTGGGCCGCTCCAAGGCAATTGAAGACGGCGCTAAGGAAAACGGCTGGGAGATCGTATTCAACCAGAATATGAAGGGCTGGGACGAAACTCTTGCAAAGCAGGCGGTTGCTGATCTGATCGCTGCCGGAACGGAATTCAATGTTGTTTATGCTGAGAATGACAATATGGCCCGCGGCGCCTGTGACGCCATGGATGCCGCCGGTATTACATACGGCAAGGACGGCAAGGTAAAGGTTATTGCCTTTGATGCCAACAAATGGGCGCTGGAGAAGGTTCTCGCAGGCCAGTTCAACCTTGATGTAGAATGCAATCCTCTTCATGGTCCCCGTATTGTAACCCTTATCAATAAGCTTGAATCCGGAGAGAAGGTCGAGAAGGATGCCTATGTTGATGAGGAAATGTTTGACTGTGAAACCATCACAAAAGAGATTGTTGATGCACGTTCTTATTAATCCTTAAGTTATTGTTTAAAATGCGCGGCGCCGAGTAAGCGGATATTGATCCCCAATTCCAGCACCGCGCATTTATCATATCGTTACAGCAGGTTCTGCGGCAGGGAGGAGAGCGAGTTTCTCCTTCCCGCGCAGGCTATGCTGTAACATCATACCTGAATGGAGGTTTGATAATATTACTATGCAGAATGCAGTACTTACAATGCGGGGCATTTACAAAAGCTTTCCCGGCGTACGGGCCTTACAGAATGTAAATTTCACTTTACGTGAGGGCGAGATCCACGCTCTGATGGGAGAAAACGGCGCCGGAAAGTCAACCTTAATTAAGGTTTTGACGGGAGTATACCCTAAGGATGCCGGGGAAATCTATATGAAAGGAATTCAAAAGCCGATTTCGATCAAATCTCCCCAGGAGGCCCAGAAGCTTGGGATAAGCACCGTGTACCAGGAGATCACCTTGTGTCCGAATCTGACGGTGGCTGAAAATCTGTTTATAGGCAGAACCAATGATTTCATTGTGAATTGGAAGGAGCGTAACAAGAGGGCGGAAAGCATTCTGGAGGGTCTTGGGATACCGGTTAATCCGACGCAGCAATTGTCCAACTGTTCCATAGCGGTTCAGCAAATGGTGGCGATTGCCCGGGCGGTTGATATGGATTGTAAGGTGCTGATCCTTGACGAGCCCACCTCATCCCTGGATGAACAGGAGGTTGCCAAGCTCTTTACATTGATGCGTGAACTCAAATCCAGAGGGGTAGGTATTATATTTGTCACCCATTTCCTTGATCAGGTGTATGAGCTGTGCGACAAAATTACAGTTTTGCGCAATGGCGAGCTGGTGGGAGAATATGAGATTAAGGACTTACCCAGGGTGGAGCTTGTGGCCAAAATGATGGGCAAGGAGCTTGGCGAGCTGGCTGAGATACATAATGAGGAGCAGCAGGGCATTGGTGACTTGAAGGAAGCTGTAATCGAAGCGGAAGGGCTTTCAAGCACATCAGGAATCAAGCCGTTCCGTTTTACTGCGTACAAGGGTGAGGTAACGGGCTTTGCCGGGCTGCTGGGGTCAGGACGCAGCGAGTGCGTACGTGCAATCTTCGGAGCAGACCGGATTGTAAAAGGTACCTTAAAAATCAAAGGAAAGAATGTGAATATAACCTCACCGGTCAAGGCCATGAAGAAAGGAGTCGGATATCTTTCCGAGGACCGGAAGCGGGACGGAATTATTGGCGATTTATCCGTCCGTGATAATATCATTCTGGCGCTCCAGGTCATGAGAGGCTTTTTCCGGCCCTTTACCAAGGCCCAGGCCCAGGCCTTTGCCGATGAATATATCAGCCTGCTGGGCATAAAAACAGCTTCGGCAGATACTCCCATCCATTCCTTATCCGGGGGGAATCAGCAGAAGGTGATTCTGGCCCGTTGGCTGCTGACGCATCCTGATTATCTTATTCTTGACGAGCCTACCCGGGGAATTGATATCGGCACAAAGGTGGAAATTCAAAAACTGGTGCTGAGGCTTGCCGCCGAGGGGATGAGCATCACATTTATTTCCTCTGAGATTGAGGAAATGCTGCGCACCTGTTCCAGGCTGATTATTATGCGTGACCTGTATGTGGTGGGAGAGTTAAAGGGTGAGGATATGACCCAGGATAAAATAATGTATACGATAGCGGGGGGAGTAAGTCAAAATGAGCAGAAACAGTAATCCATCTGATACAGGCCGCTCTGCATCGGTTCTTAAAGCATTGACCAGGCATCGATTATTTATCCCCATTGTGTTTCTTGCCTTTCTTTTATTGATTAATATATTCATTAATCCAGGCTTTCTAAAAATCAGCTTTGGCAGGGACAGCTTGGGGAACCCTGTCCTGGTAGGAAATTTGGTCAATATTCTGAATAACGCCACGGAGCTGGTCATACTTGCCATTGGAATGACCCTCGTTACGGCATCCTCCAGAGGACAGGACATCAGCATAGGCGCTACAGTCGCCATCGTCGGCGGGGTAATTATGCGGGTTCTTTGCGGGACGGAAACACAGCCTGCCCAGTTGCATGCACCGGTCATCGTTGCCCTCTTACTGGGCTGTCTTGCCGGAATGGCCTGCGGAGCTTTTAACGGCATTCTTGTTTCAAAATTCAATATACAGCCCATGGTAGCAACCCTCATACTCTTCACAGCAGGCCGGTCCATCGGCTCCATGGCCATGGGAGGACTGAAACCCAAAGCGGCCAGTTCCTTCCGGTATTACGGCAACTTTATTCCGGGCTTCCCAATTCCGGTGCCGATCCTCATTACGATTGCCGTTATTGGAGTTACCTATCTCGCGCTGAAGAAAACGAATCTTGGTCTGTACACCAAGGCGGTGGGCATGAATGATAAATCCTCAAGTCTGAACGGGCTTAATCCCTCGCTGATTAAGTTTTTGACCTTCGTCATTTTGGGCTTTTGCGTCGGGATCGCCGGTTTCGTTCAGTCCAGCAGGGTGCAGACGGTGAATCCGTACACCATCGTGCCCAGCATTGAAATGGATGTGATATTGGCAGTCGCCCTTGGAGGCAATTCTCTTGGCGGCGGCAAATTTAATATGGCAGGCTCGATTATCGGAGCCTATACCATCCAGACTCTGACCTCAATGCTGACTACCCTGAATGTCAACACTAACGCCGTGCCTGTCTTCAAAGCGGTTATTATCATTGTGCTTGTGGCAATCCAGACACCGATGGTCAAAAGTCTGTTCAGCAACAAGATGATAACTTCAAAACGGGCTGCGGATAACGGAAAGGAGCGGGGCTAGATGCGGAATTTAAATAAGGCTGGAGGAAATAAAGTGCAAGGAAACAAGGCTGCCGGAGTTGTTCAGAGCAGGTTAAAGCGCAGGGAGCCTCTGACGGATACCGCCTTCCTGCTGACCATTACAATTTCACTGTTTATTGCAATCTATGTGCTCTCCATTCTCTTCCTTGGAGATAAAGGGTTCAGCAAAATTCAGATGTTTTTTAACCTCTTCAACGAAAATGCCGCGCTGATCGTCATTGCCTGCGGACTTTCGGTCGTTATGATAACCGGCAGCATTGATATCTCCGTAGGCGGTTCCACCGCACTTATTTGTACGGCTTGTATCGTTTGCCTTAACAATTATGGCTTTAACTTTTTTACAGCCCTTATGCTGGCTCTGGCAATTGGCCTCTTATTTGGTGCGGTTCAGGGATTTCTTGTCGCGTATCTGGAGATGCAGCCCTTTATCGTTACCCTGGCAGGCATGTTCCTGGGCCGGGGGCTGGTTGCCCTGATCGAAGTCAATCAGATACAGGTTGATAATGCGGGTTTTGAGAAGCTATCGGGTGCACGGATCATGATCCCTTTTCTAGGCGATATCAATAAGAAGGGAATTTTAATTCAGTCAAAGCTGGAATACGGCGTTGTGGTAGCGCTGATTATTGTCTGCTTCATGTTTTGGCTGCTGAAGAAGACGAAGCTGGGACGCAGCTTCTACGCTGTGGGCGGGAACTCCCAAAGCGCCCTGATGTTAGGGATAAACATCAGAAGAACTAAGTTTTATGCTCATTTGCTCTGCGGTCTGCTGGCAGGGATCGGCGGGTTCCTGTACCTTTTCCACACCCGGTCCGGCTCGGTTCAGCAGGCGACGGGGCTTGAGATGGACGCGATTGCCGCATCCATTATTGGAGGAACCCTGCTTACCGGCGGTGTGGGTAATATCTTCGGCACTTTATTCGGCGTATTGGCAAGCGGGATCGTATTGCTGGTGGTCACCGCAATCGGAAGCCAGGATCCATGGTGGCCGCAGATCACACGCGCAGCGATGCTCTGTTTCTTTATTGTACTTCAGAGTGTCATTTGCTCCCGGAAGAGGAAATAGGCAGAGGTAAGAGCTCCTCCATATCATATGGCAAGGAAAAAACAGGAATTGACCGCGGGTCAAAATCAGTGGAGAGCGCTGGTTTTGACCCGTAAAATTTGTTTGCGGAAAAAGCTTACTGGAAGCCGTTGACATTAGAAATATTTGAGGTATAATCTTTATATATCATCGAAGACGAGAGCAAGGCCGCACTTACGATTGATAAAAGATTAACAATCTGGACAAGGAGATACTATGGGACAAAATTCTTACAATCCGTATGAAACAGCACAGCTTCAATTTGACAATGTAGCGGACAAGCTTGATTTGGATCAGGCAACCCGTCAATTGCTTCGTCAGCCCAGCCGTGAATATCATTTCACAATTCCGGTAAGGATGGATGACGGATCGACAAAGGTATTTAATGGTTACCGTATTCAGCATAATGATGCCAGGGGACCGGCAAAGGGAGGAATTCGCTTCCATCCCCAGGAAACTGTTGATACCATCAAGGCACTTTCCATGTGGATGACATGGAAATGCGCGGTAGTAGATATTCCTCTGGGAGGAGGGAAGGGCGGCGTGATTTGTGACCCCCATAATCTTTCCTTGGGTGAGCAGGAGAGATTATGCCGCGGTTATATCAGACAGCTTTCCAGAAACATGGGACCCATCTCCGATGTACCCGCACCGGACGTTATGACCAATGGGCAGCATATGCTCTGGATGATGGATGAATACGAAGCGATTCACGGCGGACATTATCCGGGAGCCATCACCGGCAAGCCGGTGGGAATGGGCGGTTCTCTGGGACGTAAGGAAGCCACTGGCTATGGCGTGGTTTATACCTTAAGAGAGGCCTTGAAGGCACTGAATATTGACATAACAACCAGCACAGCCAGCATTCAGGGCTTCGGTAATGTCGCGGAATACGCGGCACGCCTTTATACCAGCCTGGGCGGCAAGCTTGTGGCTGTTTCCTGCTGGGACAATAAGGATAAGAAATCCTACACCTTCCGAAAGCTCCAGGGGCTTGATATCGAAGAGATGGTCAGCATCAAGGACAGCTATGGAACCATTGATAAAGAGAAGGCCCGGGAGCTTGGATGTGAGGTTCTTCCCGGTGAGGACTGGATTGCCCAGGAGGTGGATATTCTTCTTCCCTGTGCCTTGGAGAATCAGATTACACCGGCGGCCTTTGACCGAATCAGCAGCAAGGTAAAGGTAATATGCGAAGGCGCCAACGGTCCGACCACACCGGATGCGGATGAATTGATTAAAGCAAGAAATATTTATCTGATTCCTGATTTCTTATGCAATGCCGGCGGCGTTACCTGCAGCTATTTTGAGCAAATCCAATGCAATATGAACTATTTCTGGCCGAAGGAGGAGGTTCTGGAGAAGCTGGATTTCAAGATGACCAGCGCCTTCCATGCGGTACATAGCCTTGCATCAGAAAAAGGCTTATACATGCGGGATGCCGCATATGTAATTGCCATTAATCGTGTGGCGGATGCAGTAAAGCTTCGAGGATGGGTGTAATAGTCCTTTTCTATTCTTAAGTGAAGGGGTAATGGAGATGAATCGATTTAAGGATCAAGACATGGATGTTCTGGTAGAAAGAGCCAAGGAGCTGGAATGTTTCTACCTGGTGGATGAAGCTCTGGCCGCCCCTTCCCTTTCGGACAGTTTATTTAAAATCGCGGAAGTAACCTCGGTGGGCTTTCATGACTATAAGGACTGCTCGGTATACATTATGCTGGATGGTCAGATGTATGCGGCGAAGCCCGTCATGGCAGACGGCGATACCCTGCAGTCCGAAATTGTGCTCAACGGAGTAACCCGGGGATGGATTAAGGCAATGTATCCGAAGCATATCTTCCATAATAAAGAGCGTATCTTTCTTCCGGAAGAACAGAAGCTGTTAGATACCATTGCCAACCGCATTGCGGAGAGGCTTTTTAAGGTAAACTTTCAGCCGAAGAACCGGTTTCGCGGGGATTGGGAAGCCATTATCACCTTGCTGCAGAATACAAACCGGGATATGCTCCTCTATGTGTGTGAAAAGATGCTTGCCCTCCTTGCCGCAACCAGTCCCAGTCTGGTGGACGATATTTTTGACCGGATGGACTGGAAGAAATACAGAATCCAGGGTGAGATTAATTTCCCTCTGGAAACCCTGCCTGCCTTTGACGTTACCCGATTGAGCCAGCTTCTGTTTTGCTATGCCGGCTCCTGTCTGGAAGATGCGTCGATTTATAATTACATCAGCTTATGGATTTATCAGGGGAAAACCTATGAGCTTATTAAAAAAATCGATAAGAAGGATGCGGATTTAAAGGATATTACCCATGCGCTGTCCCAGTATATGAATGCCGTCAAAGGCAATGAAATGGTGAGTGAGGCTACGAAACGATGGCTGACGGTGGAATTAATACAGAGATTTCTCACCGATAAACCAACCATGGTGGCCAATGCGCAAAAATACATATCCATCGAAGCACTCTGCAATCTTCTTGATAATGTGGTCTGTTCTCCCAAAAGCATCGGAAAAATAGGAGGCAAGGGCACGGGCTTCTTTATTGCCAATCAGATTATATCCGCCCATAGTAAGGATAATCCGGAGTTTTCCAAGATCAAGGCTCCTAAGACCTGGTATATTACCTCCGATGAGTTATCCAATCTCATTGAGCGGAACGGCCTGGATGAACTGAACGAGCATAAATACCGGGATATTCTTGAGATACGGACCAGCTACCCACGGATTATTCAAATGATGAAGAATTCTAAGTTTTCCTCTTACATTTTAAACGAGCTGGGACAAATACTGGACAGCTGCGAGGGGAAGCCTCTGATTGTCCGATCCTCCAGTGTATTGGAGGATCAGGTGGACACTTCCTTTTCCGGGAAATATAAAAGCCTTTTTATCACCAACACAGGTACAAAGGCCCAGAGACTTCAGCAGCTGGCGGAAAGCATCCTGGAGGTCTATGCGTCCTTGTTTAACCCGGATTCCATCCAATACCGGAAGGAGCGCAATTTAATCGACTGTTCCGAGCATATGGGCATTATGATCCAGGAGGTGGCGGGAACCAGGGTAGGGCCTTATTTCTTCCCCCTCTATGCCGGGGTTGCCTTTAGCAATAATGAGCTTCGCTGGTCCCCCAGAATCAAGAGGGAGGATGGGCTGCTGCGGATGGTCATGGGGCTGGGAACCAGAGCGGTGGATCGAATTGGAGATGATTATCCGATTCTGATTTCTCCGGGACAGCCAAACCTTCCGGTAAATCATTCGGCTGAAGATCTGGTCAGGTATTCACCCCAGAAGATGGATGTGTTGGATGTGGAAAATAACCGTTTTCTAACCCTCCCCATTGCTCAGGTGATCAAGGAATACGGAAATCAGATACCTCATATTAATTATGTCGCTTCTATAAGGAAGGAGGACATTCTGGTTGGCGTGAATTCTCTCACGGCGAATTTCAAATCGGACGAGCTGGTCATCACCTTTGACCATCTGATCCGAAACACCTCCATGATAAAGCAGATCCAGTCCGTCCTGGTTCTGCTGAAGGAGAAGCTGGGGTATCCCGTAGACATCGAGTTTGCCAGTGACGGCGACAGTCTTTACCTGCTGCAATGCCGTCCCCAAAGCAGGAATTATGATAATAAGCCCGTTGCTATTCCTCCCGACATTTCTTACCATAAGACAGTTTTTACGGCAGATAAGTTTATTTCCAACGGAAAGGTTACCGGGATCAAGACGGTAATCTATGTGGACCCGGCACAATACTCGGCGCTGGAGAAGCGGGAGGATTTAGTGAATGTGGCATATGCGGTCAGCCATCTGAACAGCATCCTTCCCCGGAAAAGCTTTATTTTAATGGGGCCGGGACGCTGGGGGAGCCGCGGCGACATTAAGCTGGGAGTACCTGTTGCCTACTCGGATATCAATAATACAGCCATGCTCATTGAAATTGCAGCAAAGGAATCAAGGTTCCAGCCGGAGCTTTCCTTTGGTACGCATTTTTTTCAGGATCTGGTGGAAGAAAATATTAAGTACCTTCCCTTGTATCCGGAAGATAAGCATATTATTTTTAATAAATCCTTCTTTTCCAATAAGAAAAATTTCCTGGAGGAGATGCTTCCGTCCTACGCCCATTTAAGCCGTGTGATTCGGGTCATCCAGGTAGAGGAAGCCTGTTCCGATAAAGAGCTGGTGGTCTTAATGAATGCGGATCTGGAAAAAGCCATAGCCTATCTCGATTCCCCTTCCAGGTCTGCGCAGATATCCGGATTTGAGCAGGCTGGAGCAGAGGGCATAGAAGATAATAAGGAAGACTATGGCTGGAAATGGCGCCATTATATGGCGGAACAGGTAGCCGCGGGAATGGATATGCATGCTTATGGAGTAAAGGGCATCTATCTCTTTGGAAGTACCAATAACTGTTCGGCCAGATGCAATAGTGATATTGATCTGATTCTTCATTTTGACGGCAACGATGCGCAGAAGGAGCAGCTTGCTAACTGGCTTGAGGGCTGGAGCATGGCTTTATCGCAAATGAATTATTTGAAAACCGGATATCAGTCCAATGGGCTTTTGGATATTCATTATGTCACGGATCAGGACATTGCGGATAAAACTTCTTATGCCTTAAAAATAAATTCTGTTTATGACCCTGCTTTTCCCCTTCGCATCAGGGATTAAGGAGAATAGCCAATTTCTGGTCAATTTCTGTAGGATATTCTTATTGAAATATAAAAGTTTATATAGTAAAATAGCATGAAGTGGCATCTTAAGCTATTCTTTTGCGTAAGCCCGGATTTTACAATCTACTTACGCTTTTTTGCTTTCTTTCATTTATGTATTTGATGCCGGAAACATATAAAGGAGATGAATCGATCCATGTATAAGGTACTTGCTAAGAGTATACGGGAATTTAAAAAGGCATCCATTATGACCCCTGTTCTAATTGCATTTGAAGTGTTAATAGAGGTTACCATTCCTTTTATTATTGCTTTGCTGGTGAATGAGATTAAAGCGGGGTGCGAGCTGCGTGTGATTTTATGGTACGGGTTAGTCCTGGTAGTATTAGCGGCTCTTTCCCTTACCTTTGGCGTTCTGGCGGGAAATGCCTGTGCGACGGCGTCCTCCGGGTTTGGCAGGAACTTGAGAAAGGATATCTTTTATAAGATACAAACCTATTCCTTTGAAAATATCGATAACTTTTCCACCTCATCCTTAGTAACCAGGCTGACCACGGATGTATCCAATGTTCAGAATGCCTACATGATGATTATCCGTACCGCGGTAAGATTTCCGCTGATGCTGGTCTTTTCCTTTACCATGGCCTTTGTAATGGGTGGGAAGATGGCATTTATATTTTTATTTGTGATTCCTGTTCTGGGGATTGGGCTGGCCCTTGTTATTAAAACCGTAATGCCTTTATTCAAACGGGTATTCAAAAAATACGATACCTTGAACAATTCCATCCAAGAGAATGTAAAAGGGATGAGAGTGGTAAAATCCTATGTAAGAGAAGAATATGAAAAGAAGAAATTTGAAGCGGCTGCTGCGGATGTTGCCAATGATTTTACAAAGGCGGAGAAGATTTTGGCTTTTAACAATCCGTTAATGCAATTCTGCCTTTATACCGTAACGATCTTCGTTATGTCCTTCGGCTCTTATACCATTATTACATCAAGAGGGCTTGACCTTGACGTGGGACAGTATTCCAGCTTGTTAACCTACAGCTTTCAGATTTTAAGCAGTTTAATGATGCTGTCCATGGTATTTGTTATGATAACCATTGCCAGCGAGTCCGCTCACCGTATTGTGGAAGTATTGACAGAGGAAAGCTCCTTAAAGGATGGTTCGATCAAGAAGGTAAAGGACGGCTCCATCGAATTTGAAAGGGTAAGCTTTAAATATGCTGCAAAAGCAGAGCGAATGGCCTTGCAGAACATCAATATTCATATTAAATCAGGGGAGACCATTGGCATCATAGGAGGTACAGGATCCTCTAAATCTTCCCTGATCCAGCTGATTCCCCGACTTTATGATACGACGGAGGGTGTGGTCAGAGTGGGTGGAACGGATGTCAGGGAGTACGATTTGGAAAGTCTTCGTGACCAGGTATCTGTGGTGCTGCAAAAAAACGTGCTGTTCTCCGGTACCATCAAGGAGAATCTCCGCTGGGGCAACAAGGAAGCCACCGACGAAGAATTGATAGAGGCTTGCAGGCTGGCACAGGCTCATGATTTTATTATGAGCTTCCCGGAACAGTATGATACCCACATCGAACAGGGCGGCTCCAATGTTTCGGGCGGACAGAGACAGCGTCTTTGTATTGCAAGAGCCCTTCTGAAAAAACCGAAAATACTTATTTTGGATGACTCTACCAGTGCCGTGGATACAAAGACAGACTCCCTGATCAGGAAGGCATTGAAGGAGTTCATTCCTCAGACAACGAAGATTATCATTGCACAGAGAACCGCATCGGTAGAAGACGCGGACCGCATTATTGTTATGGACGGCGGTACGGTGAATGCCATCGGAACTCACAAGGAGCTTCTTGCGGGCAATGAAATTTACAGAGAAGTTTATGTATCACAGAACAAGGCGGGTGAAGATGATGAACAATAAAAATCACAATCAGGTTAATAAAAAGGGAGTATTAAAGCGCCTGTTGAAAACATTGCTTGAATTTTACCCTGTTTTATTTCCTGTTATCGTGGCTGCGATTATATTTAATGCAGTGGTATCCGCCCTTCCTGCAATTTTTACGCAGAACATCATTGCCGAAGTAGAAAAGAGTTACAAGACAGGTGACTGGGGGGCGGTTTCCGGGCGTATCTTAGGGCTGGTAAGCTTCCTGGCGGCCTGCTATATCATCTCCCTTGGAGTGTCCTTTGCCTATAACCGTATGATGGCGGTGATGACACAGGGGGCGCTGAAAAAGCTCCGTATTAAAATGTTCTCCGGTATGCAGAATCTGCCGGTGAAATATTTTGATACCAATAACCATGGGGATGTCATGAGTTACTATACTAATGATATTGATACCTTGCGCCAGCTAATCTCCCAGAGTATTCCTCAGATTCTGTCTTCCTCTGTCATGGTGCTGACGGTATTCAGTATTATGCTGTACTTCAGCATATGGATGACCCTGGTGGTGGTTGTGGGCGTCTTTGTGATGGTTAATATCACGAAAAAGGTAGGCGGCGGTTCTGCGAAATATTTTATCCGTCAGCAGAGGATGATCGGCAAGCTGGAAGGCTATGTGGAAGAAATGATGAATGGTCAGAAGGTGGTCAAGGTATTTAACCACGAAGAGGAGAGCAAGCATGATTTTGATAAAATAAATGATGATCTCTTTGAAGATGCCAGGACAGCGAACCGGTATGCCAACACCTTGGGCCCTATCTTAAATAATGTGGGCAATATTTTATATGTTATTGTAGCCATTGTGGGCGGCAGCCTGCTGTTAACCGGGGCTAAAAACTTCAGTATCTCCGGCATGGCATTCGGAATCAGCATTTTAGTACCTTTCTTAAATATGACCAGGCAGTTTGCAGGCAATATCAATCAGGTGTCCCATCAGATCAATTCGGTTATTATGGGTCTTGCCGGAGCCTCCCGTATCTTCAGTTTAATTGATGAAGAGCCGGAGGTGGATGAAGGCTATGTTACTTTAGTGAATGTAGAGGAAGCAGACGGCAAATTGATAGAGCATGAGGAGCGTACCAATATATGGGCATGGAAGCATCCTCACAAGGATGGAACAGTAACTTATACGAAGCTGACCGGGGATGTGAGATTGGCGGATGTGGACTTTGGATATACAGAGGACAAGACCATACTTCATAATATCAACCTGTTTGCAGAGCCGGGCCAGAAAATCGCTTTCGTAGGGGCGACGGGTGCCGGTAAGACCACAATCACTAATCTGATTAACCGCTTCTACGATATTGCGGACGGTAAGATCCGTTATGACGGCATTAATATTAATAAGATTAAAAAAGCAGACCTTCGCCGTTCTTTAGGAATCGTTCTGCAGGATACTAATCTTTTTACGGGAACTGTTATGGATAATATCCGGTACGGGAATCTTACGGCAAGTGATGATGAATGTGTGGAAGCGGCGAAACTGGCAGGAGCCCATGATTTTATCACCCGTTTGCCCATGGGATATGAGACCCCTCTTACGGGAAACGGCGCTAATATCTCCCAGGGACAGAGGCAGCTCTTAGCCATCGCCCGGGCGGCGGTTGCGGACCCTCCGGTTATGATACTGGATGAAGCGACTTCTTCCATTGATACCCGTACGGAAGCCATTGTACAGCGGGGAATGGATGCGCTGATGAAAGGGCGTACGGTATTTGTAATCGCTCACAGACTTTCCACGGTTAAAAACTCGGATGTGATTATGGTATTGGAAAACGGCCATATTGTAGAACGGGGCAATCATAATGAGCTGATCGCACAGAAAGGGAAGTATTATCAATTATATACCGGAGCGTTTGAATTAGAATAGATGGTTAAACGTAAGAAACTATTGTGGATTTCGTAAGAAGATTTTATATAGCTGAGTTTAGATAATAGATAATAAATTTTAACTGGGGGACAGTAAATGCTCCCAGTTTCTTCTTTTGTATAGAACCCGGATAACATGAACATGGTTTTGGATTTCAGATAATATTTTGATTTTTATTGTAGGTACAGGTAAGATATGGTATCCTTAGCTCAATATTATATTGAGAAATAATACAATGAGAAAGGCATGAGTATAAAAATGAAGAAAATGATCATGGTGTGCTGCTTAATATACATCTGCATCCTCGCTGCCTGTAAAAATGCAGATACAGTGGTGGAAGGCAGTTTGATGGAAGAAAGGAACCCTACAGGGGCCCCACTCCAACCCAGTGTGACAATGCCTCTTGAGAATCAAGAGCCAGAAGACTTGAAGGATTATGTTTTGTCCTATCCAATCTCTGTGGAGGATGACAGAGCGCTTACCTTAAACCTGCACGGAAGGAAGCTAAGGGAAGAAGTAAACCTATATGGTATTGGAAAAATAGAAGTCTTTGACGGCAGCAATCTTATTCAGACCATTTCAATACAGGAGGCAATTTCAGCCGAGTGGAATGAACAGGGTGTGGATGGGGATAGCTTTGGCGGCTATACAGAGGCCTTTACACCGGATGGATCGCTGACAACGGTTGACATGAACTTTGACAGCTCTCAGGATATAGGTCTGATGAGCTGGATTACAAATAATAACCTTCCTTATTATTACTGGCTTTGGAATGAAGAGCAGGAACAGTTTGTATATTCTTTTTGCCTGACCGGTGCTGAGTTGGATGAGGAGAATCATCAGCTGCTTTCCAAAAGCAGAGATGGAGCACAGTATCTTACGGAGTATTATCAGTATGATGAGAGCGGAAGTCTGCAAGCTGTGAAACGCGTTGTGGAAACTTACGGCGGAAGCGAGGTAATTACAGAAACCTATGAGCTTATAAATGGTGAATGGCAGGAAGTAAAATAATGCTTTGTGGAATACCCCTGTGAGCAGTCGGAATCTCACAGGGGTGTTTCTAAGCAATCATCCTAAAATGCCTTTATCTCTGACAATCCTTTAGGCGTTGTAACAAACTTCTGACTGCGGCTCTTGGGCTTATCCGGGATTGTCATATTCAGCAGGTTTTCTTCTACCAAGGGGTATACATAGGTCTGCATTGCATAATATTGTGTCATTCGGATCAATCTCGAGATCTCGTCCCTGGTGCGGGGCTCCTGGCATAAAATGTGTATGTCTTTCCGGACATCTCCTGTGGATTGTAGCGATAGGAAGCATATCGGTGGGCTTTAAGCTTAGAAATAAGGGCATAAGGCTGTGTGGACTGATATTGACTATTATAATGGTGGCGAGATTCATCGTTGTGGATCTGAACCAGGAGAATTCGATTACCCGGGTTCTTGCATTGATAGCAGGAGGCGGCCTGTGCTTTTTGATCAGCTTTATTTATAACAAACTGAGTGAGAATTACTCATAAAGAATGGATGCATTAAAAAATGGATACATAAAAAGCTCCTGGGACATTTTTCGTGCCCCAGGAGTACTGTTTTTGGAAGATCGCAGGACCGTTATGCTCCTGCTTTAATTTTTTTATAAAGATCAGCGATCTGATCCCAGTCCAGCACGGCATATAATGCGTTAACATAGTCAAGGCGCAGATTCTTATACTTCAGATAGTATGCATGCTCCCATACATCGATACCGAGGATGGGGGTCCATTCGCCGTGGCTTTCCATAAGGGGATTATCCTGGTTAGGGCTGGAGGTTACCTGCAGCTTGCCGGATTGATTGGCTGATAGCCAGGCCCAGCCGGAACCGAATCTGGCCGCCGCCGCATTATTTAATTTCTCTTTCAGGCTGTCAAAGCTTCCGAAATCAGCTTCAATCTGTTTTAACAGCTCTCCTTCCGGCTTTTGCGAGCCCTTCGGTGAAAGAGTGGAGAAGTACAAATTATGGTTATAATATCCGCCGCCGTTATTTCTTACGGCTGTTCTTGATGCCTCATCCGGCAGCTGATCCAAATTGTTCAATAGATCTTCAATGGATTTATGAGACAATTCTGGGTGCTTATCAACAGCAGCGTTCAGATTTGCAGTGTAGGCAGCGTGATGCTTGGTATAATGGGTAACCATCGTAAGCTCGTCAATATGGGGCTCCAGTTCATTGAAATTATATTTTAATTCGATTTGTTTAAACATAAGTATCGCTCCTTTAAGATAATATTTGTTTGGTGCATATATGAATTATACAATAGATATCTGAAAAAAGAAAGCATTGTTTACAATTTAATTGTAAAATATTGAACTTTCTATATATCTGACAAATAATAATAATGAAAATCAATATCATTTGTAAAATGTGACTATGTTTTCCCTGGGTCAAATGGGCAATTGGATTTTTGATCAGGCTGGCTAGTGGAGCGCACAATGATCATGGTAACCTGAAGTCGGTGCCTGATGTGCAGCAGCGAATTAAGGTGATATGCTGCTTGAATGAAAGATATAATAATATAAAGGTTTTTGAAGAGAATAGTTATGATAGAAATTAAAAAGATGGAAGGAGTGTTGCTATATGAATCCGGGACAGGAGATGTTTTATCATTTTTTTATGGAGCGGGCAAGGGACGACAAGAAGGAAGAGGCAAAGTCTTTGCTGGAGGATAGCTTTGCACGGCAGGCCGCGGGAACCTTTGATATGGCATATTTTCAGGAAATCATGCCTAAGTTTTATGCAGTAGTTAAACCGGAAACGGTAAATGAAATAAAAGAAGCAATGGATCATTTTGCGTCAAGATTGTAAAAATCGGCCATCAGATAAGGCCTTCCATGATTTATTCTGTCATGGGAGGCCTTATTTTTTTAATATCCTTTTGCTATTGCAGCTTTTTCTGCTTCGTCAGAAGTCGTGTCGGAAGAAGTGATTACATAGGGCTCCGCATTAACCGATATGGAGGTGCCGTCTGTGGTGAAGACAATGCTGCCCTGTTCGTCAGTCCGGTACAGATGAATAGCCCGGTCCTTCATAACCTGCATGGTCAAGGAATGGGGATGCTCATATTTGTTTCCTTTTCCAACACTGATCACAGCGTAGTTCGGATTAACCTTATCCAGAAAATTAATTGTGCTGCTGGTAGAAGAGCCATGGTGACTGAGCTTTAGTACGTCGGCGGATAAATCAATGCCGTTTTCCAACATTTCGGCTTCTGAAACAGTCTGGGCATCACCTGCCAGCAGGAAGGAAGTATTTCCGTAAGTAAGTTTTATTCCGATGCTATAATCATTCAAGGATTCATAGCCGGATGAATTGGGAGAGATGATGACAAAGGATGCATTGCCGAGAGTATAGTTATCCCCAACCACAGGTCTAATAATAGTAAGCTCCTTATCCGCAATTACGTCCAGCACATCTTTGTAATTCTCGGAATCAATGGAAACGTCCGGCAGGAGTACATGATCTACATCAAAGGCATTCATAACGGTATCAAGGCCTCCGATATGATCGTTGTGCGGATGAGTGCCAATCACATAATCCAGTCTTTCTACTCCCAGCTTTTTTAAATATTTTGTAACGGTATTTCCTTTTTCATTTAAACCTGCATCGATGAGCATGAAGCGGTCATTATCCTCGATCAGAATGGAATCCCCCTGTTCGACATCAATAAAGTGAAGCCGGACGACCGGGCTTGCTGTGGGGGAAGGTGTATTGCTTGCGGCAACCTCCGAAGGAGTGGGAGCAAGGGTAAGGATTGCAGTAGGAGAGATAGCCGGGGGAGTGCCGGAAGGGGTGGGAGAGGCATTGGTTGGAGAAATACTCGGAGTGCCCGTTGGCTGTATATTATTATCGGAAGCAGCAGGGCGTATCAGAATCCATACTGCTATAAATAATAGGGTTACAATTCCAATTAGGGGAAGAAGAATTACTGCTTTGTTTCTTTTATTTCTATTCATTGTGAATCTCCTTGTATGATATGTTTCATTGATATTTTCCAATCACATGATTTTGAGCAAGCTCGCATCATGCTCATTCCGCTTTCATTATATCATACATACAAGCAGCCAGAAAAGCATCATTGTGTGTAAAAGAAGAACTATTGACGGTGATATATATGCGTGATACAATTAAATTGCTTAAAATATGATTTTTTCAAAGGAGAATGAAAATGACACTTTATGATATCACGGCTGCTTTTGAAAAGAGTATTGCTAAGCTTTTGGAGGAATAATATCCTTTCTGTGTATGAGTTTCTGTTTCCGCATGTCAGAGGCTGACAGAAGTGATGTACAGATCATCATAGGTTTTATAAAAGTATTCACAGGTATTGGTATTCATAAATGCCGTATATTTTGTATAGTCATAAGCATCCTGGCTGGTTATTACCGCTCCTTTTGGGATGGAGACACTTTCCATGATATGAAAGCATGCGGTAATTGCCTCCCGGCTGTCCTTCGGCACAGGGATATGTGCCTTCAGATAAGCGGTCCGCACAAAACGTTCCGGAGAGGTAAAGCCGCCCGGAAGGGGAAACGTTCCCCCGGCTTGGCCGAAGGGGGTTAACTGGGCATTATTCCAGAAAACCTTCTCTGTCTGTGTCGGAACCGCTCCCATATAGTTTCTCAAATTAGTTATATGCCATCGGAAATCAGGGCTATTGGACATAACGCCAATAGGATTGTTGATTAATTCCAGACCTTTTTCTGTTGGTTCAATTACCGCACATGCTCCGCTTCTGTCGGTGGCAATCCAGTGCAGCGGTGCTATGGTATGGGTGACCGGATCGGGAATACCGATGATGGAGGTATGGTTTACCAGTTGGGATAATTCCTCTACAGAAGCGCATCTGCCCAGGATGTAGTGGAGAAAATCAATGGATGCCACTGCTTCGGTACCCTTGCCGGCGGGCATTGTGCCATAACGGGCATATCCGGCAAAGTACAGGACCGCTGCGGCAAAGCCTTTCTCATTGACACCATCAAAAAAACCAAGGATTCCATCCAGTTCCTGACCCAGGCCGATAAATCGGTAGGAATCTTGGAAAACATTATTAATGTTCAAGCTGCTGTTCCATTGATAAGAGCTGGGGACGATATAAGGACGGGGTATAATATCATGTGAGAAATCCATGGTACGGCCGAAGAATTGCTCTCCGGACTGAGATTGCAGAGTCATTGCAGTACACATACGGACTACCTCCGGAATGCTGTTTATATAATATATTACAGGAACATAAAACATGTTCCTGTAATCGAGGTGTACAATGCAGTGCAGTTATTCTCATAATGTGTATTACAGGAACATAAAACATGTTCCTGTAATCGAGGTGTACAATGCAGTGCAGTTATTCTCATAATGTGTATTACAGGAACATAAAACATGTTCC
>NZ_JBNPXH010000013.1:182493-194179 GCF_050433395.1 Anaerotaenia torta
CCTGTAATCGAGGTGTACAATATGGTGCAGTTATTCTTATAGTATGTATAACAATAATATAAAACGTGTTTCTTAATCTGCAAATGTTATGTTATAATGTCGTTAGCATTATAACCGCGCCGGAGCAGGGTGGAGTTCGCATCCTGGCACGAAGCGCCATCTCATGGACGCTTGCGGAGAGTGTATAATATCGACAGATAAAGATAAGCAATTTGCATGGAGAGATTAAATATGAAACAGAATAAATATGATGATAAGGTGTTTTTTGAAAAATACAGCAAGATGGATCGTTCGACAAAGGGACTTGCCGGTGCCGGTGAGTGGAAGACCCTGGAAGCAATGCTGCCAGGTTTTAAGGATAAACGGGTTCTGGATTTAGGATGCGGATTTGGCTGGCATTGTCAATATGCCGCAGAGCATGGAGCAAAAGCGATTACAGGAGTGGATATCTCGGAGAAAATGCTGGCTGTGGCAGAAGAAAAAACGGATAAGAAAATTTCCTATATGAGAATGCCGATAGAAGAGATCACTTTTCAGAAAGATTCATTTGACACAGTAATCAGTTCCCTTGCCTTTCATTATATAGAAGATTTCGGACAGATCGTTGAAAGAGTATCCGGCTGCCTTGTATCTGGGGGAGATTTTGTTTTCTCTGTTGAGCATCCGGTTTTCACGGCTTATGGGAGCCAGAACTGGTATTATGATGAAAACGGAAATATTCTTCATTTTCCCGTAGACCGGTATTTCTTTGAAGGCTCGAGAACGGCTGAATTTCTTGGGGAAGAAGTGATCAAATACCACAGGACACTCACAACCTATCTGAACGGTTTAATACAAGGAGGCTTTGAAGTGACGGGTGTTGTAGAACCCCAGCCGTCGGCACATCTGCTTCAAACGGTGGAAGGAATGGCGGATGAGCTGCGCAGGCCCATGATGCTGATTATCTCAGCAAAGAAAAAATAATGTACCATTGCATAGGGTTACCAAACATTGTATAATAAATGAAATTATATTTAGTAAGGAAACTTTATGAGAAAAATAACTGATTTTCCGAAAAATAAAATCACTCTGGAGGAGCTCCGGGAATTCATGAGGGTGATGGACTATTCCGATTTAGCAGAGCTGATCCATAACTTGACAAGCATGGGCCGGATCTCACCGGTTTTTCGATCCGGGCTGAATGGAAAGAAACCGGCTCTTCACCGGGCATATCATATCATTCGGGAGGCGAAGGATGACAGGACCTGCCGCGAGGAACTGATGTATCAATTGGTTCCAATGTTAAAAAATGATTATTATATAAGGAATATAGAAGCTTATCAGAAGGATAGGCCGTTTATAATGTCTTTAAATACCTTTATCAAAGAGCAGAGCGAATGCCTGAAAGAGCCGGCATCCTATAATGAGAGGAGCTTTGATATCTGGAGCAGGGAGAAATATTTGAAGATGGGAGGCGGAATCAGGCTTTTGAAAAAACTGGGTCTGACGCCCGATGACTTGAATGTATATGATACCACGGAACCCCTGGCTTATTATTCCCATCACAAGAGAGTGCCGCAGAAGCTTTTGATCATAGAGAATAAGGATACCTTCTACAGTATGAGGCAGCATCTGTTGGACAAGCATTCGACCATATTAGGGGAAGAGATTGGAACATTGGTATACGGCGGAGGGAAGAGCATCCATAGATCCTTCCGGGACTTTACCTTCTGTGTGGAACCCTATTGGAATGATCCGGAAAATGAAATCCTGTATTTTGGTGATCTGGACTACGAAGGGATTATTATATTTGAAGGACTACAGGAAAGCTTCCGGGACAGGGTCAGACTGCAGCCCTTTTGTGCCGCCTATGAGGCCATGCTTCAAAAAGCGGAGGGGGTAGATTTGCCCACGATGAAGGAAGGGCAGAACAGCAGGATTGGCGGCGAATTCTTTTCCTATTTCTCGGAGGAGGTACAAATGCAGATGAAGCTGCTGCTTCAGAAAAACAGGTATATTCCCCAGGAAATTCTTCAGAGAAAAGATTTTTAAGAAGCTTTCGGCAGAGGAAAGGTATGGTTAAGGTATGGAACTGGATTTTCTAAAGGACTTTACAAAGAGAATGAAGAGCATTGGTTCCTACGCAATGCTCTTTCGCAACAGCATACAGAAGGGAACCTGGAAGCAGTATGGCTTTGATACCCTATACGAACAGACGAATCTCATTTTCTCTGTTCTTTTATATATTATGGAACAGTCCTTGAAGGATGAGGCTTGTACTATGGACGATATCGGCAGCTTTATTGATACCATTAATATAAAATGGCTGAAAAAACAGATATCCTACGATCAGTGCAAGGAGCTGGGAGATTTTTTAGTAAATGTTATTCTGTGTGACGATGGCAAGGCAATGTATTTCCATGGCTTTGATTATGAGCTGGGTCAATATCAGGAGATACATATCAGCTTTATTGCCAATAAGATCATCTATATCCACGAGGACGTAAGGAGAACCTCATACTATCTGACGGAGGACGGATACAATCTCATGCTGTCCACTCTGGAGATTGAGGGCAATATGAAGCTTACTATTCATGAAATGATCTTCAAGCTCCATATGGAGAAGGCCAGCTATGATAAAGCGGTGGATGACATCAAGTATATTTTCAACCTCCTTCGAATCCAGCTTCAGAGAATGCAGGAAGCCATGCGCAAGATCAGGCAGAATGCGCTGCAGTTCACCGTGCCGGAATACAGCCGGATTCTGGATGATAATCTCATGACCATCGATGATACGAAGAATAAATTCAGCGGCTACCGGGAGCATGTCAGAAAGCTGGTAGAACAGATGGAGCAGCAGGATATTCATGTGGAGAAGCTGGAGGAAAGGGAAGCCGGCAATCTGAGAAATCTAAAGATTATAGAAGGCTATATTAACCGGGCACTGGATGAGTATCAGAGGCTTCTCTCCACACATTTTGATCTGAAGGCTATGTATACAAAGGAATTGGAAGCCCTGTCACAGATGTCCCTGATTAAGCGGTTCTCCTTCCGCAATGAATTATATCGTCCGATTTTACAGAACCCGGAGCATTTGGACCGGCTGGACTTCTTCCTGAGACCCCTGTTCAATCGGGAGCCGGACAAGACCTATCACATAGGCAAGGCCTTTGAATATCAGAAAAGCATAAAGGCGAGGGAGCCGGAAGAGGCGGAGGAGTTAGAGGATTTTGATGACGAGATCTGGAGGCTGGAGCAGCAGAGGAGACTGGAGGAGAAGCTGAGGGTCTATAAGGAAAGTCTGCAGTGTATTCTGGGTTATACGGTTCCATGCGGGGAGATCTCCCTCCTGGAGCTGAAGGAGCTTCTGACCCCGGAGGACAGGGAAAGGCTCATTCCCAATCTGGAGATATTCCGGGAAATCATGGTGGAATTAATCAAGAATAAGGAATTCCTCTTTGATAGCCTGCGAAAAGAGCGGGAGGAGCATTTTACGGATACCGTCAAGGATTTTCAGATTAATCTGTGCCTGCTGGAGGTGGCGGAGGAGCAGGAAGCCTTTCGGAGGCTGAGACGGCTGGAGGTAAGCAAAACAGAGGGAGAGGCTGTTGAATTTCAGAATGTGGCCAGCGAAAGCGGTGTGATGAAGAAAATACGGTGCAGCAATGTAGTGTTTCGGATTGAATAAGGAGGGCCGGTATGACGTATGAACTGGAGGATATTACAGCAAGCCAGATGATTTTCTATTATCTGCTGCAGTATAGGGAACTGAAGGAAGAAGAGGAATTAGAGCTTTATAAGGCATATACGGAGAAGGAAACTGTCATGCATCTGGTGAAGTGCCAGGGAGAAGCGGCGGGGAGCAATATTGAGAGGTATGGCAATGTAATCTATCTGATTCCCAAGGAGGAGAATGACTTTCTAGGCTATTCCAAGGCATTGCTTAAAGCTGCGCTATGCAAATCCACCGCTACAGACAAGGATTATTATCTCTCTCAATTCGTCATCCTGACCCTGCTGGTGGAATTCTATGACGGACAGAGCAGTTCCAGCAAGACCAGAGATTTTATGAAGGTGGGAGAGCTGATGAATTGCATTACGGAACGGTTAAGAGAAGGCGTTTCCAATCAGCAGGAGGAAGAGCAGGGAGGGCTTGCTTTTACCAATATGCAGGAGGCATTTGAAGCCCTGCGCAGTGACGATAAGGGAAGCCGACAGAGGACCAGCAAGGCGGGATTTCTGCATACAATCCTGGCTTTTCTGCAAAAACAGGGGCTAATTGACTATATCGAAGAGGATGAAATGATTAAGACGACCAGGAAGCTGGATCATTTTATGGATTTTAACCTGCTGAATAAGAATAATTATAACCGGGTCATGCGGGTTCTGGGGGTGAAAGAGAATGAGTAAGATTAACTGCTTTCGGGCAATCAATCTGAATTATAATAACAATGCGATGCGGATTGAGGACGAAACCTTCCGTTTTGAGGGGGACAGTACCTTGCTCTCCCTTCAAAACGGCGGCGGTAAATCGGTTCTGGTACAGATGATGATCGCCCCCTTCGTCAGAAGACGGTACCGGGATACCGCGGACCGTGCCTTTGCCAGCTTTTTTACCACGGTCAGGCCCACCTTTCTCCTGACAGAATGGCTTCTGGATGGGGGAGCAGGATATGTTCTGGTGGGAATGATGGTTCGTCAAAGGCAGGAGGCGGAGGAAGATAGTAAGGAAGAACTGGATATTGTGAGCTTTGTTCACGAATATCGGGAATCCAATCCCTTCGACATTCACAATCTTCCGGTGATTGAGACGGAAGGGAGGACTAAGAAGCTCAAGGGCTTTCATGCCTGTAAATTGCTGTTTGAGGAAGCGAGGAAGGAGAGGGGGCTGAATTTTCAATATTTTGATTTGAATCAGACGGCCCACCAAAGGAAATATTTTGACAGGCTGAGGGAATTCCAGATTAACAATACAGAATGGGAAGCGATTATTAAGAAAGTAAATCTGAAGGAATCTGGTTTATCGGAGCTGTTTAAGGACGCCAAGGACGAGGCGGGGCTGGTAGAAAAATGGTTTCTGTCCGCAGTGGAGAGTAAGTTAAACAAGGAGGAAAACCGGATGAAAGAGTTTGCCGGTATCATCCATAAATTTATTCTTCAATATAAGGAAAATCAGTCGAAGATCGAGCGGAAGGAAACCATTGCAGCCTTCCGGTCGGATGCGGAGCTGATACGGGAGAGTGCGCAGCAGTTTCGCATTGCCCGGCAGGAGAAGCTTCAATACGAGGAAAAGCTTGCATATCTCAGAAAATGCCTGAGTGCCCTGCTGGAGAAAAGAACCGGAGAGCGGGAGATACTGGAGGAGAGGCTTACCGTTCTGGAGCAGCAGCTGCAGAATATCCGGTATGAAGAGGCATCCTATCAGCTGTATTGTCTTATGGATGAGCTGGAGCTCTTATTCAAGAAGCAGGAAGACAGGGAACAGGCCAGGACTCAGCTTCAGGAGAGGATTGATGCCTTAAGCTTCCGGCTGCATACTATGGAATGCGCCGGATTATATGAGGAATACAGAGAGTGCTCCGGTGAGGTGCTGCTGCTGGAGAATAAGCTGGAGGTCTTAAAGGCGCAGGAAAAGGAGCTTCTTCCGGAGCGGAACCAATTAGGCTACAATCTCAGGTGCCGTTATGAAGATGCGGTAGAAAAGCAGGAAAAGTACCTTGAGGAGCTGGAGGAGCAGCAGCTATCCAAACGGGAGGAGCTGGAAATCATATCGGAGAAGGAGGCCGCGGAGCAGAAGCAGGCCCAGGAATGGAAGCAGCTTATGGGACAGCTTCAGGCGAATATAAAGGTCTTTGATAAGGAAGAACAGGAGTTTAATAAGCGCTATGGGACAAGGCTGGAGCGGAATATCTTAGGAGTGTACGAAGAGGGAGCCCTGGAGGTGATGAAGGCCCAGCTTGAGAATGCACTGGAAGAACTCCAAAGAAAGCTGATGCGGCAAAGAAGCAAAAAGGTACAGATGGATGAGAGCATCACCTCCTTCAGCAGGAATATGGAGGATCACAATGCCAGGTTGGGAGAATTAAAGCAGCAGTCCATGTATCACAAGGAACGCCTGGCGGGATATGAAGAGCAGCTGGAAGCACGAAGAATGATTCTGAGATTCATGGGGTTGGGAGAAGCGGAACTATTCCAGCCTCAGAGGATTGGCGAATGCTTTAATAGAAAGATTGAGGAGCTGGGACAGGCCAAACGCAGCCTGGAGCGAAAAGGGGAAGAGCTGGAGGAGGAGTACCGAAAGCTGGAGACCGGCAAGCTGCTGGAATTGCCGGGAGAATTCAGTGAATTGCTGAGAAGTATGGATATATCCTATGTCTATGGTATGGACTGGCTGAAGAAAAACGGCAATTCTGCGGCAGTGAATCAGAAGCTGGTACAACAGAATCCCATGCTGCCCTACAGTATTATTATGAGCGGAAGGGAGCTGAAGCAGCTGGCAGCAGCCCGGATTGATTTCTATACCTCCTTTCCGGTTCCGATTATACGGAGGGAGGATCTGGCCTTTCATCAGGAGGAAGAGGTTAGCTGCATCTATGAGATGAATAAAATCAGCTTCTTTGTCCTGTTCAATCATCATCTGCTGGACGCGGCAGCCTTAAAGGAGCTGCTGGAACAAAAGCAGACAGAGCTTAACCGGATTGGTAAGCTTCTTGGACAGAAGGAAACGGAGATCAGGGAGTATGAGGACAGATACAATGCAATCAAGTATCAGACAGTAACAGAAAGCAGTTATCGCAGTTGTATCGCGGAATTGGAGGCCTGCAGCTATCAAACCGGGTCATTGGAAAAAGAGCTGAATGAATTGAGGGAAAGAAAGGAAGTCCTGCAGCGTCAGCAAAGGGAATTGCAAAGTGAGATAGAGCAGGGCAACCGGCAGGAAGCGAATATAAGAAGCCAGATACAGGATTTTGAAAAGCTGTACCGGCAGTATGGAGATTATCTGAAGGAAAGAAAGGAATTAGAGCAGATCGGCAGGGATCTGGAGATCCTGGGACGCAAGATAGCGGAGAGGAAGCAGCGCATCGCCGAAATCAATGAATTTATCCAGGCCTCTGGTATTAATAGGGAGAGAGAAAGAATGAAGCTGAGGGATCTGCAGAGGAAGCTGAATGAATATCAGAGCTATCAGACCGGAGAATGGATACACAAGGATCTGGAGGACCTGGAGGCGAGATTCGAGGCTCTGACCAGGAAGATCAGCGAGGATCAGCTTCAGTTGGAGGAGAGTCTGGGGCGTGCAAAGGATCGCTTTGATAAAAAGCAACAGCAGCTTTTGGATAAAGAAGCCTTATATGGGCTTTCTGAACCGGATTATAAGGATGTTAAGATGGATGCCTTTACTGAGCGTGAGGTCAGAAGGGAGCGGAGTTCCCAGGAAGAGAGACTGGGAAGGATCCGGGAGGAGTATAATCAGGTATCTACCAGTATTGCGGTTTTGGAGAATCGGGTAAGAGAAGGGAAAATGCTGCTGGAGGAGCGGTTTGAAAAACTGGAACCGATCCCACGGGAACGGATTGTTGATCTGGAATTTAAGAGGCGTGCCAGGCTGATACTGGCAGATCTTGAGAAGGAGAAGGAGCAGAAGAAGTCATGCGAGGAGAAGATCGCCTGCTATGAAAATAACCTGTCCGGCCTTGCGGAATTCGATCAGCTCACAACGGAGCAAAGCTTTTTCTTTGAAACAGAACTAAGCGCTATGAACAAGAGCAGCCTGGAAGAGTTAGAAGGGAAGGAATGGATTGCTTTCCGGGGCAGACTGGTGAGGGATTACCGCAAATCAGACGAGGTTCAGGACGAGAAGCGGGAGGCTCTTGGCAAATGCCTGGATGGTATCGCCGGAAAGAAGAAATACGAAGAAGAATTCTTCAAAAGACCGTTAGAAACCCTGACGCATCTGGCTCACGAGCCCAAGGGAATTCTGGAACAGCTGGAGATCATCCTGTCCTCCTTCCATGCCCTGCTGGAGAAGCTGGAGGTAGATATCGCCATCGTGGAGAGGGAGCAGGCGAAGGTAACGGAGATGCTTCTGGATTATATCTGCGAAATACACAAGAATCTGGGTAAAATCGACCGTAATTCAACCATCACGGTGAGAGAGCGATCCATTAAAATGCTTAAAATCAAGCTCCCGGAATGGGAGGAGCAGGAAAGTATCTATCAACAGAGAATGCGGGGCTTTATGGAAGGGCTGATTATATCAGGGCTTCAGAGGCTGGATCAGAATGAGAATCTGGAAGAAATGATCGGTTCCAATGTGACAACCAGAAATCTGTACGATACCGTAGTGGGTATTGGGAATGTAGGAATCAGATTGTATAAGATTGAGGCACAAAGGGAGTATCCCATCACCTGGGCGGAGGTAGCCAAGAACTCCGGCGGAGAAGGGTTCCTATCCGCCTTCGTTGTTCTTTCCAGTCTGCTGTCCTATATGAGAAGAGAGGATACGGATCTGTTCTATGAAAAGGAGGAGGGGAAGGTTCTGGTGATGGACAATCCCTTTGCCCAGACCAACGCGGCGCATCTCTTGAAGCCTTTGATGGATATCGCACGGAAAAATAATACACAGTTGATCTGTCTCTCCGGCTTGGGCGGTGAATCTATTTACAACCGATTTGATAATATCTATGTCTTGAATCTGATGGAGTCCGGACTGCAAAAGGATGTACAGTATCTGAAGGGGGAGCATATCAAGGGAGAGAAACCTATATTAACTATCCGAGCTTCACAGGTTAAGGTGGAAGAGATGGAACAGATGGAGCTGTTGTTTTGATGAAGGGTCGAGCATAATATGAATTTTGCAGGTTTATGTATATTATAATTGTAATACAGCAGCCGGGTGTCGAATTATGAAAAAAATCAGTGTAAAATTCTTCCGTATTCCGGTTGCCAATTGATGTGGGAACTGTTATAATGAACTTGCTGACGGCGATATAATGATCAAATATGATAGGATTATTGTATTGCAAAAGGGCTGTCCTCAACTAGCGATAAAGGTTAGTTTTGTGACAGCTCTTTTTTTGCTTCTTTGTTATCTTATTTTAAATATAAAAACTTTGGTGTCTTTTTTACGGGAAGAAAATAATGTTGACGGCTAGCAATAAAAGGTGTATGCTGTAAAAACAAACTAATACAAAGGAGGTTTAAGAAGATGAAAGAGAACATATATAAGAGATTTTTAGCTCGTAATATACTACTTACTCATGAAGTTGCTGAAAAATTAAATGTTTCTCGACAAAGAGTTTCTATTTTACATAAAGAAGGAGAATTGGTTCCTGTTAAGAGCACTGCCAATGGTTCAGTGTATCTTTTACAAGATGTTGTGCAGTATATGGAGAAGAAAGGCATTCTTCCGCGTTATACAAACTTAAGAAGTCCAAAGTATGTTTGTGAAAAATCTAGTACTAGAGATAATGTTACATACTTTAAAAAGCATGTAGTTCATTTGGGTTCAATAGAACGAATATCGATTTTTTTTGAGGATATTGATGCAGCTATTGAGAACTATTTTCTAACATTAGAAGAGTTTAGATATGGTGATTTAATAAGCTTATCAATTCCGCATATGGTAATAAGTGATTCAAATGGCAATGAGATGTGGTTGCCGGGTTGCAATTGTGGCTATGGTGGAGGAGGACCCCATGGAAGTTCAGAAGTATTACAAATGATAGGGATACCGAAAAACTTAATAGAAAATGTATTTTTTCATCCAATAGTAAAATATATAAAGGATGAAGATGGAAATTGGGAGGTAAATGTGAGAGAAAGTGATTTTGATTCTCGCTTACGCGATAATTATAAAAATGCTCATGCTAATATGTACTGGCATCAAGGGCGCTTAACCTTATTACAGGATGATAGGTGGAGTAGAGGTAAGAGTATAGAGGTTCTTGAAAAGTATTGGGCATTTATTCCGAATCCAGTTGAATATATATTATTTTCTGATGACGAACAAGCAATTGATTATGGTTTTTTTAATCCTTCAAATCAGTATGGTTATAAGACTGGAGCATATAGACTGGTTATTAGAGACTATACAGGAAGACAATTGTGGCTAGATCCATATATTGAAAAAAACAGAACAATAGATAAACAATCTGAATTGAAAGATATTCTTGAGGCATGTGGTTTTGTTATTGAAAAAAAAGGTCCATATCAGAATTTGAGTCGTTGGTTTGAACTTTCATTAAAGAGAGTAGATCTATGTGACCCCGTAGTTGGTCGGAGAGAGCCTTTTTAATATAATTTTTATATGTAAAACTGCTACTTACTCAATTAATAATTTAAAAAGAGAAATGATAAGTCGGAACGTAGATATTGATTTTTGTTAAAAACGGATAAGGCTAAGATTTTTAATACAGTCATTTTATAAAAATCAAGATTTGAGTGGCGGTATTATTGAAAATATATTCTGACACCAAGGGGATATCAGCCCCGATGGTCTTCAGAATTACAGCAACAAGGCATGTGGAGATGGTTTGTCTAATGGAGAGAAAAAATATATCTGGTGATAAGATGAGTTATAGTATAGGGGGCATTAAATGGTGAATAGAATAATGAATCCACTGGTAAATGAAATTAAAAGTATTCTTGATACTGCAAGAAGTAATGTAGCGAGAGCTGTGAACAATGAACTGATAGCTTCCTATTGGAAAATAGGAGAAATCATTGTTCGTTATGAACAGAATGATAGTATTAGGGCAGAGTATGGGGAACAAACATTAAAACAGTTATCTAAAGAATTAACAAAAGAATTTGGACGTGGATTTTCTATTTCAAACTTGCAGTTTATGAGAAGATTTTATTTAGAATATCAAATTCAACAGACAGTGTCTGTTAAATTGAGCTGGTCCCATTATTGTGAGTTGTTAAGTATTTCAGATAGAGACAAACGTAGCTTTTATGAAAATGAGACAATAAATTCAAGTTGGTCTGTCAGAGAATTAAAAAGGCAAGTTAATACATCGCTATATGAACGCTTGCTACTTTCTAAAGGTGAAGTTAACAAGCAGGAGGTACTAAGATTAGCGACCAAGGGTGTAGAGTTAGTAAGACCTTCTGATATGATAAAAGACCCCTATGTATTTGAATTTTTAGGATTGCCAGAAAATAAACCTGTTATGGAAAGTGATTTGGAAAAAGCACTTATAGAACAGATAGAAAGATTCCTGCTTGAACTAGGACGAGGATTTATGTTTGTTGGTACACAACAACGAGTAACTATAAATAATACTCATTATTATGTTGACATGGTATTTTATAACAAACCATTGAAATCGTATGTGTTAATTGAGTTGAAGACGACGAAGCTTATGCCGGAAGCAGCAGGACAGTTAAATATGTATTTGAATTATTATGAGAATGAAGTAAATGATGAAGATGATAATAAGCCGATTGGTATTATTTTGTGTACGGATAAAGAAGCATTGACTGTTGAATATGCTCTTGGCGGTCTATCGAATAATATATTTGCTTCAAAATACACCTACTATATTCCGGACAAAGATAAGCTAATTGCCGAAGTTGAGAAGATTGTGAGGAAATGGAGTGACTAAGTGTTGTCCGGCAAATTAGGAGATACAGCAATCAGCACTTTATTTTAACCTGAATTCGGTGTAGGGCATCATTGATCGTCACTTTATCCGATACA
>NZ_JBNPXH010000014.1:0-167390 GCF_050433395.1 Anaerotaenia torta
AAATCGAAAATGATGTAAACGAAAGGGCAGTTACTGGCAAGCAAAAGCTGCTTTTTCGTTTACACCATCATCGATTCTAACCTAAAGAATTTGTTTAATTATATCATAGCACATAAGAAAAACAGCATCAAATATTTATACAAATATATTCAACCCTATTCCTTTTAAAATTAATTTTATCTACAGCCTGAGGTTGCTGTAAAAAAACAGGAGTGATGGAACGCTTTCGGTTTCACCTGTCAGCCGGATTTTCATTGCTGCTTGGAAATGTACTGAAGGATATTGTTACATTTTTACTGCCGGCGCTCAAATTCATAAGGAAGGTACAATAGATCAGATAAATATATATCAAAGGATTTATGAAATAGTAGCCGATATTCCGGATGTCTGTGTTGCCACCTATGGGCAGATTGCTTTGATGGCCGGGATACCGCATGCACCCAGGGTGGTTGGTTATGTCATGAGTAAAGTACCTGCAGGGCGAAACCTTCCCTGTCACAGGGTAGTTAACAGAATGGGGGATATGGCGTCAAACCATGTCTTTGACGGAGAGCAGCTGCAACGTACTCTGCTGGAGAAAGAGTGAGTGACTTTTCTGAAAATGGCCGTATAGACATGGAAAAGTGCCAATAGAAGACTTGGTAACCGCACTGTCCTGGAAAAGCTGATGTTTTAAATAAGGCATAGCAAATGCACCTCGGAGGTAGTTTATCATAGCCCTCGGGGTGCATTCGACATGAAGCAGACATTTCAATCACTTAGAATAAAAGCTCACGCTTTGAGAAAATCACATAGCTGATCTTGTACATAAGCAGATTCCAGACCAGTGCAATCACCGGGGAGGAGCACAGCAGGATAAATATTAAGAGATCTGTAAAAGCAATGCCAAAGAAGCGTAAAAGCTCATAGGCACCAAAGCAGACGACAGCGGGAACAATAAAAGAAATCAATGAAAGTATGCGGGCTTTCTCTGCACCAAATTTAAATAAAAGAGGAATGGAGACACTCCCGAAGATCTCCGCAACCACCAAACCCACCAAAGTGACAAACGGTAAAGTGAGAAGGCTACTGACATTACTGTAATCAATTTTGTGGACAAGGATACCTCCGATGCAGCCAATTACCAGGCCGAAGACAACACCGACAGCAGAGAAAATCAGAAGAACGATAAATTTGCTTGCCACCAGGTCCTTTTTGGAAATCGGGGTAACCATAGCATATTTCATCCACTTGGAATGATCATCAAAGCTGAAGGTAGTAATAACCATCATACTGCATAGGACACCGCTGGTGATAATATAGGCTTCCGGTCCGCTGTAAGGAATAAAAACAAAGGCAAAAACCAGCAGCATAAATAACATGGATTTCGCATTATGTCCAATGTTATACAGATCTTTAATAATTAAGCTTTTCATCTTATCTGTTCCCCCTTTACATAAAGTAGAAGAATATCGTCAATAGAAGCATCGTCGATTACCGCTGTCTTATAGGTGCGTTGTGCTTTTTCTTTATCGGCAACCAGCACATCCCACTGGTAGTCTTGCTTGCGGCAGGCAAGAATCTCGGATTTGTCAATTGTGTCAAACAGCGTTGATCCGCACCGCAAAATGCCGTATTTATAACGGAGTTCATCCTTTGACTTGCAGAATAAAACCTTTCCCTCGTGAATAAAGGTAATGTAATCAGCCACTTTCTCAAGATCTGCTGTAATATGGGAAGATATGAGGATAGAGTGGTTTTCATCCTGCACAAATTCCAGGAAAACATCTAATATATCGTCACGCATAATCGGATCGAGTCCTCCGGTGGCTTCATCCAGAATCAACAGCTTTGGTTTGTGGGAGAGTGCGACAGCAATACAAAGCTTCATCTTCATGCCCTTGGAAAATGTCTTGATTTCTTTACCGGGCGGGAGCTGGAACTTATTTAAATAATCGCAGTATACAGTCTGATCCCAATGTTTATAAGCGGCAGCCGAAATCTTGCCCACCTTGGCCGGGGTGAGTGTTTCATAGAAGTTGATGCCGTCAAATACAACCCCAATGTCCTCCTTGATTTGCCTGGAATCAGCGGAAAGTTTCTCTCCCCAAAAGGTGACGGTTCCCTCATCCCGCCGGATGAGGTCGAGAATGGCATTAATCGTGGTACTTTTACCGGCTCCGTTTTCTCCGATCAAGCCCATGATTGTGCCTTTCGGAATAGAAAATGAAACATGGTCCAGCTTAAAATCAGGATATTGTTTTGTCAGGTTCTCAACCTGTAGAATTGCCTCCATAGTCAGTTACTCCTCCTCGTTGTAAAACATAGTCAAAAGCTCAACCAGCTTATCCAGCGGTATATTGCTGATACGCGCAAGGTCTGCAGCCTCCTGCAAATGTTCCTCTGCTTTTCGCTGCTGTTCTTCCTGGAAGAAATCTTTGTTCTGCGCTGATACAAAACTGCCTCTTCCAACAGTCGTTTCAATAAAACCATCCCGCTGCAAATCTTCATAAGCCTTTTGTACAGTAATAACACTCACATGAATGGATTTTGCCAATGCACGCATGGATGGGATCGAGTCGCCTGTCTGCAATTCACCGCTCATAATCATTGCCTTAATTTGTGAGGTGATTTGTTCATAGATTGGCTTACTCGTATTACTGCTGATGATAATCTCCACATGGTCCCTCCTTTGTACTATAATGTACTTATGCAACAAGTACATTATAGTTAGGTGCGTCTACTTTGTCAACAGTGTTTTGGGAAAGTTTATGAAAGCGATAATTTCCATTTCTTCTTTCGTTGCTTTACGTTCTTGGCTGGCTTTTCAGATTTGAGCATAAATCTATGTACCCGTCGCTCTGGTGGGGCCTACAAATTATGGAAAACTGAAAATATCTCGTTTTCCAGTATTGACTGACCGTCAGTCATTGTGATATAATGCATTTAAAGGGGAGTAATCGGCCTTTTAGGTTCCATTGCCGTCATCACGGACATTTGTCCCGGCTATGGATGAAACGATAAGACCTTAATCCATTTTCGAGTTAGGGTTTTTGCATTTTTAATATGATAGGAGTAATAACGTATGAGCAAGCCAAAAGACCCTGAACTGCGCCGCGAAGATATTATTAAAGCAGCCATGGCTTTATTCAGAGAGGAGGGATTTGAAAAAACCACAGTGGACGGAATCGCAAAAAAAGCTGGGATTGCCAAAGGGAGCGTCTACAATTACTTTAAGTCGAAAGAAAGCGTTTACGAAGCCATCATTAGTGATTTGTCCATGAGGATGCTTTCCAAAACAAAAGATATATTGACAGATAGCAATGTTTCTCCAAAACAACGCATCATTAATTATATTGACTTCTCGTTTGCCTTGGGTGAAAAGGGAAATATGAATTTGAGCAAGGTCCTCGGTCCGTCCTCAAATGATACAGCAAAAGTCATGTACACACAAGCACTGGAAAGTGGAACATGGATGATTATCCCTGTGCTCCAAAGTGTTCTGGAGGAAGGGTCGTGTTTAGGGGAGTTTCGCATCGGAGATGCACAGTTCAGCGCGGTTGCGTTAATGGGAGCATTTCAAAAAATCCACGTGGCATATTACAAGTTATTTGACATGGACTTTGTGACAAGTCGGAAATATCTAAATGATCTGTTGAGTAGACTATTGGGAACAAACTTCTAAATAGTCGAGATAGAAACAAATGCACATGGTTTATTTACGCCACAAAAATGACTGACGGTCAGTCATATATTTTAATGGAGGTAATCTATATGGCAATTGTAACGATAGACAATCTCACAAAACGCTTTGGTCGATTCACCGCGCTGGACAACGTGAACTTTTCCCTAGACCGTGGAGAAGTGCATGGATTTATTGGCCCGAATGGTGCGGGTAAGACGACAACAATTCGTGTTTTGCTGGGAATATATCAAGCTTCCCAAGGCAATGTCACCATCTTCGACAAGGATGTATGGCGTGATGCAGTAGAACTCCATAAGCGCATTGCCTATGTTCCGGGCGATGTGAGCCTTTGGCCCAATCTTACCGGCGGCGAAGTAATCGACCTGCTTGTTCGTCTGCGTAAGAGCGGCGGAAAATCAAGACGCGAGGAATTGATTGAACGATTTGACCTCGATCCAACAAAAAAATGTCGAACCTATTCCAAGGGCAATCGGCAAAAGGTTGCTTTGGTGGCCGCCTTTGCCTCTGAAGCAGATTTGTACATTCTTGACGAACCTACAAGCGGTCTTGACCCATTGATGGAAAGTGTTTTTATGGATTGTGTTGCGGAAGTCAAACAGCAGGGCAAAAGTGTGTTTTTGTCCAGCCATATCCTAACGGAAGTCGAAAAACTCTGTGACAAGGTAAGCATTATCCGCAAAGGGAAAATCGTTGAAAACGGTACACTGGATGAATTGCGACATCTGACGCGCACGACCATAAACGTCCGCACACGTAAACCCATTGAGGGCATAGAGGCGAATCCCAGCGTTCACGATTTAGTTAAGAATAACGACTTGGTGACTTTCAGCGTAGACAGCAGTGCGGTTGGCAAAGTAATTACACAGATCAGCAAATATGATATTATCAGTATGGAGGGTGCGCCGCCAACTCTTGAAGAATTGTTCATGCGCCACTATTCGTAGCCCAAGCAGTTCAGGAAAGGAGCATAAGTATGAAACAATCTCTGTTTACCGGCGCTGGACATTTACTTCGCTTCATGCTGCGCCGTGATCGTATTCGATTAGTGGTATGGGTGCTTGCCATTTCTCTGTTCACTATCTTAATGGCCCCCTATTTTACAGATACCTATCCGACTGCCGAATCCCGCCAAATGATGGCGGCAAGCATGGAAGGCCCCGCAATGGTGCTGCTTTTTGGGCCTGTGTACTCGCCGGATAACTATACGAATGGTGCAATGTTCAGCAATTTCTTGCTTCTCTTTATGGGTGCAATTGTTGCAGTTATGAATATTCGTACCATTGCGCGTCATACCCGGCAGGATGAAGAATTGGGTCGCATGGAGGTCATTCGGTCGCTTCCAACCGGCAAACTGGCAAATATGACGGCTGCCATTTTATTGAGCGTCATTGCAAATGTAGCCATGACGCTGCTGATCAGCGTTGGTATTCCACTCTTTGGCATTGAGGATTTGGGGGGTGCCGGTTCTTTCAATTTTGCGGCAGCATTGGGAGTCATCGGAATATTCTTTGCTATTACAACCTCCCTCTTCTGCCAACTGTTTTCCAGCAATCGAACCGCATTGAGTGTTTCCTTTTCATTTGCCGCAGCAACCTACTTATTGCGCGGAATTGGCGATGGTGGTATCCGTGCGTTGACAGTCACGTCTCCTTTTGGGATGATGCACATGACAGAAGCCTTTGTTCGCAACTTATGGTGGCCCCTTGTTCTTCTTCTTGGAATATCTGTATTGCTTACTGCTGTGGCGTTTTCACTTGGAAAAATGCGTGACCTTGGCGCAGGACTGATTCCCGCAAGACCGGGAAGGAAAAATGCAGCCACTTTACTATCCAATTCTTTGGGATTGAGTGTGCGTCTGTTGCGAGGCTCGGTTGCCGCATGGGCTCTGATTGTACTGGTGCTTTGCGCTGTATTCGGTTCCCTGTTTGGTGATTTGGAAACTCTTGTGGGCGAAAGTGAAATATTAGCCTCGTATTTTTCACATGCAGACTTCACAATCGTGGAGGAATTTTTAACATTGCTTACCGTACTCATAGCGATGGTAAGCACTGTACCCGCGGTATCTTTCCTTATGAAATTGCGCGGAGAAGAAAAAGAAGGGCATGCCGAACACATCATATCCAGATCGGTTTCCCGGAATGCGCTTTTAGCAGGCTATTTTGCTATTGCTCTTGTGGTTTCCGCCGCACTAACAGTTATCGGGATGCTTTCTCTTTGGGGTATCGCCTCTGTCACTATTGAGGAAGTTCCAACGCTCGCCGTATTCTTTCAGGCAAGCCTCCACTATATTCCGGCTATTTGGACACTTATAGGTTTATCTACTGCACTTGTTGGCATTTTCCCAAAAGCTACGGGTGTGGCGTTTGGATATCTTGGGTACTGCTTTTTTGCCATGTTTACTGTGATGATGTTTGGTATGCCTGAATGGATTGGAACCTTATCACCGTATAGCTACATTCCACAAATTCCACTTGAAAATGCAAATCTGGGGACAGCGGGGATACTGGTGGCCACAGCTGCGGTCTTATCAATCGTTGGGTTTGTTGGTTACAGAAAAAGGGATGCAATGTTTTATTGACCTATTAGTTAACAAACAGAAAACGCTAATAATGGTAAAGCAACTGAATATGTCCGTTCAATGGCGGTTTTGAAAAGTCAAAACCGCCGTTTACTATTCATGGAGGGCCGCCATCATGCCATAATGGCTGGATCAATGAGTATATAAAACATCAATTTATATAGATACGTCTCTCACTGGACAGTTCCTTTTGCATCTGATATTATAGGAGAAATTAGATATTGAAAATGCTGAGAAGAGGATTAGTATCTGTAAACTGGTTTCAGAAAGTTGCTGGTTGATGTGAAGCAATAAAAGGAATACAGGGAACTCACCTTTGAGCAGTCTTAGTCAAATTTAAACACTCACTTTTTTAGGAATTAAAGAGTAGCTAAGAACGGAGCCCTACCGTTATTGAGGGAGGATATAAGGCATTAGTGCCCGTATCTGAATAAGTGCATAATACTTAGGTATTATGAATCGGAGTGGTACCACGTAAGATTAAGTCTTTCGTCTCCTTGGCATATAGCCGGAGACGTGAGACTTTTTTATTATCATTGAGGAGGAATATACTGTGTTTAATCATCAAAAGTATGAAAAAAGTTTCTTTTTACCCCCTGTTATGTCTTATGATTGGGTAAAAAAGCAGTCAATCGAACAAGCACCAATATGGTGCAGCGTGGATTTAAGAGATGGTAATCAAGCCCTGCCTACACCAATGACGTTACAGGAAAAGTTGGAAATGTATCAAATGCTATTAGATATCGGATTTAAAGAAATTGAAGTTGCATTTCCAGCTGCATCTGATACGGATTTTCATTTTTTGAGAACATTAATTGAAAACAAAATGATACCGGAAGATGTCACTATCCAAGTTATAACGCAAGCCAGAGAGCATATTATTCGCAGAACTTTTGAAGCCTTAGATGGTGTTCCAAAAGCGGTTGTTCATTTGTATAATTCAACATCGGAAGCCCAGCGTAGGCAAGTATTCCATAAATCAAAAGAGGAAATCAAACAGCTTGCGGTTGACGGCGCTATCTTATTCAAGCAGTTGGCTGAAAAAACCAAGGGTAATTTCTATTTTCAGTATAGTCCTGAAAGCTTTCCAGGAACAGAAGTTGACTATGCACTTGATATTTGCAACAGTGTGATAGCGATTTGGAAGCCCACACGCAATCATAAAGCAAATATTAATATTCCAACCACTGTCGAGAATGCTATGCCTCATATTTACGCAAGTCAGCTAGAATATATTAATAAGAATTTGTTGGATAGAGATTCTATCGTATTATCTATTCATCCTCATAATGACAGAGGCTGTGGTGTATGTGATGCAGAGTATGGAATGTTAGCCGGGGCACAGCGTATCGAAGGCACACTTTTTGGAAATGGAGAACGCACCGGAAATGTTGACCTTATTACAGTTGCCATGAATATGTATTCCCAAGGTGTCGACCCAAAATTGAATTTTAGCAATATGAACCATATATGTGATACGTATCAGCGTTTAACAAAGATGTCTGTTCCAGAACGGCAGCCTTATTCAGGTTCACTTGTCTTTACAGCTTTTTCAGGTTCACACCAAGATGCCATTTCTAAAGGATTGAGCTATCGTGAGCAGGAAAAAATGGAGAAATGGGAGGTTCCTTATATTCCAGTGGACCCTGCCGATTTGGGGCGTAACTACGAAACCGATATCATTCGTATCAATAGTCAATCCGGAAAGGGCGGTATAAGTTATATACTACAAAATGCTTATGGTATTAAAATGCCATATAAGATGAATGAGGAACTTGGATATTTTGTAAAAAAGGTATCGGATAGAGAAAACAAAGAACTGTGTACCGAGGAAATCTATCAAATATTTAACCAACAATACATTGAATTTTTTCCAAAATTCAAAATCGAAAATGTCAAAATTGAAATTGAAGAATCACATGAAGCTATATTAACGATATCGCAAAATGATAAGCAAACACTTGTAAAAGGTAATGGCAATGGTAGCCTTGATGCAATCAGCAATGCAATAAAAGAGCATTGTTCAGCAGAATTTGATTTAGAAATATATGAGGAACATTCTATGGGTAAAAACTCATTAGCATTGGCTTCGGCATATATCGGGATCTATGCGAATGAAAAATTATACTGGGGAGCAGGGATTGACAAGGATATTATAAAAGCATCCGCTTTTGCATTGTCAATTGCGGTAAATAAATTATTAGGAGATTAAAACTATGAATGATAATAAATTGGATAAAAGCGAGGTGATGCAACATTTAATGCAATATAATGAGCAGGAGTTATTTTATCGGGAGTATGCCGCTCTGCAAACAGACAAGAAATCACTTAACCTTTTCTTAAATCAATATAATTCCCATGACTTGTGGAAAAAGCGCATATATATCAATGGAATGTTGCCCAACGACCATGAAGTGTTTGCACCCGAAACCGCTATGTGGGGCAATCAAGATGACATTTACATTGAAAAATATTGCCGTTTTATGCCTCGCCTTACGGCGGAGCATGATTATTTTGAAATTATATATGTCGTCGAAAATGCCATGGATATTGACCTTGGAGAAAAAAGAATAACCTTGAAATCGGGCGATGTCTGTTTTATATCTCCTGGAATTCGGCATAGTCCGCTCGTTATGGAAAAAACAATAGCGTTGCAAATGATTGTACGAAAAAGTACATTTCATCAAGAGTTTTTTCGGTGCTTATCGGGAAATAGTGTAATTTCGGATTTTTTTCTAAGTGCATTATATTTACAAAATCATGGAAGTGTCTTAGTTTTTCACACAAATTCGGATGAAGAAATTAAAAGTATCTTTTTTACAATATACCAAGAGAACTATAACAAAAATTATCGGTACCAAATTATCATCAATAGCTTTTTTGAAATTTTATTATGTCATTTGTTACGATGTGATTCTTCCAACACTGAAATCAAGCAAATTTGCCAAGGAGCTGATTCTCGTATTACTCAAATTCTACAATGTATCGAGAACAACTATGAAAGAATTACAATTGCGGATTTATCACAGAAATTCCATCTAACCAGACCATATTTATCAAAGTATATAACAAGCAAAACAGGGAAATCATTTAGTGCTATTTTACAAGAAATAAGATTAGAAAAAGCCCGTAATATGTTATGTTCCAGTAATCTTCGGGTTGAAGATATCGCCGATGCTGTTGGCTATCACAATGTAGAACATTTTATACGACTTTTCAAACACAAATACTATAAGACACCAAACCAATTTCGTAAAGATAAATAAATTCAATACCCGTCAAATAAAAAAAGTAGATTTGGCGGGGCTATACTTGTGTCTTATATTTTACAATACACCTTCCATTTCTACCAAAATTGGAAGGTGTATTTTTATGTTTATTGCCTTTGAAGTCTATTTATTCGATTTCCCTGTTTATAAGAACGGTGGAAATGTTCGTGGGTTTTTGTGGGACAAAAGTACGCACGTCTCAACATGAACAGCCTCTGGAAATAAATCAACACAACATACCTTTTCTACCTTATACCCCTTCTCCTGCAGTATCACAACATCCCGTGCTAACGACGTCGGCTTACAAGAAATATACACCATCTTATCAACTCCAAATTCAATTATCTTCTCCAACGCCTTCGGATGTACTCCATCCCGTGGTGGATCAAGAACAATAATATCCGGCTTATCATCCCCTAGCGAACCAATCACCTTCAGCACATCCCCCGCAATAAACTCACAATTACTCAACCCATTCAGCTCCGCATTCACCTTCGCGGCCTCCACAGCTTCCTCCACAATCTCCACTCCGGTCACCTTACTTGCCACCGGTGCCAAAAGCTGTGCAATAGTCCCAGTACCGCTATATAAATCAAAGATATTCTTATCCTTCGTCTCTCCCACATATTCTCTTACTTTAGAATACAGCACTTCAGCTCCCAGTGAGTTCGTCTGAAAGAAAGAAAATGCCGATATCTTAAACCGCAGCCCCAGCAATTCCTCATAGATATAATCCCGTCCATACAACAACACGGTCCTATCATTCCTAATCACATCTGCCTGACTGTCATTATAAGTATGAAGAATTCCTGCAATACTCCCTTCTAACTTCAACGCTTGCAACAACTCAACCAAAGGCCGAAAAACATCCTCTTCCTTCCGTTCTTCCTCCTCCCGTTCTTCCCCTATTCGTTCATCTCCCTTTAATCCTTCCTCCTGTGAGCTTGTCACAATATCAATCAAAATCTCCCCCGTCTTAGCTGCTTTCCTCACCAGCAGATGTCTAAGATATCCCTCATGTGTAACCTTATGAAAATACCCAGCCCCCAGCTCGGTGCAATAACTTAATACACAGCTAAGTATCAAATTAAAGTCTTTATCCACAATCGCACAGTCATCCGCGTTGATAATATCATGAAAGCTCCCTTTCTTATGGAGTCCAAGGGATAACGGCCCATTCTTATATTCATCTCCAAAGGAGAATTCCATCTTATTGCGGTATCCCCATTCAACCGGACTGCCGAGAATCCCTTCCAGAACATACCCCTCGCACACCTGATCCAGCAAACGTTTCACCTGTCCCAGCTTCAGCTCCAGCTGCGCCTCATAAGACATTGTCTGATAACTGCATCCCCCGCAGACTCCAAAGCTTCTGCAGGCTGCCTCACGGGTCTCCAAGGGAGATTTACTTATAACCTCCTTCAGCAATCCCTCTGCTTTCCCGCTGCGAATCTTGCTGGCAGCAAAGCGGATCTTCTGACCGGGTATGGTATTCTTGACCCGAACACTCTCTCCCTCCAGCTCCACGATACCCTTATTAGGAAAATCAACTCTGGTAACTACTCCCTCATAAATCTGTCCTTTTTTCATCTATATCTGAACCCATACCATTCCTTCTTCCAACGAATCCCTGCCGAAAAAATAATATACGTTCTTCCTCCTTCCACATCTGCCAACATAACCATTCAGAGGTCCAAATCCTATAGCCAAACACTCCGCACAGCACTCATCATATACTTATCAAAATTCCTCTAAAAACATTTGATCAAATTATAACAACAAATCCTTCTCCTGTCTACCTACGCCTGAATAATCAGCTCCGTCATCCTCCTCTGCAGCTCTCCGTACCTTGCCGCCTCCGTCCTTGTCATCCCCTCCAGCTTATGCATCACCGTATTCACCTGTCCCTTGACTGCTTTGATGCTTTCTGCCGATTCACTGATCCTTGACTGCATGCACCAGTCAGCAATCAGTCCGTCAAAGAAGAAATCTGCAAACTTTCCAAAGCCATCCGTCTCAAAATGTATTTCGTTCTGAATCCGTACATCGGCAAGCTCCGTCCGAAACCGGGACAGCTTCCTCTGAATCTGCTTCGCCTGTTCCTTCGCGTCATCAATATGGGAATGCTTCATCACATCGGTGAGCAGCCCGCCTCCCAGCAGATCCCAGGTTCCCCATCCCTCCGCTGAATTCAAGCTGTTCAAAGCCTCTTCAATATGCCTTAACACATCCTTCCCCGCACTAATTGCTTCTTCCAGCTCCTTCCGGTTATTATCCGATATTCTAAGCTGCTCCTGAAGCATCATAATCTCCTCGCCTGTTTGGGAATGGGAATTCAGCATATGCTCCTTCTTCTTCTCGAACAAATCATCATACATCTTCTGACAGTCTCTGTATTGACGGCGTTCCTTTTCCGCAATTTCAATCTGCCCGTTCAGCTGCTCCAACTCACCGGATGCCTGTTCATATTTCAATCTTGCGGCCAAAGCTTCCTGCTGCTCCTTATCCACCCGTTCTCCCAGTTTTCCAAGAACAGTATAAAACAGAGAAACAATACCCTGCTGCTCCAGCCGTTCCACATCCTCCATCTCTTCATCCATGGCTTTCTTAAGTGTTGAAACACGCTCCTGCAGCTCCTTCTGCTGTACATGCAGCGCCTCCAGCGTGGAATTCAGCTTATTATACCGGAAAATTCCCTGCCGGGCTTCCTCCAATTGTTGATTCATCTCCTGATTCATCTTGCTTCTCCTTTCAAAATCAATATGAATTATATTGCCAAAATAAAGATCATGTCACTGCTTCTATTATAGCTTTTTATTCTGTGAAAACCATTAGAATTAACTTAAAAACACAAAAAAATTCCCACAATTACGAACATACCACCTCTGCCCGCAATCATGGGAATTTCTTTTTCCTCATTATATACACCCATTACATATACCCATTACATTATTGAATATAATAATTGCATATACTTATTACATACACTTATTATATACACTTATTATATATAAATTATATACGGTAATTCATAATCCAATCCATCACAGCTTCTTATTCCGCTCTGATTTCCAATTCCAGATCATGCCCCGTCCATGCCCTGCCAACGCTCTGCTGCCATACTATTCACTATTCCCTGCAGATCTGTACCAACTGTGAGAATGCAGATAAATGATGGGTTGCCTCCGAATAATCCAACGCATCACCCATCGCCGCACTGTCCATCCCCGCTGCAACAGCGGCATCAATTCCTGCCTTGGCATCCTCCACCACAAGGCAGTCCCCGGGATCAGCCTTCAGATACTCCGCCGCCATGAGAAATACTTCCGGATCCGGCTTTGACTTCGTAATATTATTACCGTCCGAAATAGCATCAAAATAATCTCCAAGTCCAATCTGCCCCAGAATAAACCGTGCATTCCTGCTGGAAGACCCGATGGCCAGCTTCAGCCCCATAGCTCGAAGCCCCTCCAGCGTCTCCTTTACCTCCCTGCTTAAGTCCTTCTCCGACATCTGCTTTAGGAGTTCCTTATAATTATCATTCTTTTCCTCTGCAAGCCTGTGCTTCTCCTCCTCTGACAAAGGTGCCTTTTCCCACCGCTCAAGAATAATCTCAAGACTATCCATCCGGCTTACACCCCGAAGCCGGTTATTAATGGTTTCATCAAAATACACCCCTATTTTATCAGCCAAGTGCTTCCAGGCCAGGTAATGATAATGATCCGTATGACAGATTACTCCGTCAAGATCAAATACAACTGCTTTATACTTCATACCAAGACCCCTTTCCATTTTATGTTGCTCTCCCATCATAGCATGTTGCGGGCCATTCTACAATAGCCAAGCGGTAGATTATTCCTCCCATGTATTTTTTCTGCTTTCCCTGCGATACTCCCCTCGGAAGAAAAAAGGACATAGACCCCTACATACAAAAAAGGAAGACATATAACTGGATTGGTATGTTACAAACGTATAATTATGTTCGTCTGTGATATATCAATTCCAGTTACATCTCTTCCATACAGTACAATCCGGGGTGTGCCCTCTTCCCTCCACAGGCTGGATTATTACATTTTCCGCACCGTTTCAGATCTGCTAATTAACTTATCAATAGGTAGCCGGTGTTCGGCGAACACCATAACTCTTTTCCGGGCAATTCCATGCCCGTTTTTACTTTTCCCTAACACTGTTTTGTCCGCCGGGCTACAGGGTTACTCCCTGTTTGAAAATCGCCATATCCCGGTATCCGTTTTCCTCACTCTTCACTTTCTTCCCGGATGCAATCTCCAATACAAACCCGAACAGCTCCGAAGCAAGCTCCTCCATATCCGTATCCTCTAACAGTCTTCCGGCATTAAAATCAATCCAGTTCCTTTTCTTCTCATACAAGGGCGTATTGCTAGAAATCTTCACCGTCGGCACCTGGGAGCCAAAGGGCGTCCCCCTGCCCGTAGTAAACAGTACAATATGAGCTCCGGCTGCCGCCAGAGCAGTAGCCGCCACAATGTCATTTCCGGGGCCGCTTAACAGATTAAGGCCCTTCTCCGTCACCTGCTCCCCATAGCGTACCACACCCTTCACCAGGGATTTGCCGGATTTCTGGGTGCAACCCAGGGATTTGTCCTCCAGGGTGGTAATGCCGCCCTTTTTATTGCCGGGAGAAGGATTCTCATAAATCGGCTGATTGTAATCCATATAATACTGCTTAAAATCATTGATCAAATTCACGGTCTGAGCAAATAAATTCTCATCGGCACACCGGTTCATCAAAATGGTCTCCGCACCGAACATCTCCGGCACCTCCGTCAGTATCGTGGTTCCGCCCTGTGCCACCAGCAGGTCGGAGAATGCACCAACCGCAGGATTCGCAGTAATTCCGGAGAACCCGTCGGAGCCTCCGCATTTTAATCCCACGATCAGCTCACTGGAGGGTATGGGCTCCCGCCTGAACCGGGAGGCTCGCTGCAGCAGCTCTTTGACATACTCCATGCCCTGGCTGATCTCATCCTCCCAATCTTGGCAGATCAGGAACTTCACCCGCTCCTCGTTATAGGAACCGATCTGCTTTTTCATTTCCTCAATGCTGTTGTTCTCACAGCCGAGTCCTAGCACCAGAATTCCGGCTGCATTGGGATGCTTCACCAGCCCCGCCAGTATCTTTTGCGTATTTAACTGGTCATCCCCCAATTGGGAGCAGCCGTAGGGATGGGTCAGCGCAATGATCTCATCCACCTCAGGGGGAAGTATCTCCTTCCCCATCCGCTCCAATGTCTTGGCGATATCATTCACACAGCCAACCGTCGGGATAATCCACACCTCATTGCGGATTCCCGCCTTGCCGTCTTCCCTCCGGTATCCCTGGAAATAAACCGGCTCTTCATTAGTCTTCACCGGCTCCTGAACCGGCTGGTACTCATAGGTCAGAAGCTCCCCTAAGCCGGTTTTAACATTGTGGGTGTGAATCCAGGCCCCTTTGAGAATCGGTTCCTTCGCCAAACCGATAGAATATCCGTATTTCATCACCGGCTGCCCTGCTCCGATCTCCCGTACTGCAAATTTATGTCCTGCCGGGATATCCTCCCGGAGGATGATCTCTTCTTCCCCCGCCCTGACCGTCTGGCCGGAGCACAAATCCTTCAGCGCAATTGCAACATTGTCATTATCTTGAATTCTAATTACTTCCTTACCCATTTCCCTGTATCCTGCTCCTTTCCAGCCGCGGCGATTACACTAAGCCGCCGCGTTTTAATGCTTCCCGAACCCCGTAGGCCCTGATGTCGGACAAATATCCGGCAACCGCCTCCGTCACCCCCGGAAGGGCGGACAGATCCTGGCCCCAGAAGGCTTCCTCCGACAGGAACCGCTTCGTCAATTCGCTTGCTTCTGTCTTCTTATGCGCAACAAAGAACTCTAGAACCCTGGCATCATCCATGATCTTATATTCCTCTTCCCCTCTATGGCCGATGAGGGCGCCGTCCCTTTGCTCATCCCCGCAGTAGAACTGAAGCATTGCTGCCAGGGAGAACGTAAGGTGTCCCGGCAATTTATGATACAGCTCCATATACTCCAGAAAGCTGGGCATACATCTGGCTCTCCACTTGGATACCGAATTCAGGGTAATGGACAGCAGAGCATGCTTGATAAAGGGATTCTGGAAACGGTCAATTACCGCTTCGGCAAAGCTCAGCAAATCCTCCCTGGGCAGATCCAGGGTAGGAATAATTTCATCAAATATGGTTTTCACCATGAATTCCTTAATATCCCCATCCTCCATGGATTCCTTTACATAATCATTCCCTGCCAGGAAGGAGGCAGGTACAAAGGAGGTGTGGGCACCGTTCAGGATGCGCACCTTCCGCTTCTTATAAGGCTTCTGGTTATCGGTAAAAATAACCGGAAGTCCTGCTTTATCCAGAGGAAATTCCTCTCTGATCTCCCTGTCGCTTTCAATTACCCACAGCGCAAAGGGCTCCCCTGTTACCATAAGGTTATCCACATATCCGAATTCCTCCCACAGGCGCTCTGCCTCGTCCTTCGGATATCCGGTGACAATACGGTCCACCAGGGTGCTGCAGAACACGCAGGCCTCTGCCAGCCAGGCCAGAAAGGCTTCTCCCAGCCCCCATTCCTTCGCCAGCCGCACCACAATTTCCTTCAGATGAATTCCATTGTCGTCGATCAGCTCCACCGGAAGTATGATCAGCCCCTTCTCTATGTCACCGTGAAAATGCTCAAATCTCTCATACAGGAACTTTGTAAGCTTGCCCGGATAGCTTCTGGGCGGAGTAAGCTCAAAGGAATCCTCCGCGTCATATACGATTCCGGCCTCTGTTGTATTGGATACGATAAAGCGGAGGGTATCCAATGCGGCAAGAGCCGCATACCGTTCATACTCTTCGTAGGCCGCCACCGTATCCGCTACGCTGGTCACCACACGCTTTACGCTCTTCTCCTCATTCCTCTCCAATCCTCTCAGCAGCACCGTATACATATTCTCCTGCTGGCGGAAATAGTCCAGATTGCCATAGGGAATTGGCTTCACCAGAACAATATCACCGTCAAAGCACCCGGCTTCATTGGCAATGTCAATCATATAGTCGACAAAGGCCCTCAAAAAATTGCCCTCTCCAAATTGAACCACCCGAACAGGACGATTCGTCTTTCTCACACTTTCTCTGCTTATTGTTTTCATCTCATTCATCCCTCTATAAAATTTCTGTAAGTGCTTACATATTTCATTGTACTATTCTCTTGCTAAAACGTCAATATTAATTTTATTCTGCTTTAACCAATGGGTATATCTGCTCCTTTTACCCTTCCCTCTTCAGAGGGTTGATCATAACTTGCCCTTGCTTTTGCCCCCCGGATATTATATAATAAAACAGATATAAACAGTATGCGGATAAGATACTCGTACCGCCGGCCTGCCCTTGGTCCTTATCTGGGCCGCGGAGCATGAAAGCACTCCGTGTTCATGATATTATGTTTCCTGTAAGCATTTACAGAAATGAGGTTCCCCATTCCATGAATATTTATGATATTTCAAAGAAAGCCGGAGTTTCCATCGCCACCGTCTCCAGGGTGATCAACGGGAACTCTTATGTCAGCGAAAAGACAAAGGAAAAGGTATTAAAGGTGATCGAAGAATGCCAGTACACTCCCAACGCGTTTGCACGGGGCCTGGGTTTGAACTCCATGCATACGGTGGGTATTATGTGCGCCGATTCCTCCGACCCCTACCTTGCCAGCGCTGTCTACTATCTTGAGCAGGAGCTTCGCAGCAATGGCTACGATGTTCTGCTGTGCTGCACCGGGTATGAGCTTTCCGAGAAGCAGAAATACCTCGAACTCCTCCTGTCCAAACGGACCGATGCCATCATACTGGTGGGCTCTAATTTTGTCGAAGCCGATTCCGCCAGGAATGACTATATCAGACATGCCGCCCGGCAGGTGCCCATCATGATACTGAATGCCGCCCTGGACGGCAGCAATATCTACTGCACCCTGTGCGACGATTACCGTGCTGTCCACGATGCCGCCAGCGCTCTGATCCGGGACGGGCTGAAGAATATTCTCTATCTGTACAACTCGGAATCCTACAGCGGCAATAAGAAGATATCCGGCTTCCTGGCGGCGATGGAAGCCATCCGCCCCGATCCGGCGAAGCTGCAGGAGCTGACCCATTATATCCACGGCGGCATCCTGGAGGTCAGGGATTATCTCACCGCCTTAAGGAAAAAGGGCATTCATCCGGAGGCCATCATAGCCTCGGATGACACACTGGCAATCGGGGCTTTGAAATATGCCAAGGAACACCGCCTGGAGGTGCCCCGCCAGCTTTCCATCATTGGTTATAATAATTCCATCGTCGCCCTGTGCAGCGAACCGGAGCTGACCTCCATCGATAACAAGCTGGAAGCGCTGTGCGCCAATTGTATTACAACACTGATGGGTGTATTCAACGGCCAGGCCGTCCCTCTGAAGACTGTTTATCCTGCGGAGATTAAGAAGCGGGGCACCACCCGTTTTTAATCCGCCGCATAAAGATAAATCAAAGGAAAGATAAATTAACGAAAGCAGGTGTCTTATTTATGAAACAATTTTTAGACAAGGATTTTCTGTTATCCACCGATACCGCGAAGAAGCTTTTTCACGAGTATGCGGCTCCCCTACCCATTATCGATTACCACTGCCACATCAATCCCCAGGAGATCGCGCAGGATAAAAGCTTCGACAATATCACCCAGGTATGGCTGGGAGGCGACCATTATAAATGGCGGCTCATGCGCACCTGCGGAATCGACGAGTATTACATCACCGGCAACGCTCCCGACAGAGAGAAATTCGAGAAATGGGCAGAGGCCCTGTCCAAAGCCATCGGAAATCCCCTGTATCACTGGAGCCATCTTGAGCTTCAGCGCTACTTCGGCTATTATGGCACCTTAAGCCCGAAGACCTCCGAGGAGGTATGGAAGCTCTGCAATGCCAAGCTGGCAGAGCCCTCCATGAGTGCCCGCAATATTATCAAGCGTTCCAATGTAAACCATATCTGCACCACCGATGATCCGGTCGATTCCCTGGAATGGCATAAGCAGATTGCTGAGGATCCTGATTTTAATGTGAAAGTTCTTCCTGCCTGGAGGCCGGACAAGGCTATGAACCTGGATAAGCCGGATTATCCGGCCTACCTGGAAAGGCTGAGCGCCGCATCCGGGGTAACCGTGGACAGCTTCAGCGCATTGAAGAAGGCTCTGAAGGTGCGAATGGATTATTTCGCTGTCTGCGGCTGCAATATTTCCGATCACGCCCTGGATTATATCATGTATGAGCCCGCTTCCGACGATGTGATCCAGTCCATCTTTGAGAAGAGACTCCGGGGAGAAGACCTCACCCCTCTCCAGGTACAGCAGTTCAAGACCGCATTTATGCTGTATGTGGGCGGGCTTTACCATGAGCTGGGCTGGGTGCAGCAGCTTCATTACGGCTGCAAGCGGGATAACAACGGCCGTATGTACCAATCCCTCGGGCCCGACACCGGCTATGACTGCATCAATAATTATGCTCCCTCCGCCCATATGGCCAACTTCCTCAATGCCCTGGAGAGCAGGAACGCTCTGCCAAAGACTGTCATCTACAGCCTGAACCCCAATGACAACGCTTCCATCGCAAGCATCATCGGCTGTTTCCAGGATGGCTCCTCCGTAGGGAAGATACAGCACGGAAGCGCCTGGTGGTTTAATGACAATAAGACCGGTATGATGGAGCAGATGACCAATCTGGCTAACTTAGGATATCTGGCCGGATTTATCGGCATGCTGACGGATTCCAGAAGCTTCCTCTCCTATCCCAGGCATGAATATTTCCGCCGCATCCTGTGCGACCTCATCGGCGGCTGGGTGGAGAACGGCGAATACCCCGCGGACTATGATCTGTTAAAGGAAATCGTGGAGGGCATCTCCTATTACAATACCCTGAACTATTTCCGGTTTACCGCAAACTAAAATCTTTGAAGGGATGTTACAAAACTTGAACCTTATAACCCAATGTCATTAAGTTAAAGCCCGCAGCACTTCATTGAGCCACTTTTACGCTGACCGGCTGAGTGCATCTTGTGAAGCGGAGCGTTTTGAACGCACGAAGGTAAGGCAAGTAAAAGTGGCTCAATGAAGTGCTGCGGGCTTTAACTTAATGACATTGACTGTAACACTTCGGGTTTTGTAGCACCCTTTTTATTTGCCGTTATATGGAAGACGTGGTATACTGTTAACAAAATCAAAACAATTAAAACAGAGATAAGGAGCTTTTTCATGGATACTAAGAATAACCGATTTCTGAGGCGTTTTGTAATCTCATACAGTGCATTGCTCCTTGTAATTCTGATTATGGGCGGTTATTTATATAGTATCAGTATAAAAAATGTGCGCACGGAAATCCGGACCCAGACAAAGTTCACCCTTGAAAAGACCATAAGCGATCTGGACAGCAAATTTGAAACCATGGACGTGCTGGCGGGACAGGTTGCCGCCAATTCCCATGTCATACGCCTTGCCAATTGGCAGTCCTCCAATGAAAGCGATTATTACATAGAAGCCTATCGTGCAAAGAACGACCTGTCTGTCTATGTGTTTACCGAATCCCTCCTGCCCAGCAGCACCTATTTCATCTATCTGCAGAAGCCGGATTATATCCTGTCCTTCAGCCAGTTTCAGCAATCCAGGTTCTATTACACGGGAGAATGGTATCATAAGGATAAGTATGAGGAATGGTTAGACATGATGAACGCCTCCGCTTCCTACAAGCATCTTGTACCGCTGGCTCCTTATTATACCCCCTATCCCGCATACTCCTACTTATATATTCTTCCCCTGAATTCCTACACCCTGAAAAACGTACCTGCCACCATCTGCTTCGTGATTGATCATCAAAAGCTTGCGGATGCGTTCAGTGAATTGAATTTTTACGAATCCGGCCATCTCTATGTTACCGATGAAAACGGCAGTCCCGCTTTTACCCTGCTGGGAGAAAAGAGCGAGGAAGCCGATGCCGGGCGTCTGACCTCCCTGCCTTATGAGAATGGTTTCTCAGAATATACCGCCGGGCATCGGGAGAACATGTTTGTCACCCATGCCCGTTCCCGGTATAATGGCTGGAATTACTATCTGATTCAGCCGGTGGATGCTTCTCTCTATTCCCTGATACAATACCGTGATCTTTTCCTGCTCATCATATTCGCCGCCCTGCTGGTGGAGTTTATCATGATTTTCTTCCTGTCCAAGAGCAATGTAAAGCCAATTCTTCAATTGGGCAAGGAACTGCAGGACATCCTGACCACACAAAAGTCATTGCAGAAAATGGCGGAGGAGCAGATCCCCGTAATCCGGTACTCCTATCTTGCCAAGATCATGCAGGGCGGTATTTCCACCCAGGAGGAGCTGGAGTATGCCCGACACTATCTGAATATTTCCACGGAACAGCGCAAATTCACTGTTCTGTATATCGTGGCCTATGTCAATCAATTCGAGCTGTATGTGGCGGATTCTGCGGTTACAGGACCGGACACCACTAATTATAAAGAAATTATTCAAAAGGCAGTCGCACACACCTTCGGGGAAGCGGCCTATATCCACAGCTCCGACGACAGGGAATACGCTATCCTGCTGTCCAGCCCCCTGGAAGAGCCCGATGCCTCCTCCAGCTCCAATGTAAAGGAGAAGTTCCGGACGCTGCATGAATATCTCATGAGCACTCACTCCATCTGGACCTTTGCCGGACTGGGCGACTGGAACAGCGGACTGATGGTCACCTGGAAATCCTACCAGCAGGCCAGGCAGGCCGTCACCTATACCACGAAAAAGCATATGATCCGTACTTATTCCAAGATTGAACGGGAGCAGGGGGGCTTCTATTATCCCATTGAGCTCACCAGACAGCTTACCAACTTTATCACAGTGGGGAATAAGAGCCAGGTACTGGAGATCTTTGAGCTGCTGCGCCAGGAGAATATGGAGAAACGCTCCCTTCCCATCAATATCATTAAATACCTGATCTCGGATATTCATAATACCTTATACAGAATCCGTTTCAGCCTTAAGAATACGGAGAAAAACGAAGCCGGGCTGAATTCCGTTGATGCCCTTTTTGACCAGCATATGTCCCTGAAGCTCTGCGAGGATATCGCACTTTTGCTGTGTGAGCTGTCCGAGACCAATTCCGGCGGCAATGAACTGATTACCAATATCAAAGCCTATATCAACAAGAATTATATGGATCCCTCCCTGGGCCTGACGAAGATATCCGATGAATTCTCCATCTCTGAAAGTTATTTTTCCTATTTGTTCAAGGAAGAGACCGGGGAGAACTTCTCCAGCTACCTGGAGCGTATCCGCATGGAGCATTCCCTGCATCTGCTGAAGGAAACCGATATCAATGTCTCCCTTCTCTACCAGGAGGTGGGCTATAATAATTCCAACAGCTTCCGCCGGGCCTTTAAAAAGATTTACGGAATGTCCCCGAAGGATTTCCGCAATTCGGTGAATGAATCTTAGAAAGGGATCTTTTGATGCACACCACACCTCATACATTACCGATAGCTAATACTTTGTTAACGCATGCTCTGCCTGCTGATGCCGGGATACCCTCTGACGCTGTTTACCGTTTTATCAAGAAGTTGGAGGATTGCCAGATTCCCATGCACAGCATACTGCTGGCAAGGCATGGCAGATTAGTGACAGAAGCCTATTACTCCCCTTATGATGCCTCCACCCTGCACCGCATGTTCTCCGTGAGCAAGAGCTTTACTTCCGTCGCGGTGGGGCTCATGGCAGAGGAGGGGCGGCTGTCCTTGGACGATCCTATTATAAACTACTTTCCTGACAAGGTACCGGAGAAGGTGCATCCCTGGATCGCCCAGATGACCATCCGACATATGCTGAAGATGGAGACCTGCCGGTCCGTGACCACCTATAAGCTGAACCGGAATAAGGATTGGGTGGAAAGCTTCTTCACCACGGAGCCCAGCCATGAACCCGGTACGGTATTCTATTATGACACCTCCGCCAGCCATACCCTCTGCGCCCTGGTGGAACGCCTGGCGGGTAGGCCGATGCTGGATTATATGCGGGACCGCTGTCTGGATCAGCTGGGCTTCAGCAAAGAAGCCTATATGCTCCGGGATCCCTTCGGAGTATCCATGGGCGGCAGCGGACTTATGGCCACCCCCATGGATCTGATGATTTTCGCCATGCTGGTTATGAACGGGGGTTCCATGAAGGGCACTCAGTACCTTCCAAAATGGTATGTGGATGCTGCTGTCTCCTGTCAGACCTCCACTCTGGTAACAGGCTCCGCCTTGGAGGAATGCCAGGGCTACGGCTACCAGTTCTGGAGGACCCGGCAGGAGGGCTTTGCCTGCTACGGGATGGGCGGCCAGCTGGCTATCTGCCTTCCGAAGCAGGATCTGATCTGTGTTACCACTGCCGATACCCAGGGAATCCAGGGAGGCAATCAGATGATCTATCATTGCCTGTATGAAGAAATTCTTCCTTATCTGTCGGATACTCCCCTCCCTGCCGATTCTTCCGCGCAGGCCAGGCTGGAGGAATATCTTAGCCGGCTTTGTATACAGCCCTTACAGGGTGGCGTTTCCTCCCCGAGGAGGAAGGAGCTGCATGCCAGGAGCTATCATCTGGCGGAGAATCCGGCGGGGTTTACCGGACTGTCGCTGGAATTTGCCCCGGATGGCACGGAAGGCGTACTGCTTCTTACTTGCCGCGGTGAGGTTCTTTCCCTTCCCTTTGGGTTTGGCCGGACGGTCACCGGCTCCTTTCCGATTTATTCCCAGCGGTGCGCCAGCTCCGGATGCTGGCTGTCCCAGGATCTGCTTTATATTAAGAGTCATATTATTGATGAAGCCATTGGTTCCGTGCGCTTTCAATTAGCCTTCCGTGAGAATACGGTGACGGTATATATGAAGAAGGTTGAGGAGCATTGTTTTAACGAATTTACAGGTTATCTTCATGGAACCGCTGTCTGACAGCCGCAAGATGATAGAGCCGCTGCAAAACAATTTCTCTGTTGCATATTGCGATTCGGTAAAGAAAATCACAATAGATCCAACATGATGAATTCATTTTGCAACGGCTCTTTAAGGCTTCATCCGAAGTATTTACAACAGCCCTTTAAGGATGCACTTCTTGTCTTCCGATATTCTGCAAGAGAAAGGCTTCTCCGCTCTGCCCTTCTACGGATACCCGGTCAAGTACCAGCTCTTCCACATTATTAATGCAAATCCCTTGGCTGCTTACCGGCAGGATGCCGTCCAGCATCTCCGGCAGTCCCGGCTGGGTTTCTTCTGCAAAGGTGAAGCTGGTATCCTCCATGGATATTTTCTTAATCTTTTGCTCCGGAAGTCCCTGAATATAGACTGCCGCTATATGACAGTTTCTGCATTCCAGCCTCCGGAAGGTCAGGCTTCTTATCTCCGGGGTTCTTTCATCCACCGGCATCGGCTCCCTGCTCTGCACATAGCTGGAGTGCCCGTCAGGATCACAGAAATAAAAGCAGTTGATTGCCAGCGGTGTCTTAACCCCATCCATAAGGATATTCTCAAAGAGGATATCCTCAATAATGGCATCCCTTCCTCTTCCCCGGCGGGTCTTAATCCGCAGCCCCCGGTCCGTATCAATAAAACGGCAGTCCCTTACGGTTACATTGCGCACACCGCCCGCCATCTCGCTCCCTATGGTCACACAACCATGCCCGTCCCGCATACAGCACTGACGGATGGTGATGTCCTCGGAGGGTGTCTTATATCTGGCTCCCATGTAGATTTTACCGGATTTGATGGCTATACAGTCATCTCCCACGCTGAAATAGATTCCAAGAATCTCAACCTTCCGGCAGGATTCCGGATTTAATGCATCGGTATTGGGTGAATCCTTCGGATTGACAATGCTCAGATTGATAAACCTCAGATTCTCACAAAAATACGGATGAACGGTCCAGCTGGGGCTGTTCTTTAAATGAATTCCCTCCATGGTAATATTCCTGCAATGGCTTAGGAAAACCAGCCGGGGCCTCCAGGCAATTCTCCGCTTCTTGGGCTCCAGCCACCAGTTCGTCCCATCCGCACTGCCATCCAGGGTACCCTGGCCGTAGATTGTCACGTTTTCCACATCCATTCCATGGATTACCCCGGCAAACATGTCGAGGGGATTCCCCTCCCAGGTTCCCAGATTATATTCTCCTGTTTCATCATAACTCTGAATTCTTCCGGGCATAACCGGCCGGCGCTCTCTTTCGGTATCTGCTTTCAGTACGGCGCCTTTCCCGATTTCGATATTGAGATTGCTTTTCAGAAACAGACTGGTAATCCGGTAGATTCCTTCGGGCAGGTATACTCTTCCGTCCCTGGGGCAGGCCATAATTGCCGCCTGGATGCAGCAGGTATCATCGCTCATCCCATCCCCTTTTGCCCCGAAATCCCGTACATTAAGAGAATAAGTCTCTGCTGCCGTGCGGACAGCAACCTCCGCTTCCTCTGCCCTTCCCCGTACCGTAAGAATATATTCCGTATCCGGCTTAAGTTCATAGAGGCCGGTAATTACCCGGCCCGTAGTGCCGTATTCCCTTCCGTTTACGAGAATATCATACCTCTCCCGGGTGCGGAAGATGCCTCCGTCACAGATCTCAATCCCTATGCTGCGGGAGGTCTGATGTATTATTTTAATATCCATTGCTGTTCTGCCCTTTCTATCATCGTCCTGTCCCGGAGCCTCCCTGTCATTAAGCTTCAGCCTTTGAATTCAGGAGCAGTTCTTCTGCAATCATCATCAGGTAGGCTCCTATCCCCTTATGATCATCACAGACAACCGGCTCGGACAGATAATATTCCACGCTCCCGTCACGGCGGAGGTTATCCGCGGGGCCAAGCCCTGCCACAGAACAGATTCCGGTCAGCCTCCAGGCTCCATCCTCTTCTATGATCATACGCTCCGTCAGGGATGCTGCTATAGCCTCACCCACGGGCTGATACTTCTCCTTTAACAGCGCTCCCAGCCTGCAGCCCTTCAGAATTGCGTATCCTATCATTGCGCTTCCCGAGGTTTCCAGATAATTTCCCTCTGCATCCGCCCGGTCGATCACCTGATAGAAGAGGCTGCTTTCCTTATCCTGGTACTGCAAAATCCCCCGCACTGCTTCCCTCAGCAGATCCTCCAGAACCTTGTACTGCTCAAAGATGGTCTCATCCATCTCACTCATTACATCCACCAGCGCCATCAGATACCAGCCCATGGAACGCAGCCAGAAGTTAGGCGAAGTGCCCGTTGTCTTATCCGCCCAGAACAGCTCCCTGGCTTCATCATAAGCATGATAATACAGGGCCTTTTGCTGGTCATAGAGATACTGCCTTACATTTTTAAACTGGCTGACGATATCATTATAATTCTCCTTTTTACCCAGCCGGGTCTCATAAGCCATATAGAAAGGCTGTGCCATATATAATCCGTCCAGCCATATCTGGTTGGGATAAATCTTCTTATGCCAGAAGCTGCCGCATTTGGTTCTTGGCTGATGCCTGAGCTGGTTCATCAGCACCTCGATGGCCCTTCGGTATTTCTCCTCGCCGGTCCAATCGTAAGCCGCAAATAACACCTTACCGGAGTTGATGCTGTCGATATTATACTTCTCCTCTTCATACTTGGCAATTGTACCATCTTCCCGGATAAAGTTCTTCAGATACTCTAATACCAGCTTCTGAAAGCGTTGATCACCGGTGGCTTCATAAAGCTGTACACAGCCCGTTAATACACAGCCGTCCTCATAATTCCAATTCTCTTTATAGCCCTTAAAATGCTTTAGACAATATTCGATATATTGCCTCGCTTTATTCTCAATCCTGTTCATGATTCTAACCTTGCCTTTCTCTATAGTATACAGACTCAGATACATTCCCCTAATTCTTGCACCTTATCCTGCCCCGCTTCATTCTCCCAGCCTCACTGTAATGATTTCATCCTGTAAAACTCACCCTGTAACTCCATAAGCTCTTCATAAGTGCCAAACTCCGCACAAACACCGTCCTTAAGGACACAGATCCTGTCCGCCTTACGGATCGTAGAGAGCCGGTGAGCTACAATAAAAGTGGTTCTTCCCTTGATGAGATTACTTAGGGCATCCAGAATCACCGCCTCCGAAACACTGTCCAGGGCGGAGGTTGCCTCATCAAAGAGGATCACCCTGGGATTTCGTATGATAGCCCGGGCAATGGCAATTCTCTGACGCTGCCCGCCGGACATCTTGTTCCCATGATCCCCGATGAGGGTGTTCAGCCCCTCCGGCAGACCTTCGATCACATCGCTCAGATTCGCCGCCTGAATGGCCTTCTCCAATTCTTCTTCCGTAACGGAGGGCAGGCCATAGGTTATATTATCCCTTACCGATCCGGAGAAGAGAATGGTTTCCTGGGGAACCACCGCAATGTGCCTGCGGTAACTGCGAAGATTGATTTCCTTCAAATTCCTGCCGTCCACCAGAAGCTCACCCTCGGAAGGCATGATAAAGCCGATTACCAGATTTAAAATTGTGGATTTTCCGGCGCCTGATTCTCCTACCAAAGCTATCGTCTCTCCCGCCTTCACCTTCAGATTTAAACCCCTGAGCACATCCCGGGAGGAGTCATTATATTGAAATCTCAGATCCTTGAACTCATAATCTCCTTTAATATCCCCGATCTTCGGCTTATTATGATGTTCCTCCACATCATGGGCATTTAATACTTCACCGATACTGGTGACGGATTCCATCCCCTTGGAAATGGTGGGAAGCAGCGTCAGGAGACCCGATACCTGCGTAACAATGGTGGTAAAATAGCTTTGATAGAGTATGATGTCCCCTGCCAGCAGCTTGTTTCTCAGCACCAGCATACCGGTGAAGACCAGACACCCTATTTGAAAGATCTGAAAGATCGCCCAGCTGACAGAACCAAAATTAGCCTGTATCATATCCAGCCGGTACCCCTCCTCCGCAACACTTCGGACCAGGGCCTCCATCTTCCTGACCTCCACATTCTCCAGGGCATGGGCCCTGGTCACCGGAACCATTTCCTCCATCTCCATGACTCTGGCTGAAGTTGCCTCCATCTCCTTGCGGAACCTGTGATTCTGCTTCCTGATACGGCTGCGGAAGGCTACAATGGTCAGCGCGGCTACGGGGATGGTCAGCAGAAAGAAGATAAACACGATCCGGTTGCTGACAGCGGTAATTCCAAGGGCCACCGTAATATTGATCAGAATATTGAGGAGATTTACAAAGAGCTGTGAGGAAAGGGTTTCCACTGCCTCCACATCCCGCATCACCTTGGATTGCAGCCGCCCTGACTCCATCTCCTTATGATAGGATATGGAGAGCTGCTGCAGCTTTCTCACCAGAGCGCTTCGCAGCCCCGCCTCCACCTGACGAATGGCACGGCTGCGGTAATGGACATGGAGATAGTTCATCGGGATATTTAAAATCACCAATGCCGCAATCACCGCCGCATTCAGGGTAATCACACGCAGGGTGTTGTCCGCCCGGACTGTAACACAGTTCACGATGTTAGCAATAACAATCGGCATTGCCCAGGCCGGGCTGTGCTTGACGGTATAAAAAAACGCGGACAATAGAAATCTATGATAATTCCCACGGTACATGGAAAGTAAAATCTTTATATTATGATTTTTATGTTTCTCATAGCTTTCGATAAAAATATCTTCTGATGAAGTCTGTTTCATGGTACTCCTCCAAAACAAAGTCAGATGCGCTCATTTTTCTAAAAATAAGAGCTTTTATCCCGTTGTATTTTCCGTATAATGAAAGTACTCAAAGGGAACCTCAAGAGCATCCCCGCCCCCATAGGCATACATCCCCACCATGGCCCCGGTAAATCGCTTTCCCATTTGTATTCCTTCATCACACAGGTAGTATACATTATCCAATATGGTAAACAGCTTAAAATCAACACCATTATAACTGTAATAAAATTCACGGCGCAGATATTTTGTAATAATACGAAGATAGATTTCCTTCTTCCGGTCTCCTGTATCCTTCGGTAATCCGGCATGTTCCGCTATTTCTGCATGTTCCCTATCCAGATGTCCGACATGCTCCGCTGCCTTAATCTGCAAGCCGCCCTCCTGCAATGCAAATACCCCGTATTTCAGCCAGGTATTCTCATCATAGAAGCAAATCATCCCCGCATCCTGCCCGGGTTTTATGTCCTCCAGTCCAAACCGGGTCTCCGCTGTAAAGCAGAAATGCTTCTGCCTTCGCAGCACAATATTGCGGGCGTCCGCCGATGCCAGGGTCGCCCGGCTCCCTCTGATCCAAAGCTTCCCTTCCTCCAGCCGGCAGCCGTCCTCCTCCGGCGGTCTTGGAAACATCCACTCGGTGTCCAAGGTTTCCGAATCAAATTCATCCCAATCACTGCTGTCCCACACACATTCCGGCAAGTCCGGCTTCACCTGCAAGGCGCTGGGGCCCTTCCCGTGATTCACCAGCGGCCAGCCATCCGCTGTCCAGGTAATCGGATCAAGGGCGGTTTCTCTTCCAAGAATACTGTAGCTCCCCTCCGCCATTCTTCCGCAGAGATACACCATATACCATTCGCCGTGCTGGGTCATAACAGGCTTGCCGTGACCGCAGCGCTGAATTCCCGCCTTAGGATCCTGCTGCCGCATAATGGGATTATAGGGACATGGTTCATAATTGCCATAGAGACTCCGGGATCTTGCCGCTGTAATTCTGTGTCCCGGCCCGGTACCGCCTTCCGCCAGGAACAGATAATAGTATCCGTCCTTCTTCAGCAAATGGGGTCCCTCCGGCGCTCTCTTCTGGTCTCCGTAATATAACAGCTTTGCTTCTGAAATCTGTCTCGTTGCCGAAGAATCCAATTCCAATATTCTTGCCCCGCGGTTTAAAAGCAGGTATCTTCTTCCGTCATCATCATTAAAAATCGAGGGATCGATCCCGTCCTCCTCTATAAAAGCCGGTTTGCTGTAAGGACCTTCCGGTCTGTCGGAGGATACCACAATCTGCCTCCGGTATACCGTCCCGGTATCATTCAGACGATACGTGGCCGTAATATAGAATCTTCCTTCATAATAGGAAATGTCCGGCGCCCAATACCCCCTGCCGCCCTCCAGCCCGTCAAGACCGGCCCATTGGGGATTCGTAATGGCATGTCCGATGATTCTCCAGTGCATCAGATCCCTGGAATGGGAGATGGGAATACAGGGAAAATAGATAAAGCTGGAGTTGACCATATAATAATCTTCCCCCACCCTCACAACGGAGGGATCCGGGAACATACCGGTCCGCACCGGATTGCGGTACATTCCGCTTAAGGGAGCCCGGCACACCTCCTCATAATATTCCTCCAGCTCCCTGTGCCCCATAGTATGAGCGATATCAAAGGACGTAACCAGCCGGACGTCCGGTGCCAACGGCGATATTCCAACCTTCTCGATAAGATACCTGGACAATTCAACATTTCCTGACATCGCGGCAAAATGCAGGATATTACGGTTCTGGTCCTCCGTTTCATTCATGCTTGCCCTGGAATATTCCACAATATATCTTACAAGCTCCAGATTACCGGTTCCTGCCGCCGCAAAGCTCATGGGAATCCCTTGTTCGTCCCTATCCTCAATACAGGCAGGATCCCGAAGCAGGATCTCCTTTACCAGCTCCAGATCCTGCCTTACGATTGCTTCCTTTAGATTTCTCAACGCATCCTCTCCCATTTACCTAAGTATACTATATTTTTGCTTCTTATTCTACTGCCCCGGCCCCAAAGCCTTTAATTTAATATACTTGAAATCAGCATAACCATGGCCCGGCAAAGTATCCAATGCAACGGAAAACAATCCGATCTTGGCTCCCACCCAGGTATGATCCGACGGAACAAAGAGATGTCCGGTCTCCTTAAAGGAAGCATCCTTCAGGCAATAGGAGCTCCGAATAACAAACCGGTCTTCTTCCTTATGAAGAAGCAGATGAAAGATTACCTCCTGCACATCAGAAGGCAGCTCTGCCGCCATAAGTATATTCTCTTCTCTCCTGTCCCCGCTTCCCATCGATTCTCCATAGACCAGGGACAGACCCTCCTTCTGTTTTCTCACGGCAAGCAGCATATACTGACCGCCCATCACAGCACAGCCGGCCTGCTCTCCGTATCCCAGTCCCTGTATATCCAGCTTTATCTCCGCTTTAAAGGACGGACAGACAAACTTCTGCGTAACCACATTCGAGGATTTCCATAAGATCACCGGATCACTCCCCGAAGGATTAAGGCTGTATAATCTGAGACGGCCTTCTCTGGCAGTAAGGGAATAGAAGCTCCGTTCATGATTGCCCAGCCATTGCCACTGCAGGCCCAGCTCCTTACCCCGGAAATCATCCGAGGCCTGCAAATACATTGGTTTCACCTTTGGAAGCCCTCCCGGTTTTCGGTATCTCAGGCAGGGTTCCCCACATACCGCTTCCTTCCGCTTTGCTTCCTGTTTTTCTCCGAGTGCCTCGGATACTGCGGCCTCCGGCTCCAACCGGCTCTCTTCCCGGGTCACCCCGATGACCGGCCAGCCCTCCGACCAGCGCACCGGCTGAAGATGCGTAATCCGGCCATAGAAGCCCCTGTCCTGAAAGTGGATAAACCATTCCTCTCCGCCCGGTGTATCTACCAGCCCGCCCTGGTGCGGCCCGTTAATCTCCGTGCTGCCCTGCTCCAGGACAATCCTCTCCTCATAGGGTCCATAGATATGCTTTGAACGAAGCACGGTCTGCCAGCCCTGCTTCACCCCTCCCGCAGGCGCAAAGATATAATACCACCCGTCCCTCTTGTACACCTTGGGTCCCTCGATGGTAGGCTGGCTCTTCGTTCCGTCATATAGGAATTTATCTTCCCCAATTGCTCTGGACGCATCGGATGAAATCGGGAATATTCCCAGAAAGCTCTTAAAACCGATGCGGCTTCTTGCATATCCATGGATGATATAGGCCTTGCCATCCTCATCCCAAAAAGGACAAGGATCAATATACCCCTTCCCTTCTAACAGGAGCACCGGTGCACTCCAGGCTCCAAGGGGATCCTCCGCATGGATCATAAAGATCCCTTCATCCGGCATTCCGTAGCAGATCCAGAACCTCCCGTCATGGTACCGGATCGCAGGCGCCCAGATCCCCCTGGCATGATTAGGATTTTTATATTCATCATAGCCAATATTCCGGATAGCATAGTTCTTCAATTCCCAATTTACCAGATCCTCGGATACCAGGATCGGCAATCCGGGCGTATAATTGAAGCTGGATGCCGTCATATAAAAATAATTCCCTACCCTTATTACGTCGGGATCGGAATAATCGGCGTAAAGGATAGGGTTTTGGTAGGTCCCGTCACCCAGATCTGATTTCCATAATATCTCACTGTCCATGATTCCCTCCATAATTCCCTAGAGCTTCTCGGGATACAGAAGCAAATCCTCATAGATTCCGCCCAACTCCTTCAGCTCCTTTGCAATCAGTTCTGCAAAAGCAACCGCTCCCTCATATCTAAGATGGGTATCATCCGTCAGCCCCTCCGGGTAATTCGGATATTCCCCCGGCTCCAGATGCATGAAATATCTTTTGCTGGCTTCCGGTCCCTGCCGCTCTATCAGCTCCCTGCTCCTGCCATAGAGATCGATGCAGGCAACCCCCAGCTCCCTGGCGGAGGCAAACATAGCCTCCGGGTAGTCTCCGTGGATTCTTTCCTTTAATTGATTATTTTCATCAAACCACCTTCTGCACAATGGGGTCAGGAAGACCGGATTCGCCTTGCGGTTTCTGGCTGCATTGACAAAGCACTCCAGGTTTGCCCTGTATTCACTCCAGGCCTCGGCATACCGGTTGGGATCCTCCGCCTTGCTGTCATTATGTCCGAATTGAATGAACAGAAAATCCCCCGCCGTCATCTCATTATAAATTGCCGCCAAACGGGTTTCTTCAATAAAGCTCTTCGTGCTTCTTCCATTCTCGGCATGATTTAAGATTGCCGCCTCCGGCTTGATAAACAACCGCATTCCCTGTCCAATCCCCGTCTGAGGATAGGTGGTAAAGTCATTCTGCTTTACCGTAGAATCTCCGGTCCAGTATATTTTAACCGACATTTTCATTCTCTCCCGTCATTTCTTCACCATTCCTTTTCTCTGTCATTCTTTGCCCTCTATTATTCCTTCACGGCGCCCACATTCACACCCTGTATAAAGTATTGCTGGCAGAAGGGGTACAAAATCATGAAGGGAATAATCGCAACCATGGTGGCCGCATTCTTCACCGTATTATCCGTGGCGCCGCCCAGGGACTGGGGCAGATCGCTTCCCATAATAATGCTGCGCAGCTTCATCTGGAAATTATACAGATCCGAATTCGTGATATATAATTTGAAATTAGTATAATCATTCCAATAGCTTACGGCAAACATCAGCCCAATGGCCGCCAGAGCCGCCTTCGACAGCGGAAGCACAATCCGGCAGAAAATGCCGAAGGGGGAGCACCCATCGATGGAGGCCGCCTCAAACAGGCTCTTCGGTATGCCGTCAAAGAAATTCCGCATTAAGACCAGATTGAACACATTCAGACCCGGCAGCAAGATAACAGACCAGAGGGTATTGGTCAGGTTCAGATCATTCACCACCAGATAGGTAGGAATCATACCGCCGTTGAAGATCATGGTGAACAGCAGCATAGCTGACAATACGGAACGCCCGGGCATCTCCTTCTGGATCAATACATAGGCTCCCAAAGTAGATAACACAAGACCAACCACGGTGCCTCCCAGGGTAGTGACTGCGGAGACCAGAAGGGGACGGTACAGGGTAGGATTAACAAAGACAGATTTATAACCGTCAATGCCAAATTTCTTCGGCCACAGCCTCATTCCATAGGCGGTTTTCAAATCCAGGGAATCCACAAATACCTTCCACAGGGGTATGATCGTAAGCAAACATATTACTATAAAAAACAAAGTCAAGCATATATTAAACGGAGTTATTTTCTTTTTCATAATGCCACTCTCCCTTACACAATTCCGCTGCCGCGTACTTTTTTACTGGCATGATTGCAGATCAGAACCAGAATACAGCCAACGATGGATTTTACAAGACCAACCGCCGTGGTGTATCCGTAATTTGGCAGCGCACCGCTGTTAAAGGTCTGATAATAGATATAGGTCTGAATTACATCCGATTGTCTGATTACCGCATCATTCTGCAGTACGAATACAGACTCGAAGAGATTCATTACCTTTGCCAGGTTCAGAATCAGCACAACGATGATAGTATTCGCCAGGGAAGGCATGGTAATAAAACGTACTTTCTGGAACCGGCCCGCACCGTCGATGGAGGCTGCCTCGTATAATTCCGGGCTGATGGAGGAAAGGGTCGCCATAAAGATAATCGTTCCCCAGCCCGCATCCTTCCAGATGCTGATGAGATAATACACCGGAGTCCACCAGGTCTTACTGGCCAGAAAATAAATCTCCGAGCCTTTCTCCACAATGCCCAGACTGGTCAGAATAGAATTCACCAAACCCGCCTGCGTAGGTGACATGATCAGGGCAAATACAGAAGCCGTTACCACCCAGGACATAAAGTGGGGCAGATAAACCACTGTCTGTGCCAGCTTTTTGAATCTCAAATTTATGACTTCATTTAATAATAAGGAGAGCAATACTGCTGTGAAGGTTTTAATCAGCAGATTCGCCGTACTAAGCACCAGGGTGTTCCGAAATGCAAACCAGAAGGTCTTCATGGAAAACATTTTTTCAAAATTCTTCAGTCCGACAAATACCGGCTCCTTAATTCCCTTATAATCGTAAAAAGCATATCGTATCCCCAGAATCGGCGCATAATAAAATACCGCCGCAAAAATCAATACGGGTATAAACATTACATAAAACCAACGATAAGTATAAATCCTCTGGCTCAGGGATTTTGTACTGCGAAGCCTCTCATTCCTTTTTTTACTCATTGCCAAAGTCTACCTTCCTTCAAAAGAGAGCGGAGCTTTGCTCCGCCCTTTTATTAATTCCTGTTTCTGTTCCTTTGTTTTTTTAGTTGGCGTTTAATGCATCCACAATCATCTTGGACCACTCTGCTCCGCCCTCTGATTCAAATCTCTTCATCTCGTCCTCAATGGACATGCCGGATACTACGACATTCGCCACGATCTCATTCTTTAATGTGGTTAAATCACCGTTATACTGGCTCATGGCCTCATTGGAAGGAATCAGATCCACCAGCTTTGAATGGGTGTTAAACATTTCCTGGGATGCCTTTGCTTCCGCTGCAATCTTTTCCAGACCGGGATCATTTACCAGGGTTGAAATTGCCAGCATGGGATCAATATGGTTCTTGGTATACGGTGTGCCGGGCTTCTCAAGGCTCTCCAGCATATGGAATACACCTTCCTCATAGGTCTTATCCAGGATGGTCTCAGCCTTGGTTGACCAGTGGGAGCCTTCCGCACCATAGGTGAAGAGCTTCTGAACCTCTCCGCCGTCCAGCATGGTTTCAAAGAAGTATTTGAATACGCCTTCCGGATTCGTACATTTCGTTGTGATTGCCCAGGCGGGTGACTGTCTCTCAAGATAAGCGCCAACCTCTGCAATGGGCTGAAGTGCGATTAATTCGCCGTCCAGACCGTTAGTCTCCAAATTGGTCTTTAAATTGGTTGCCCAGGTTCCTGCCCAGTAGGTGAATACGCCGAATTTGTCCTCATAAAACTTATTACGGCAGTCACTGGTGGCATTGGTCAGGGATTCCTTATCGATATAGCCTTTTGCATAAGCATCCCGCAATCTCTCAAGAGCAGCTGCAAAATTATCCTGTGTGAAGCCATCCACCCATTTACCGGATGAATCCTTTACAAAGCCGGGAGTGGCATCCTGATAAAACTCAGGAAGGTAGTTGGTCCAAGGTGCCTCGGGCCCTACAATACCTGCGCTGGATACACCGTAGGTATCCCCGTTCACTCCATTGCCGTCAGGATCGCCGGTGGTGAAGGCTTCCAGCATGGCAATATACTCAGCGTAATTAGTAGGTGCCGGCATGCCCACATTATCAAGCCATTTTTTCTTAACATAGGTAACACATCCGTTACCGCGGGTAGGAGCGATGCCGTAAAGAGCACCGTCAACCTTCAGGCCTTCCACCAGATTCTCATCCTTCACCCTGCCGGAAGCCTTTAATTCAGAATTCTCCCAGGCATCGGTCATATCCCAGAGAACTCCCTCGGCGGCATAACCTGCATAATATGTACTTCCTAATAAGATAACATCCGGCCAGTCACCGCTTGCCAGGGTCTGCCCGACAACATCATAGTATGCGGAATGGTCCGGCTGAATGATCTCAAGATCAATTCCGGTAAGCTCTTCCCATTTTGCTTCAAATGCATCTCTTGCATTCTGCTGTGTTACCAGAGTACCGTCAACCATGATCTTAATCTTCTCCGGCTTGGTAACCTCGGACTCTGCGGGTGCATCGGCAGTGGTATCAGCGGGTTTCTCTTCTTTCTTGCCCTCATCCGCTGCCTTGGTAGGAGCCGGATCCTTCGATGTGGCGGCCGGCTTCGAACCGCAGCCTGTCAGTGCAATGGATAGTACCATTACAAGGGTAAGGATTAAAGCCCAGGTCTTACTCATGTTTCTCTTCATTTTCATAAATCCTCCTTATACATGTATCTGTTTGTGCTATTTACACTACCCCAGCGATGCCATATTCACGCTTCCCATATCGTAATCCTTATGGCATCGCATTTATCAAATATGCACAACATCTTTAATGACAAATCGATATTAGCACTAAATATAGCCAAAACACAAGGTTCATTTCTTTGGATTTGAGTGCAATTCTTATTATTTCGGCCTTTTCAATCATCCAATTTTTACGTTGTGTAAGCATTTACAATTTACATTATTTTCAGGATACAGGAGAATCAAGGAGTTTAGAAATTATAGCACCATATTACTCCTCCGGCGTTGCCGGGTATAAGGAATGATCAAAATCATAATAATTATTTCCGCGTTGTGCAGTGTACTCCTCTGTCTGCTTGTCAGTCATCATGAAGGTGTCAAATGGATACAGCGTCGGACTGGTGTCAAAGTGATACCAGCCTTCACCGCAATTAACAAGGCTCCAGTAATGCCTGGTCTTACCTCCCACACGTTCTACATCCATATTGTCAATTCCCGCCCTGGTCAATAAGGCTTTGGCAACTGCAAAATAGGTGAAGCAGTCACCGTTCTTACCCTCTATCCCACGGTAAGCCTCCGCCAGCCGGTCCGATTTATCAGAAGATCCGGTATAGCTCAGATTCCGCTTAACCCATTTGTGAATCTCATAGGCGATTTCCCGCTTTGTCATGGAGCTGTTTGTTATCTTAGCCAGTATCTTATCGCACAATTCATTTACCGTGTCCTCAGATACCACGAATCTTTCCACTTTTACTTTAATTTCTTTCACTATTTTATTTCCGGAGGTATCGGCTGCTGAATAATATACTTTATAGGTTCCTTCTTTTTTCAGATTTACCCTGCTGCTATCAATCTCAAGAACAAGGCCCTTATCTTTATTATCTGATACGGATACCCCATTTCTGTAAGATACCGAATCGCCTATATACACCAGCTTATCCGAGGCTCCCTGAATAACCGGAGGCTCGTCATCCTGAAGCACCGTCAGGACAGAGGAAAACTCAGCCGTGTTCCCCGATGCATCCGTGAGTACCAGCATAACATTCTGCTCCCCCAGTTTATTGAAGTCCGGCAGTGATTTATAAGAGGCTGAAACCTCAGATACATCTTCTATGTGATGGAAGAAGGCCTGTGCACTTATTTCTTCCTCTTTCCAGACCTGCTGCGCTCTCACGGCTGCTTCAGGAGGTGTCGTATCGACCACCTGAATACTCCCGATGATTGATTTTTCGTTTACTTTTATTTCTACAGAATGAACGGAGGGCTTACTTATATCCAGGCTCTCAGGATCCATGACAAAGGACACACTGCCGCCTCCGCCCTTCACAAAATCTTCCGGCGTTATCTTCACCTGGGAGCCGGCCTCTATCGTTATTGCATTCCGGACCTCCAGTACAGTGAGCTTTGCTTTTTTCGCTGTTCTGTTCATACCGCTGTCTTCACCGATTAGAGTCACTTCCCGCACTCCCGGTGTTGATGTGTCCGGAAGGCTCTCAAAGAACACCTTCACAGGAGTGGCATCCATTATCTCAGACACAAAAGCATTGGGATCCAATTCTTCTCCAGGCAATGCCAATTGATCCGTAACAATAAAGTCCGGCGCCTTCGTATCAACCACCTCCAGCATTGATTTATACGTTCTGGAGCCTACCTTGACTTTTATCTCATGCTTCCCTACAACACAGGTATCCAAACTCTTAATATCTGTTATAAAATCACCTTTGCTATGCTTATCCTTTATAAAATCTTCAATCTTAATCTCCTCGTCACCGGCTTCCATTTGTACTGCTTTCACCACCGCCGAACGTGTTTGCCAGTAAACCGCACCGACCAATATTAAAAATAATACCATACCAAATGCGGCTGTCCGAATGTACTTCACACGGCATTCCGATCCGCCGTTTCTTCTTTTGTAAATCACTTTCCTGCTCCTCCATAGTAGTAGTTTAATATAAGCTCTTTGCACGACTTCCTCCTGATTTCTCTGAGCTCATCTCCATTAGAATAATACACTATTGTTTGCAAAAGTTCAAATATTCTCATATTTTTATTGATATTTACTATTATTATTTATCAGATATCCCTATATAATGCAAAAATAATAGCAGGCTCTAATACATGTTTACTGATGTTTACTGTGAAATCACCAAATATTGTAACCCATCAAGGATAATCATATTTTTATGTATGCTTTTGTGTTATTTATCGCACTTTTATTACTAAAGGCCGTCCACCTTTCCCTAACGGAAAGGTGGACGGCCTTGCCAAAGCAATTCCCCAAAATGAACCAATACAAGCAACAGGTGTCTCACGCCTCCACTGATTTTATATCAAATGCCCTGTACCTCTTTTTTCCCATAATAGCTTTCCCATGAAACTGCGTGTTCCTCCTTATAGTAAACCGTACACTCCGGCGGTATGGAACTGTCGTTAATACCTTTCGGACATTCACCAAGAAACGTAATGCTCCTCAGATTATTACATTTATAGAATGCATCCTCTTCTATTTTTGTCACTCCCTTTGGTATCACCAAACTGGTCAGCCCGATACAGTCCCAAAATGCATAACTCCATATTTCTATCACACTCTCCGGTATTTCTATACTCTTCAGACTGCTGCATCCTGAAAATGCACTTGCGCCTATCGTTTTCAGCCCCTTGGGAAGGACCATACTGGTCAGAGCACTGCACCCTGAAAATGTATCCATACCTATATAGGTCACCCCTTCCGGTACCGTTATGCTGACTAAACCAGTACATCTGTAAAATGCACCATCTCCTATATTATCCAAGCCTTTAGGTAGTGTTATATCAGTTAGTGCAGTGCACTGGGAGAACGCGCCCCCTCCTATCTCCGTTACGCTTTCCGGTATCTCTATCCTTCTCAGATTACTGCACTTATAAAATGCGCTGCTGCCTATGCTTTTTATTCCCTTCGGCAATATGATACCGGTCAAAGCACTGCATTCCGAGAATGCACTGTCACCTATTATAGTAACTTCCATATAGTTAATCATCCGAGGAAGTACTAATACATCCGGTCCGCCTGCCCCTCTATATTTCGTAATCATAACTTCAGATCCCAATTCCTCATATTCTAAATCTACTAATGGTATCTCTTTCACGCTTTCAGGTAATTCCAATTTATCTTCAGTGATTTCTATAAAAATAAATTCATTTATTTTAGCATACTCCTCTGCTGCAGAATTGGGATATCCTGTGATTTTTATCTCATCCGACTTTTTATAACCTATATTCCCTTCTTCCAACCTCAATTGAGCAGAATATCCAAACGCATATTGATCTATTTTTACATTTTTACCCAATATTATAACAGAACTCAGCCAGCATTCGTAAAATGCTTTTTCACCAACGGCAATTATGCTTTTTGGCAAAACAATATTATCAGACAGAGACTCGCACCCAGAAAAAGCAGCGGCGCCGATTTCCTCCAGTTGCTCTGGAAAATTAATGGTTGTAAGTTTATCGCAACTTGCAAATGTAATATTACCAATATACTTTACACTATCAGGAAGTTGTACTTTTTTTAATTCACTGCAATTGTAGAATGTACCATCCAGTCTTTCTATATTTCCTGTTAGTGCGACACTCTCCAGCCCACTGTTAGCAAATGCTCTTTTCCCTATGTATTTAACCGTATTAGGTATTGATACTTTTTTTAACTTTTTATGGCTGATATCATGGGTATATCCACTCTCCTCCACTTTCGTTGTAAATTCTTTTTCCGCAAGTGCATAATCAGAAAGGCCAACCGTTCCTTCCTTTATAATAACAGAGCACTTGTCTGGCATTGTGCCTTTGTAATCAATCACCCATCCATCTTTATAAAGCACCCCATTTTTTTGCTTCTTCATCCACGCTGTATTATCAAAAGCTTCCATCCCAATACGCTGTACACTCTTTGGCACCGTAAAGGTATCCAGCTTTACACATCCCTTAAACGCAGAAGCCCCTATACTCTCTAATTTATTCGGCAGTATAATACTTTTAAGGTTGATACAATCTTCAAATGTACGGTAACCTATCAGCTTTAAATTTTCAGGAAGTTTTATACTTGTTAAGCCTTCACACCCTATAAATGCTCCCAAAAAGCCCACTCTCTCATCGTCTCTCATATCTCTTCCTATTGCCTCAAGACTGTCCGGAAGCATAATATTCTTAAGTTTAGAGCAGCATACAAACGCACCGGACTCTATGATCTTGAGTTTTTTTGGAAATTTAATATTTGATAGACTTGTACACCATCCAAATGTTCCCTCTTCAATAATTTCCACACTATCCGGCAGTACAATGTTCTTGAGTTTGGAGCATCCTGAAAATGCACTTGCACTTATTACCTTTATATTGGGGGAAAGTGTAATACCTGTCAGGTTCTTACAGTTGCTAAAGGCCCCTCTGCCTATGATTTCCACACTATCAGGAAGTATGATCTCCTTAATTGAATCAAATGGACAAGGCTCATCCATGAGCGACCCATTTGGCAATATCGTCAATACCCGCTCTGCAGTCAGTCCATCCGCAATACCTTTTGTTCCCTTAGCAAAGGACAAGCTCTTAACCTTTGTTCTATCACCTTTATAAGCGACGCACCACTTATCCTTATAAATCAATCCATCCTTCTGTTTATTATACCACCCCGTACCCAACAGGCTATTTTCACCCACAGCTCTCACACTACTGGGAATATTGATATCCTCCAGGCTTTTACACCCCAGAAAAGCCTCATCCTTAATATACGTTAATGTATTTGGCAGTTTGATACTCCTTATCTTAGGGCAGTATTTCAACACCATATCTACGGTACTGGAAGGAATATTCACTTTAACAAGACGCTTGCAGTTCCATAATGAAATCACCTCAATCCCTTCCGGTATTGTACAACTCTCCAGACTATCGTTATTACTAATGCTAAGTTTTCTGAGTGAGCCCGGAAGGTTTAATTTATTCAGGCGGAAGCAATCAGAAAGGATAATTTCCGTTACCCCATTGGGTATTGTTAGATTAGTTAAAAATTCATACCCATACAAGTCCACCACTGGAGTATTTTTTGATAGTCTGATTTTTTTCAGATTTGTACAATGATAGAAAGCTCCATCTCCCATTTCTGCCACGCTATCCGGTATGCTAATCTCTCTTAATCCAGTACAGCCCCAAAACGCTTGATTTCCTATATATTCCAGATTGGCTGGCAGCTTAATTTCCGTTAATGATGTACAGTTTCCAAAATCAGTTTCTATTCTTAATAAGCTCCCCGGAAGAATAACGCTTTTTAATTTTTTACAACCGTTAAAGGTATTTCCTATTTCAATGACACCCTCCGAAATCTCCACACTCGTAACCTTCTCTTTATGATTATCTTCAAAAACACTATATTCGTAAGACTGAATTTGGCTTACTTTCTTGCCGGCCAGTGTACTTGGAAATATCACTTTAGTTGCTTTTCCTGCATACTTTACTATCCGTACGGTTTCGTCTTCAAGAATCACATATTTATAATCCCCGCTCTTTAATTCATCGGCATAAGCAGTTCTGCTCATTCCCGGCATGAGCTTATCCGAGGATATTATATATACTGCTGCCATCAACAGAGCAAGGAAAATAACTCCTTTTAATGATTTTCTTCTCATAGCAAACCTCTTCCGGTGTCAGGCACCTTTGATTTTTTCCTAAATATTATATATCTTTTGATGCCAGTTTTCAAACTGTGATAGCAATCGTGATTAGTTATCAAAAATATTTTTTGAAGGTAAGTGTCATTACGACAACCCGCGCATACGGCGACCTTGAGGCGGAGGGATTGATTTATACTGTGCAGGGGCGCGGATGTTTCGTCAAATGCAATGCGGATTTGGTTCGCGAGCAGTATCTGAACTCCATTGACGAAGCACTGAAAACAGCGGCAGACAAGGGTAAGGCAGCAGGGCTGACGCTTCTCGAATTACAAGAACGACTGGAGGAACAATTCAATGACACATGCGATTGAAATAAAAGACTTGTGCAAACAAAGAGGACATAGGCGTTATGTTCGACCAGCCCTATTTTCAAGAGGACTGGACATCCATGGATGTAGAAAGAGGCATAAAGCCGTTTTACCGCAGCTGGAACGGGGAGGAATACCGCAAATACTTAACACGCTTCGAGCTTGACCCGAAAAAGAATTTCAAGGATTTTTCACGGGGCATGAAAATGAAGCTGGCAATGGCATTCCATCTTTCACACGAAGCAAAGTTACTCCTGTTAGACGAACCGACGGGCGGTCTTGACCCTGTAGCCCGTGACGAAATATTGGATATCATGCGGGAATACATGGTGAAGGATGACCGGACCATTCTTTTTTCCACACATATTACAAGCGACCTTGAACGGATTGCGGATATGATTATCTATATCAGGCTTACCGTGGGAACAATCGCAACCATTTTTCTCTCCTCCCTATTGTACGGGCGAAAGATACTGATCTTCGAACCGCATACCTTCAACGCGGATTTCAATACAATTCTTTTGATTATATGCTGCAGTCTGTTGCTCTACGCTATTATGAACCTGTCAATGTTTCCGATCTTGTTCAAAATCGGATATGCCAAAGGGAAAGCCCTTGGATTTTATATTCCTATTATTACAGCAAGCATAGTGGTGTTCATACTCATTATGGTATGGTCGTTTAACAGCGCATTTCAAACATGGTTAATTTCAGCCATTGAATGGTCGTTTGCAAATACGGTGTGGGTAACCTTAATCATATTGGCTGCGGCTGCCTTTCTCCTCGCAATTTCATATCTATTGTCCCGAAAGGTATATGCGAAGCGCGATTTTTGAAAAAAATACCCCCTTGCAAATGTAATGAAAATCATTTAATAGATTTTCCATCGCATTTGCAAGGGGGAAATGTTATGGGAATATATCCTACTTGACTACTGTCACAGGGATTTCAAAGCCATCTAATGGCTTTCCGGTAATATCCTCTATTCTAGCCCAATTCACAGGTTCATAGCGCAGCTTTATCTCTGAACTCTCCTTAATAGCAGAGAGGTCAACATCAAACAAGCTGTTAGCATCAAATATAATTTCTTTTCCTATGCCTTGATATCCCGTCAGACTCATACGGCCTCTTAACCGATAGGATACTCCATCGATAACCAACCAGTATAAGCAACTGCTGTCCGAATAGACGCGTAAATCATCCTCTGCTGTAAGCTTTAAGCTCAGGATCTTGTTGTTGATATCCAATACAGAGTCTTCCGCTTTAACAATAACATCCTTCACATTGCTTATTTCTCCTGCAAGCCCATCATACTCCTTCCCCATAAAATCCTTTATCTTACTGCCATCCATTTTCGATATCGTGATATTATAGGAGCCTTTTCTTTCTATTGCGCTATCACTCTTGACGGTAAATTCAAAGAACTCATAATTCCAACGAGCTCCAATATACTGCAATTTGTTTCCATCCACGAATATCTCATACAACCCCAAGTCCTGTCTTTTATTCATAATTCCGGTGGACAGGTGAATTGTCATATACTTTCTGTCAGAGGACAAATAAATCTTATCGATATCAAGAGATAGTACATCCATAATCCTACAATTTTCAAACACGTAAGAATCCGTGGGAAGGATACGATATAAAGAAAAACTCTCCATGCGATTAGGAACGTTCGCCCTATCCTGCAGCCCTCCCTGATCCGGTTGTGTATAGGTTATGATTATATCGCTTACATCCGTCCCCTCCGCATAGCTTAAGGTCAATTCAAGCCAGTCCTCATCGTAATCATCCGTTTCTCTTTCATAATTGTGTACGGATAGAGCAATTACACCTCCGCTTACCGCAATGCTTCCTCCTGATACTGTGGTTGTGAATGCACTTATGTCAGGAAGCGATTGCTCGTCCAGCCCCTCACTCAGAAAGATGCGAAGCCTCCTTTGAACCGTTCCGTCCCCGATCTGTTCCGGATTGGACCAGTAGGTTCCATAAATGCTCGGCGGATATTGATCAAGAAAACTGGAGCCGGTCTCCTCTCCAAATTGAATCCGGTAAGGAACCGGAGAAGTTTTTTCATTGGTCTTGATCACAAAGAATGCACTCAACTTACTTTTTTCTGTTGCATACATTCTCAGGGGTATCTCTATTTCAGAGTTATCGCCAATCCTGACAGCACCATTCTCAGACGCTGGCGTGATCATATGCTCCACTGTATCCCCATTTACATAATCCTTACCAAGGTGTCCATGTATGATTGATTCACTGGATGCCAGCATAGTACCTGTACCAGAAGCAACAACATAATAAATACTCGCCGGAGCCTGCTGGGAGGCTACGCCCTCTTTCAGCTTCAGTTTAATTTTTACATTGCTTGCACCGCCATCCTGCCTTCCAATTGTCATGATCGGATACCCCGTCTCAAAGCGGTCATCCCAGGCATAATCATCATCCGGGATGGGGGTTGCTGTCGGGATTGCCGTTGGTGTCGGCGTTGCTGTCGGTCCCGGCGTTGCTGTCGGTCCCGGTGTTGCTGTCGGTCTCGGCGTTGCTGTCGGTCTCGGCGTTGCTGTCGGTCTCGGTGTTTCAGTTGGCCTTGGATACTCTGAGCCGCCGGAAGAGGAAGGAGGTGATACAGGCTCAGGAGTAACCGCGCTGTTTCCTCTATCCTTAACCCCTGTTGCGTTCTTTCCTATCGTTACAACGGTATTAGCCGTTGATATCTCACTGTCATTGCCATTTAAAACAGCATTCTCTACTTTACCGTCTCCTGCAATGATCGTCCCCTGCGCATCACTGGTTATATTCTTTACCACTGCAGTGCCAGATACCTGCATTTTAACACCCTCGGCCGTATTCATGGCTGTGATATTCTGAACTGTTCCGGCTTTGTCCACGTTGATAGTAGAATTCTCCGCCCTTACCAACACTTCATTTACACTGCCCTGGATGTTTACACCCATATCCTGTGCTCCGTCCAGTATCTCCACACGATCCACCTCAGTACCATCCAATACGGAAAAAGAATTCTTCGCGCCGGACAGAACAACATTGGATATGGAGGCTTCTGCCGCGGTCACATTAATATCACTGCCGGTTACATTAACCGTTCCCATGGGACCGGTCAGAATGACATCATTCGATCCATCGCTTATGTACACCAGCTGCACGTCCGCGTCGCCGGACACCTTGATTCTGACCGTATTATTAACCTGTATAATCTCAACAACTGATATGCTGGAGTTTCCGATTATCTTAATCGAATTCTCACCACCGCCGCGGACAATCAGCTTTCCGGTCACTTTGACATTATCCAGAATTGCATCCTTATCCGCAACACCGTCACCGATTACAAGATTTCCTTTAATCGTGACGTTCTTAAGGGTAAGGTTTGGCTTAGTGATAATTGCATTACCCTCCAAGGTCTTATCGGACAGATTTTTCGTGATACGGTTTGGAAACACTTCGGCAAGATATTTTTTAAGCCCGTCCGCTGTTACAAAGTCCGTTTTGCTATGCTTTCCGATCAGCTTTGACTGAGGCTCTTTTAATATTTTTGATAAGAGATTAGCTACATAATTATAAGAAGCCTTCTCGCTTGCCTTATCCAGCTTCATCTTCTTATCCGGCGCAAGATATCCCGCCTGATATCCGATTGATAGATCAGAATAATAAGCGTCTCCTTCCTTATAGTTCTTAATGTTCTTCATATTGGGGGATTCTTTTGTCGCCCCAAGCAGCTCATTCATTACTTTGTAGACCTGTCCCCGAGTTAAAGCAGCCGGAGACTTTGCCTTTGCTGCTGATGCCACGGTGGTCTGTGATACCAGGCTTACCAGCATACTTACCAGCAAAAAACATGAAATTAACTTTCGCATCCTCTTGTTCATATGTACCTCCATTATATATTTATTTTATCGGTTTATGCGCAAAAAATGCCATATAACACCGATGAAATCCCCATTCTGTTTCTATATATTGTGTATATCATATTCTTTCCAATCACAGCTTTCAATCTGTGATAACAGATGTGATAAAATATTTATATTTATATAGAATACTATTGTAATCTCTTGGTATTTTTTATATACTGGTGTTATGGGCTATATGCCCTATATGGCATAATACTACTGTATTAAGGAGACAAGAGTTATGAGTGAATTCTCAAAAACCTTAAAAAAGCACATTTCCGAGCAAAATATTCCCATCCATTTCCTATCCAAGAGCAGTGGAATGGAACGCACCTCCCTCCAGCATATGCTGACCGGCAAGTATGTGCCGGCCAATGTGGAAGCTGTCGAAAAGGTCATAAACGCCATGACCCTTTCTCCGATGCAAAGGGAAGAATTGCTTCATCTGTATCATATTGCACGAATAGGAGAGGATGTTTACAGGAGACATCAATATATCAAAACGATATTGGAAAGTGTGAATACATTAAATCAGCCTGCAGTCCCCATTTATAACACCAGTTATAACCATGTATTCCCCTTTTCCTCTGCCGCCAACGCCATCACCGGTATACATAATGTCAATTCTGTAATAAAAGCCGTTTTAGAGGCAGAATGCTCTGCAAATTCCGGTTTCATCAAGTTCATTATTCAGCCGGAGTACTCCTTCCTCCTGGATTTGCTCCTGACCATCGGTAATGGCAATCCGGCATTGCCCATAGAGCATGTTTTTTGTATGCACCAGGATACAGATGCCGCTCCCGACCAGCTCTACAATCTGCAGTGCCTAAAACAAATATTCCCCTTGATGCTGTCAGGATGCAATTATAATCCCGCCGTTTATTACGATAACGTAGATTCCCATATAAATAATACTTCCGTTTTTCCATATCTGATACTGACCTCTGATAAGGTCGTCTGTATCTCCTATGATTTATCCTATGCCACGCTGTATTTGGATCCCGCTGTTCATTCGCTTTATCAGACACAGTTTACTCATCTTCAGCATCTATGCAGGGCTATCGTTACCAAGATAGAGGATCCAATGTCCTTATTCCTTCAGCTGGCTGATTATGAGCAGAAGAATTTAAAAAGGAATGCGCCCTCCTTTGCCTATTCCCTCTTCACTCAACCCTGCTTTTTATATTGTGCCGACAGATATCTCTATGATAAATATATGTATCCGATGCCGGGTAAAAATGAGATTGTTGATTTATATGCTGCCCGGAGTACTTTATATTTTGATGCAATCAAGAACGGATATGTTTATACCTCTTATTTTACATTGGAGGGTCTTGATGAGTTCTGGAGAACCGGAAGAATCAATGAATTACCGGATGATTTTTACTCACCTCTGGAACCTGATGATCGATTGCTCCTGATCGAACGAATCATAGATCTGGCCGCCGGCAGCCCATTCCAAACAATTGCAATCAACCTGGATCAAATGGATGTGCCAAGTAATTTTATTATGTCCGCTCTTGTTGAAAATATGCTCATCTTTTTCTATGTTCATCCGCAAAAAGGCTTTATGCATTTTGTTTTTAACGAATTAAGTATTATAAAATCCTTCTCCAGCTTTATAAGCTACCTGAAAAATAGCGAGATGGTCATTCCTGCGGAGGAAACACTGCAGCTTCTAAGAGAAAAACTGCGCCAATATCAGCAGGAACTGGCCCAGGCAGCCGCCCAGAGCAAGACCCCTGGCTTCGCTGCACTTTCGACTCGGTGTCAGGCACTTTAGCGAAAAGATAGGCAGATTACCCATTTAAAGGTATCTGCCTATCTTTTTCCGATTCCTAAAATGGAACCCTTCAGCTCAAATAGCTATTTCTTTAACTTAGATCCCGGTAATGCTCTAAACATAGCCCTACTATTCATATCTTCTTCCTCAAAATCATCCTCAACATTAAAGCCATGCTCTTCTAAATATGTATACAGATAATCGCCTTCAAATAATTTGTTGATGGTTGTTATCTCACCCGTACCACTGTTATAAGAGCATACCAGCCATGAACGTTCCAGACCGGTGCCAAGACTTGACGGTACATCATAGGTTCTCATTTCGGATGCGGTGTTAACCACTACCTTTGCACCTGACTCTACTAAGGTATCACCGTTGTAATTACCTGTATAGTTGTATACATAGAAATAATAAATCCCGTTAGGAACCGACTTATAAATCGAAGTTGTTTCCGGTCCAAAGGAGGTTACATCATCTAAATCCAAACGCAAATGTAAATTCTCTAAATCATCATGACCAATATCCGTAGGATAGTCCAGATCTGCATAATAAAGATGGAAGTAATCTTTCCCTTCTACCGGACCTAATAAATGAGAATCTAAATCTTCCGGATATTCTCCCCAGGTAAGTACAAAGGTCACCTGCCCATCCTGTTTCAGAGTAGTAAGAAATATATCCTGTTCCGAAACAGCAGCATTTCCTAACACAAATATATTTTTTGTAGATGTTGCATAGGTTGCTCCAACTACCGGAGTACGTTCATCCGTCACCTGGATCGTATAATACCCTTCCTCTAACTCAAATGTAAAGGCGGATCCGCTGACTGTTCCTCCTGTAACATAATTGCTCCACAGTGTATTATCGTGGCCGCGATAGATCTTAACAGTAAATTGAAGGTCGGAAGCCACCAAATTTCCAGTAACAGCATCTATGAAAGAGCCTGAAGCGAATCCTTTTGTGTCAGAAACATCCGTAACAGGGATCAGCAGGCCATTGACAACTGTAGTTCCTGACGCAGAAACCCTGGTTTGCTGCACTAAAGCCTTATAACCCTCTTTCACAATTGCTACAATATAATCACCAACGGTCAGTTTGTCTACCATGTAATCACCGTTCTCATCAGAGACAGTAAGAACCGTATCCGGATTAGTCATAATAGATTCAATTGCCGAGACAACATCACCATCGTATTTTAAAACATAAATGGCGGCTCCCGAAACTGCTGACAAATTAACCGCACTTCCGCTAACAACTGAGGTACGCCCCCGAATACTTCCGTATTCTGTCGGATCAACCGGGTCAACCGGATCTACCGGGTCAACCGGGTCAACCGGGTCTACCGGGTCAACCGGGTCAACCGGATCTACCGGATTAGTCGGATTGCTGGGACCTGAACTTGAATTCTGAGAATTATTATTGGCATTTACTGTAATACTTCTCGCTGTATCCCCCGTACCAATTATAACAGTAATAGAACCACTCCCTGTAACAATTGGCATTAGATCACTGCTGGCAACATGTACGACTGTATTTTCTGCTCCCGGCATGATCTCTAAATTAACTATAGCATTGCAATTAAGCACCATGGGCACGCTTGTTTTAATACTAGCTCCTGCCGAATTCACAGTAACCGGGATATTTTGTGCAGAACTTCCTGATATATTGATCTGCGAAGCAGTATTAATCTGTAAATCTTCAATAGTTCCATTATTAATAATGTTGATTTTACTATTATTCCCATCTACAATCAATGTCGCACTGGCATTCCGTTCAATGCGGATACTGGCATTCGGAGCAGATACATTTAAAACATTTTTTACAGCCTGCTCATACCAGGTATTTGCTTTAATTTGCAGTATATCAATTGACTGGAAGCTTCCATTGTTGATGATATCAGCATTCGGAGCGTCAACAATTAACTTCTGATGGCTGTAATCACCTTGAGGGATTACAATCTTAATTTCTTCTTCTGTTTTTATTGTTATCACAGGCATCGGACTTCCGAGTGCAACCGACAAATCCTCGCTGTTGGTAACGGTTCCGTTTTCATCAAAAATACGAATTGTAACGCTATCTGTCGCCTTGCTTCTCGTCGTTCCCTTAATCGTAACCTCTCCCAGGGAAAGGGCTTTAAAGACACCCTTGGAATCGGGATTGGCAATACTGGCATCACTGCTGCTCCAGGTTGTTAAATCATTAGAACTGCCAGGATAAAGCCATCTGTTCAAATCATAAGTTTGCCCAAGAGACAGGGCAGTAATCTTATTATTAATGATGAATTTAGATGCAGGTACCCGGATTGTAACTTTCGCAGAAACCTTGTACGAAGTTTTGGGCGTCTTAATCGTACATTTAATGGTAGCTGTTCCTTTTTTAATTCCCTCTACAACACCCTTTTTATTGACCGTTGCAACTTTCTTGTTACTCGACTCCCAATAATAAGTAGATCCCTTGATCTTGTTATTAATGTTAAAATCGTACTTATCACCCACCAAAATTGTACGGGAGGTTTTTGAAATAGCAGGTGCTTTAGCCGCCAAAGCCGTCGTTGGCGGAGCCGTCAATAGCGTTGACACCAGTACCATGCAGACGACCAAAAATGAAATTGATCGCTTAAGCATTTTTACTTTGAGTCTCATAATGCTTTTCTCCTTTTCCTTAAATATATTTTTTGCTCTATTATTCGTTGGCAACACTCCAAGAATAACCATAAAAAATACGTATAGCAGATATCTGCATTTGAAAAACCGGAAAATGATCGATCGCTGAACCTTATCCCAAAATCCAACAATCACCATATTATCACTATTACATATTCATTTCAAACTGTGATAACAAATGTGATAACTTATTTTGGATGTCAGACGTCAATTAATTTGCGTGACACTGGTTAGAGATTGAAATTCTCTCTTGTTGAGAATATGCTCGTCTTTTTCTATATTCATCCGCAAAAAGGACTTATGCAATTTGTTTTTAATGAATTAAGTATAAAAAAATCCTTTATCAGTTTTATTAGCTATCTAAAGAGTAGTGATATGGTTGTTTCTGCTGAGGAAACACTGACTATACTTAAAAGCAAATTGGAGCAATACCGGGAAGAACTTGCTGCTCTAAAACACTGATGCACCAATATTGTCAAGGACCAAGAAAGCAAGAATCGAAGAGAGCCAGAATTATAAGCACTTTCCGTAAAATATTATTTACATGGGAAGTCTCATAATCTGGCTTTCTTCTCTATTTAGGTGTCAGGCACCTTTTAACTCTATTTAGGTGTCAGGCACCTTTTAATTATTCAATCCTTCTACAATGGCAGCATATGTGATAGAAGCCACAGCATCATCCTCCAGAATGAAGGTCAGCTTTGTCTCTCCCAGGCGATATACCATAGAGGAGCCCTCTGCGGTAAAGTCTTCTCCATAAGCAGCGATTACATCCTCCTTGGTGGAACCCAGATAGATTCCCTTATCTGTAGCGACCGAATCATCCAGCAGATTTACATAGGATACATAATCCTTATCTCCATTGGGATAGGTGCCTACTTCAAAGCCATTGTAATAATAGATCTTGTCCAACCCCTGGAAGGCACAGCTGGCGGCCTCAAAGTACTCCACCGGTTCCCCAAGGGACTTTACCACCGGAGCGGCATCCACATTCATCGGAACCGTAACTCCGCCGTTCTCAAAGGAAAATCCCTCCTGGCTGTTGTCAGGATTGGCCGGTGCTTCCGTTCCCGGATTATTAACCGCAGGCTTATCCGCATCCTTTGTTCCCTCTGTTCCCTTTGCTCCGCAGCCTGTCAGCAGGAGTGCCACTGCTATCAATATCAATAATTTCTTCATTTCAAATCCCTTACCTTTCCTCTAATCAAATTGTCTTCCATCCTGCATGTGAGGGAGTCCCATGCTCTCCTCACTGCCACAGGCTGAACTGTTACCGTTATTCTTGTGACTGGTCTTCCTCTATTGACTGAGCGACTGCCCCGTAGCTTTTCAGATAGCCATATTCCCGGAGCTCTCTCTCCTGATCTTCCTTCATTGCATAATAGAATTCTTCTTTCTGCTTCCAGATAGCGGCCAGCTTTGCATCCTCCCTGCGATCCGGAAGCTGGAACTGATCCCTAAATATTTTCCCCAAGTACTGGCTGAATTTTTCCGCGCCGGCCAAATTCATATGCAGACCGCCGTCATAAGTATCCATACTATAGTCTATCTCCATATCCTCCACGTAATTCAGGAAGTTAATATAGGTCAGATCATTTTCTTTTGCGTACTCCACCATCTGGCTGTCCCATTCCTCATACCAATAAGGATATACGCTGGGAGATTTCATCAATATCAGCTCTATACCGTTATCCTTACAGAGCTTGGTCATCTTATTCAAATAATCGTAGCTGTTGGAACCAAAGCTGTAATCCGCCAGTTTCTTTCCCTTCGGCACTACAGTGACGGGCCGGGTATCCACTCTCATCAGAAATCCGTTATGGGAAAGAGTATCCTTATGAAAAAGATATTTTACATCCTCCGCGGAAAGCTCACTCCAACGGGAGTGATATCGAAGAAGGGGAAAAAGGTAGGTAATCAAGGCCTCTTCCTCCAGCATGGAGGCGCGGACGGCACCCAGCTTCGACATAGATAGCCTCATCCCGTCCAGCGTCAGCCGGTTATAGGCCTCCTTCTGGGGTTCGTTGTATTTCATCGCCAATACATTGAATACCACCGCCTTGGGCTTCTCGTACTTCAGCGTCTCTTCCAGAAGATAATACGACTGCCAGATCAGCTGCTGTGCACTTCCCCGTATATAGCTGGTGATCCCGTACTGCTCCCACAGGGTAACCGGAGAAACATTGGAGAACACCTCACAGTCTCCTATGAATATGACATCATGCTCTTTCACCTCGTCATAGTATTCCTCAATCAGATTTCCTTCATGAATGGAGGACATGTATTTTGGCATAAACAACCGCTGCAGCAATGCCAGTACCATAACTGCCAGAACAACGGCAGCTATATTAATTATGATTCGTTTCTTCATGCAAACCGGCCTTTCTTCGTAACAAACATCTCATTCTTCCTATTATTAAAACTGACTATAGATAAACTGGCTGGCATCATACCCTACTCCGTAGGCACCAAAGATCAGCGTCACCAACAGCAGCATAAAATACGCCGCGTACCGGAGTGCCATCGGTTTAGAAGCCAGCTTCTCCCTTACGCTGCCGGAGCGTCCCAGCAGGCTGACCGCCAGCATGATACCAACTGCCGCAATCAGAACCAGGTAATCCGCACCTGACAGCCCCAGCTTCATCAAGCCTCCGGTAAACAATTCATCATAATTAAACCGGGTCACAATGGTTGTGTACATCCGGAAGGTGGTTCCCACATTCCGGTAGCAATCCAGAGTCCGCAGGAAGCTCATAAGCCAGAAGGTTCTTCCCACCTGAAATAAACGATACCAGAATTTATGTCCGACGTTGAATCTCGCATGGAATTTCTCATACAGCGGCGCGCATTCCTCGGATACCAGAATTACCAGACAGTTTAGCAAGCCCCATACAATGAAGTTCCAGGCGGCACCATGCCAGATGCCTGTGGTAAACCACACAACGATGGATGCGATATAAATTGAGATTCTTCGCCCCAGCCATTCTCCCACATGCTTCTTGCAGCTTTTGGACAGATTCAGCATGGACTTACTGAGGGAAATGGGATAAAACATATACTCCTTGAACCAGGTTCCCAGGGAAATATGCCACCTTCTCCAATACTCCGTAATGGATTTGGAGAAATAGGGCCGCTCGAAATTCTCCGTAACGCGAATCCCAAGAACCTGTGCGATTCCAATCGTAATATCAATACCGCCGGTAAAATCAGCATATAAGGTAATGGCATAGAAAAACATGCCCACAAGCACATAGACCCCCTGATATTCCTCGGGGTTTTTCACAATCATATTCACCCCCGCCAGCAGGCGGTCCGCAATGACCAGCTTCTTAAAGAAGCCCCACAGAATTCTCTGAAGGCCAAAGGAGATATTTCTGATATCTGCTCTGTGCTCCGAGAATAAGGTCTCCTTCAGGCCGTCAAAACGGCTGATGGGTCCCTGGATCAGCTGCGGAAAGAAGGAAATGAACAAGGCCAGCTTGCCCAGATTGCGTTCGCAGGAATATTTCTCCCGATACACATCGATGAGATAGCCCATGGTCTGGAAGGTATAAAAGGATATTCCCAGGGGGAGTACAAACCCGATCAGAGGCAGGGGCTTTGCATTAAACCAGCTCAAGGCCCCGTTGATATTGCTTAGGGTAAAATCCGCATATTTTATTACAGCCAGAATTCCAAAATTAAACACCAGACAAAGCACCAGCCACTTTCTCTGCCGGCTCTTCATTCCTGCTTTGTATGCTTTCTTCTCTTCCCTGCTCAGGCTCTCCTTATTTTCCTTCAGATAGGAGGACTGAAGCATTTGAAGCTGATTTAGGCGCAGGCTGATGAAATAGGTGGATAGAGTGGTTGCTGCAATATAAATCAGATATTTTACTCCTGCCATGCTGTAAAAGAGATAGCTGGCCGCAAGAAGCAGAAGCCACTGGTACTTCCTGGGTATGATATAATATACCAGAAACAGCGCCAGAATAAACAATATAAATCGATATGATGTGAAAAGCATAACTTAAATTAATCCTCCATCAGACGCTCTACCATCGCATAGAGAGCCTTGGCGGAATTAAAATTCTTCGGAACGATCTCTTCTACCGGAATGGTGATGTCAAATTCGTCGCTGATATCCGATACAATGGATACAATATCAAAGGAATCGATAATCTTATCATCAATCAGTGTGTTACAGGTTTCAAAATCCACCTCCGGGTGAAGTCCGCTTAAAATTTCTAATATTATTTCCATATTGTCCTCCTCGTTGTGTCATGCCGGAATGCTCCTGTTCCAAAGCAATGAAGCGGGGCTTCCATGTGCACACAGATTATTTGTTATTATATTTCTCTTTTAATAAAACCCGGTTGATCTTACCGTTGGACGTCAGGGGCATCTCCTCCAGCTTCTCAAGAACATTGGGAATCATATATCTGGGTAGCTTCTCCTTCAAGGCAAGGGCAACCTGGGCTCCGGTCAGATCTCCCACATAATACAGGACAATCTTTTTCTTCTTCGGATCGAAGATAGCACAGGCGCTTTTCACCTCCTCTATCTGGTTCACCGCGCTTTCAATCTCTCCCAGCTCAATCCGGTGGCCCATATGCTTGATCTGATTGTCCTTACGCGAGACAAACATCAGCTCGCCCCGGTCATTGTACCTTCCGATATCTCCCGTGCGATAAATCAGCTCCGGATAATGCTTGTTCAGAGGATTTTGTACAAATACCTCGGCGGTTTTTTCAAAATTATTGAAATACCCCAGGGTAAGCCCGGTTCCCCGGATACAAATCTCCCCTTCTTCTCCCGGCTTTGCCAGCTGATTGTTCTCATCCAGCAGAAGAATTTCCTTATTCTTAAAGGGACGCCCGATGGGGATGGTCTCGTCCGGCGCAAATTCCCGGTCCACTTCATAATAGCAGGACATTCCTGTGGCTTCCGTCGGCCCGTACAGATTAATGAAGCGTGCCTCGGGCAAATGCTTCTTCCACAGATTATATTGCTTGATGGGGAACACTTCGCTTCCGAAGGCAACCGTGCGAAGATATCCGGGCACCTCTTTTTCCAGGGCACCAAAGGCGGAGATCATCGTCAGGGCGGACACCACCCAGCAAACCGTATTAATCTTATGCTCATTCAGAAATCCCACCAGCTGCAGCGGGAATAAGAATAAATTCTTCGGGATAAGGTATGCGGAAGCTCCATATTTCAGGGTCGGATACAGCTCCTTCAGACAGGCGTCCACATAAAGAGGTACCTGAACGCCGAACACCGTATCGGAATCCACCTTAAGAATATCCGAAAGGGTATCCACATAGTCAATTACGGAACGGTGGCAGGCCACCACTCCCTTGGGCACTCCGGTGGAACCGGAGGTGAATACAATATAAATAGGATCCGTATCCAGCTGCCTGTCCCGTATCTCCTCCAGCAGCTTCGTATCGGCCGGCTGCGATATCATATCATCATAGAGAAAGACTTCCCCCTCAAAAGGCAGATTCTCCAACAGCCCGCAGGTATCCCTGTCACAGATCACCGCGCGGGGAGCCAGACTTTCAAAAATCAGCTCGATCCGGTGCCTGGGCATCTCTTCATCAATGGGAACATAATAATTACCGGAGTAAATCACTCCGTAAAAAGCAACAATTTCTCTGGGATGTTTGCCCATGAATACCACAACCGGCTCCCCGGACAGACCCTTCCTGCTTAAAAAGGTTCCGATTGCACGGGAACCGGTATATACTTCCCGAAAGGTATATCCCATCTCCTCATTGGCATAAGCTATCTTATCCGGAACCTTCTCCACAATCTGCTCCAGATATTCCATTACATTTCTTTGCATTCTCTAGCCCTTCCGTCATTTATTCTATTATCTTGTAATCAGATCGGCGTATTCTTCCTTTAATCCGGCACCGCTTTCAATAACACTGCGCATTGCCATAATCTCCATGGCATCCAGATAGCCGGGTTCGAGGGCATAGTCCCTCTTTATTAAAGAGAGCTCCGTGCAGCCCAGAATAATTGCCTGAGCTCCCTCCTGCCTGAGCTGCCGGGATACCCGGCAAAACTTCGCATAGTCGATCGGCTTGTTGGCCTTTACATTTTTATAAATCAGATCCGTTACCGCCTGTTGATGCACGGCGTCCGGTATCACCGGGGATATTCCGCATTCCTCCAGCTTTGCCTGGAAGAGTCCGCTCTGAACGGTTCCTTCCGTGGCCATGATACCCGCACAGCGGATGCCCCGTTCCTTCAAATACATTGCCGTTTCCTTAACGGCATGAATAATCGGAACGCTAATCCCCTCTGACAGGATCTCATGAAAATAATGAGCCGTAACACAGGGAATAACAATATTCTCCGCACCCATTTCCACCAGCTTTCTTCCGATCTCCACCATGGGATGAACCGGGTTGGCCTTGCTCCTGCCAAGAATATAATCCGTTCTGTCCGGGATGGAAGGCTTGCTGTAGATCAGCATCTCAATATGCTCCTGATCCACCTCCGCCTGCGTCATCTGTATTACAAGCTGATAAAAATACGCTGTAGCAATGGGCCCCAATCCGCCTATAACACCTAAAACCTTCGTAATAACATCTCCCTTCCGCCCGGCTGTCCATTCGTTGTCTGCTTCCCTTGTGTCCGTATCCTTCCCTCCGGCTTATTGCTTATTGCTCCGGTGTTGCCGGATACAGGGATCTATCATAAGTATAGTAATTGTTTCCTCTCTTCTGGGTAAATTCATCCACCTCTTTATCTGTCATCATAAAGGTTTCCTCATGATCCTTATTAGGACAGGAATCAAAATGATACCAGCCGTCTCCGCAGTTAATAAGGCTCCAGTAATGTCTGGTGTTTCCTCCTACCCGGTTGATCTCCATATTTTCAATCCCCACCCTTATGAGCATTGCCTGGGATACCGCAAAATAGGTGAAGCAGTCCCCTTTCTTATCCGTCATTCCGCGATAGGCTTCCGCAAGCCAGTCCGATTTATCAGAATCTCCGGTATAGCTTATATTTTGTCTGGCCCATTTATAAATCTCATAGGCCACCTCACGCTGGGACATGGAGCTATTTGTAATTTTATCCAGTATTTCATCACATAATTCATTTACTTTCTCTTCTGCTACAGTAAATGTTTTCACTCTTACCGTAATATCCTTGCGGGCCACATTGCCGGAGGAGTCCACCGCGGTATAAGTGACCTTATATTCCCCCTCCTTTTTCAGATTCACCCCGTTGGAATCAACCTCAAAGGAAACCTCTCCATCCTTATTGTCCGTTACCGTTACCCCTTTCCTATAAGAAACGGAATTCCCGATATAGACCGTTTTATCCAATGCTCCCTTAATAACCGGAGGTTCGGTATCCGCCACCACCGTCAGGGAGGCCGGAAGCTCCGTTACATTACCCGCCTCATCCGTTAATACCAGAATAACCGCCTGTACGCCCGGCCTGTCCCAATTCGGCTGCGTCTTATAATCAGCCGTAACCTTAGAAGCATCCGTGATATTCTCCAGAAGCTCCATGGCTTCCAATTTCTCTCCTGTCCATGTCTCCTGCGCCTTCACGGTTGCCTTGGGAGGGATGGTGTCCACCACCTCAAGATGTCCCGTAACCAGCTTCCCATTCACCGTAAATTCAATGGGGTAAACTCCCGGCTTACTAATATCCAATGTGCTTAAGTCAGTGACAAAAGCGATATCATAGCTGCTGTCATTTACGAAATCTGCCGATGTAAGGCTCATCTTGCTGCCCGCTTCCATGGTCACTGAGCTGCGGACATCCAACACAGTGAGCCCGGCTCTCCCGGAGACAGTGTTCCCGCCGCCGTCCTTGCAGATAATGACTGCCTCCTGCTCCCCCGGTTTTGATGTGTCCGGGGAGATCTCAAAGAATATATCCACCTGGGTCGCATCGGCAATATCCTTTACAAAGGATTTCGGATCCACTTCCTCGCCCCGCAGAGCCACATAATCCTGCAGGGTAATGACCGGTGCCACCGTATCTACCACCTTCAACACAGAAGTATGGGTCTTATTGCCCACCAGGATCTTCACCTCATAGTTCCCTGTAATACTGGTATTCAAACTCTCGATATCTGTTATAAATCTGCCTTTCTGCTTTTTATGCTTCAGGAAGTCCTCAACACGGACTCCTTTGTCTCCGGCCTCTACCGTAATTTCCTTCGCCACCACCGGCCGCAGCTCAAAATAAAAAATTCCTATAATAAGCACCAATAGCACTGTGCTGAGTCCCAGAATCATTCTCCTTAGAATACGTCTCCTGCGCCTTCTACTTCTTTTCATGCAGTCCTCCTGACAAAAATCTTATTATGTCAAATAACATTTATGTATATGATAATCTCAAACCCACGGAAAGTCAAGTTTTGGCTAATAATTCAACAATAACCCCTTGTCCCTGTCTTCTCTCAGTCTTTTCCTTCCCCCCGCAAACAAATCCGTATAATTCAGGCGGGTTTAGGCCTATATTTGTAAATGATTCCTTAATTTTCAGCTGCGTCCATATGATGACTGAATAACCATCATTTAAATATTACAATTTTGTTACAGACATGTTACAATTCTATTGTTCCTAAGAGATAGTAATCTTCAAAAGGAGGCAGACATTATGTGTTTTAAATTTAGCTCATGCAATTTCAGCGATTTATTAAATCAGATTTTAAAATACTGCAGCGTTGGAAGCTGCAACTAAATCCCCGGGGAGCCCGTCCAATTGGACGGGCTCTTTTTAAAAAAGTCCTTTACTTTACCACTCTGTAGTGTTAAAATCATAGTACAGGAGCAAAACATGCATACTGTACGAGAGCCAGTGGGATGAAAGGAGTCCTAATCGATATGAGTAAAAATATTAAGACGGATGCCGTGGACCATCTGTTTGAAGCAATTCTGAGTTTGAAGAATGCAGAGGAATGTTATACCTTTTTTGAAGATGTCTGTACTGTAAACGAACTGCTATCCCTCTCTCAAAGATTCGAGGTGGCACGGATGCTCCGCTGCCATAAGACCTATCTGGAGATTGCGGAAAAAACCGGCGCCTCTACGGCCACCATCAGCCGCGTCAACCGTTCTCTGAACTACGGCAACGATGGATATGACATGGTATTTGCCAGAATGAAGGATCCTTTTTCAGACAAATAAAAACCAGGGCTATCGCTTTTGCGACCAGCCCTGTTTCTTATTCTAAGTATTGTTTTTCTTCTCCGTCTTTTTCGCTTCGCCCTTCTCAGCCTTTTTCTCCGTCGGCTTACTGCACTTCCTGGAACCCATCAGCGAACCGTCAATCATCTTCTCAATCATGTGCTTTCTCATATATACATCAAAGCAAAGCATGCAGATGAAGGAAAAGGTGGTCAGAAACTCCTTATCCTCCGGCTCGGTTATCCCGGCAAAAGATTCCTTTGCTTTTGTCATCTTACGGATCATGTCCTTTGCCAGAGCATCCGTCTGCTCTTTCTCCAGTCGGAAGATTTCCTTATAGATCTCTTCCAGCTTAATCTCCGATTTATCGCCATAGTAACGCTCTGTCAGGGGATTAAAGATACTCTGTATATCATTAATGGACAGTATGTTCTTAAAATAATAGATAAAAATAAGAAGGAACATATGCTCCTTTGTATATTTCTTCTTATTTGGAGGCGGAAGCAGCTCATTCTTGGTATAATTATTAATCATCGTCTTCGTCAGAAGCTTATCTTCGCTGTAGCGCTTCGAGGAAGTAAGATGCTTATCCATAAATGTCGTTACCTGGTCCATATATAAATCAATATTCGGTATGTCATCCGGCATAATATATTTGATATCCTTTAAACCGTCAATCAAACTTTTAATATGCTCTTCTTTTGTCATTTCCAATAGTATCACCTCGTATCATGATCTCCAGCTCCGGTCACATGATTGCAAGCAAGCTTGCATCATGCTCACTACGCTTTATTATATAGTATTCGTTACTAGATGTCAAAGCAAAAATAAACATGATTGAAACCCCTGCTCCCGCATGCTATAATAAACATATGTTTGTAAACCGGAGGTTATTATGAGTATCTACGACACTTTAAATCCCGAACAAAAGCGTGCGGTACTGCACCATAAGGGTCCGCTGCTGCTTCTCGCCGGAGCGGGCTCCGGCAAGACCAGGGTGCTGACGCACCGGATTGCCTACCTGATTGAGGAGCGGGGTGTAAATCCATATAATATTCTTGCCATCACCTTCACCAACAAGGCCGCCAGAGAGATGCGGGAAAGGGTGGACAGCATTGTGGGCTATGGCTCGGAGCAGATCTGGGTCAGCACCTTCCATTCCACCTGCGTTCGCATTCTCAGGAGATTTATCGAAACCCTGGGCTTTACCCGGAGCTTTACCATCTACGACTCGGATGATCAGAAGACCCTGATGCGTGAGATATGCAAGTATCTGAATATTGATACAAAGAAGACCAATGAACGCGCCATCCTTTCGGTCATCTCCAAGGCAAAGGACGAGCTCATCTCTCCTGATGAATTCACCCGGCTCGCCGGGCGGGATGCCAATCAGCTGCGCTATGCCCAGGCATATACGGAATACCAGAAGCGGTTGAGACAGAGCAATGCCCTTGACTTTGATGATTTGATCTGCCGGACGGTAGAGCTGTTCCGGACGAATCCCCAGGCTCTGGAATACTACCAGTACCGCTTCCGCTATATTATGGTGGATGAATACCAGGATACCAACACCGCCCAGTTCCAGCTGATTCATCTGCTGGCAAGCGGAAAGAACGAGTACGGCGAACAGGAATATAATCTCTGTGTTGTCGGTGACGATGATCAGTCCATCTACAAATTCCGCGGAGCCAATATCTATAATATCCTCAACTTTGAACATACCTTTCCCAATACGACGGTAATCAAGCTGGAGCAGAACTACCGATCCACCAAAAGTATTCTCAATGCCGCCAACGAAGTGATCTGCAATAACCAGGGGCGGAAGGACAAGTCCATGTGGACGGAGAACGACGAAGGGGAACCGGTGCATTTCACCCAATTTGAGACAGATTTCGAAGAGGCTGACTTCATTACCTCGGAGATTCAGAATATGGTAGAGGACGGCCGGGCTGCTTACCAGGACTTTGCCATCCTGTACCGGACTAACGCCCAATCCCGTCTCTTCGAGGAGAAGCTGGTTAACCGCAATATTCCCTATAAGATCATTGGCAGCGTAAACTTCTATGCGCGTAAGGAAATTAAGGACATACTGGCTTATCTGAAAACCATTGACAACGGCCTGGACAGCATCGCCGTCAAGCGTATCATCAATGTTCCCAGACGGGGCATCGGCCTGACCACCGTGGACCGGGTAAATGATTATGCCGTGGAGAACGGCCTGAGCTTCTACGACGCCCTGACCAGAGCCAGCTATATTCCCGGAGTGGAAAGAGCCGCTTCCAAGATCACTCCCTTCCTCAGCCTCATTGAAGGGCTGCGCGCCAGACTGAACCAGGAGGGTTATGCCCTGACGGAATTGATCGACGATATCCTGGATGCTACCGGCTATTTAAGAGAGCTGGAGCAGGATAACGGAGAAGAGGCCCAGGACCGTATCGGCAATATCAACGAACTGGTGAACAAGCTGGTAACCTATGAGGATAATACGGAGGAGCCTACTCTGGGCGGTTTCCTGGAGGAAGTGGCGCTGGTAGCCGATATTGACAATCTGGAGGAGGGCGCAGACCATGTTGTATTAATGACCTTACATAGCGCAAAGGGGCTGGAATTCCCCTATGTGTACCTCTGCGGAATGGAGGAAGGAATCTTCCCCGGCTATATGTCCATCTTTGCAGACAATCCGGCGGAAGAGATCGAAGAAGAACGCAGGCTCTGCTATGTGGGAATCACCCGTGCCATGAAGCAGCTTTCCCTGACTGCGGCAAAGCAGCGTATGCTCCGGGGTGAGACCCAGTATAACAGACCTTCCCGTTTTATTAATGAGATTCCCCGATACCTGCTGAAGATAACCTCCCCCGGCCCCCGCCGCCCGGTATACACCTTCCGGGAGGAAGCCTATGGGAGCTCCAAGGGAAGCCCTTCTTCTGCTTCACTGGATTTTGACAAGCCCATCCCCGGCGGTTACAAACAGAGCCAGGCTGCCTATAAACCCTTTCTTAGTGCTGAGACCAGGCAATTCCAGGGAAATAAAATGGGATCTCTGAACTATGGCGTGGGTGATACGGTAAAGCACATCAAGTTTGGAACAGGAACCGTAGCCGATATTACAATGGGCGGCAAGGACTATGAAGTAACGGTGGATTTTCCCGGCTTTGGAATTAAAAAGCTTCTCTCCGCCTTTGCCAATCTTACAAAAATTGATGAAACCGTTGAATAATTTTTCATAAAAGCTGAAATATTATAGTAAAACGACCTATATTGTGATATACTAAAGGCGTATTAAAGTCGTAGTAAGCATGATAATTCAATAGGAAAGGAAGTGCAATTCATGGGAACTAAAATCGATGAGCTGTTAAGTGCAATGAAGCTTGGTGAATTGATTCACAGAAAAGACCCAATGGAGAAGAAAAAACAGACAATCCTATGCGTTCTGGCAATCATTGGCGCTGTTGCCGCCGTAGCCGCAATTGCATATGCTGTATACCGTTATATGAGGCCCAATTATCTTGAGGATTTTGACGACGATTTTGATGATTATGAGGATGACACAGAAGAAGCTGAGGAAGAGGAAGAAGCCCCTGCCCCTTCGGAAGAGTAGAAAAAAGAAGGAGCAAAGACCCTTTACCGGTTCTTTGCTCCTTCTTTTTTAACACAATTTTATTTCTTTGCAGCCTTCTCAGCAAATTCCGTAGTTATAATATCCTTATACGGCACCCTCTGTTTCAGTTCACCGGCATCATCCAGAATATCCTGAAGCAGATTAAGGCTGGATTCCTCGAAGATCAGATCTTCCTTCCAGGTATCCTGATTATAATATCTGGTTACGATCATAACCAGCTTCTCCTTCTCCGTCTCGGCAAATTGAGGCTGGATTACCCCGGCAATCTCTTCCGGTGTGTGGGTTGCAACATAATCAATTCCCTTCTGCAGCGCATTGGTGAACTTCTGTACAATATCTCCGTGCTTCTTCAGATAGCTCTTCTTTACGGAGAAGGAGGTGTAAGGAACCTTACCGCTCTCCACACCCAGGGAGGCAACTACCTTGCCGGCTCCGGCCAACTCCAGTCCGGTAGCGGCGGGTTCAAATTCAATGGTATAATCCCCCTGGCCGGAGGAGAATGCCTGAGCGGTCAATCCAAAATCGATGTTCTGAACAATGTTCAGATCCGTCCTCGGATTAATCCCCTGTTTTTTCAGAATGTATTCAAAGACCATTTCAGGCATTCCTCCGGCTCGTCCGCCGATCACCGTCATACCCTTGATATTATCCCAGGTGAATTCCTCATTCAGGTCACGGCTTACCAGAAAGTTGCCCGCTCTCTGGGTCAGCTGGGCAAAATTCACTACATAGTCCTGGGCTCCTTCATTATAGACGTAGACGGAAGCCTCGGCACCCATGAAGCCGATCTCGCATTCCCCTGACAGCAATGCCGTCATCGTTTTATCAGCGCCAAGGCCGTTCACCAGATTCACCTTCAAACCTTCCTCTTCAAAGTATCCTTTCTCGAACGCCACATACATCGGTGCATAGAAGATGGAGTGAGCCACTTCATTCAATGTAATTTCCGTAAGTCCGGAGCTGCGCTTGCAGCCGGAAAACATGGTTACGGTTAAGGTAAGTATTGCCAGTATGCATATAAGCCTGCGTTTCATAAAACCCTCCAAATATACTATACGCTTATAGTATATTCGGAGGGTAATATGGGGTGTGCCAGTACTATCAATATCCGGGGCTATTCTTTTCGCTGATTAATTCTGCTTTTCGCCAAGAGTAACCTCCAGTACCTTTTCCACGTATTTTCCGCCGTCCATTACCTGAACCTTGAGCTGTACCATCTGGCCGGCTTTTCTATAGCTGAGCGCTCTCTTCAAATCCGCGATGGTCTCAATCTTGTTTCCATCCAGTCCGGTGATAATATCTCCCTGCATCAGGCCGGCCCTGTCTGCCGGAGAATCTTCCACCACATCATTGACATAGATGCCGATGGGCATATTGAAACGCTGTGCATAAACATCGGTTACCTCCTGGGCTGTGGAGGTGTTAATTCCTAAGAAGCCCTGCTCCTCGGATGCCACCACTTCACGGTTCATCAATTCGTTAATCATTGGAATTGCGTCGGAGATGGGAATTGCGTAGCCCATACCTTCTACCTGCTCGGAAGCAAACTTCACGGAATTAATGCCGATCACCTCACCGGCGGTATTAATTAGTGCGCCGCCGCTGTTACCCGGATTGATAGCCGCGTCCGTCTGAAGCAGAGTCATCTTCTGATTGTCAATGGTAATCTCCCTGTTAACAGCGCTTACATAGCCTACCGTCACCGACTGCCCGTAGCCCAGGGCATTACCGATGGCAATTACCATCTCACCGGGAACCATCTCTTCTGAATCCCCCAAGGTAGCTACCTTAATAGCAGCGATGGTATCCTCGGACAAGCTGTCCATGTCAACCGACAGCACCGCAAGGTCAGCATAGGGTTCCGCTCCCTTAACGGATGCAAAAGCCGTGGTCTTATCGGAAAATACAATCTCAATTGCAGTGGCGCCATCGATTACGTGATTATTGGTCACCAGCAGCAGCTGTGAGCCATTCTGCCCGATAATGATGCCGGAGCCGCTGCTCTGGGCTTCCCGGGTGTACTCCCTGCCAAAGAAATAATCATAAGAGGCGCTCTCCACCGTGGAATTAATGGCGACAATGGCAGGCATAACATTGGCTACTACATCGGATACGTCGGTTACTATCTTATCCGGGGAGCTGTTCGCTGTCCTGATGGTATCATTCTTACTCACGCCTTGTTCTGCCTCGGTAATCTGGAGGGCATCTATCTGCTCCTGGTACCGGGCTATCTTATGGGACCATACCGCTGAATAATACCCCTGGAAAACCACTCCTGCGATAAGCCCAAAGGCCACCGCGGATGCGGCAAGCTTCATTATTCCGCCAAACCTTCTCTTCTTCCTGGGTTTTACATCAACTGTCTCAGAAGGCGTATAATAATATGTCTGGCCTGATGTCTCATAACCCTGATAATTCTGGCTGTTGCTGCGGTTATAATCCTGAATAATACCGCTGCCGGTATAAGAATAAATACTCTGACTGCTTTGGCTGCCCTGGCTGTTCTGAGCCGCATTCTCATTCAATTGCCCGGAATTGGGATCACTGCCGGTGTATTCATTATTTCTGTATTCGTCGTTCATAAAAACTCTCCTTTCAAATATTACTTGGCTGCTATCGATCAGGTGCACCTGGTATTTCCTTTTGATAAGAGAAGTTTATCAATAAATTATGTTCACTTTGTGTTCTGTTTTTGAAAAATATATGAAGAAATAAAACCGCATACCTCTCCTCCTTCTTACGAGGCCGAAACAGGAATATAGCTCCCTAATATCTTCATCTCAATTGCCTCTTCCTTAATACAATGGAGGGCATTCATCACAGCCGGGTCGTCCAGTCCCCCTTCAATATCCACAAAGAACCGATAGGCAAATGCTTTTCCGGCGATGGGCCTGGACTCAATCTTGGTCATATTAATGTTATTATAAATAAAATGAGAGAGCATATGGTACAGCGAACCGCTCCGGTGGGGCAGCGCAAAGCAGATACTGGTCCGGTTTGCCCCCTGTTCATACCGCTTCCGGTTTGAAATAATAATAAAACGCGTGGTGTTATGATCCTCGTCATGAATCCCTTCCCTCAGCAGACTCAGACCATAGTATTCCCCCGCTCTCCTGCCGGCAATCGCCGCCTGGGTTATATCCTGTTCCTCCAGAACCCTGCGGGCGCTTCCCGCCGTACTGCCGCCTTCTATCTGCTTGATCCGGGGATGCTCCTTAAGAAATCCGGAACACTGCAGCAGACCTTGCTTATGGGAATATACCCTGGTAATTCCCGAAAGCTCCGCTCCCGGCAGTCCCCATAGGCTGTGCTCAATCTTTACCAGATGCTCGGCGATGATATAATTATCAAATTCCGCCAGAAGATCAAAGATATCCGACAGGGTGCCGGTGGAGGAATTCTCAATAGGCAGGACACCGTATTGTGCCTCTCCGTCACGAACCGCCTTCATTACTTCCCCAAAGGTCGCCATGGGCATTCCTGTCTGCCCTGCATTAAAGTATTCCAGCATCGCCTGCTCCGTATAGGCTCCCCGTTCTCCATAAAAGGCTACTTTCATATCTGTGTGCGTATCCGCATATTTAGGACTGCGCTCCATCCTGGAAAAGCCCAGACTGTCCTTCTGCTCCAGAAGGGTATACTGCAATCTGCGGCTCATGGACATGATCTGCTTAAAAAGATCCGTAACCGCCTTCTGATTGTACTCCTCTTTGGTCAGCTGCCTGAGAGCCGTCAGCTTTTCCTCCTCCCTGGCGGCATCAAAAATGGGTTTCCCCACACTCCTTTTATATTCCGCGATATCAACCGCCAGCTTCATCCGTTCCTCGAACAGCTCCACCATCCGACGGTCTATCGCATCAATTTTTTGTCTGCTTTCCTGTAAATCGGTCATCAAATACCTCCCTATGCTGTTGTGCTTTCCCTTCTTTTGCCCCATTATACCCTTATCGGACAATGGATGCAACCGTTAACTTGAGCCTACCGGTTCAGAAGCCAATATCATCCGATTGGGCACGGGGAGCCTCCGCCAGGTTACTTTTACTTGCCTTACCTTTGTGCGTTCAGAACGCTTCGCTTCACAAGATGCACTCAGACGGTCAGCGTAAAAGTAACCTGGCGGAGGCTCCCCGTGCCCAACCGGATGACATCGGCTCAGCGGATGGCTTGAACGGTCTGTTTTAGCCCTTTTACACTATATATTGAAATTCCTGCTCTTACGATATATAATTAGTATATGTTGGAACAAATGAATCTAATTAATGGAGGTACTTATGTTAAAGACAATTCGCCTTATCCTAATTCTTCTTACGATGGTCACAATTCTTGCTCTGGGCGGCCTTCTTGTATATTCCTCCGGCAGAACCTACTTTAACGGGGAAGAGGAGGTTGGCAATACTTCCGGTAATATTTACAATGGCGGGCTCTTCTGTGAACGGGGAGGAAGAATTTTTTTCAGCAATGATATGGATGACGGCAGTCTGTATGTTATGAACTCCAATTTATCCAATGTGAAGAAAATAAGTGATGACAAGTCCGTATTCATCAATGCAGATGATAACTATATCTACTATGTGCGCGCCAATAATACCAGAGAGAACCAGGCCGGCAGCATCCTCATGTTCTTTAATAATGGTGTGTACCGGCTGAATCATAACGGCAAGGGTCTGAAAGCCTTTACCGGCAATCCCGGAGCCTATCTGATGCTGCGGGGCAACAATATCTATTTTCAGCGTTATGATGTCGGCACCGGACTCTTCCTGTACCGCTACCAGATTGACGCCACCCGGGAACGGATGCTGGTGGATGACGCCGTCATCCCTTCCACAGTCATAGATAACTCTCTGATTTATAATGGTTATTCCGAGAACCATAATATCAATGCCATGAATTTATCCAGTTATACCTCCCATACCAAATTCGAGGGAAATTATTATTATCCCATCTTTCAGGGGGATTATATTTACTATATGAATCTGGATGATAAATACCGCATCTACCGGATGAATTCCGACGGCTCAGAACCGACCCGGCTGGTGAAGGAACGCTGCTTTACCTATAATATAACGGAGGATGGACGTTATCTGTTCTACCAGGTGGACAACGGCAAAAACAACCGGATCTGCCGGCTGAACCTGCAGACCATGGAGAGCAGAACCCTGATGGAGGGCGACTTCAAGCAGATTCATATCGCCGGCGGTTATGTGTTTTTTAAGGATTACGACAATACCAATACATACATCATGGATGCAGACGGCATTATCGATATCAGTACCTTTGAACCCCCGAATCTGAGCGCCACGGCCAGCCCTTCTCCCCGTTCAAAGCGCAGATAGCCGGCTCCCGTGCAACGCTAACCCAAAGAAATGGAGGACAGGAAGGACAGGGAACCAAAGGCAATGATCACATCCTCCTCCGCCGCTGTTTTATAAGCCTCTTTTACTGCCTGCTCTGCCGTAACCGCATCAATTACTGCAGGGCAGTATTTTTGCGCTTCCAGCGCCAGCTCACCGGATTCCAGCGCCCTGCTGTTATCAGGAGTGAGAGTGATGATCAGACTGGCCAGAGGTGCGGTATGCCTCAATATACCGGGATAATCCTTATCGGCCAGCACGCCCATAAGCATGATAATCCTTCTCCCGGGAAAGTATTCCCGGATTGCTTCCGCCAGCTTCTTTGCCGCGTCCGGATTGTGAGCTCCGTCAACAAGGAAGTAAGGCTGCCTTGAAAGGATCTCAAGCCTGCCCCTCCAGCGGGCTGCAAGAAGCCCCAGATATATGGCTCTGTCACTGAGTGAATAACCCTGCTGACGAAGGATCTCTGCCGCGCCCAGGGCAAGAACCGCATTGGCGATTTGGTGCCTGCCCAGGAGCCGTATGTCGTACTCTCTGTTCTTATAGCGGAAAGCTGTCCCCTCCGGGCCAAAGGAAAGCACCTTTGCTTCCTTCTCATCCGCAATCAGCAGCCTTGCTTCCTTCTCGCGGCAGGTATCCTCCAGCACCCGAAGGATCTCCGGTTCCTGCAGGATCGTAACCACCGGCACCGCATGTTTTATAACCCCGGCCTTTTCCTTGGCGATTTCGGCAAGGGTATCCCCCAGATACTGCATATGATCCATGCTGATGGAAGTAATCACACAGCAGACCGGCCTCTCTGCCGTGTTGGTAGCATCCAGCCTCCCGCCGAGCCCCACCTCCACCACCGCAAAATCCACCTGCTCCCGCATGAAATAAAGGAATGCCATAGCAGTCTCTATCTCAAAAGAAGTAGGATGAGGGAAGCCATCCTTTACCATGGCTTCGCATACGGATTTAATCCGTTCCATCGCATCACAGACTCCCTGTCTGGAGATATATTCGGTGTCCAGCCACTTTTCCTCGATCCTGTCAGTATCCTCCTGACAGCCTGCCTCTTTCCCGTTCCAGGTCGCCTCCCCATGACAGGTATCCTCTCCATTACAGAGATTCTCCCTGCGGCGGCTGATCTGTATTCTTTCACGGTAAGAAAATACCGCGGGAGACACATAACGTCCCGTCTTGTAACCTTCCATGGCCAGCATTGCCGCGATATATGCCGTAGTTGAGCCCTTCCCGTTGGTTCCTGCCACATGGATGATCTTCAGCTGATTCTGGGGATTGCCCAGCCTGGACAGCAGCTCCGTGACAGCCTCCAGCCCCAGCTTACTCCCATATAGATTCGAATGATCAATAAATTCCCTTGCTTCTTCATAGGTCATAATAATCTCCATTCTGCCGCCCAGAAAATCAGGGCAGCCCTGCCGGTCTTTCTGATAAGAATTAAAGGTGCCCCGGGCACCTTAATTCTTTTTGAATATATAAAGCTTACTGCATAAGTAATTCAATACAATAACAATCACTGCCAGGGATGCCTTCACCAACAGGCGGTAAAAGCCAAGTTTCTCAACAAAGAGGAACATTCCCAACTGCTCCACCCCCAGGGTAATCAGCCTGGCCCCGTAGAATTTCGAGAGCTTCGTCACCTCATCGGCCGCATTCTCACTCACAGACAGGAAGACCTTCTTCTTATTGACAATATAGGCAAAGGTGACCGCAATTACCCAGGCACAGGCATTGGCCGTAAGATTGCCCGCCCCCAGCCGGTAAAGACTCTCATAGCTGATGAAATTCACGATTGTCGTTAAAACTCCGGTAATAATATAGGTGATTGTCTCCCTGTTAACCACCTTTCCAACAAGGTTTCTCCATCTCCATTGGATGGAAGACCGGCGGCCTGCCGCCTGCCGTTGTTTTTCCTGCGGTTCTTCTCTTAACATTTCAAGCCTCCAAAAATCATTCTGTGACAAAGCTTCTGATATCTTAAATCATTATACTTGCTTTTCAGCAGTTCGTAAAGGATTAATAGATTTTCAGTTCTCAATTGTATTTTTATCAATAATCATGTAAAATAGTTATCCGTAGCACAACATGACCAAAGGAGTTTTTATGAGTATATTAAATGTAACCAATCTAAGCCATGGTTTTGGTGACCGGGCCATTTTTCATGAGGTATCCTTCCGGCTGCTGAAGGGGGAACATATTGGGTTGATCGGTGCCAATGGGGAGGGCAAGTCCACCTTCATGAACATCGTGACCGGCAAGCTGATGCCCGACGAAGGTAAGGTGGAATGGTCCAAGCACGTTCATGTGGGCTATCTGGATCAGCACGCCGTGTTAGAGAAGGGAATGACGCTGCGCAGTGTTCTGCAATCTGCATTTTCCTATTTGTTTGAGCTGGAAGAAAAGATGAATCTGATCTGCGACACCATGGGTGAGGCAGAGGGAGATGCCCTGAATGATATGATCGAGGAGCTGGGCACCATACAGGAGCTGCTGTCCATGCACGATTTTTATATTATTGACAGTAAGGTGGAGGAAATCGCCCATGCCCTGGGACTGGACGAGCTGGGGCTGGACAGCGATGTGACCGATCTCAGCGGCGGCCAGCGCACCAAGCTGCTCCTGGGCAAGCTTCTCCTGGAGAAGCCGGATATCCTGCTCCTGGACGAGCCCACCAATTATCTCGATGTGGCCCACATCGAATGGCTGAAGCGCTATCTGACGGAATATGAGAATGCTTTTATCCTGATCTCCCACGATGTTCCCTTCCTCAACAGTGTGGTTAATATCATCTATCATATGGAGAATCAGGAGCTGAACCGCTATGTCGGCAATTACGACAAATTCCTGGAAGTACACGAGATGAAGAAGCGCCAGCTGGAGGCTGCCTACAACCGCCAGCAGAAAGAAATTGAAGATCTGGAGGATTTTGTGGCGCGAAACAAAGCCCGGGTATCCACCCGCAATATGGCTATGTCCCGGCAGAAGAAGCTGGACAAGATGGATATCATAGAGCTCGCCAAAGAAAAGCCGAAGCCGGAGTTCCATTTCAAGGAGGCGCGCGCCGCAGGCAGATATATCTTCCAAACAGAGGATCTGACCATCGGCTATGATGAGCCCCTCTCCTCCCCCCTCACCCTGTCCATGGAACGGGGTGATAAGATCGTGCTGGTGGGTGCCAACGGTATCGGCAAGACTACCCTGCTGAAAAGTATTCTCGGTCTGATTCCGGCCCTCAGCGGCAAGGTGGTGCTGGGCGATTACCTGAGCATCGGTTATTTTGAACAGGAGATGGCTCCCAGCACCCGCACCTGTCTGGAAGAGCTATGGCAGGAGTTCCCCGGCTATACCCAGTACGAGGTTCGCTCCGCCCTGGCAAAATGCGGTCTGACCACAAAGCATATCGAAAGCCAGGTCAGAGTCCTCAGCGGAGGAGAACAGGCCAAGGTCCGCTTATGTAAGCTGATCAACCGGGAGACCAATATCCTGCTTCTGGACGAGCCCACCAACCACCTGGATGTGGATGCCAAGGAGGAGCTGAAGCGCGCGTTAAAGGCATACAAGGGAAGCCTGCTTCTCATCTGCCATGAACCGGATTTCTATGAGGATGTGATAACCAAGGTCTGGGACTGCTCCAAATGGACCACGAAGAAGTAATCCCCGGCTTCTTTTTCTGAATAATAAAACTGCTGTTCCCGGATCGGCCCAGATCCCGGGATCAGCAGTTTTTATTTCTATTTTATATCATTCATCCAATCTCTAAGCTTGATTCGCCGGTTCTTCCCATCAGGTTTTCCGTATAAATTCATGCTTGCATTTGGGGCAGGTAATGGCGATCTTACCCTTGTCCCGGGGAACACGTATGCTCTGCCTGCATTTGGAACAGGTATAGTACTTATGAGTTTTTGTTCCTATCAGGGATAATTTAACATGCTTTAGATTACCTCTTACATTCCCTTCCATCTTAAGATATGCCGCGTTCTCCTTGAACCTCTTTGGATGATTCTTTGAGAAAGTGCGGTACAGGGCATAGAAGAAAGGAATGTAAGCCAGCAGAATCAGCCAGCTCAAACGGAAAAGGCTGGTGACAAGGGACAGAATCAGGGAAACAATCACCAGCGCCCTGGTCAATTGGTCAAACCCGTATCTTCCATACATAAAATTACGAAATCGATTCATAGATACCTCCCAGTATGATCCACGTATAGGCTACTACAGCCTAAAAGAATAATACTATATCTTTCATCATTTTCCTATTAAAAATATATAAAGTTTCATAAAAAATCATGTATGCTGCCCGGTCTTTCCCTTCGTATCATAATCATCCAGAAAATGATACTGTCCCTGCTTACTATGATACCCGATTACCGTATCCAGATTCACATTATGGATGCTCCGGAAAATATTCATGTCAATGCTGGGATTCGTCTGACGGAATTTCTTAATGAGCGTCTTCATCTCCTGGCGCTTCGATCCTCCGCCCCCGTTGTCACAGAGCGTGCAGTTTTCCGTAAAGCGGCAGGCACACTGGATAAACTGCAGATCGTGATACTGCTTCCAGGCAAGAATGTCCGCTTCCTTCACCAGATACATGGGGCGGATCAGCTGCATTCCAGGATGGTTGGTGCTATGGAGCTTCGGCATCATGGTCTGGATCTGTCCTCCGTAGAGCATCCCCATCAAAATTGTCTCAATTACATCGTCAAAATGATGTCCCAGGGCAATCTTATTGCAGCCCAGCGCCTGCGCATTCTTGTAAAGATAGCCCCTTCTCATGCGGGCACACAGGTAGCAGGGGGATTGATCCACCTCCGCAACAATGTCAAATATCTGTGTCTCAAAAATCCGGATCGGGATATCCAACAGCTTTGCATTGTTAATGATGGTCTGGCGGTTTATCTCATTATATCCCGGATCCATCACCAGAAATTCCAGCTCAAAGGCAACCTTCCCATGCCTTTGGACCTCCTGCATCAGCTTGGCCAGCAGCATGGAGTCCTTTCCGCCGGAGATGCATACCGCAATCTTATCCCCTTCCTCAATCAATTGATAGTCATTTACCCCGTTGATGAACTTCTTCCAGAGGGGCTTGCGGAATTTTGTTATAATGCTTCGTTCAATTTGTTCATATCGTTCCATCTATTTTCTACCTTCCATTCACCATTTGATCGAATTGCTCCATCACCATACTTCATAGACTGGTCCTGTCAACGCATCTCACTGGCTCAATTTTGTATAGCACCGGTCGAACGCCTGATAAAAATACTCCAGCTCCTCCTCCGTTGTCCAATGGCTTAAGCTGATTCTCCAGGAACACATGGCATTTTTCTTATCCTTCGTCACTGCATATACGGGGCGCGAAAGAGCACTCACCGCCGAGCAGGCGGATTTGACGGATACACAGATTCCTTCCTGGGATAGGGCTTCCTGGAATAATACCCCTTTTACACCCTGTACACTGAGATTGATGATATGAGGAACACTGCCGCCGGTGCTGTTGATTCGTACCTTTTTGTATCCGGAAAGCTTAAGCAGGAGCATATCATGAAGCTGCCGCACCAGAAGGTTCCTCTCCTCCTGCTCCTTCATTGCCAGCTCCAGAGCCTTCTCAACCGATGCCGCCAGGGCTAGCGCAGGGGTTCCGCTTCTGTAAATCGTAGTGCTCGTCCCTCCGTGATGCAGGGGCTCCAATACCACCGGTTCCTTGCGGATCAATATCCCGCAGCCGTTCATCCCGAAGAACTTATGGGGGGTAAAGGTGAGCAAATCAATATTCTCTATGGGAAGCGGAAGCTTTCCCACCGCCTGGGTGGCATCCACATGAAGCCGGCAGTTGGGATATTGCTTAAGAAGCTCTCCCAGCTCCGGAATGGGCTGCTGCACGCCCAATTCACTGTCAACATAACAGACGGACACCAAAACCGTATCCTCCCGAAGGAGCTCCTTTAAATGCTCCAGATCAATCAATCCGTCGCCGGTTATATCCACCAGATCAATCTCATAGCCCAGGGTCTGCAGATGGGTCAGGGCACCGCTGACAGAAGGATGCTCCAGGCAGGTGGAGATGATGTGCTTTCCGTTATGCTTATAGGCCTGCACCACGCCTTTTATAGCAAGATTATTCGCTTCGCTGGCTCCGGAGGTATAAATAATTTCCCCGGGCTTGACCTTCAGAAGTTCTGCAATATGCTCCGTCACTTCATCCATTCTTGCCCGGGCCTCTCTGCCCAGGGGATGAGAAGAATTCGGATTGGCAATATAACGGCTGCAATGCCAGGTGTAGTAATCCAAAACCCGCGGATCAACGGGAGTATTGGCAGCGTAATCAAGATATAGCATATGACACTCCTATCTATTACAATATATTTATAGTTAATGGGTCTGACAACCAGCCCGGTCATCATCCGCCTTCATAATTTACCGCAATTAACCCCTGCAAGGCGTTTCCATCGTTCAGACGCCGGTGGGGAATCCGGCCCTGGCATGAAATGGGTCCTGCAGGGGCTTAGCATAACGTTCCTATTATAATCTGTAATTCCTACTATGTCAATGGATATTGTTCCTATTCCATACAAATTATAAAACAGGCTCCCTATGAATTTCTTTCTCATAGAGAGCCCATTTTCTACAGCCTTCTTAATTCCATTACTCAAAATACTCCCGCAACTTTCTCAAAGAAATTGCGCTCCGGGCTTTCTATTACTCAAAGCACTCCCGCAATTTCTTTAGAGCTTTTTTCTCAATACGGCTGACGTAGCTTCTTGAGATCCCAAGCTTACCGGCAATCTCGCGCTGGGTCACTTCCCTGTGGTTGCTTAGTCCATAGCGCAGGCAGATGATCTCACGCTCCCGATCTGTCAATACCTTGCCGATGATGTGATACAGTTTTTTAATATCGTCCTCAAGCACAATATTATCAACAATATCCGTCTCCGCTTCCTCAATAATATCCAGCAGATTTATTTCATTTCCTTCCCGGTCCGATCCAATGGGATCATACAGATATACTTCCTTCGACAGACGCTTGCCGCTTCGAAGCATCATTAAAAGCTCGTTGTCAATACATCGGGAAGCATAGGTCGCCAGACGGATTCCCTTTCCTTCATCAAAGGTATCAATTGCTTTAATCAGGCCGATGGTTCCTATCGAAATCAAATCATCCGTTTCCTTATCTATCATATTGTATTTCTTTACAATATGAGCAACCAGTCTGAGATTGTGCTCAATCAGTTTGTCTCTGGCAGCCTTGTTGCCTTCTCTGCAAAGTTTCAGATAGTCGGCTTCTTCCTTCGTACCCAGTGGCTTTGGAAATGACTTCACGAAGATAAGCACCCTCAATGCCCAATTGATTCATTTATATCTTATGATGATAAATGACATAAAGTGCCTATCCCTCTTAAAAAAGGACAGAAGGACTTCCTATTCTTTCCTCCGTACCATGTCATACGGTTCCATTACCATACCAAAATCAACATAGATAAGCTGTTGGGGATGAGGACAGCTTTCCATCGCCTCACCCTGGGCGTTTTGAATCTGCTTCACCGTCACCTCGAATGTGCCCCCGCCCGGCTTTATGATCTCAATCTTTTCTCCGACGCTGAATTTATTCTTCTGCTCCAGCTCATAGAGGCCATCCCTCTCCCCAGAGATGGTTCCCAGATAGGTATACGCCTTTTCATAGGTATTATGATCATAAATCTGATCTTCATGCGCAGGCTTATGAAAGAAGAAGCCCGTCGTAAACTGACGGTTCACCCCTTTCCTTATTTCCTCCATATAGTGCGCCTTATTACTCTCATAAAGCCGGGGATCTGCAAAGAAGTCGTCAATTGCCTTGCGATAGGTTCTTGCTACCGTTGCCACATACAGAGCCGTCTTCATGCGGCCCTCTACCTTAAAGCTGTTAATTCCGGCCTTCACAAGCTCGGGAATATATTCAATCATGCACAAATCCTTGGAGTTGAAGATATAGGTTCCCCGCTCATTCTCCTCAATCGGAAGATATTCTCCGGGCCGGGTCTCCTCCACGATATGATACCTCCAACGGCAGGAATGGGTACAGGCTCCCAGATTAGCGTCCCTTCCGGTAAAATAATTGCTCAGCAGGCACCTGCCGGAATAGGCGATACACATTGCACCATGGACAAAGGTCTCAATCTCCATCTCTGCCGGGATCTTGGAACGAAGCTCCGTCAATTCCTTCAGAGATAATTCTCTTGCGGATACTACCCTGGTTGCTCCAAGCTTATGCCAAAACCGATAGGTCTCATAATTGGTACTGTTGGCCTGGGTGCTGATATGCAGCTGGGTCTCCGGCATCTCCTCCCGGGCGATGGAAAACACGCCGGGATCGGAAATAATCAAAGCATCCGGACGTTCCCTTCCGAACGCCTGCAGCTCTCTGAAATAGGCTCTAATCCCTTCCATATCCTGATTGTGTGCCGTTATATTGGCAGTTACATAAACCTTCTTACCGTAGGAGTGAGCAAACGCGATGCCTTCCTTCATATCCTCCATGGAGAAGTTCTTGGCCTTCGCACGAAGTCCGTACATGTCTCCGCCAATATAGACCGCATCGGCTCCATAGATAACCGCTGTTCTCAATGTTTCCAAATTTCCTGCCGGAATTAAAAGCTCCGGTTTTTCCATATATTCGATCAATCTAAAACCTCCAATCTGAAACACTCCTGGAAACAGTCAAATGTAAGTATTTCCCTATGCCAAACGGCGGCTCAGCGCAATTCCATCCCCCACGGGCAGTATTACCGTATCCAGCTCCTCCATATGGGTAATCGTATATAAATACTCCCTCATTCTGGAATGAATCGTCCTATCCCTTCTGGTAATGCTGTATCTTGAATTAATCACCGTACCGTCCTGAAGCACATTATCCGTTACCAGCATCCCGCCTGTGTCCAGAAGCTTCATCAGCTCCGGAAGAAAGCTCATATATTGGGCTTTGGCCGCATCCAGAAAGATAAAATCATAGCCTTCCTTCTCCTCTGCCAGAGCCTTCAGTTCCTCCAGGGCCTCTCCCTTTCGCAGTACAATCTTGTGATGGCCGGAAAATCTGGTGTCGGACAGGTTCTTCTCCGCCTCCGCCAGTCTCATGGCAACCTTTTCAATGGTTGTGATTCTGCAATCCGTTCCGGTGTATTCACTCATAAAGAGGGCGGAAAAGCCAATGGCTGTTCCGACCTCCAGAATTCGTTTTGGTTGTTGTAATCCCAGTAAAAACCGGAGAACACCCTGGGTTTCCTTTTTTATAATGGGAACCTGATGCTCCAGGGCTTCCCTCTCTAACTCTGCAAGCTCCTTCGGCAATTCCGCTTCCAATGAGTTAAGATAGGCTGTAATTCTTTCGTTCACAATCATATAGAGACCTCATACCTTCTACTTTTCAGTATCATCGGCAGCATCGCCGGTATCCTCCTCCGCATCCTCACTGTCCTTGATAATGGCTTTGGAATAATCCGTGATTACCGCCAGTATCTCGTCATAGGTCATGGAGGAGTTAATCACATAAGTCCCCGGTATGATCACATACTCCTGAAACTTCGTCTTAAGATAAAAGGAATATTTATTTTTTATGGCGTGATTATGCTCCAGCTTGGCTGCAATATCCATTTTGGACTCACCTTTGGCAATCTGGAATATGATATCCCGTCCCGGTGCCTCATCCACCCTTTCCGGACCATAGATCTGATAGGTGAATGCAAAGGCTGTTTTACTGACATTAACAATAAGAACAACCACCAGGATATAGAAAATAATATTCAGCAACAGCCTTACGATAAAGCTTGTCACCTTCAATGTCAATTTCACTGCCGTAGATTTTGTCGCCATATGTTTACCTCTCTATCTGTACCGTACCACAGGAGTTTCCCTTTATACTTCCATAATAATCGGTAATATCATCGGATTTCTCTTCGTCTTCTTCCAGATAAAATCACTCAGGGAATCCTTAATCTCCGTCTTCATCTTTCCCCAGTCCGTATTGTTCTTCCTGCTCAGGCATTTATCCAGGGCCTTCTCTACCACATCCCTTGCTTCGTCCATGAGGTTCTCGGACTCTCGGACATAGACAAAGCCGCGGGAAACAATGTCGGGGCCCGACAGCACCTGATTGCTGTACTTCTCCAGGGATATTACAACAATAATCAGTCCGTTCTCCGACAGCAGCTGACGGTCGCGCAGGACAATATTACCCACATCTCCCACACCAAGACCATCCACAAGAATTCCCTGTGCCGGTACCTCTCCGGTAACTCCTGCCCGCTCTGCGGACAGCGTCAATACATCGCCGGAGGATATGATAAAGATATTCTCCTTGGCAATGCCCAGGGACTCTGCCAGCTCCGCATGACGCATCAGATGCTTGTATTCCCCGTGCACCGGCACCGCATATTTGGGCTTAAGCAGAGTATACATCAATTTGATCTCTTCCTGGCAGGCATGGCCGGATACATGGGTATCCTGATAGATTACCTTAGCTCCTTTCATCGTCAGGTCATTGATTACCTTGGATACCGCTTTTTCATTGCCCGGTATCGGGGTTGAGCTTAAGATAACAACGTCGCCCGGCTTGATGGTAACCTTCTTATGAATCGAAGCTGCCATTCTGGGAAGGGCCGCCATGGTCTCTCCCTGGCTTCCCGTGGTGATCAGAACCAGCTGGTCATCGGTATAATTCTTCATCTGCTCAATATCAATCAGCATATTATCCGGCATCTTGATATATCCCAGCTCTCTTGCCACGGTGATGATATTCACCATACTGCGGCCTTCGATCACGATCTTCCGGTTGAACTTCGCGGCGGAATTCACCACCTGCTGAACCCGGTCCACATTGGAAGCGAAGGTTGCAACAATAATTCTCTGCCTGGCGTAATCGGAGAAGATTGTGTCAAAGGTCTTGCCCACCGTGCGCTCTGACATGGTATAACCCGGCCTCTCCACATTGGTGCTGTCGCATAACAGGGCCAGCACGCCTTTCTTGCCGATCTCACCGATCCTCTGCAGATCGATGGGTTCTCCGAATACCGGGGTATAATCCACCTTAAAATCTCCTGTATGAAAAATGATTCCCGCCGGAGTAAAGATAGCCAGTGCCGCCGCATCCGCAATACTATGGTTGGTTCGGATAAATTCTATACGGAAGCACCCCAGATTAATGGATTGACCGTATTTAATTACTTTTCTCTTTGTATTCTTTAATAAATTATGCTCCTTCAGCTTGTTCTCAATAATTGCAGTCGTAAGCCTGGTTGCATAAACAGGAACATTCACTTCCTTTAAAATATAAGGCAGGGAACCGATATGGTCCTCATGTCCGTGAGTAATGACAAAGCCTTTTACCTTATCTATATTATCCTTCAGATAGGTTACATCCGGGATAACCAGGTCAATGCCCAGCATCTCGTCTTCCGGGAAGGATAATCCGCAGTCAATGACAATAATATTGTCCTCATACTCTATCGCGGTAATGTTCATTCCGATTTGTTCCAATCCGCCCAGCGGAATAATTTTAACACCTTTCATTTCAATTGCTTTTGTTATGTTTTTTTCTTTCTCTTTCAAAATAATTGCACCTCCAATGGTTTTATGTACTTTCTTTATCCATTAACTAAGTGCATATGATAATCTTAGACTCTAAACAGATTGATTGCTGGTATCCTTTTCCCTGCACGCACTGCAGTGGCCGTAAAGCTTGACCTCATGGTCTTTCACAAGAAATCCCATGGCTTCCATGATCCGTTCTTCCAATTTCTCCAACAGGTCGTCCTGAAAGGCGTACACATTGCCGCATTCCAGGCATATTAAATGATGATGATGGTGGCCAGGCTCTTCATTGCTCTGCTTGCCGATTTCATAGCGCACATATCCGTCATCAAGATTTAACTTATCTATTAGATTTAATTCTGATAATACTTGAATCGTACGATAAACAGTAGCAATACCGATCTCCGGATACTTCTCCCTGACATAATCATAAATCTCTTCTGCTGTCAGATGCATCCCCGGCCTACTGCTTAACACCTCCAGTATAGCCACCCGCTGGGTGGTAACCTTCAGTCCGTTCTGTTTCAACAATTTCTTAAACTGTTCCTGGCTATCAGGCATATCATCACCTATTTTCATCTAATCCTATCTCTATGCATTTAATATAATTCTATATCATCCAATAATTCTTTGAAAATGGCTGCTACGGACTGCAGCTCCTTTTCATCCTCCACAATATCGTATACCGCTTCCTCGTCGGTATCCTGGGAAATATCCCTCAAAATAAGAGCCTCGGCTTCCTCATCCTCTTCTTCCGTCGTGCTGACCAAGAGGTAATCTGTTCCGCCCAGTCTCGTCTGTTCCAATACCTGAAATATAATCTCTTCTCCATCCTCAGTGATGAAATTGATTTCATCCGGTCTATGATTCATTCTTCTTCTCTTCCTCTTTCATAAAATACAATTTGTCCAAATACCCCTGCAGTATAATGGCTGCCGCCAGCTTATCCACTACCAGCGCCTTCTCCTGATAACCCAGTCCTCCCTGGTCAAGCAGCCGGTGGGCTGCAACCGTGGTAAGACGTTCATCCCAGAGAACCACCTTAAGTCCGGTTCTCTGCCTCAGTTTCTCCGCAAATTCTTCCGACTTTTGCGCCCGATCTCCTACCGTATTGTTCAAATGTTTGGGGTGGCCCAGTACAATCTCGCCCACCTCATACTCCGCAATCAGCGCATCAATTCTGGCAAGGGTCTGCCGTAGCTTATTCTCCTGTTTTCTCCGAATGGTCTCGACACCCTGGGCCGTCCAGCCCAAAGCATCACTGACCGCCACTCCCACCGTTACGGAACCGTAATCCAGCCCCATGATTCTCTTCATTCCTACCTCCGAAGCTACTTCTCCTGCTGAAGCTCGTTCTCAATGTAAAAACGCAACAATGCCTCAATAATCTCATCCCGTTCCACCTTCATGATCAAGCTCCTGGCACCTTTGTGACTGGTTATGTAGGTGGGATCTCCGGACATAATATATCCTACAATCTGATTCAGGGGATTGTAGCCCTTCTCCGTCAGCGCGGAATAGACGGTACGGATTACTTCGCCAACAATAATCTCCGTATCCTTCTGTACCTTAAAATATTGTGTATTGTTTAATTTCTGCATTGCATCACTTCCTTTTATGGTATTAGACAGTTCGCCCTACAGCTTACCGAACAAAAAAGAATCTATATAAATTATATATTAATCTATTTGGAGGAAAATTTCAATTAGTTATTTCACAAAGGAGAATTTCCCCCTCCAAAAATCCGGTAATCCTTCCCTGCAGCAATTGGTTGGACAGATCCCGGTCCTCCAAAACCGCCAGCTTCAAGTATCTTTCGTTGTGACCGACCTGATATTGTTTTCCTTCTATTTCCATTGACTCTTCAAAAAGAACTTTCTCTATTCTGCCCAAAAACAAGGTACGGTATTCCTCCGACATGGAATTTGAGAGGGCAATCAGGCGCTCGCTTCTCTGATTCTTGATGTTTTCCGGTATCTGATCCGGCATGGCAGCCGCTTTCGTACCGGCACGCCTGGAATACTTGAAGACATGGATATGGGAAAACCCAATACTTTTCACAAAATCAAGGGTCTCACAAAACTCTTCTTCTGTCTCTCCGGGGAAGCCCACTATCACATCCGTTGTAAAGGAGGGAAGCCGGTAGTACTGTCTGATCAGACTCACCCGCTCATAGTACTGCCTGGCACTGTACCTGCGATTCATCCGCTTCAGCACAGAGTCGCTTCCGCTTTGCAGGGAGAGATGAAAATGGGGGCAGAACTGTTCTACGGATGCAATGGCATCCAGAAACTCCTTTGTAATAATTCCCGGCTCCAACGATCCCAAGCGAATACGCAAAACGCCTTCCATCCGGCTTATCTTTATAATCAACCGGGCTAAGGGCAGATTTTCCCCGGATGGGCCTTGATCCGCCTGCCACTCCCCTTCTTCCGGTTCTTGTTCCCGCTCCCGATCTTGATCCCGTTGCTGATCTTGTTCTTTCTCTTGTTCTTGCCCGCTCTCCGCGGGTACTTCCTTCTCCATCGGAAGCTTCGTCCGGTCCGTTCCGTAAGAAGAGATATGAATACCGGTCAGAACGAATTCCTGATACCCTTTCTTCGCCAGCTCTTCGACTTCCTGCAGAATATCTTCCTCCCTCCTGCTTCTCACCCTTCCTCTGACATAGGGAATGATGCAGTAGGAGCAGAAACGGTTGCAGCCGTCCTGAATTTTAATAAAAGCTCTGGTCTTCTCCATTGTGGTGATAACCGGCAGTTCCTCATAAACCCGCTCCTCATCGATCCGGGCTATCAGCTCTTCCTTCTGGCGGCTGTCCATGCACCGTTCTACCATGGCTACGATTTCCGACTTTTTGTTATTGCCTATCGCAAGATCCACCGCACTGTCCGCCAGCAGCAGCTCTTCCGCGGTCTGTACATAGCAGCCTACCGCCGCGATCACCGCCTGGGGATTCCGGTTTTTCGCCTGATGCAGCATCTGGCGGGATTTGCGGTCCGCTATATTCGTTACGGTGCAGGTATTAACCACATATACATCCGCCATATCTTTAAAATCTACTATGGAGTAGCCGGCCGCTTCAAACATTGTGCGCATCGCTTCGGTCTCATAGGAATTCACCTTGCAGCCGAGAGTCAAAAATGCCGCTGTTTTCTTCATGTATCTTATTGTCCTTTCCATATAAAATATTCAAATCAGCCATTTACATACAAGCACAGGCACTATACACCTGTACAACTTTCTCCTCTATTTTTATGAACTTTGTATATTGACTTTTAATTAGGTAAATTATAGTATATACATATACTGAATAAAGGAGGAATTGTTAATGAAGACCGTAAAGATTTCTTTAAATTCAATCGATAAGGTTAAAGCTTTTGTAAATGACGTGACAAAATTTGATTCTGATTTTGACTTGGTTTCCGGTAGATACGTTATAGATGCAAAATCCATCATGGGTATATTCAGTCTTGACTTATCTAAGAATATTGATTTAAATATTCATAGCGAGGAGAACATGGAGAACATCCTTGCAATTCTGAAGCCTTACATCGTAGAATAATCTCAGCAGACATTATTCTGCGCTGACAAAGGGAATGCGCATTCCGGCACGAAGTGCCATAGTGTGTCCCTTGCGTTCATGCTATCGCGAAGAGCTTAGGGGCTGCCGTTTACGGCAGCCTCTATTTTATTACACCAGGAACACCTTTCCTCCTGTTCTGTCAAACAGTAATAACTTCCAAGGAGTTCAATGCTGTCTCAATCATCCCGCTAATCTTTTCCTCCAGCTTCTCCTCGGATTTATTGATCACCTTGATGCTCGGCTTGATCACCGGATGCTTTGCAACAAAGATGGTACAGCAATCTTCAAAGGGCTGGATTGAGGTCTCAAAGGTATCAATCTGCTTTGCTACCTCCACAATATCCTTTTTATCAAAGGCGATCAAAGGCCGGTATACGGGCATGGTGCAGACTTCGTTGGTTGCCGCCAGGCTCTGCATGGTCTGACTTGCCACCTGGCCGATGCTCTCCCCGGTAATCAGCCCCATACACCCTTCCTGCCTGGCAATTGCCTCCGCAATCCGCATCATATATCGTCTCATAATAATGGTCAGCTCCTCATGGGGACACTGCTCATAGATGTATAGCTGTATATCTGTAAAATTCACCACGAACAGCTTCACACTGCCGGTATACCGGGATATCTTCTTTGCCAGATCCACTACCTTCTGCTTCGCCCTGTCACTGGTATACGGCGGCGCATGAAAATAAGTGGCGGCAAGGGATACTCCCCGCTTGGATATCATGTATCCGGCTACCGGACTGTCGATACCGCCGGACAATAAGAGCATGGCTTTCCCATTGCTGCCTACGGGCATACCTCCCGGCCCGGGAATTGAAATGGAATATACATAACACTTGGTACGCACCTCGACCGTAATCCTCTCAGACGGCTCATGAACATCCACTCTGAGCTCAGGAAAACGCTTCAGCAGATAGGATCCCATCTCAATACAGATCTCCGGAGAGGTATAAGGATAATTCTTATCCGCACGCTTTGCCTCCACCTTGAAGGTGAAGCTTCGTTCCGGATACATTGCCTCCACATAATCTCCCACACCACGGGTTAAATCCTCCCATTTCGAGCTCTCAATAACAGCCACCGGGCAGATGGAGGAGATTCCAAAAACTTTTTGCAAAGCCTCCGCCGTCTCTTCATAATCATAAACCGGCGGGCATTCCACAAAGATTCTCCCCTGTTCTTTACTCACCTGGTACTCTCCCAGAGGGGCCAGGGCATCCTTTACTCTGTCCCGCAGGGCATTTTCAAAAATATAACGGTTATTTCCCTTCAAACCTATCTCTGCGTATTTTATTAAAAATGCTTTAAACATTCTTCCTCCATCCACGTGCTTTTCACACTGTTATTACTGCTTTATCATTACTTGCGGGTATACCTTCTTAACATGGGCAGCAGCTCCCGGATCTGTTCCAGGGTATCGTCAATCTCTTCCTCCGTTGTCGTGCCGGACATGGAAAAGCGCAGGGTAGCATCCATTAGATTTTTCTCCAGGCCGATTGCTGCCAGTGTTACACTTGGTGTTGCATGGTGAGAGCTGCAGGCAGAGCCGGAGGATACATACACTCCCCGGTCCTCCAGTGCATGGAGAAATACCTCGCTGCGCACCCCCCGGAAGCTTACGCTCATGATATGGGGGGCGGTTTCCTTAATCTGTTCCAGCTCATAATCCGGAGCACATCCCATGGGAAGACCATTTATTGTCACATCCTCCAGCCGGCTCACCTCCCGGAGAAATCGCTGTTTCAAAAGATACATCCTGCTGATCTTGGAATCAAAATCCTCAAAAAGCTCGGACACCGCTTGTCCCAATCCGGCAATTCCCGGCACATTCTCGGTGCCGGAGCGAAGCCCTCTTTGATGTCCGCCTCCGAATACAATGGGATTCATTTTGATTTTTTCATTGACATAAAGGGCACCCACCCCTTTGGGACCGTGGATCTTGTGACCGCTGAAGGAAAGAAGATCGATTCCCTCCCGCTTCGGGTAAATTCTGTATTTGCCAAAAGCCTGAACCGCATCCACATGGAGAATAATGTCCGGCTTCCTCTTCTTCAGCTCTCCCGCCAGCTCCCCAATGTCCTGCACGGCTCCTATTTCATTATTCACATACATCAGGGATACCAGAATGGTATTCTCCCTGACCAGTTCGTAAAGCTTCTCCTTAATAAGCCTTCCTCCGCTGTCCACCGGCGCAAAGCTGATTTCAAAGCCTGCCGTCTCCAGATAGACCAGGGGCTGATGCACCGAAGGGTGCTCTATTCTGGTGGTAATAATATGATTGCCACGCCGCCTGTTTGCAAAAGCAGTTCCAATCAGCGCCAGATTATTTGATTCCGTTCCGCCGGAGGTAAAGATAAGCTCCTTGGGCTCCACCTTCAGATGAGACGCGATGACCGCCGCCGCTTCCTTCTCATGCTGCTCCGCCCGGATTCCCAGCCGGTGCATGGAGGAAGGGTTGCCGTAATCCTCATACATCACCTGCAGAACCTTATCTCTGACTCCTTCTGTTACTCTTGTAGTTGCTGAATTATCTAAATATATTTCCATTGTTTACTCCATCCGTCATGGACTATTTCTTATATCTCTTCCGCAGATTAGAAACTCATGGACTAATCTGCTTATCGTGGACATTATACCATAGTCGCAAGCCCCTATGGTATGGCACTCCGCTTTGCTCCGGCGCACACGCATAAATGCGCATGCACATAAATGCGCAGGTATAATGTCTGCCGACATTATACCATAACATCCTATCAATAAGCTACTTATAAATAAAAAGTCTCCCAAACTTCATCTGAGATATCCCCCATAGCTTGGCCTGCGGCTCTCCATCATCTTCAGCACATGGTAAGGGTTTACACTCAGTTCGCCTGCAGCGGTGTCCACATAAATTCCGAGATGCAGATGTACATCGAATTTTCCCACAGTCCCCTCCGCTCCGTAGCCGCTGTCTCCCATGAAGCCCAGAAGCTGCCCGGCCAGGACGCAGGCTCCCTCCTTCATATCCGGGGCGTAGGAGGCCAGATGGGCATAATAAAAATAACCGCCAGAAGGGGAGCGTACTCCGATTCGGTATCCTCCCTGCTCCAACCAACCTATTTTCTCAACAATTCCCTCGGTCATACTGATAACAGGATAGTATCCCCTGGGATGATCTCCCGACATGATGTCGGTCCCCTCATGTCTGCGATTGCCTCCATAGCTTCTCGGTTCACTCCAGGTATCCGAATAAAAAATGTCCGTAGCATCACCCTCTATTCTTGGAACCGGAAAGTACTCCAGATCTTGAAAAATCGCCCTATAATAACCGTACAGCCGCTGATATCCCTTCAGAGTACCAATGGAACCGATGCCTTTTAGAAAAAGAGCTTCTTTTACCGGCTCTTCTTTTTCCAGATCAAAGGATCTGGCCAGCATACTAAAGGTCAGATATTCAATGGGATCAATTCCCTTAGGCGATCCCAGCCCGCTATGCTTCTGCATCAGCTTCCCTGTCCTAGCCTTCGCCAGCTCAAGGGTATCCTCCGCTATTTTCAGCTCACGGAAGGCATCATAATCAATTCCCCGACGCTCTATGTCACGCAGAAGCAGAGTTGTTGATATTGCATTCAATTGAAGCCCCGTGACAATTATCACAGGCAGCATCATCAGAAGCACCGCCAGGACTTTTATATCCTTTCGTGTTCTCTTTTTTCCGCCCCCATACTTATTAGTATACCATATCTGCCCCATGTTTTACTCACACTCCAATCAAAGACTTTTGGACAACTAATTATATGTCTCTATTGGAATGAATATAACCGAGCAAATGCATCAGACCTCCCTTTCCGGAGGTCTGATGCACTTTGCACAGAATAACTATCCTTAATTCTCACCGAAAATAAAATTATGTAGCAGCTTGACATTTTCCTGCAAATCAGGAATAAGCACATCCATGCCCCGTACTTCTACATTATCGGTAAAGGTTCCGTCTGCCGGAATTCTCAGCTGAGCGATATCCATGGTTCCCATTTCGATGAATTTATTCAAAAGCAATTCAAAATCCTTGCTGCTGATATCGGTTGTAATCATGGGCAGCATGCCGAGCATCGTGGTGGCAAGCTCCATCTTGCTCTTGGTTTTATATTTTTCAAAGATAGCATTTAAGACAATCCGGTGCCTGTCAGTACGCCCATAATCATTGTTATTTCCGGTGATGGTTGCCTTCTTGCGGACACGGGTATAACCCAAGACCTGATTGCCGTTCAGAATCTGGGTGCCGGCAACCACATTACGGTATTGCGGTTTCGAGATATAATTGGTGGTATTCAGGTAATTGGCTTCTCCGCGGGTCAGAGTAATTTCCAATCCGCCAAGCTTGTCGATGATCTTCTCAAAGCTCTCGAAATTGACCATTACACAGCCTTCCAGCTGAATATCGAAATTCAGGGCTATGGTCTTATAGAGTAAATCGAGTCCTCCCTTTTCATAGGCCGAATTCAGCTTATTATCCTTGTAGCCGGGAATCTGGACTAAAGTATCCCGCATCAGAGAGGTCAGCATTAATTTCTTTGTATTGGTATTCATGGTAGCAATGATAATAACATCCGTACGGCCCCTGGCTGATCCGGAGCCAATTGCCTCTTCTCCAAGAACCAGGATATTGTATACCCCTTCTTCATGCCTTCCGTCCCCGTGAGTGTTGGATGTCCATTCAATGGTATCCGGATCTACCTTAACCAAATCCGTATTATCTTCAATAGGGTCCGGAACATCGATATCCTCAACCATCGGGACATCCTCTTCAAAATCATCTGTAAAAGTACCCCAAACGGCACTGGAAAGATTGATTCCCATTCTCATCAACAGCATATTACCGGGTGAGGTAAAGCCGAAAAAGAAGCCGAAGCCAACCAAACAGAGCAGGGTAAGCAGTATTCTGTTGCGAATTCTCACGGAATGCTTCTTTTTTCCCTCTTCCTTTGATTGCTCTGCACCGATGCAGTCCATCTCCTCACAGATCTTCCTCGCCAGTGCCGCATTAATTCCGGTTAAAGCCTCTTCCAGCTCCTCCTCAGACAATCCCTGGGTGTCAGCATCTTCCGCGGCAACGGCTGCCGCCGTCTCCTCAGACGGTTCCTGCTCTTGTCTTAACTCGTTTCCGGCAGCGTCTTCTGATACGGCTTCCCCATCCGATGCGGGAGCTGCCTCTCCTGACACGGCACTTTCATCGCTTCCCTCATCCTCTGATTCCCTGTCCGCCAAAGAGGTTCCATCTTCTTCCGCTTCCTCATTTCTTCCAGCGGTACCGCCTTCCGACTCCATATTCATATCGGAGACACTGCTGCCTTCCGATTCCTTGTCCTCTCTGGCTGCTCCGCTGTCTTCGGACTCCTTCCCCTCCTGGGATACACCGGCATCAGCTGCTTCCCCGGCAGTCTCCGCCGTATCGGGACGCCCTGACTCCTTGGTGTCATCCGGCTCCTCAACATAGGAATCGTTAAGGACCTTCTCGATGTTCCTGTAAAAATTTGCATTGAATTCCGGATCCTGGTCAAAATCAAATTTTGAACCGGTATCATTCTTACCCTCGTTACCCATTTCTTCATCTCCTAATCAATCGCTTATCCCCTCTATGCCCTGATCTTTTCTTTAACGGCCCGCTCCAGCAGCTGATATACACGGATTGCAGAGGAAATACTCAGCCTTTCCTCCACAGTATGAACATCAAACAAATCCGGCCCGATGGAAATCGCATCGATACCGGGAAGCTTTTCACCAAGGATGCCGCACTCCAAACCGGCATGAATCGCCTCTACTCTCATATCCTTTCCGGTACTTTCACGATAAATTCTCTTGTAATGCTCCCTCAGCAGAGAATCCGGTTTATATTCCCAGCCGGGATATTCCGAATACTCACGGAATTCGCCGCCAAGGAAATCGATCAAATAATTCAGCTGACTGCTCATATAATGCTTATAATTATATACGGAACTGCGAATGGCTGACACAAAGGTCACATGCTCCTCCTCTGTTTGGAACACTCCAAGATTTAACGAGCTTTCCACCAGTCCCGGAATATGGGAACTCATAACCTGTACGCCATTGGGCATATTGATCAGCATAAACAGCATTTTTTCAAAAGACAGGGGATGAAGTACCTGGAAGCTTCCCTCATCCAACTCCTCCAGTTCATATTTAAGCTGGGGCTCGCTGGCTGAAAACTCCTGCTGATACCCTTTCATCAACTCTGCAATACCGGAGCTGATCTCTTTATATTTCTTCCCTGTCTCCTGGGACGTACCCACTAACAGCAATTCCGCCTGCGCTTCTCTTGGGATAACATTATCCTTGAAACCGCCCTGCATATGAACCAGGGCAAAGCTGTAGTTTTCACGCAATTCAAACAGAAGCCGTCCCAAAAGCCTGGGCGCGTTAGCTCTGTTCTTAACAATATCCGTACCTGAATGACCGCCCTGCATTCCTCCGAGACTGAGCTTAATCCTCTTACCTGCGGCCTCGACCCTTTGAACCGGAAGGGTACAGTTGCATCTCATGCCTCCGGCACAGCTGGTGAGAACACAGTCCTCTTCCTCGGAATCCAGATTGATGAGGAACTTTCCCTGAAGCCGGGACAGATCCAGGGCTTTTGCGCCGCCCATCCCCACCTCCTCGTCCGTGGTAATAATGGCTTCCAGTCTTGGATGCTCCAGGCTGTTATCGGAAAGCATGGCAAGTATATAGGCAACCGCCACACCATTGTCCCCTCCCAGGGTGGTTCCGTCGGCATGGAGAAAGTCTCCTTCCACAATGAGCTTAATCCCATCCTTCAGAAAATCATGAGCGGAGTCCTTCCATTTCTCACACACCATATCCATATGTCCCTGAAGAACAATGGCCGGCTCCTGCTCATATCCGGGTGTTGCTTCCTTAATCATGATAACGTTATATGCGGCATCCTGTGTATACTCCAGATTATGCTTCTGTGCAAAGGCTACCAGATAATCGCTGACCGCCTTCTCATTTCCCGACCCTCTGGGAATTTTTGAAATCTCAGCAAAGTATCTGAATATTCCTTTATAATCTAATTGCTCCAATGTCTGATTCACCATAACTCTTCCTTTCCTCTGTCTTTCTTGATCCCTGGGCATAAACAAAAGCGGGAAAGAACCGAGAAGCAGTCTCCCGATGTCATGATAATAATTAGACGACAAAGATTCCGGCCCGGTTCCTGTAATTCATTAACAATTTCTTTCAATTATTTATGTCTTTTCCACAGTATGATTAATTTTTAAAGCTATGAATTGGCGCAGGAATTCTTCCTCCCCGGTTGATAAAACGGTCACACCCGAAGGAATTCACACTCATTACCGGAGCATATCCCAACAAACCGCCGAATTCCACCCGTTCACCGACTTCTTTTCCGATGACCGGAATAATCCGGACTGCCGTTGTTTTCTGATTAATCATTCCGATTGCCATCTCATCTGCAATAATCCCGGAGAGGGTGGTTGCCTTCGTATCCCCCGGTACAGCGATCATATCCAGTCCCACGGAGCACACACAGGTCATTGCCTCCAGCTTCTCCAGGGTCAGCGCTCCCGCCTCAACCGCGTTGATCATTCCCTGATCCTCGCTGACAGGAATAAATGCGCCGCTCAATCCTCCCACATAGGAAGAGGCCATAACGCCGCCTTTCTTAACCTGGTCATTGAGCAGGGCCAGAGCCGCCGTTGTCCCCGGTGCTCCCACCTTATCCAGCCCCATTTCCTCCAGAATCTCCGCTATGCTGTCGCCGACAGCCGGAGTAGGAGCAAGGGACAAATCTATGATGCCAAAGGGAATTCCCAGCATTCTGGACGCTTCCTGCGCTACCAGCTGGCCTACTCTGGTAATCTTAAAGGCTGTTTTCTTAATGGTCTCGCAAAGCATCTCAAAATCCTGCCCCCGGACAGACTCTAAGGCCTTCTTCACAACCCCCGGACCGCTGACTCCCACATTGATCACCGCATCTCCCTCTGTGACCCCATGGAAGGCCCCTGCCATAAAGGGATTGTCATCCGGAGCATTACAAAATATCACCAGCTTCGCACAGCCGATGGAATCCCTGTCTTTGGTTCCCTCCGCCGTCTGAAGGATGATCTCTCCCAGAAGCTTGACGGCATTCATATCGATGCCGGTCTTGGTGGATCCCACATTGACAGAGCTGCATACCCGCTCCGTCTGGCTGAGCGCCAGGGGAATCGACTTAATCAGCAGCTCGTCACCAGCCGTCATTGCCTTGGAGACCAGAGCCGAATATCCTCCGATAAAGTTCACGCCAACGGTCGTTGCGGCACGATCCAGGGTCCTTGCTATGGTTACAAAGTCCTCTTTCGTCCTGCAGGCCGCAGCCCCGATGATGGCGATGGGAGTTACCGAGATTCTCTTGTTGACAATGGGAATACCGTACTCTCTCTGAATCTTATTGCCTGCGGACACCAGATCCTTTGCTGTTGTTGTTATTCTATCATAAATCTTGCGGTTCAGTTCGTCAAGATCGGGATCGATACAGTCCAGGAGGCTGATCCCCATGGTGATGGTTCTGACATCGAGATTCTCCTGGTTAATCATTTTATTGGTTTCAAGAACTTCATTTATATTTATCATAGCCTTCTCCCCAGTGTTAAACTCTATGCATCTTGTCGAATATGTCTTCACGCTGGGATTTAATCATTACCCCAATTTCGGAACCGAGCTTCTCCAGCTCCTCCGATATCACCTCAAAATCCTTGCTCATATTTGTCATATCAACGATCATCATCATGTTAAAAAAGTCCTGGACGATGGTCTGGGAAATATCCAATATATTAATGTTATTATCCGCCAAATAGGTACATACCCTGGCGATAATACCAACCGTATCCTTACCCACTACAGTTATAACCGTACGTTTCATACCCTCGCTCCTCCTTATCATTATTATGTACCAAAGACGTGTTCCCTGCGCTTTCATTATATCATGAACATAAAACGTGTTCATGATCTCCGGCTCCGTTCACATGATCGCAAGCTTGATGTGCAAGTGCCCTTCTCGCACTGTTCACTACGCTTTCATTATATCATAACTATCTGAGAAGGCTGCTCCCGATGGGCCACACTTACATTTTTTGCAGAAAAAGCGCTGCCCCGGTTCGATAACTCGTAGCAAACCGTCTCATACGCCAGCTCCTCATAATTATTCTCTTTACTCAGATGCGCCAAAAATATATGATGCAGCCCGGGGTGAATCAAACGGCTGATCATATCTGCCGAGGTATCATTGGACAGGTGTCCCCGCTCACCCAATATCCTCTGCTTTAACATATAGGGATACTTACCTACCATTAGCATATTTACATCGTGATTTGCCTCTATCAGCAGAAGCTCGGATCCCTCCAGCTTGGATAAAATATAATCGTCATATTTCCCGAGATCGGTTGCTATTCCCACCTTCTGCCCCTCGGATCTCATGGTATAGCAGACCGGATTGGAAGCATCATGGGAGGTGGAAAATGGCTCCACACAGATATCATTTATCATAAAGCTCTCATCGGGCTTCACATAACGGTACAGTTCGCCCGGAATATCCCCAATGCTTTTCATTCTGCTAATGGCACATGCTGTTTCATAAGTGGCATAGATGGGGATATGATATCTCCGCGCCAGTATCCCAAGACCGGATATATGGTCGGAATGCTCATGGGTAATCAGAATTCCCTGTATCGAATCCGGCAGAATATCAATTCCATTTAATCCGTTTTCAATACGCTTTGCACTCACTCCGGCGTCCACCAATAAATTTGTATGATTACTGCCGACATAAATACAGTTTCCGCTGCTGCCGCTTGCAATACTGCATAGCTTCATATTTATCTCCCTATTCTGTCATCATCATTTTGCATTTACAATAAACTGAGTATCCCTCATTTCTTCCATTTTGTCAAGAAATTTTCTTGAAGGACAGATTTTGGAACCTTGAAAATCCCATCAGATTTTAAGGCTGGCGGCTGTTCTGGGTGTTATCCCGGCAGCCGTCCAGCCTTTCTTTTAATACAGCTTTAGTTGAAGCGGTATTCCATTCTTAAATTTTACTTCCGTCTCTCCTTGAATTAATGGCATCATATAGTCTATTAATTCCTCTGTCACATCATGTCCGTCCGGGGTAATCCAATTTAGGGGAACTGTTTTCTCACGGTTTGCCACTTCATCTACCGGAACGGAGAGGAGCTCCACCCGGTAAGGCCGGTCACTCAGCCGCCCGATTGCCGCCATGCGGCCTGCTTCTTTGCTCAGCGCGCAGAGCAATGCCTTTTCTCCCAGCATCTTGGATTCCATAATATCTGTTTTACTTGTGATATGCGCGGCGGATCTCTGCATTAAATTCAGCTCCACAGAACGAACCTTACAGCCTATTTCACGGCGCACCAGCTGTTCCAGTACACGGGCCGCCCCCGCAATATATTTATGACCGAAATTATCTACTTTTCCGCTGGAAACCTGATCGGATATGTAGGCACCCTCTTTATCCTTAATTCCTTCGCTGACGGCAACAAGAATTCCCCGCTTCTGCGTCAGCTTCTCCTTAACATCCATTATAAAACGGGTACTGTCGAATTTCCTTTCGCATAGATAGATCAGATCGGCCCCCCGCCCTCCGTTCACTCTGGCCAGCGCTGCGGAAGCCGTCAGCCATCCTGCGTCACGTCCCATGATCTCGACAATGGTCACTGACGGAATATCATAGACGCCAATGTCACAGGCCAGCTCTGATATGGTAGCTGCAATATATTTCGCCGCGGAGCCATAGCCGGGACTGTGATCGGTAAGGCTTAGATCGTTATCAATTGTCTTAGGCGCACCCACAATGATTTTGTCATGTCCTTTTGCCTTGCAGTACCTGGCAAGCTTATTTACGGTATCCATGGAATCATTTCCGCCGATGTAGATAAAATATTGAACTCCATACCGGTCAAGAGTTGCTATGATCTTCTTATAGGTCTCTTCGTCCTCATGCCAGTCCTTCATTTTGCGGCGGCAGGAACCGAGGGCCGAGGCGGGCGTGCAGGCAAGGATATCGAGGGACCGATTGTCTTTCGCAAGCTCGCTCAAGTCAAGGAACTGCTCCTTCAGCACCCCTTCAATTCCATTCTTTGCACCGTACACCCGGTTCACTCCTTCACTTCCCTGCACTCCCTGCAATATACCGGCCAATGTTGCATTGATGGCAGCAGTCGGTCCGCCGGATTGTGCTACTAACAAATTATTCATATGCTGGTCTCCTTATGCTCTCCGGAGTTATGCAGCCACATAACGTGCATCCTGCCTCAGGCAAAATCTCATTCTGCACAGGCCGCATACCCTCTAACATAATACATGCCCTCCATATGAAATGCAAGTATATTATACGGAACGATTTTCTTCCGCGCCTTTTGCCCTGCCGCAGATTAATTTTTCTTCTTCAGCCACTGCTTGCCGTCCACAAATCTAGCGGCCATCATGGCACATACCGTGTTGCCTGAGGAATTTAATACCGTTGCAGGCGCGTCAATGATGGTGCTGATGACAGCAATAACCGGAAGAGCTGCCGGAGGAAACCCGTAGATACTGATAATAAGCATCTCTCCGATGAGCCCGCCGCCGGGTATGGCTCCCATAACCGCCCCCACCAAAAAACCAACTGCCAGAATGGAAAGAAACGCTCCGGCACTATTCATGTCCTTTCCGAACAAGCCGAAGAGGAACACCACCTTAAGTACTCCTCCGATCACAGAGCCGTCCTTATGGGTGTTGACCCCCAGAGGAATTACTGTTTCGGCGATATCTCCGGACACGCCTATTTTCTTCGTGGCAGCCAGGTTCACCGGAATCGTAGCCGCACTGGAGCAGGTGGCAAGAGCGGTAACCGTCGGAGCAAGGGCATTTCTCCAGAAGCTGCGGACCCCATCCTTCCCCGCCGCAATATAGGCATAAATGCTGAAGAAAAGAAAATAATTGATGACGGATAAGCCCAGGTATAATAAAAACACCCGGAGATAACCTTCCAGTATCTGCGATCCCAGCTGGCCGATCACCGATGCAAAGTAGCAGCCCAAACCGATGGGAGCATAATACATGATAATATTAATCATTTTCATAAGCACTTCCGAGGCGGCTGCGACAAATTCTCTTACAGGCCGGGCCTTGTCACCAACCATGGCTGCGGCAGTTCCAAACATGACAGAGAAGATAATTAAAGGAAGCATCTTATTCCGAGACAATAATTCCGAGAAATCCCCCACGGTAATGGTTTTGACCAGCTGCTCGGCAAGAGAGAGCTGCTGTGCCTCCGATACCAGCTCTTCGCCTGATCCGGCCAGGATGGACCGGACCGTATCCTGAGCCAGGCCCTCTGTGGGATTTACAACAAATACTCCAAGAATAGCCAGTATCCCGGACAGCAATGCCGTCACCGTGAAAATGACCGCTATATAGATGATAATCTTACCGAGCCGGTTCATTTCCTTCATTCCGGCAATGGATGAGGTGATGCTGAAGAATACCAGAGGCACAATAATGGTAAACATCAGATTCAGATAAATCTGCCCCAAGGGCTCCAGTACCCTTGCCTCCGGCCCCAGGACCAGACCCAGGACTCCGCCCACTATCACAGAGAGTAACAGAAGCAATGACATCTTGTAATTCTTTATAAAGTTTTTCACAGATGAACCCTCCCCATCTCTTTATAATATCTTGATATATACTATTATATCGATATTATACAGCATGATAAGAGCTCTTACTGTCCATTATGTTGTAAATAGTGCTATCCTTCTACTCCTGTTCTGCCAGCAGCGTCTTCACCTGCTGTTCCAGCCACTGCAGATCCCCTGTGTTCTCTATGACTTTGGGAAATTTACTCCGGAATTCCTCTGCCGTGCATTGATTCCCTATAATCACATCTATCTTCTCTTCCGTATATCCCCGCTCCGCCTTCAGCCAGCTCCTGCGCTGCTCTTCCGGTGCATAGACATACCAGACCTCATCACAGAGGAAATCATATCCGGCTTCAATCATCAGCGCCGTCTCAATCAGAAGATAGGCGATTCCGCCCCTCCTCCGGCAGCGGTCGATCTCCTCCCGAACCTTTATCAGTACCTTAGGGTGCGTAATTTCATTTATTTTAAGACGATTTTCTTTATTCTCAAATACAACGGCGGAAAGTCTTCCTCTGTCAATTCTTCCATCCTTCGCCAGAATTCCCTGCCCGAAATAATCCACAACCTCCTGATAGCTTGCGCCGCCGGGCTCCATCTGCTCCCGCGCAATTCCATCCGTATCGAGAATTCCGGCACCATACTGCTCCTTCATAATCCTGGCAACCAGGGATTTACCGCTCCCTATCCCGCCGGTCAGACCGATTACTTTCATTTATCCTCATCCCTGCTATTATTTTTTTACCCCGTTTACTTTGCTTCAAACCAGTTGCTGCCTTCCTTGACCTCCGCTTCCAGTATGACGGAGAGCCGGGCAGCACCCTGCATCTCTTCCACGATAATCCCGGATACCTGCTCCGCCTCATCCTTGTGGGCTTCTACCAGCAGTTCATCGTGAACCTGCAGAATCAGCTCCGCACGGAAGCCTTCCCTCTTCAGGCGCTGGTTCACCCGGATCATGGCGATCTTGATGATATCGGCCGCCGTTCCCTGGATCGGCGCATTCATAGCCACCCGTTCCCCGAAGGAACGCTGCATGAAATTGCTGGAGGTTAATTCCGGAAGCGGTCTCCTCCTCCCAAAGAGCGTGGAGGAATATCCCAGCTCCCTGGCATCGGCCACCAGCCGGTCCAGATACTCTTTTACCTTGGGATAGGTTTCAAAATACTTTGCAATATAACGTTCTGCTTCTTTTCTGGTAATATTCAAATCCTGCCCCAGTCCAAAGGAGCTGATTCCATATACAATACCAAAGTTCACCGCCTTGGCGCTGCTTCTCTGGGCAGGAGTTACCTCCTCAAAAGGAGTATGGAACACCTCGGAGGCGGTGATCCGATGGATATCCTTCGCCTCCCGGTATGCCGCAATCAGTCTCTCATCCCCGGACATATGGGCCAGCACCCGAAGCTCAATCTGGGAATAATCCGCGTCCAGGAACACATACTCCTCCTTCGGAATGAATACCTTACGGATCTGGCGGCCCAGCTCCATCCGGATGGGGATATTCTGCAGATTAGGATCCGTGCTGCTGAGCCGGCCCGTCGCCGCGATTGTCTGATGGAATTTTCCGTGAATCCGTCCGTCTTCTCTGATATACTCCGCCAGGCCGTCCGCATAGGTTGACTTTAATTTGGTCAGCTGGCGGTATTCCAGAATCATCGGAATCACCGGGTGCTCGCCCTGCAGCTTCTCCAGAATGTCCGCCGAAGTAGAGTAGCCTGTCTTTGTCGTCTTCCCGCCTTTCAGCCCCAGCTTCTCAAATAGTATGACTCCCAGCTGCTTCGGAGAATTAATATTGAATTCTTCTCCGGCCTGTTGGTAGATGCTCTTCTCCAGCCTTTCAATTCCAATTGCCAGATGATCACCATATTCCTTCAAAGCCTCTTTATTAACACGAATGCCCCTCGTTTCCATATCGTACAGAGTATAGATCAAAGGCATCTCAATGGTGGTAAACAGCTCCTGCATTCCTTCTTCTGACAGCAGCTCCTCCATACGCTTAACACAATGCATTGCAATATACGCACAGTAGCAGGCATAGGATAAGAAAGCCTCTTCCTTCTGCTCCAATGCCTCTGTTAAGGATGCCTTCCCCAATAAATCCGCTCTGGAAGGAACCGTCATACCCAGATAATCCCTGGCAATATCATCATAAAGATAGGTATCTGTCAGCGGATTCAGAAGATATGCCGCGATTGCCGCATCAAATACCGGATACGCCTCCGTAAGCTGAAGCCAGGGAAGCTGTTCCTTCAGCCCTATCACCGATATCGTTCTGCCGCTGCGGACCAGCTTCCGGGAACGGTCCAGCAGATAATCCTCCGTAAGGAAGCCGCGGCAGCACAGAAAATATGCTTTCTTTTCATTGTCACAAAGGGATATACCCAGAATGCAGCCGTTTTCGAAAACTACTTGTATTCCCATGGGAAGAGGAGCTTCCCTCCTTCCGCCCATTTCTTCAAATATCCGCTCTGCCTCTCCCAGATCATCAATCAGGATAAATCCTTTCTCAATCCCTATAGAGTGGCTCACTTCCTCCGTCTGAAAACGGGTCAGTAAATTTTTGAATTCCAGCCGCTTAAACAGCATGTATACATCTTCGTTGTACAGATTCCCCAGCACCGCTTCCTCCGGATCAAAATCCAGCTCACAATCCACACAGATGGTGGCCAGCTCCCGGGATAAGAAAGCCAGCTCCCGGTTCTCCTTCAAAGAATTCGTAACCTTGCCGGGTTTCATTTCCTCGATATGCTCATAGATGCTTTCGATGGAGCGATAGGTCTCAATCAATTTAGCGGCTGTCTTCTCTCCCACTCCCGGCACTCCGGGGATATTATCCGAGGGGTCTCCCATAAGCCCTTTCAGATCAATAAACTGCTTTGGGGTCACATGGTAAGTCTCCATCACATCCGGAGCCAGATAATCTTCTATCTCCGTGCCGGTCTTCTTTGTTTTGGGTATCCGGATCTTAATCTTCTCACTGGCAAGCTGCAGCAAGTCCCGATCACCGGAGATCAGCGACACAATATCCCCCGCCTTCTCGGCTCTGGTGGCCAGGGTCCCCAGAATATCATCCGCTTCATAGCCGGGCTTTTCCAAAATCAGAATCTTCATAGCCTTCAGGACTTCCTTCATCACAGGTACCTGCTCCCGAAGCTCCTCCGGCATTCCCTTTCTCGTTCCCTTATACTCGGCAAACCGCTCATGGCGGAAGGTGGGATGATGGGTATCAAAAGCCACCGCCAGATGATCCGGCTTCTCCTCCTCCAGTATTTTAAACATAATATTAAGAAATCCCAGAACCGCGTTGGTATGCTCCCCCTTCGAGGTAGTCATGTCCGGCAATCCGTAAAATGCCCGGTTCAGTATGCTGTGTCCGTCAATCAAAACAAGCTTCTTATTCATAATTAATAACCATACCTTTCATAGCCTGCGGATCTTATGAGGAAGCCCTGCTTCCCATGATACAGGCGTATTATTTTATTCCGGCATATCGTTCAAGGAAGGATATCCCGTCCCTCATTTACTCATAACCGGTTAGTGCAACGTCCCTAATGCGGATACCTCTACGGAAACAGCTCGGGTTTCTCGGGCTGCAATCGCTCCTGCTCCTCAAGATACTCCCGCAGCAAGCCATCATAATAGGCATTCCGCCCCGTATGGAAGGCTCGGCGCATCCGAAACTCGCTCTCTGTGATGTTCCTCTCCTCTTCCGTGCTTCGATTAACATACCCAAAGCTTATGACAAATGCAAAAAATAAAATTGTTAATATCAGAATAACCTTTTTACGATAATATGTAAACTTCGCATGGAAAATTCTATCCCTGATCCGGTCCAGCTTTTGATTCAGCTCCAGGCCAAAATCCGAGGACAGATTCTTATCCTCGTCCAGCTGCTTCATCGCTGTCAGCAGTGCATAGTACACCTCCAGCTCTTCCTTGCAGGCCGGGCAGGTGCCGATATGATCAACAAACTCCTCCAGTTCCTTCAATCGCAGCTTATTGTTGATAAATGGCATAATCATACTTTGGGCTTTATTACAAGTCATTCTTCTAATCCACTCCTTATTTCCCAGAGAACAGCATATCCTTCATATTTTGAGCTAATATATTATTTTCATACTTGAAATATAAAACTAATTGTGTTAGAATAATCCTCGTCACTAATGCGGATGTGGCGGAATGGCAGACGCAGCAGACTCAAAATCTGCCGAGGGCGACTTCGTGAGGGTTCGAGTCCCTCTATCCGCAGTAAGATGAGAATTCCTCAGAGCTTTATAAATTCAAAAGCTTTGGGGATTTTTTTTATTGCTTCTTTTAATACCGCCACATCCCGGCATTGTATGTATTTTCTCTGGTATTTTTCATGAACGGGAGAAGCAATCATGTCAAAGACCTCCCGGATGGGATGCCATTCCACGCGGATATCTCCGCCTTTTTCTTCTTCTGTCAGGCATGGAAGCCCCTTTTCTCCTATCACCTTGGCCAGATAATAATTTGAGATCTGGGTAAAATTATGCTCGGCCCGGTTCTCCTCAATATACCCCAGCTCCTGCAAAACCTCACACTCACATCCGGTCTCTTCCCGGATCTCCCGCTTTAAAGCAGCCTCTAAAGTCTCGCCTGTCTCAACTCCGCCGCCGGGAATTGTATAAAACCCATACTTCCCCATATACATCACGGCCATCTCTTCCCTGTCATCCAATAGGACTGCCCTGACCGCTACTCTTGGTGAAGCACTGGAAAGCCGGTCCGTACCGACAATCTCTTTATCCGTGATTTTTTTTATCAGCTTCATAATACTCATGCCTTCCCTCTGAATTCGTTTGTACAAGTGAGCCCTTCCGATACCATGACGGTACGGGATTATCCATGCCATCAAACCAGCGCAGGATATCTGCATTCCATTGTAATATTGAATCAAGCTCTTCCGGCGAAAAATATTTGGCCCAGGTAATGGAGGTGATTGCACTCGCCGCAAGATAATAGGCAAATAAACTCCAAAACTCCTCCGGAGGGTCTCCGCTGAAATAACCGTCAATCTGCCCCGATGCGAACAGCGGAAAAGCACAGGCGATACGATTAAACTCATACCAGGGATCACCATAGTTATCAAAATCAACTTTATGCCAATCGATCACAGACAGCTTTCCGTCCTCTGACAGAATCAGATTGCCTTCATGATAATCTCCATGATGACAGCATTGCGGACGCCCTTTCAGCAGACTGCGGTTGGTTTCCAGGTATTGCAGAATCTTTTCATTTCCTTCAAAAGCCGCACCCTCCGTCCGAAATGCCTCAAGCCGTTTGTCAATTACGGCAAAGTACCGCTCTGCCCAGTCACCCGCAGCTTCCGGGGCGGGCATTGCATGAATTTTGCGAAGAACCTCACCGGACTTTACACCTAAGGCATATTGTTCCTCGTCTGATAGTGCGGGCAGAAGCTCCTTCACTTCATCGCCGTCAGCCCAGGTCAGCAGAGTATATACGCTCTTACCATCCTCACTGGTTCCGAAATAGACCGGCTGCGGCATAGGAATGCCCAGCGCCGCAGCGCAGCCTACGGTCTCAAACTCCGCTTTTTTATTGTCATAACACATATTATTGGTGATATCCGCAATACGAAGAAGCAGACGCTTTCCATCCGCGGTTTCGATATAATATTTCTTATCACCGGACATGCCCTTGGTAATCTCTTTGATTTTGATAAAGCCTGCATAACCTGGAATATCAATCATTCCCCGTCCTCACTTTCTCAAGTCCTTCCGCTCTTCTCTCCCAGTATCGTTTTTCTTCTGACATTGCTGTGTTCCCAATCACCCATAACATAGTAAGAGGACGCAGCGCATCCTGTTCGAATTAAGTTGTGCGTTGCGTCCTCCCGGTACGACGGATGTTAAAAATACTTTTTATTACCCCATAGATTACTTTTCTTCAAATCCATGTATTCATTGTAAGCCCGCTCCAGGATCTGCTTTTCATTAGCGAATTTCAACATATGATACGCTTCATGAAACTTATAGTAACCGGAGTCCATGAAAAACTCTTCCCTCTGTGGTTTGCTGTAATAGCTATCAGACATCATTAAATACCAATGAACATCCTTTAATACTGTATTTTGTGGTGTGCTGAAGGAATATTGGCTTTTTCCGATATATTTGATAATGGAAGCATTGGTTCCTGACTCCTCCAATACTTCACGGATTGCCGTCTCCTTATATTCCTCTCCTTCTTCTACGGTCCCTTTCGGTAGCACCCACCCTTCATACTTGTTCTTGTAATTTTTATACAGTAATAAAATCTTTCCTCTGAATATAACTACACCACCACAGCTCGTTGCTTCTACCATCGCAATTCCTCCTGCTTTTTGGTGTATCGCCTTATCTAGTAGAAGTATACATCAATATGCACAAGTTTTCAACCCGAAATTATTGATTAAGATGTTAAAAAGCACCGAAGGTTATATGTCAAAGGGAGTCACTCCACCAAGTTGCTTTTACTTGCCTTACCTTCGTGCGTTCAGAACGCTCCGCTTCACAAGATGCAGGTATTCTTCTTCATTCCCTTTTTTGCCCTGCAAAACTGCATTGTACCGATACTGAGTTATAATAACGCCGCCGGTTCCAAACAGCTGATACAGATTTTTACTCCTAATCCTCTATTTCTTTTTATAATATTCCTGAAATATCTCTTTCGCAATGGGGACAGCATACTCACTGCCGGTCCCCACATTTTCCACAATGACGCTGACTGCGATTTCCGAATCCTTCTCCGGTGCAAAGCCGATGAACCAGGAGTGGGCTTTTCCGGCTGGGTTGTCTGCGGAACCTGTTTTTCCCGCCACCGCCACCTTCAGATCACTCAGCTTTGTCGCGGTGCCCTTGGTAACCACCAGCCGCATTGCTTTGGTCAGATACTCCGCCTCGGAGCCGGACATCTTTCTTCCGATTTTATCCGGGGAATACTCCTTAACCACAGCCCCTTCCGCATTTTCAATGCGCTCCACCACATAGGGCTTCATCATCATTCCGTCATTGGCTATTGTGGCAGCTATCATCGCACTATGCAGGGGAGAGATCAGGGTCTGCCCCTGACCGATCGCTGTCTGCATCGCCTCCTTCGTTCCCGAGACACCTTTTTGCAGGGAGAATTGGCTGACGCTGGCGGCCATCCTGACCGGAATATTCCGGTTGAACAGAAAATCTTCACACAACGCATGGAATTTGGTGAGATCAAGGCTCATGCCGATATTGGCAAAAGAAGTGTTGCAGGATTTAGCCAGGGCCATGGGCAGGCTCAACTTTCCGTGAGCTTTGCTGAAATGGCAGTGGATGACCATTTCACCATATTCATCCTCATATTCAATTGCCCCGTCACAATCATATTCATATTCCAGATAGGTCATATTTTCCCGCATATACTCCAGCGCCGTAAGCACCTTAAAGGTGGATCCGGGAGCATACAGCCCCTGGGTTGCCCGATTCAGCAAAGGAGCTTTCTTATCCTCGTCCTCCAGAATCGTTTCCCACTCCTGATCCACCAGATTGGGATCATAGGAGGGCTTGGACACCATAGCCAGAATTCTGCCCGTGGCAACCTCCAGCACCACCACCGCTCCCCGGTTATCTCCCAGGGCATCATAGGCCAGCTTCTGAAGCTTTGAATCCAGAGTGGTAATCACATTATCCCCCTGGCTCTTCTCTCCCATGAGATCGGAATACATAACCTCAATGCTGTTTATATTGGAGGTCAGCAGCCGTATATTCTCCATTTCTTCAATTCCGCTCTTACCCTTGGAATATCTCCCCACCACATGGGCAAAGACCTTCTTAAAGGGATACTCCCTGGTCTCCTTGCCTTCTCCGTCCACCAGTGTCTGTGCAAGAATCTCTCCGTCCGCCGACAGGATGCTGCCCCGGATAACACGCTGCTCCAATACCTCCTGCCGTCTGTTATAGGCATTATTGATCACATCATCGCTGCGGATAATGAGGTAGTAGGAAAAATATCCCGCAATAAGAACAAAAATTCCCAGAAAGATATACAGGATGCTGAAAATTGGCTTTCTCACATCCTGCGGCCCGGAAGCCTCCTGTGTCTCCCTGGCTGCCGCCAGCTCACCGGCTCTCTTCTCCGAAAAATATTTGGTCCACGCGGCAGCTATCTTCTTTACCGCTTCCTTCCAACGCTTCATTGTCCTGTTCCCTCCTCCTGCTTCCTCTCCTCCCTGACTGCGTCCCTGCCTGCCAGGGATACTCCCTGCAGGATCATAAACATAACGATGACAGACAGCATGGAGCTGCCTCCGAGGCTGATCAAGGGAAGCGTAACTCCCGTGGAAGGAATGAACTTAATCACCCCTCCGATGCAAAGCACAATCTGGAATGCAAACATTACGGAGAAGCCGACGGCAATCAGCCGGTAAAACAGCTCCTCCTGCTCCAAGGCTATATTTAAAAACATAACAAAACAGCTGGCGTAGATCAGAAGAATGCAGATTGCAAACAATCCTCCCAGCTCTTCGGATATGGCTGAGAATATAAAATCACTGCCAACCACCGGAATCCCTGTGGGCAGCCCTCTGTTCAGACCCATTCCAAACCACCCTCCGGTTCCAATGGCAAACAGGGACTGGGTGATCTGATAACCCTCGTTATCAATATAGGAAAACGGATCCTTCCAGGCCAGAACTCGCACTCTGACATGGCCGAAGACCTGGTACGCCAGGTAAGCCGCCCCGCTCCCTGCTGCCAGCCCGGAGACCAGATACAAAGGCTTTGCTGTAGCGGCATACAGCATAAAGATATAGGTGATAAAGAAGATCAGGGCGCCGCCCAGATCCTTCTGCAGCACCAGCAGAATAACCGTAGCGCCCGCCAGCAGGGAAATCAGCATCACCCTTTTGAAATTCCTTCCCTCTCCCAGAAGCCCGGCAACCGAGAACACAAAGAGCAGCTTAACCACCTCCGAGGGCTGGACGCTGATGATTCCGCCAAGATCCAGCCAGTTGGTAGCTCCGTGGCTGGTGGTTCCCGCAATCAGGACGACCAGAAGAAGCGCAATTCCCGCTCCCCCGTAGAGCCAGCCGTAATACTTCAGGCTTCCCACCCTGCGGATGATCTGGGGCACCGCCAGGCTGACCAGAAAGACCGCTCCCACAATTACCACATGTCTCAGGGCCTTGGAAAAAGACAGCCTTGTCTGTATCAGAAATCCTACGGTCAGAAGCATTAGCATATTATGAAGGAGCAGCCTTGATATCTTCGGATAAATGATCCGGTACAGGGCTAAGACCAGCACAAACAGCACTACCTCGGCGCAGTACAGATAAAACAGCTTATTATTTAAGATAAGACCGGCACCGGAAGGCTGCTGTCCCTTCTCTGCCATGACAATCGAATACTGCCCGCTATTGATACTCTGCATAAACAGGGTAAAATGGCCGATAAAATGCAGCAAAAAGGTAACAACCGTTAACATAGCATAGGTTTTGCTCTGATGCCGTTTACTCTTGAACCGGAAAACATTAAAGCTGTAATAGGTATAGATCCCGATCAAAAATATCATCATATATTTAATTAATTCTGAGATCAGATTCATAACGATAACCTGCTTTCTATTCCACCCCGCGCTTAAAATGGCCTGTTGTATAATCCGTAAGCTCCAGCCCGCCGTTTTTCTTTTGATAAAACTCCGTAACAAAAGCCGACAATACCTTCCGTACCTCTTCCCCGTCCTCCAGGGTAAAATCAAGCCGGAGCCCGGACGGTCCCAATTCGGCGATCTCTCTGGAATATTTCAGCAGCGACAGTACCTGGCTGTTGTAAATGATATTATAGCAGCTGTTGCAGCGGGCCTGTACAAAGAAGCTTTTCCCCAGGCGGTCCACCAGATTGCCCGTATTTCCCTGCTTATTCTTCCGGCAGCCGGAGGTGTTGGCAAAGAGGCATTGGGCGGACACCATAACCGGCTGGTATCCGTATACGATCAGATCACAGTCTGAAATCCCAAGTTCCTTCAGTTCCTGGTAATTCAGCTCCACCGGTGCGGTATAATGGGTGATGCCTAATTCTTCAAAAAGGGTCTTTGCCTCCGAATTATAGATATACATATTATAATTCGCAAGTAACCTTTTTTGCTTTTCATAATACTGTAACGACTGCAGCAACTCAATTTCTTCAAAATTCTTCACAAGAAAACCGGTAACTGCATCATCATCTATTATCTCTAATAAATCTGTTTTTAACCTTTCATACTGCATCAAACGGCAGATATGGGGCAATGCCAGGTAAAATTCCTTTCCTGCCTCCCGTGCTCTCTGTGCCAGCTCCGCGGCGGAATCACCCAGCCAGTCATAGTCTGCATAGATGGCGGATACCTCTTCATAACGCAGCGCCACCTCTAACTGCTCCTTCCTTTGAACGGAAACACAGATCCGGCTTCCTTTATCCGGCTGCTCCTCCCGCAAAGTCTGGATTTCCTGTACAGAATGAGGCATCTGCTCCGCAGGATTTCTGCGGTATTTTCCCGCCGCCGCTTCCATAAGCAGTCCGACCGCCTGTCTTCTCAGTTCATTAAGCCAGGAAACAGGTATGAAGATCTCTTCATCCATATCAATCATTAGACTGTTAAAATAATAAAAAGTATCCCCGGTTTTATCAATGGCGGCCAATATTTTTTCCTTAGTCATCGGCTGCTTCTGGGCTGCCTGAACCTCCTGATCCCCATATGCACAGATCTGAAGCTCCCCGTGGGTTAAGGTCAATTTCAGCCTTTCACCCTTCTTTGCCGTGAGTATTCCATCGATTCCAACTCTCTTGTTCTTCGACAAATACTCTTCCTCCAGCTCCTTCAGCAGCCGGTTGTTTTTTGTCCGGTATACTTTATCACCCGTTTGAATCCCCGGGTTAGAATATCTGTCTCTGCGCTGTTTTCCTTTCTCTTCCCCTGTTTCCGGCCTTCTCCCCGCATTGACTGAGAGAAGCGTTCCTTTACTATGGGCATCCTTCACAGTGAATTCATAGCCCTCTTCTTCCCGGTGCCGGATTTCCAGGATATCCTGGGGATTAACGTCCTCCTCCAGAGCGATGGAGACCTGTGATCCCTTGACCGTTTCCACTTCTCCCACATACACTCCGCTATGATTGGGGCGGCTCAAACTCATCATAGCCTTGCCGTGATAAGTCTTCCCATATCCTTCTGAAAAGCCTCCCCTGTTATAAAGGTCCTGAAGCTTCTGCATATCCCTGCGGAAGCTTTCGCTATGGATATGATCGTTATAATATTCTTTCCCCCGTTCCAGATAAAGATCCGCATAGCTTCTGTACAGATTGGAAACCATTGCGGCATATTCCGGTCTCTTCATTCTTCCCTCTATCTTTAAGGAGTTGATTCCCGCCTCCATCAGCTCGGGGATATAAGCCAGGGTATTGATATCCTTGGGACTCAGCAAATATTTCTCCTGGTCGGAGGATAATTTCTTCTTGCCGGAATAGAATTGATAGGTCATCCGGCAGGGCTGCGCACACCTGCCCCGGTTGCCGCTTCTTCCCCCGATCATACTGCTCATCAGGCATTGACCGGAGTAGCAATAGCATAAGGCGCCATGGACGAAGGTCTCAATCTCCAGATCCGTATTGTCGCGAATAGCCCTTATCTCCTGCAGGCTTAACTCCCTGGCGGTAACCAGCCTGGTTACTCCGTAGGGCTTAAGCAGATTGGCTCCCTGCGCCATGGTCAGGGTCGTCTGCGTGCTTGCGTGAATCGTAAGCTCCGGAAAATACTCATGGATGAAATGAAGTACCCCCATATCCTGAATAATAACCGCATCCAGGCCCTGTCGGTAGAACTTCTCCAGAAAACCATAGAGCTTCCCCCTATGCTCCTTCTCCTTTAGCAGGGTGTTGACCGTAAGATAAAGCTTCTTGCCTCTGATATGAGCCTCATCAATGGCATCCAGCAAAGTATTCTCATCCAGGTTATTAGCATAGGCTCTGGCCCCGAAGCTGCTGCCCCCGATATAAACCGCATCACACCCGGCATTCATTGCCGCCCGCATTCCCTCATAGGAACCGGCAGGGGCAAGTATCTCAATTGATTGTTTCATCCTTTCCTCCATTCCCGCACATGCTTCCTGCGCATTCCGGCATTGTACAGACATTGAAAACAAGAAACGGCTGCCCGGCCTCTCACATTCCCCGAAGCTTCTTTCGGAGCCGTAAGTAACCTTAGACAGCCTTGTCCCATTTTCCCTATTCCTGCTATTTTACCGCTTTCTGCTTAAGCTTTTCCCCTTCCGCTATTTCCGTTTCCAGCCGTACTATCTTCTTCTGAGCCTCGTAAAACTCCTGCCTCAGCTCCTCGATCTCCTTCCGGGCGGCATCCAGATTCGTCTGTGCAGAAACGATCTCATGCTTCAGGTTAAAGATCTCGTTGTCCTTGGCTTCATTCTCTGCCTCCAGCTCACTATTTCTATTTTTCATTTTATAATAATCATCCGCAATATTAATCTGCATTAAAATATTCTTCAAATCAGAATCCAGGAATTTATAGGCATCCTTGTTGCGGAATTCCGTATGCTTGCCGTTGATGTAGGAGGCGACCTTCTGTAAATATTCCTCGCTCTCGTAGCCGCTTAATGTATATCTCTTGTTATTGATTATGACCTCGATATCGTGATACTTATTCATTCTCCCAGCCTCCCGCATCATTCTTACACAGCCTTGTCCCACTATTCTCTGAATTTTGTAGACGATTTAGCTTCTCTTGGACATTATATTATGAGCAAAGAACATGCTCATAATCTCCGGCTCCGATCGCAAGATTACGAGCAAGCTCGCATCATGCTCATTACGCCTTCATTATATCCCACATTATATTTGTTGACAAGCTAAGATTCCATTCTGAGACCGAGGTGCTGATAGGCCAATTCCGAGGCGACCCTTCCCCTTGGAGTCCGAAGGATTAATCCGTTCTGGACAAGATAGGGCTCATATACCTCTTCAATGGTTCCCACATCCTCGCCGATGGTAGTTGCAACCGCTTCAATTCCTACCGGACCTCCCGCGAACTTCTGAATCATAGTGACCAGAATTTCCCGGTCAATATGGTCCAGGCCCAGCTTGTCCACCTCCAGCAGATCCAGGGCAAAGCCTGCCACCTCCCTGGTGATCCTTCCGTCATACTTCACCTGGGCAAAATCCCTCACTCTTTTCAACAGCCGGTTTGCCAGGCGGGGCGTCCCCCTGGAACGGCGGGCCAGCTCCAGCGCTCCCTCTTCATCGATCTCTACCTGGAACACCTCTGCCGAGCGGACAATGATCTTCTTCAAATCCTCAATGGTATAAAAATCAAGACGGCTCACTACTCCGAAGCGGTCCCTCAGCGGCGGAGTCAGCATCCCCGCTCTGGTGGTGGCTCCCACCAGGGTGAACTTGGGCAGGTCAATCCGGATGGATTTGGCTGTCGAGCCCTTTCCTATGACAATATCAATAACATAATCCTCCATGGCGGGATAGAGCAGCTCCTCCACCTGACGGTTGAGGCGGTGGATCTCATCCACAAACAGTACATCCCCCTCCGACAGATTATTTAATATAGCCGCCATCTCACCGGGTTTTTCGATGGCCGGACCGGAGGTGATCTTAATATTAACCCCCATCTCATTGGCAATAATCCCTGCCAGTGTGGTCTTTCCCAGTCCCGGCGGTCCGAAGAAAAGAACGTGATCCAGCACTTCCTTCCTTTGCTTTGCCGCTTCGATATAGATCTTCAGGTTGTCCTTCACCTTAGCCTGTCCGATGTAATCCGTCAGCAGCTGGGGCCGGAGGGAACCCTCCACCCTCTTATCTTCTTCTGTCAATTCCGTTGTTATCACTCGTTTTGCCATTACCTTCTCCAATACTTCCAACTCTTTTTACATTCTCTTTAAACAACGCTTCAGCAATTCCTCTGAAGTCATATCTTCCGTAATCTCTACCTGATTTACAATCTTTAAAGCGTCCGCAGCAGAATATCCCAGCACCGTCAAAGCCTGCACCGCCTCCTCACGCATTCCGAAGATGCCGGAGCCTTCCCGATTCTCCTCCTGGTTGATCAGCCGCTGTTCAAACGCGGTCTCCAGCTTGAATTTATCCTTCAATTCCAGAATCAGCTTGCCCGCTGTTTTATTTCCGATTCCCGGCGCCTTGGCAATCGTCTTGGCATCCTCGGCCAGAACAGCAAAGCGAATCTCATCCGCCGATATTCCGGACAGGATACCCAGGGCTCCCTTGGGCCCTATTCCGTTGACGGTGATTAACAGCTTAAACATCTCCAGGTCATCCTTCGTCAGGAAGCCAAAGAGACTGACGGCATCCTCCCTGACATGAAGATAGGTATACAGCTTGACGGCACTCCCTCTAGAGGGCAGCTCCGTGATGGCCGAGGAAGGAAGATACACTTCATAACCTATGCCGCCCACCTCTATTACCGCGTAATTTTCCTTAACCTCTGCCAATTCCCCTTTCAAATATCCAATCAAACTCATTTCCTCCCGTCATTCGTCATAGTGATCCGGCAGCCTTTCAAAACGCCCCCGGGATATGTTCAACCTGCCCTCCTTCAGATAGTTCAGCACTTCGAAGGCTGTGATTCCCAGGGCCTCGGATATCTGAAGAGCATTGCTGTTGGGATATTCCTTCAGATAGGCCTCAATATCATCGAAATGATCGCTGTCCGTCTGTCTGCACTCTGTACAGGAATAGCTCTTCAGCCTGGACAGGAACACCTTATGACAATGCTTGCAAACATTTGTATACATAATCTCCTCCGCCTTACATCAGTGTCGAAAACAAATTCAGAAACAGCTCCTGCAGCTTCACGGTCACAGGGCGATTCTTCCATTCTTCATAGCTTACCTCACGGCACTGCTCCATGGTCCCCAGCAAATCCTCCTTAATTGTATCAACCGTAGTTCTGTCACAGATCCATACGCCGCATTCATAGTGAAGATGGAAGCTGCGGTAATCCATGTTGACCGTTCCTACAATACCGCAATCCTCTGTGATAATAGTCTTGGCATGAATGAAGCCGGGGGTATATTCAAAAATCCTTACCCCGCTCTCCAATAGCTTTCCATAATTATAATTCGTCAGTATCTTTACATTTCTCTTATCCGGGATAAAGGGGGTGATAATCCGCACATCAATCCCGCTGGAGGCTGCCATAATCAGAGCCTCCCTCATGTCATCTTCAATTATAAGATATGGTGTGGTAATGTACAATAGCTTCTTCGCATAATACATCATCTGCTTATATATATTCTCCACGGGATTCCTGGGATTGTTGGCAGGTCCGTCAGAAAACACCTGGCAGAATACATTGTTTTCCGGGAATGTCCTGGTTGGACGATAGGGAGAGTAATCCATGGGCTCTCCGGCGGAGGAGGACACCTCCCACATCTGCAGAAAGGTTACCGTCAGCCCCCATACGGCGTCTCCTTCCACCCGAACCGCGTTGTCCTTCCATACGCCGAAGCGCTGTACCAGATTCACATATTCATCCGCCAGATTCATTCCTCCGGTAAATCCTACATTCCCATCCACTACTATGATTTTCTGGTGGGAACGGTAATTTAGATACAGCTTATCCGTATATCGGTGCACTGGATTGAATACGCGGACTTCAAAGCCCTCCGCCTCCAGGCTTCTCCTGAAATTCGTGGGCGTTCGCAGCATTGCCCCGAAATCATCATAGAGAAACATGACGCGGACTCCTTCTTTTATTTTTCGCAGCATCAGCTCATGCAGGCGGCTCCAGAGCGCGCCTTCCCCGATAATGAAGAAATTCAGCAGCACAAACTGCTCCGCCTTTTCAATTTCATCAAAAATCGCCTCAAACACATCCTCTCCCATGGGGTAGTAATCCACCTTATTATTCTTATATAAAGGAAAGGTGTTGGATTCCAGATACCTTGCCATCCTGCTCTTGGTAGGATATTTCTCTGAGAATGCTTTCACCACCTCCGGATTGCACTCCAGATTCTCCGCTCCCCTGCGCAGCCTTCTCAGGATTTCCTTATCAATCTTCTTCCTCCTGCGGTTACCCCACAGTAGAAACATAATATGTCCGGTCACCGGCAGGGCGGCAATAATACAGATCCAGCTGATCTTGTAGGAAGCATTGCGGTTGCCGTTCACAAGAGCCACTACGATAATCATACTCAACACCTGGAGGAGGGAATAGAAATATATGGTATAGCCCCTTAATTCAAAGGAAAGATAGATAATCAGCGCAAACTGGGCCAGAACCAGAAGCCCTACCAGAGCTGCCCGCAGAATCCCGCTAAGATTATTTTTTATGGTTCCGGTTACCTCTTCCTTCAAATCCTTGCTCACCTCACGCACACCCTTCTTCGCCAGTCTATCTCTCAAGTCACTCAGTGCCGATTCCCGTTTGCTCACCTTCATGGTAGGGAAGGCTCTCAACAGACGGACGTGAGCAGGCAGTATCCGGATGTTCTGATAACGTCTTACAAACTCCGCCATTTTAGCCTCGATCTCAGGGATCAGCTCCCGGACCTTTCCCACATTCTGAATCGTCAGCCTGGCACCGGACAGGGTCTGTCTGGTATTTTGCATCCTTGCCTCAATGCCCGCCCGGATCTCGGAAAAAAGAGCGGGCATATGCATTCCCGCCAGCTTCTCTCTGAGCTCACTGCCGGTCTCATATAACCTGCTGGATTCAATATATTCCGTCATATCCTGACGCAGCTTCTGAAGCCCTGCCAGAATCCGGTCAAATTTCACAGAGGTCACTGCCGATACCGTTGTATCAAGGACGAATACCGGGAGGATGACATAACCCGCCATCTCCCCTGTCCTTCTGGGCAGTAATGCGATCACCTGCTCCATCCGCGGATGGATGAAATGAAGCATCAGCAAGGCAAGAATTCCCCAGAAGAAGGACACCGGCAGGCATACCCTGCCGTTCAGATTAAGGGGATAATCACTGTAATCCCACCAGCGTGCATGGAATAAAAGCTCCATCACCAAAGAGGTAACATATTCCAGAACCGTAGCCAGAACCATACTCCCGAAGAACACCAGCAGGTACTGATCCCTGCTGTTCCAGAATACAAGATAGTAGAGCAGGGCCCCGCAGCCATAAATCGGTATCAGCGGCCCCGTTAAGAAGCCTCTGTTTATAAAAGATTTGCTTTTCACAGATCCCAGGATTGACTCATAGATCCATCCAACCACCCCATATATTACAAACACATAGAATATATAGTAAAACTCTTGTCCGAACAATCTTATGCTCCACATACGCTGTGCAATCTCCCTTTCTTCTGAAGCTGTCAGATTGGAAACAGGTTATCCCACCCGGCAATCCTCCATCCCTCATGATAATTCCTCAGAACCGGAACACATCCATCCTTTTATAATGCTCCATTTCCCATAATATTTATATTATACTAAATCATGCTATAGAATTCAACGAATTATCCGGCTGCCATATAGCAGTGAGGAAGTGTTCCTGCTCCTCCCTGGCCTGACTCAATGAAATTACAGGCTGAATGTTCCATCAGGATATCCGTGCAGGCACTTCTATTATAACAGAATTTATGTTAGAATACCCTTATATTCATCGACATAAACCGATTCGACAAAAGGAGGAATATTATGATCACCAGACAGCTTTCCCTGGAACAAATGCCGGAATATCCCTTTGAACAGGAGTACCCGCTTGAAAAGCTTGTGTTTTTTGATATAGAGACCACGGGCTTTGCCGCCAACTCCACCTATCTGTATTTGATCGGCTGTACCTTTTATAAGGACTCCTCCTTTTTCCTGATTCAATGGTTTGCCGAGGATATTAAGGAAGAACCGCTGCTGTTGTCCTCTTTCTTCGAGTTTCTGAAGGACTATGAGATACTGATCCATTACAACGGCTCCGGCTTCGATCTTCCCTATCTTTTGAAAAAATGCGCCCAGTGGAAGCTGGATTACTCCTTTGACCATCTTATCAGCATTGATATCTACAAGAAGCTTCTCCCCTTGAAGAAGCTGCTCCAGCTGCCCAGCCTCCGGCTGAAATCCATTGAGACCTTCTTAGGGATTCAGCGTAAGGATCTCTTTGACGGCGGAGAACTGATACAGGTATACCAGAGCTATCTGGGCAAGAGACATTATGAGCTTCTCCGCAGCCGGCGTGTTCCGGATGAACACTCCACAGAGCCTTCCCAGGCTGAGGAATTGCTGGGATTGCTTCTGCTACATAATGAGGATGACCTTAGAGGCCTTCTGCTGGTCAGTTCCGTCTTAAGCTATACGGATTTGCTTGAAAAGCCTATCCGGATTCTTCAGGCCCAGGTAGAAGGGGCTCATTTCCTGATCCGCTTTCAGCTGTCCTCTTCCCTGCCCGCGAGAATTTCCGGGGGGAATGATCTGGCCCGCCTGACGGCAGAAGGCAGAGATGCTGCCCTGGAGATACAGATCTATGACGGAGAGTTAAAATATTTTTATGAGAATTACCGGGATTACTATTATCTTACCTCAGAGGACAGTGTGATTCATAAAAGTCTTGCCCAATATGTGGACAAGGAGTTCCGGATAAAAGCAAAGCCCTCCAACTGCTATACCAGAAAGAAGGGCTTGTTTACACCGCAATATGAGCCGTTATTTGCTCCCAGCTTCCGGCTGGATTACCAGAGCAAGCTTTCCTTCCTGGAGATTCACACGGACTTTTTGTTACAGGAGGAGAAGCTGGAGGAGTATGTGAAACATATCCTGAGATACATTACAGGAACATAGAGCATGTTCCTGTAATCAAGGTTTGTCATGTAGATACAGTCGTTCTCATAGTTTATATTACAGGAACATAATACGTGTTCCTGTAATCAGGGTGTACCATACAGGTGCAGTTGCTCTCATAATTTATATTACAGGAACATAATACGTGTTCCTGTAATCAGGGTGTACCATACAGGTGCAGTTGCTCTCATAATTTATATTATCGGAGCAGAAGCATGTTCCGATAATCGAGATATGATTATGTACTGTCTTTTAAAATTCTCTCACGAAAGAATTCCGGTAATATCTATCATAGATAGGGGGTCATATTCTGCAGTATCTGCTGATATGCATTGGCATACATATGGATTCCCTCCACCGTATACTCCTTCTTTAACTTTCCCCTTTCATCCGTCAATCCGTCATTGACATTAATAAAATGACAACCCAGCCGCTTTGCCAGCTGCTCTATCTCCAGATTCACTTCCCCTATGGTTTCATTATTCCGGTTCACAAAAGCAACCTGTCCCCACTCACCCTCCGGAACCTTATCTGTCTCGTTCACCGGATAATATGCCATAACATAAATCTCTGCCTGAGGAAGCCTCACACTTATCTGCCTCAATATGTTCTCATAATTTCCCAGTAAATGTGCCATTGAGAAGTCCGCGGCTCCAATGTCATTGGAACCGATGTTGATAAAGATTTTCGACGGCTCCGTCCCAAATACCATTTCCTCCATATGGGCAAGCATATCCGCGGTCGTAAAGCCGCCCACACCCCGGTTATAAATGATCACATTCAGCCCGCTGTTAATCAGCAGCTCGTCAACCGGAAACTGCTCCATCAGGGAAGATCCGGTAAAAAGGATCTGCCCTTTCTTTGCATATCGATTCAAAATTGCCAGTTTGTCAATCCGTTCCTTCTGGGCCGGATTTATTGTCTCTACTATCTCGCTCATTGCCTCTATCCCCATTCCCGCTAGTTTTTATTCCCCATATCTGCTCTCGCTTCCCCCTGATCAGCAACTTCCGGTAAAATACTGAACAGAGATTTTGCATTATCTGCCTTCTTCTGATATGGATAGTCCGTTTTACTATTCCTTTCCTTATACTATCATACTTATTTTACAGGATATTATCAATGAGTTTGTATAAATAATTATCACCATTCTCAAAAATGATAACCATAAGAAATAGCGCCCTGTCTTTGGTCGGATAGGCGCTAAGTCTTAGAGCTATTTTCTCAAATATGTTGTCCCCGTACACTTAACAATAACGGATGTTACATAGATGGTCTTTATATTACAACTAATTCATATCATAAAGTACCATATTTATATAATCTTCAATTGGGTTAAAACAAAAAATCAAGGGCTGATAAAACATCTCAAACCCTTGATTTTCAAGCCTTTTATTATTCTTCTACCGGAATGATTTCCTTCTTGTTGTAAGAACCGCAAGCCTTACATACTCTATGAGGAACCATGAGTTCACCGCACTTGCTGCACTTAACCAAATTGGGAGCAGTCATCTTCCAATTCGCTCTGCGGCTGTCTCTTCTTGCTTTTGAATGTTTCCCTTTCGGACAAATAGACATTGTCACACCTCCTTAAAATTATTAAAGATATCTCGGATTACTGACATTCTGGGATCATAGCTGAAAGTGTCACAGTCACATGTCTTCTCATTCAGATTGGTCCCGCAGTTTTTACACAGGCCCTTACAATCCTCACTGCATAGCAGCTTCATGGGAAAACCAATGAGAACCTCATCATAAATCAATATGTCTACATCCAGATTGTATCCAATAATATAATTTGTTTCGTCCAGAGCCTGTGCCCGCTCCTCATCACTGAGGCTAAAATCAACCTCCTTCAGGAAATGAAGCTCCATGGGATAGCTGATCTTCTTCAAGCATCGGCTGCAAAACAAGGTCAGTGAGATATTCGTACTTCCCTCAATCAATACGCTCCTGCTGCCAAGATTCGTGATGGTCAGGCTTACGGGCTCTTTATGCGCAAGCTCATAAGCTTCTCCCTGGTAATCAAACTTCTCCAGCTCGACAGGGACATTGATTTTAAGGACTTTATCCTTTGTGGTCATTACTTCTGACAAAGATATAAGCATATTAATTCTCCGAATATTCACTGCAGAATAAATGGCGGTTTTGTGTTATTTCTTCTGCCATCTATCCTAAGCACTTCTTGTATTATACCTACTGTGTTATTATTTGTCAACGAAAAATTTTATTATTCTCAACGGGCTAAACTACAGCAGCGCAACCGTCTCCTTGGCAATCGTCAGTTCTTCGTTGGTGGGGATGACACAGACCATGGTCCTGGAATCAGGGGTAGTTAGCATAACCTCTTGGGCTCTCAGCTTATTCTTCTCCGGGTCAATGGTAATTCCAAGATAGCCCAGGTATTGGCATACCCATTCTCTTACCTTTCCGTCATTCTCGCCGACACCTGCGGTAAAGGCAATCAGATCAATACCGTTCATGCTTGCCACATATCCGCCGATGTATTTTGCCACACGATAGCAGAATACTTCAAAAGCAGTAATCGCCTTCTGGTTGCCGCTGTTCATGGCTGCGTTAATATCACGGAAATCACTGGACACTTCGGACATACCCTGAACACCGGATTCCTTATTCAGAAGATTCATAATCTGATCAATGCTCTTCTTCTCCTTCTTTGCAATAAAATCAATAATGGAAGGATCGATGTCACCGCTTCTGGTGCCCATAACCAGTCCGGCAAGGGGGGTGAAGCCCATGCTGGTATCAATGGACTTGCCGTTTAATACTGCCGAGATGCTTGCGCCGTTGCCGAGATGGCATACAATGATTTTAGAGTTATTAATATCCAGTCCGGCAAATTCTGCCGCCCTCTTTGATACATAGCTGTGGCTGGTTCCGTGGAAGCCGTATTTACGGATCTTATAATTGTTATAATATTCATGAGGAAGCCCGTACAGATATGCCTTGGGGGGCATGGTCTGGTGAAATGCCGTATCAAATACCGCTACCATGGGAACTCCCTTCATCAGACTCTGGCAGGCACGGATACCGATCAGATTCGCCGGATTATGAAGGGGTGCCAGATCATTACACTCCTCAATCGCCTGAATCACTTCCTCGTTAATGATCGTGGATGCCGCAAATTTCTCCCCGCCATGCACCACTCTGTGGCCTACCGCGCTGATCTCATCCAGGGATTTGATCACTCCATGCTTTGCATCGGTTAAGGCATCCAGGACCAGCCGGATCGCAACCTCATGGTTTTCCATAGGAGTTTCAATTACTACTTTCTCTGCGCCGTCCGGGGTATGCTTCAGAACGCTTCCCTCCTGGCCGATTCTTTCACAGATGCCGACTGCCAGGGCCTTCTCCGTTACGGAGTCAATTAGCTGGTACTTTAAGGATGAACTGCCGCAATTAATAACTAATACTTTCATTTTTTACTTATACCTCTCTTCGTATATTAAATAAATTGTTTCCAACCGTATCTCAGGCGCTTCACCGCGCCGTCCGCTCCGGCTGCGGGGGAGTGCTCCATCCCCTGCGCCGCCAAAAGTTCCTTATTAATTTACGCCGGCCTGTACTGCCGTAATAGCAATAACTCCAACAATATCATCCGCAGAGCAGCCCCTGGAAAGATCATTGACAGGCTTTGCAATTCCCTGGGTAATGGGACCGTAGGCTTCCGCCTTCGCTAGACGCTGAGCCAGCTTGTACCCAATGTTGCCGGCATCCAGATCAGGGAAGATCAGGACATTAGCCTTACCCGCAATGTCACTGCCGGGAGCCTTGGAGGCACCGACGCTGGGAACAATTGCGGCATCCAGCTGGAATTCTCCGTCAATCTTTACATCAGGATATAATTCTTTCGCAATCCTCGTCGCTTCTGCCACCTTGTCCACATCAGGATGGGAAGCACTGCCCTTCGTGGAATGGGACAGCATGGCCACCACCGGCTCCTGACCCACCAACGCGGCAAAGCTCTTAGCGCTGCTGCCTGCAATTGCAGCCAGCTCTTCTGCATTGGGATTCTGCACCAGTCCTGAATCGGAGAAGAGGAAGGTTCCGTCAGCACCGAATTCACAGTTGGGAACCACAATCACGAAGAAAGAGGACACCAGCTTGGTATTAGGTGCCGTCTTCAGAATCTGCAGGGAAGGACGAAGGGTATCCGCTGTTGAATGAACCGCACCGGACACCATGCCGTCTGCATCGCCAGCTTTTACCATCGTAACACCAAAATAGAGATAATCTGTAGTTAAGAGCTTCCTTGCCTGTTCCGCAGTCATACCCTTACTCTTTCTTACCTCTACCAATAAGTCAATATATTCCTGGAGCTTTTCCGTATTATTCGGATCGATAATCTCCGCCTTGGATAAATCTAAACCTTCCCCAACCTCAGCGATTGCTTCCCTGTTACCGACCAATATAATATTAGTTACCCCTTCTTCTAAAATTCTGCTGGCCGCTTCCAGAGTTCTCCTGTCCTCTGTCTCCGGCAATACGATTGTCTTCCTGTTCTGTTTCGCTCTTTCCTTAATCACATCAATAAAACCCATGATGCTTCTTCTCCTTTCCTGAATCTGCATTTGCCATCATTTAAAAATCTGTGAAACAGCCTGAAAGCTGCTTCCTGTATTCTGATTACAGAAACAAACACTCCATTCCTGTAATATAAAACCCATAACCTCTATTATAAAACAAATCACCTGTGGATACAAGTATATTTTACTAAAGTTTAGACCGGCGTCCGAACCGATGTGATCAAGTGAAAGCCTGCCCCCAGCACTTCACTGAGTCACTTTTACGCTGACCGGCTGAGTGCATCTTGTGAAGCGGAGCGTTTTGAACGCACGAAGGTAAGGCAAGTAAAAATGACTCAGTGAAGTGCTGGGGGCAGGCTTTCACTTGATCACATTGGCGAGGCCTTATCCGACATAGTACAATTGACGCTTCCATCAAATAATGATATCATCATATACATAGTTTATGATACCACATAAAAAAGGAGATTTCCATAATAATATGAAGGTTGTTGGCCTGATTACAGAATATAATCCGTTTCACAACGGGCATAAATACCATATCGAACAAGCCCGGCAAATTACCGGCGCAGATTATGTGATTGCCGTAATGAGCGGCAACTTCGTACAGCGCGGCGCACCGGCCATGATGGATAAATACAGCCGCGCCCGGATGGCTCTCAGCAATGGCGCCGATCTGGTTCTGGAACTGCCCGTATGCTATGCTACCGGCAGTGCGGAATATTTTGCCCGGGGTGCTATTTCTATTCTTGACAAATTAGGCATTGTTCATACTCTTTGCTTTGGAAGTGAATGCGGAGACATCACCCTTCTGGCTGAAGCCGCCCGCCTTCTTTCTGATTCTCCCGGCAACCTTACCGGGCAGATACAAGCCTATATGAAGGATGGACTGACCTACCCTACCGCCAGACAGAGGGCTATGGAGCATATCCTGCCCGCAGCCCATACGATACCCGGCTATATCTTAGACTCTCCCAATAATATCCTGGGTATTGAATATATGAAGGCACTCCTCCATTTTTCCTCGTCCATCACTCCGGTAACGATTCAGAGGATTTCTGCTCATTATCATGACAGGGAACTCTCGGAAGCGAATGCAGAGGATCGCACCTCCTCCGGCAATCCGGTGATCAGCTCCGCCACTGCAATCCGCGATGCCATTCAGCGGCAGAGCGGACAAGCCTCCTCTGCCGCTGCTGAGGTTTTCTTCAGCGTGCCCAGGGATGTAGCGGACTTTCTGCGGGAGAATTACCGCAAAACCTACCCCATTACCGAAGAGGATTTCGCCTCTATTATAAAATACAGGCTTCGCATGGAGAACAGCAATTCCCTGGCTTCCTATCTGGATATCACGCCTGATCTGGCGAAACGAATAAAGAACAGCAGGAATTTGAATCAATCCATCCGTTCCTTAAGCCAGGAAATAAAAACAAAAAATCTTACCTTAACCAGAATCAACCGTGCCCTGCTTCATGTTTTATTGAATATCAAAACCGCAGCCGTCAGGGATTATATGGCCCAGGGCTGCACTCCCTATGCCAGAGTCCTGGGAGTCAGAAGGAATGCTTCCCATCTCCTTCGCAGTATAGAACAAAACGGCCGGATTCCTGTGATCACCAAGGTATCCGCAGCGGAGCGTGTACTGGATGAAACCGGCATGCGGATGCTGTCCGAGGATATCTTTGCCTCCGACCTCTATAGTCAGGCGGTATATGAGAAATACGGTACTGAAATCCCCAACGAATATAAGCACGGCATCTGTCTCCTGTGACAAGGAGTTTTCCTTACGGAAAACATCCGCCTGTCCCTGCTCCCTACATGAATTTTCTCCGGTATTGGGCCGGAGTCATGCCTTCGTTTTCCAGAAAAATTCTTCCGAAATAACTGATGCTGGGATAGCCGCATTCCAAGGCTACCCGCTTCACCGTCCAGTCCCTCTCCTCCATCAGCAGCTGCTTTGATTTTTGCAGGCGGCAGAGCATGATAAAATTGGTGGGGGACATACCCGTCGCCTTTTTAAACATCTTACAAAAATAATAAGTGCTTATCTTCAGCTCCTCCGCCCAATATTTCAAATCAAAGGGCTGTGCGGAGCTTTCCCGCATCCTCGGCAGGACGGAGACAATTCTGTTGTAAATATCCATTCCCCGGTTTACCGTAAGCGGCTCCGCCTGGGATATGAATTCCACAATAATACCATAGGTTAATGCCGACAGGACGGACTGATGCAGGATCGCGTACTCTTTTGCCTCCTCCAGAAGCTTTATTATCGCATTCTTTACATTGCCCCACAGCTTCAGTGTCCATACATGGGAAAGATGAAAGCCCCTCTCGATCAAAAACTCTCTTAAATAGCTTCCGTAGAAATGTACCCACACAATCTCCCATGGGTTCTCCCGGTCCGAATAATAGCACTGCTCCTCCTGGGGAAAATAAAGAAACGCATCTCCCTGCTGCAGCACATGAAGCCCATTCTTTGATTTCAGATAACCCTTACCGCCGATCACCACGTGAAGATTAAAATAGGACAACTCTCCCCGTCCCCTCTCGGCAGAATGCTGCGGTTCATCCCGGTACCATCCCACCGCCTCCGGAAAGCAAATATAAGGGTTATCATGAATGCTGGGTAAAAAGATCTGCTGTTTCATTCCTTCCCTTCCTTTCCCCGCCGGTTCCGCCCGCCGCCCAAAGGCAGTGCCAAACCTTCGATGTCAATATAATTATATAAATACCAAAATAGATATATATACGATGTATATTCTGTATATTACAATAACAACATAATACTATTTATGCTTGAAATAATCAAGCTCAATACTGCCGCGGCATATATCAGAAATGGAGGTAATACTGCAAACATGAAAAATAATCTGAGGGAAAAAGCATTAAAAATGGACAAACTTACCCTAGGCGTATGCTATTATCCGGAGCATTGGCCGGAAGAGCTGTGGGCTGAGGATCTGGACCGGATGCTGGAGCTGGGCATTGAAATGATCCGCATTGCGGAATTTGCCTGGAATAAATTCGAGCCAAAGGAAGGGGCGTTCACCTTTGAATTCTTCGACCGTTTTCTGGAACTGGCTCACAGCAAGGGAATGAAGGTCATCTTCTGCACCCCGACGGCAACTCCTCCCGCCTGGCTCACCCATAAGTATCCGGAGGTCTTGAACGCCAGCGTGGACGGGACTCTCTACCGCCATGGCACGAGAAGGCATTATACCTATAATTCCCCTGTATACCAGGAGCTCACCGCAAGAATTGTGGAGAAGCTGGCCTCCCGTTACTGCTCCCATCCCGCCATTATCGGCTGGCAGATCGACAATGAGTTTAACTGTGAGAAGGATGTCTTCTATTCCGAGGCCGATCATACCGCCTTCCGGGAATATCTGAAGAGCAAATTCAAGACCCTGGATGAACTCAACTCCTGTATGGGGACCACCTTCTGGAATCAGACCTATACCTCCTGGGAGGAAGTCTATCTGACCCGCCCCACGTATCAGGGCTGCACCAATCCCCATCTCGCGCTGGAGGAAAAACGCTTCATCTCCCACAGCGCAATCCGTTACTGCAGATTACAGACGGATATCATCAACAAATACCGTCCTGCCGGCCAGTTTATTACCACCAACAGTATTTTCAACCATTTGGACTGCCATGAGATGACCCATAGCGCCCTTGATTTTATGACCTATGATTCCTACCCCAACTTTGCCTATGACACCTGGACCCAGCCAAAGGCTCCCGGCAATCTCAATGACCGCAGAAGCGCCTGGTCCCTGACCAAGGCCCGGTCCATCTCACCCAATTTCGGCATCATGGAACAACAATCCGGCCCGGGCGGCTGGGATGCCAGAATGAAGCAGCCCATGCCCAAGCCGGGCCAGATGCGGCTGTGGACTTATCAATCCGTGGCTCATGGGGCGGACTTCATCAGCTACTTCCGCTGGAGAACCTGCTGGATCGGAACCGAGATTTACTGGCACGGGTTGAACGACTATTCCAACCTGCCCAACCGCCGGCTCAGGGAGTTAAGCGTCATACGGGATGAATTCCGAAGCCTTTCCGAGGTTGCAGGCTCCAGATATCAGGCAGAAATTGCCCTTGTGAAGGATAATGACAATCAATGGGACGGAGAACAGGATAAATGGCACGGCCCTCTGGATGATTTCAGCGATAATGGCTGGTTCACCGCCGCCCAGCTTGCCCATGCTCCCCTGGATTTCTTATATCTGCAGAATAACAGCAGCAACCGGACGGTACTGGAGGATCTGGCCAAATACCGCCTCCTCATCTATCCTCACGCCACTATTCTGACAGAGGAGACCGCTGCTTTGCTGCGGGCTTATGTGGAGCAGGGCGGTATCCTGATCATGGGCTCCCGCACCGGCTATAAGGATCAGTACGGAAGATGTCCCATGCATCCCATGCCCGGCTATGCCGCGGATCTCTGCGGTGTTACTGTTGTTGATTATACCCACCTGGGTCCCGGGGATGATGACGAATACGCCCTGTGGGACGGAGAAGTAGTGGATGCCCCCTGCTTTAACGATATTCTGGAGGCCAGGGAGGGCGCCGCAGTGCTGGCTGCCTTCCAGGGCAATTACTATGACGGAGCCCCCGCGCTGGTCTCCAATCCCATAGGAAAGGGCACCGCTTATTATTACGGCGCCGGCTTCAGTGCCCAGACCGCCGGAACCTTCCTAAAGAAGCTGGGCTTCGCCGCTCCCTACGGGAAATTCATCGAGCTGCCCAAGGAAGCGGAGCTGGCGATCCGAAGGAAGGATGACCAGGACTATGTCTTCATCCTGAACTATATGCCTCACAGCATTGAGGTAAAGGTAAAGCAGCCTATGACCGATCTGCTCACCGGCAAGGAAATAAGCGGTATGACAGAGCTGGAGAAGTACGGCGTGATGGTCCTGAAAGGTTCTTTCTCATAAAAATTTTCCTATACAACAATATTAGAGCCGGAAGAAGACTCAGAGGCTTTGTTCCTCCGATCTTCTTCCGGCTCCAATCATTCCGGCAAGCTTGTTCCGCCCTTATATCACTATATTACATCCATTACTTCATCAGCTCATCCATCTGATCCAGCAATTCTTCAAACAGCTTCAGAGCCTGGTTCACCGGCTCCTTCGTGCTCATGTCAACCCCTGCACCCTTCAGAAGGTCAATGGGATGCTTGGAGCTTCCGCCGCTTAAGAAGCGGATATAATCCGATACGGCCTCCGGGCCTTCCTTGAGAATCCGCCTGGACAGGGCAATTGCAGCAGAATAGCCCGTAGCATACTGGTATACATAGAAGGCATTGTAGAAATGGGGAATTCTGGACCATTCCATATCAATTTCCGGGTCAATGACAATATCATTTCCAAAGTAAGCCACATTCAGATCGTGATAAACCTTGCAAAGGGCCTCCGCCGTCAGGCTTTCTCCCTGTTCCACCATCCTGTGGGTGATCATCTCAAACTCAGCAAACATCGTCTGGCGGTACAGGGTACCCTTGAACTTCTCAAGGAAATGGTTGATCAGATATGCCTTCTCCTTCTTATCCTCGGTATTTTTCAGCATATGGTCGATCAGCAGGGATTCATTGCAGGTGGATGCCACCTCCGCCACAAAGATCTTATAGCCCGCATAGACATAGGGCTGCTCCCTGTCCGAATGATAGCTGTGGATCGCATGTCCCATCTCATGAGCCAGAGTGAACACATTATCCAGGGTATCATTGTAATTCAGAAGCACATAGGGATGGGTTCCATAAGCTCCCCAGGAATAAGCTCCGCTTCTCTTATTCTCATTCTCATAGGTGTCAATCCAGCGGTTGTTATAACCCTCCGCAAGAATTTTCTGATACTCCTCACCCAGAGGCTCCAGTCCCTTGGCAACAATCTGTTTTGCTTCCTCAAAGGGAATCTCCATCTTAACATCCGCCACCAAAGGAGCATACAGATCGTACATATGAAGCTCCTCTAGCCCCAGCAGGCGCTTGCGCAGGGCTACATAACGATGCATCAGATGCATGTTCTCATGCACTGCCGCAATGAGATTCGTATATACCTCCACCGGAATATTTCCTGCGTTCAAAGCCTTCTCCATAGTGGAGCCGTATTTTCTGGCCTTGGCAAAGAACACCTCCTGCTTTACATTCGCACTGAAGGACGCTGCCAGCGTATTACGAAAGCTCTTATAAGTGGCATACACACCCTCAAAGGCATCCTTTCTGACTCTGCGGTTCTCGCTCTCCAGCAGCTGTCCGTACCTGCCATGGGTAATACGCACCTTTTCCCCGTTCTCATCCTCAATCTCAGGGAACTTAACATCCGCATTGTTAAACATGGAGAAAATATTGTCCGGGGCTTCCGCAATCTCACCCGCGTCCGCCAGAAGCTCCTCCATCTCCTCCGATAACACATGGGGCTTGATCCGCAGAATATCCTTCAAATAGAAATCATACAGTCTCAGCCCTTCTTCCTCCTGCTTGAACTGTTCCAGCCTCTCTTCCGGTATGGATAAAATCTCCGGCGTTGCAAAGGACAAGGCGGAGTCTGTCTGTACCGACAGGGCACCGGCCTTATTGGACAGATCCTGGTATACCGCGTTGGCCGTATCCTCATGATACCTCTGATTGGCATATACATATACCCGTTCCATCAGCTTGTACAGTTCATCCTTTTTCCGGAGGAAATCCAGCAGCACTCCGGCCGACTCTCCCAGCCTGCCCCGGAAGCTTCCGATCTCCGGCAGCAGTGCCTTCACCTCGTCATATTCCTTCTGCCATAGCTCATTGTTGGCATACAGATCCTCAATTGCCCAGGTATATTTCACATCCAGTTCACTTCTTTTGGGTAAACTCTTGTTTTGCGACATTCCTTCCATCTCCTTTTTATAAGTTAATATAGAATAAATTGAAATGCTTACCAATAGATTATAATAAATACAACCCCAGTCTTCAAGGAGAAAAATGCTAAGATTCTCAGAAATACAGAAAAATCGTCTCATCAAGGGATTTATCCCTGTTTCCCTGCTCCTGATGCTGGCCTTTCCTTCTGCCACCTTTCAGGGCGCCAGTTCCGGCCTGCTGTTATGGTTCCATAATGTGCTTCCGAGTCTCCTTCCCTGCATCATCCTGTCCAATCTCATGGTCCGGCTGGATATCACAAGGCAGATCAGCAGAGTCTTCCATCCCTTTCTCGGAAGACTCTTCCGGGTCAGTCCCCAGGGCTGCTACCCCATTGCCATCGGCTTTCTCTCCGGCCTGCCCATGGGTGCCAAAGCCACAGCCGATCTTCTCCGGGAAGGAAAAATCAGACAGCCAGAAGCACAGTTTCTCCTGGGTATGTGTAATAACGCCAGCCCCATGTTCATCATCGGTTACATTTCCATAACCCAATTAAAGCTTCCCCATATCAAATACCCATTATTCGCAATCATCTACGGCAGCGCAATTCTGGGTGCTGTTTTGATGCGCTGGGCCGCTTGGATGCGCTCTTTGCCGCTGATATCCAAAAAGCATTTTCAGCCGCGCCGCCTCCCGAAAGACCTCCATAGCATGGAGTACCAAGCCAAGGCTTCGCCCCAGCGGTTCCGCTTCGCCCTTCTGGACGAGTCCATTATGGACGGCTTTGAAACGGTTACTAAGGTGGGGGGCTATATCATTCTCTTTTCCATCCTGGCCCAGATCCTTAATACCCTGTTAACCGCGTACCCCGGCTCCAATACCGGCTTATTGAAAGCCTTCCTCATGGGCATCCTCGAGATAACCACAGGAATCAGCCAGATCTGTAAAAGCAGCCTGGATAGGAATCTAAAAATAGTCCTTGTTACCGCGCTTACCACCTTTGGGGGCTTCTCGGGCATGGCCCAGACCAAAAGCATTATCGGCAACCAAGGACTATCCATGAAATCCTATCTTATGGTAAAACTGCTGAGCGCAGGAATCGCTCTTTTCCTCACTTATCTGTATGTAACCCAGCTGATGCCTTAAAGCAATCTACTCCTCGTCCGGAAGAAAGGTACCCGAATCAAAGTTAAAATCATTGTCATCATATCCGCTTTCCGCCTGATTCGGCGATCCGTTCTCCTGAGGGTAAAGCTGCTCACTCAGCTCCCGCTTGTTATTATTTACAATCTCCAGATTATTCTTTAACGTGCCGATGAAGGCATCGTACCGGGAAATCGCCGTATCATAGGCATTGGCCAGCACCCGCTCCACCTCTGTAAGTATTTCATTGGAATATGCCAGGGCTCCGGTACGAAGCTGCTCCGCTTCCTCACTGGCTTCCCTGCGGATACGGTCCGCCTCCTCGGAAGCCTGCATGATCATCTCATTGGCCTGATAATATGCCTGCTGCATGATCTCATGCTCATTCAGGAGTTCCTTGGACTTTTCTCTGGTCTGGCGCAGAATGTTCTCCGCCTTCTCCTCCGCATCTGCAATAATGGCATCCCGGTTGGAAATAATCTTCTGGTAGCGCTTGATCTCGTCCGGCGTCCGGAGGCGAAGCTCGTCCAGCAAATCGTACAGCTCATCCTTCGGAACAATTACCTTCGTGCTTGATAAAGGCTGCATCCTGCAGCTTTCAACAAATTCATAAATATCTTCAATTAACTGCTCTATTCTGCTTGCTCCCATATCAAACGCTCCTTATCGATTTATATTTATCATAAACAGATTGCACAATACATTCCGGCACAAACTGATTGATATTTCCTCCAAAGCTTGCGATTTCCTTCACTGCGCTGGAACTTAGATAGGAGTATTCCACACTGGTTGTAAAAAACACCGTATCAATTCCCGGATCCAGCTTATGATTCATCTGGGCAATCTGCAGTTCATATTCAAAATCGGTGATGGCACGCAGACCTCTTACAATAATGGAAGCCCCCCGCTCCCGGGCAAAATCAATTAACAGTCCGTCAAAAGCATTGACCTCAACCGATTTCAGCTTCGGATTCTCTCCAATCACGCGCTCAATGAATTCAACCCTCTCTTCTGTTGAAAACATCGGCCTTTTCGCATTATTCTTTAATACTCCCACGATTAACTTATCAACTAATCCGGAAGCACGGACTATGATGTCCAGGTGTCCCAGGGTGATAGGATCAAAACTTCCCGGATATATCCCTATCTTCATGTCGCAATTCCCCCATTCTACCGCCGGCCTGGAAATTAACAACATAAAAATATGCCGGAGGTATTAAATGTGTCTTATTTTATCTCAATAAATATATGCTGGCTTGTCTTATATTCTTTTCTCTTGAAAATACGGAATTTGGTCTCCTCCAGATAGTCAAAGTCGGTCTTAAGAGAAGCCTCTATTACGATAATGGTATCACAGTAAATAATGTTGGAATTCTGCAAGGCCATAAGGATCTCTTTCTCATGCATATCATTGTAAGGCGGATCCATAAATACCACATCAAACACTTTGCCCTTAATCTCCAGGATACGAATGGCTTCCAAGGCAGTATGAGGAAATACTTCCGCGGCTCCCTCCAGCTTTGTAAACTTCAGATTATACCGAATGCATTCCAACGCTGATCTGTCATTTTCCGCAAAAGCCGCATATCTGGCTCCCCTGGACAGCGCCTCAATTCCGATTGCCCCGCTTCCGGAAAACAAGTCCAGAAAATCGGCATCAGCCAGGTATGGGTTCAGTATATTGAACAAGGTTTCCTTGGTTTTATCCGTAGTCGGTCTCGTATCAAAGCCTTCTGGTGTTCTAAGCTGCAATCTTCTCGCTTTACCCGCTATTACTCTCATACCGCATCCCCACTTCAAATATCATTGCGTATTCCCATAATTCCGTTTTTTAACTAACAATATTATTATTTTATAATATAATCCGTATTTGTCAACTTATTTATAGTTAGTGTATCGTATCCTGTATCATATTTCAATAGATTTTTAATGATTCACAGAAATTCCTGCTGGTATGTATGAAAAGCGGCTGCCCATACGGGCAACCGCTTTGATTATCAGAGCCGGCAACGATTATTTACCGGCCATTCTCTTCTCATAATCCTGAACCATCTTCTTAACCATGTTACCGCCAACGGAACCGTTCTGGTAGGAAGTTAAGTCACCGTTATAACCCTTCTTCAAAGGAACACCGATTTCATTGGCAACCTCATATTTGAATCTGTCAAGTGCTTCCTGGGCTTCGGGAATTTCTGCTCTTCTTCTTGCCATATTAAACTCCTCCATTTCATATTCTGAAATAAATTTGTGTTGTTTCCGCCTTAAAGAAAATACGAAGCTGATGTATTTCATTAAGATGTTACATTCATAGTATGTGCAGGCAGAAACAAAATACTCAAGAAAATATTACATTTTTCGATGTAAAAGCAGGAAATTCAACCATGGAAACAATTGTTTTTTTAATTTTTTCTATCCTGCAGCGCCACATATTTGCGATGCTTGGATATGCTCTTATAAGCAGGACGGATAATCTTGCCCGCGTTATTGAGTTCCTCCAGACGATGGGCGCTCCAGCCTGCAATTCTTGCAATGGCAAAGATGGGAGTATATAATTCCTTCGGCAGCCCCAGCATATGATACACAAAGCCGCTGTAGAAGTCCACATTGGCGCTGACACCCTTATACATCTTCCTCTCCTGGGCAATGATCTCCGGTGCCATACGCTCTACCATCTCATACAGAACGAACTCCTTCATCATGCCCTTTTCCTCGGAAAGACTCCTTACATATTGCTTCAGTACATTGGCTCTCGGATCGGAAATAGAATAAACAGCATGTCCCATACCGTAGATCAGACCGGATTTGTCAAATCCCTTCTTATTCAGAAGATCTCTCAGATAATTTCCAACCTCTTCCTCATCAGCCCAGTCCTTGATGGTCTCCTTCATATCATCAAACATCTGCATCACCTTAATATTGGCGCCGCCATGCTTCGGGCCCTTTAAAGAGCCAAGGGACGCGGCAACGGAAGAATAGGTGTCCGTTCCTGATGAAGTAACCACATGAGTAGTAAAGGTGGAGTTATTACCGCCGCCATGCTCTGCGTGAAGAATCAAGGCTATGTCCAGTATCTTTGCCTCCAGTTCACTGTACTGCATATCAGGCCGCAGCATGTGCAGGATATTCTCTGCCGTTGAAAGTCCCGGCTTGGGCGGATGGATCACCAAACTCTGGCCATAATGATAATGGCTGGAAGCCTGATATCCATAAACCGACAAAAGCGGGAAGATGGCAATGAGCTGCAGACTCTGCCGGAGCACGTTCTCGATGGAGATATCATCCGCCTTCTCATCGTAGGAAAACATGGTCAATACACTTCTTGCCAGGGTATTCATCATATCCTTGCTGGGAGCCTTCATAATAATATCCCGGACGAAGCTGGGAGGCAATTCCCTGTAATTCTCCAGAAGTCCGATAAATTCCTGAAGCTTTTCCCTGGACGGCAGGCCTCCGAACAGCAGCAGATATGCCACCTCTTCAAAGCCAAAACGGTTTTCCTCCGTGCAGCCTTTGATAATCTCTTCAACATCTATACCGCGGTAATACAATTTTCCTTCACAGGGAACATAATCATTATCCACAATTGTGTAGGAAAGGATTTCACAAATCTCAGTCAGACCGGTCAGCACGCCCTTACCGCTGATATCACGTAAGCCGCGCTTCACGTCATACTTTGCGTACAATTCGGGGTCAATCACTGTGTTCTTTTTACACAGATCAGCAAGTTCCATTAATTGAGGAGTAATCTCACTATACTTGTTCATATTTTTTTATCTCCTTTCTTATACGTGGCTCTATTATAGCATAAGTAAAAGAGAATGGGAACCAGAAAACTCCACTTACAGTATTTTTTATAGTAATTTTATAAAATGATTCGAGATAATTTATGCACGGAATATTATGGATATTTCGGTGTGCTATCTATTATAGGACAGTCCGGGCCTAATTATAATAATATTTAGCCTGAATACTGCCGATATTACCGGCACTGTCCGTCGCCATATAAGTCACTAAATAGTAACCCTCTTCCATTTTCTCCATTTCCACTTGAATATCACTTTTTTCCAATTGTGAATAATTATCCGTCACCGTTACATCCCTGATGGCCTCTTCCCTTGTCAGCTCTGTCCCCGGCGCGATGCTTCTATCCTCCACTCCGGTGAAGGAAGGCTCCTCCCTGTCAACCAGCACTTCCACACTTTCGCTTATCACTCTGTCCTCTGCAATCTGCAATTCATAGGTTATGATATATTCCCTGGTGTCCTTACACTCAATATTCACTGTCAGCAGATTCTCATCCAGCCGGTCCCCTTTGTAGTACAGGCGGATTCCGTCCAGGGCATATTCCTTATTAATCTGGCTGCTTTCCGCTACAACCCGCTCCTTGATGTCGATGATGTATGGATCTTCCGTACACTCTTTTACCGTAATTACTGCTGTCTGCTTCTTCTCCTTACCCTTATCATCCTTGATGGAATAAGTAACCTGATATGTTCCCGCAATATAAGGATTCACCGTTCCTTTCACCTGAATCGTTTCTGTAATGTCCTTCCCCGAGGAAGAGACGGCGGTCACGCCCTGGTACAGATCAATTTCCTCTCCCCAGGCTGCAGTCCGGTCCTTTACCCCAAGCAGCTGAGCTTCTGATGCAAGCAGCTCCGGCAATTCTTTGCTGTAGGGATTTCGTTCATCCGGGTCTGTCGGATCCCACCGTACGGAAGAAGCAATTCGGATTGTGTTTGGTTTTCCCAAGGGACCCGGGCTTTTCTTATCGTCATAGATTACCACATTGGTTCCGGTGGGGCAATTATCATAGATCCATTTTGCATCAGCGACGGTCAGCCGGATACAGCCGTGGGAAGCTGCCTTGCCCAGCTTGTTATATTGTGCGGTTGCCAGGGTCGCCGGATTCCCGTTCTTATAATAATATACGGAATGAAATAAGATCCCCCCTACGATACGGGAAGCATATTGCCCCCAGACATCACCCATCAAAGCCTTCCAGCGGTATTTTTCTCTCAGGGGAAAGGTTCCGAGTCTGGTTTTATTGCCCGTTCCGACAGAACAGGCCATGGCCTTTATGGGAACCGTATATTCCCCTTTCTCATCCTGTTCATATACGGTAATGGTATTATGGTAGCGGTTCACTTTAATGAGATAGGGTGATTTATTCACCTCTGCTGCCGATGCTTTCTGCCCTCCTGCCAGAACCAGCGTTGCGGTCAGCAGTAAAGCCACACTCCGCATGCCAAAAGTGCGGATCATCCTCTTAATCTTCATAATAACAACTCCTTGCTGGTGTCAGGCACCAATCTTGATTTACTTTCCCTGCCAGTTACTGAACGGTGCCTGACACCCAATCCGGACACCTGTTAGACACCGTTTCTGGCGACTTTGACAATATACGTCTCATATTCTTCTTTCTTAGGTGATTCGTATACGATTGTCCCAAGTGATTTAATCAATTCATGATTTACCGTTTCGTATTTTTCCTGTTCCAGCTTGCCCACATAGATATAGGAAATATCATATTCCTGTATCAGGGACAGTACCTCGTCTCTCTCCGCGGAGCTATAGATTGTCTCAATATCGGCCGCCCTTACATCCAAGGGCTCCGGGCTGCCCTTCCATAGCCATTCGTGGGTGCGCCAGCCCAAAAGCGTCGGCAGTCCGGTAATCACGGATACTCTCTGATAATCGGTATAGCTGTCGCCGTTGGCCTCCAGCACCACGGGAGTTCCCGTCACATTCTCATTGAGCCAGGCTGTCGCCGCCGCATCCTCCGGCATGTCCTTTTCCATAAAGGCCGCCGCATCCAGCCCCTTATACCTGTCCCTGTCGAAGATGTTGCCGTACCAGGCTCCCACTGCATTCTGGATGTAAGTTGCCGACAGGAGAAACAGCACCAGACCGGTTAACGCATAGTTCTTCTGCCGCCGCGTCCTTCCATGAACCAGAAGCTTCGGCAGGATATACCCAAAGCATAAGCCAAACATGATAAATGCCTGGTAAGTAAGCTTAAACATGGTATTGGCGCGCTTATAATCCCCCGAATAAATATCCTGCACATAGATGATCTCCGGAAGAAGCACCAGTCCCATAGCACATAACCCCAGAAGCAGTACAAAGAGGTCGGCAGAAGACAAAGATGCCAGAAAATGCGTTATCACCGGCTCCCTCTTCTTCCTGCCATTCGCAGCCTTTCCCTGCCGGACGGCCTCTTTCTTTCCTTCGGCACGCTCCTGTTTTCCTTCCGCAAGCTCCTCCCTGCTTCGCCTCCTATGGTTGGAAATCAGCGCTCCAATGAAGCTGATTACCACGAACACCGGCAATCCCCATAGAATGAGCAGCTGATTCAGAGGCGTCCGGGCAACCGTAAGGCAGATGTTGGTGGAAATTTGGTCAAAATTAAGAGTAAACGGCAGGCAGACCAGATAGGACAGGCCAAAGACAGTCACCCCCTGAAGGGCGGTCAGCCAAAAAGCCTTTCCTTTAAAATGATATACAACCAGGTTGGAAAATAGAATAACCGCCCCTGATGTTACATAATAAATGGGAAAATCCCAAAAATTCGTTGTATGAAACAGCCCGATGAAGAAAGACAGCATCAGGATAATGGGGTGAAAGACCTCCTTCCATACAGCCGGCCTGGACTCTCCCAGCTCCTCCCTCTGCATCAGCCAGGAATACAACAATCCCAATACTGTCAGCACAAATAGGATATTAATTACATGGGCATGGAGATCCCCCAGCACGAAAGAATAGGCAGGAAATTCGTGTATCGTCTTATCCGAAGTATCCGGATGATAGCCTATGAATCTGGTTGCGTCAGGAAACCAATATTTCCCCTCGCCCGCTTCTATGGCAAAGAACTTCCTCACGGCCGGTTCCAGCCACCGGTAGACGGGATAATGCATATTACCGGCAATGCATACTCCGGCTCCTGCCAAAATGCCTCCCATCACCGGCAGGAAGCGCCTGTGCTTTAGCTGCCGGCCGTTATTTCCCTTAAAGCCCTGCAGTACATTATATACCAGGGAATAAGGAAGCACCGCGGCAAAGGCTCCTACCATCATCAGCATCAGATTATAGGCATCGGATACCTCCACTCCCGAGAGCTTCGTCAGATAGACAGCCATGTATTGTCCCACATAATAATAATTCAAACGGGTGCCTGAGAACCAGAAATCCTGGGGAGGCATATAATCGCTCCGCATCATGCTGGTCATAAAACCATAATCCATGAATTTCTCTGTTCCATGAGCCTCCGGTTTAAAGCAGCGGATATAAGTAAATATAAGAAAAAGAGCAAAAAACACCAGCTCCTGGATCAGCGCTTCGTCCAATACGCTGTTCTTCCATACATCCCTCAGAAGTTCTGCGGCCTTCCCCTCTTTTCTTTTCCAAATGAGAATCCCTCCATTCAGAAGAAGTCCCACTCCGGCACAGATCATACAGGACAGAGGCGTAAACTTCATCAGGTGCAGAGAAGAAAACAGCCACATCAGATAACCGGCCACCGCAATTCCTATGGCTTTGGAAAACAGATACGCCCTGTCATGAAACCGCCGGAACAGGAGGACTGTCAGCGGAAGGAAGATCACGCCCAGAATTGCAACCGCCGCCCACCATTGCAGAAAGGCGGCATAATCCTCCCGCAGCAGCAATTTTCCCATAACCAACAACCCTGCAGCTATCACCAAACAGCTTATTTTCTTTATCATATTCATATTCCTGCCCATCCTTTATCTCAGTTCCTTATTAATTCTGCGGAAATCCCGGAGCGCCTGTCTCCCAATCCGGATAATTTTCTTCATATTGATGGAATTTACACCCCCCTGTCTGGGGCGGAAGGTTACCGGCATATATTTCACCGCAAGCCTTTTCCGGGCATAGATCACGGATATCATAACATTGGACAGATTAAAGTTCTCCGGCACCAGCTTCAGCTGCTCCTTTAAGGTGCCCGCCTTCATCAGCCGGAAGGGAGTATTGGCATCGGTAATGCTCACATGAAAGCACAGCCACAGAACAAATTTCAGGGTTTTGGTCACAATGATCCGGGAAAACCCGTCCTGCCTTCCCTTCCGGTGTCCGATCAGCATGTCATAGGAGCTTCTCTGTTCCCAAAAGGGCCAGAATTCTTCCGGCAGTGTCTGTCCGTCGGAATCTGTCTGGAACACATAATCCGCACCGGCATTCACCGCATAGTGGTATCCATAGAGCACCGTCGCTCCATGTCCGCCGTTGGGCTTGGTAATGGGCTCCAGCGCCTCCATCTCCTCACCGAATTTCCTGAGAATAGGGTAAGTCCTGTCCTTGCTGCCGTCATCAATGATAACCAGACGGCTTCCATTGCCGATCTTATCTACAACGGGATACCAATCCCGGATTACCCTTTCCATATTCGCTTCCTCATTATAAGCAGGAATTACAATATATAATTTGTCCATCCAGCTCCTCCATTCCGCTGCAGAACAGCAGCATATCATAAGGCTTCTTATTTCAGTGTATCATACAGATCCAAAGCTCTTCTCACCACGGCATCCATATTATAATAGCGATACTCTGCCAGCCTGCCCAGGAAGATAACATTCTTCTCCTTCTTCATCTCTTCCTCATATAATGCAAACTGCGCTTTGCAGTCCTTTGTGGGGAACGGATAGTAGGGCTCTCCCTCCGCACGGGGGAATTCCTTGCCTATGGTGGTTTTCTTATGCTGCTGCCAGGTCAGCTGCTTATATTCCGTAATTCTCGTATAGTCATAATCATTGGGATAATTGACAACCGGGGCTTCCTGATAACGTTCGGTATCATAGGTCTCAAACACGAAGTTTACGCTCCGATAGGACAGCCTGCCATGCCGGTACTGATAGAATTCATCCGTGGCTCCCGTATAAATCAGTGTCTCATAAGTAATATCCCCCATCACTTCACGGTAATCCGTATTCAGAAGCAGCTTTATATTCTTATTGGCAGCCATATTCTCACACATCTTCGTATAGCCATGAGCCGGCATTCCCTGGTATTTATCCGCAAAATATCTGGTATCCCGGTTCAGCCGGATCGGTATTCTCGAGATAACGGAGGTGTCCAACTCGCTGGGATCAACTCCCCACTGCTTTCTGGTATAGCTCTCAAAAATCTTCTCATAAATATCCTGCCCCACCTTACTCAGGGCTACATCCTTGCTTGTCCTGATTTCCGGGAGTTCTACCGCCTGCTCCTTCAGGAACTGTTCCACCTGGGAGCAGTCCAGATTAAGATTATAAAGCTTGTTAATGGTCTCTACCGTAATGGGCATGGGAACCAGATTTCCGTCCACATAAGCCAGTACCCGGTGCCAGAAATCATTCCATCTGGTGAAGCGGGAGAGATAGTCATACACGCCCTTATCATTGGTATGGAAGATATGAGGTCCATAATTATGAATCAGTATTCCGTCTTCGTTATAAGAATCATATACATTTCCTCCGATGTGGCTGCGCTTCTCAATGACAAGCACCTTCTCCCCCAATCCGCCCGCAATCCGTTCTGCCATGGTCAAGCCGGCCAGACCGGCCCCCACGATAACATATCGATAATTCATAGTCCCTTTTCCTCCATTCATTTATTGTTTTCTCTCAAATTCACTGTCCTAGCGAAGCGGTTTCCTGGTATCATAAATTGCAGTCCTCCACTCTCCCTCTCCCTCGCTGTAGACACATTCATAGGTTTCACGGATCGTATCCTCATTTACAATATAATCCATGCTATTCCGGTTATCCCGGTCAACAATGATAAAGCGTATCCCATTATCCTCTGCCAAAGCTTTCAGTACAGAAGGCGTATCCGCCTCATACATCAGCTTCACCTGTGCGGCCCGGTAATCCGTATCATACCCCGCGGACCAGGCATAGTACGGCCATCCTTCATACAGCATCGCACCGCCCAGAACCACCTGGTTCAGAGAATAGTTGGAGGTCAGAAAAAGGTCCTGGGAATTACTGTGGGCCTCCACCCACCGGGTCAGCTCATGATTCAAATCAAGTACAATTGCCGTTTCCGGCGTATTCTTCTTCAAAACAACCGTAAGATCATAAATACCCGTCCCTGTCAGCAGCAGGATCAACACCGCACCCACAGCACCGCAGAAGAATTCCTTCCGTTCCATCAGCTTTATCACCACCGCAGCAGCAAGAATCCCCAGCAAGATGCAGCTGATCATAATATATTTGTGGTTCACCGTAACATCCACTGTCAGGGAGACCGTAAAGGCAAACACCAGAGGCGCGGCAAAGGCCGCAAGAAGATACCGGTTGGCTCCTCTCTCCAAACACAGGGCCGCCAGCAGCACCCAGGGCAGAATCCCCAGCAGCCGGTCCAGATAGGACAACACACCGAAAATCGTCTTATTCTCGGCAATAAAGCCAAACAGAAACTGCGTCTCTACCGCAGATCCGTGAATGAACAGCTTCGTCTGAAGGAAGGACAATGCAACTGCCAGCAAAGCGGTAATCAGATATTCCAGCCGTCTCCGGGAAACAACCGCCATTATAAATAAGATAGATAACAGAGCAATTACCGCCGCCCCATGGAAAAAGGAGAGGCTTCCCAGCAGAAGTCCGGAGGCAATCGGAGTCCGCACCTCCCCAACCTCCCAGCTTTCCCGGGTAAAGAAAATCCGCTTTATGATACTCCGGGGAGAATCGGAACGCTTCGCCGCTCTTCTGCCCTTTGTTTTCTTAGCTCCATCCCTTCCATCCTCCCAAAGCCCCTGGAACGTCTCATAGAGGTGCGGCAGAAATAGCAGCAAAATCAAAAATATTGCTGCCAGGCCAAAAGCCAAATGACGCTGATTACAATATACATTCAGATTCCACAGTCCCCAGTTCTCATTGGGAGTACTGCTGATAAACTCCGTATTCTCTGACAGCGCTTCACGAATTCCCGTTCCCTGGGCCACATCCGCCAGGTAGAGAAACAATGTCTTGGAGCTGCGAAAGGCAAAGAATAATCCGGCCAGAACTCCTCCCCACAATCTGCCTGTGATCTTCACCGCCAGCAGATAGAGCAGGAAAAAAGCACTGATAAAACTGATAATACTGGGGAGATTAAAAGCATAATCGATTCTAAGCCCCAGATATTCCAGGTTTCCGGCCAGAAACTGGAACATAAAATGATATTTGATATCCTCTCCGCCATAATGGGGGTAGGCAGTAGGAAAATTATTTCCATAGGAGAAGGACCGTATCATCCCTATATGAGGAGAGAAATCACTGAATACCGATAAGCCCACATAGAGCTGCTCCCCCTTCACAAAAAAGGTAACCCACATCAGAAGATTAGCCAGAAGTACCACCGCCGCCACATAAAGCAATTCCAGACGAAAGGCTTTCCCGCCCGTCCCCTGAGCCGTCAGGCCCAGTCCTCCCGCAAGGCGTTTCTTGCGAAGATACACATAGGCCGTTGCCAGCAGGGCCAAAGGCAGAGCGATACTGTTGGCATACAGCAAAGGCTCTTCCCTTCCCCGGAACAGGTAGGCCAATCCATAGGTTGTCCAGGTCAGAGCCAGGGTTCCGGTTATATACCATGCCGGCAATAACAGGAGATACGGACTGACCGCCACCTTTCTTCCCATATAATCGGTTTCCACCCTGTGTTCCAGACCGGGAAACGCACAAGTACAGACTGCCCACCCCAGACTGAAGGAGAGCAGGATATATATGATACCTAACATTATGACCTCCCCGATGTTTTATCTTCCTGCACGGTCGACGTGATTTGTTTCCCGCGGATGCAGCTGGAGACCAGGTATCTCGGACGGGATTTCACTTCCTTATATATCTTGGTTAAATAGATCCCGATCATGCCCAAGCTGATCATAATGGAGCTTCCAATAATGAGCTGCAGCAAAATCACCGTAGTAAAGCCGCTCAGCGCCTGATGGGAGAAATACATGTACAGCGTCTGTATTCCAAGAACAATTGCTCCGAAGAACAAAAGCACGCCCAGCAGGGTAATGCAATGAAGGGGCATAGAAGTATACGAGGTAATGGCATTCACCGCCAGCCTAAGCAGCCGGAACAGGGACCACTTTGTCTTCCCGTTCACCCTGTCAGCCACATCAAAGCTGATCTGCTTACGCTCAAAGCCCAGCCAGGCAGACATTCCCCGGAAGAAGGTAGCTCTCTCCGGCATCTCCTTCCATGCCTCCACCACCTTACGGTCCAGCAATTTAAAATCAGAGGCCTGACCCAAATCAATATTTGCCGTCTTGTAGATAATATAATAGAAAAACCTGGCACAGAGCCGGTAGAGGATATTCTCCCTTCCCCTGGAGCTCTTAATCCCTTCCACCACATCATACCCTTCCTCCCGCCAGCTTCTTACCATCTCTGGGATCAGCCCCGGAGGATGCTGAAGGTCGCTGTCCATCACCAGGATCATATCCCCTCCGGCAAACTCCAGCCCTGCGCAGAGTGCGGCTTCCTTGCCAAAATTCCGGCTGAGGCGCAGCACACTGATATGTTCATTTTGTTTTGCCATATCCCTCAATTCCGCCCAGGTATTATCCCGGGATCCATCATCCACCAGCACAAACTCATAGTTGATCTGATTCGCCATCAGCACCTCTTCAATGGTTCTGACAGAGCTTCTGATATGGCTGCCCTCCTGATACACCGGTATTACTACAGAAAGCGTTGAACTCGTCGTCCGTTCCTGACTCATATCTATTTCCGTTCTTTCCATATCCTCACCTCCCGTTTGCTGTCCCCCGGCGGCGCCGGACAATGCGAATTCTTCCCTTCACACCCTCCCTTGTTCTGCCGCCTGGGAATATGCAAGACAGCCCACACCTTCCCGTATTACAATGTATTAGAATTCCGGTTCAAAATATGCTCCTCCAGATAGGGATTCAGGTCAAAGATCTGATCCACTTCCTTATCCTCCAGACTTTTCACCGCATCTGACGCCGCCTTCAGCGTCCCGGAATCATTATAAATATCACCCAGTTTAAAATCCATATCCCCGCTCTGTCTGATGCCAAAGACATCCCCTGGCCCCCGCAGCTTCAGATCCTCGCCGGCAATGAAGAAGCCGTCATTGGATTTATTTAAAATCTCAAGCCTCTCCCAGGCCTCCTTACTGCTGCTGCCGCAGACAAAGATGCAATAGGACTGATGCTCTCCCCGCCCTACCCGGCCCCGCAGCTGATGCAGCTGGGCCAGTCCGAAGCGTTCCGCGTTCTCTACCATCATTACCGTGGCATTGGGCACATTCACTCCTACCTCCACCACCGTAGTGGATACCAGAACCTGAATCCCGCCGTCGGCAAAGCGCTCCATGATCTCATCCTTATCCTTCGGCTTCATCCTGCCATGAAGAAATTCCACCGTAATGTCCGGGGGAAGCGCCTCCTGCATACGCTGGGTATAATCAATCACATTCTCCGCTTCAATATCCTCGCTCTCTTCCACCATGGGACAGATGACGTAAGCCTGTCTTCCTTCCGCCACCTGTTTGGCAATAAAGCGGTAGGCGCTGGGCCTGTAATTGGTATCCACCACGCAGTTCTTAATAGGCAGACGCCTGGCCGGAAGCTGATCCACAATGGAGATATCCAGATCACCGTACAATATAATAGCCAGAGTTCTTGGAATGGGAGTCGCGCTCATTACAAGAACATGGGGATTCCCTCCCTTATTCATCAGCGCCTCTCTCTGCTTTACGCCGAAACGGTGCTGTTCATCCGTAACCACCAGCCCCAGCCGGTCATATTCCACCTTCTCCTGAATGAGTGCATGGGTACCTATTATTATATCCGTTTTATGGGATTTAATCCCTTCATAAGCCACCCTTTTTTCCTTCGCTGTCATAGAGCCCACCAGCAGGCTGACAGTAAAGCCAAAATCCTTTGCAAACTGCTCCATGGACTTGTAGTGCTGCTTTGCCAGCACCTCCGTAGGCACCATGAAACAGGCCTGACAACCGTTCTTCACCGCCATAACCAGAGCGAGAATGGCCAGCACCGTCTTACCGGAGCCCACATCCCCCTGGATCAGCCGATTCATCACATACTCCCCTTGAAGATCCCTGCGGATCTCCTGCCATACCCGCAGCTGCGCCTCGGTAAGAGCATAGGGAAGACCTTTTATCAGCGCGTCGCATTCCGGCCGCTCCTCCATCCGGTATTGGGAAAGAAGCTGGGTCTTCCTCTCCTTCAGCTTACGAAGGGCCAGGGAATACAGAAAGAATTCATCAAAGACCAGCCGCTGCCTGGCCTTGCTCATCCGTTCCCTGTCTCCGGGGAAGTGTACCTCCTTTATTGCTTTGGTCCGATCCATCAGCTGGTACTCCTTCGCCAGCCGCCTTGGGATATAATCCTTCGCCAGCTCCAGCTCCGAGAATACCTGCTTCACCGCCTTAGAAATCGCGGCATTGGTCACTCCCTGGGTAAGGGGGTAGACAGGCTGCAGCACCTTCAGCAGCCTGTAATAATCCTCTCTCTGGTAGATCCCCGGCTGTTCCATAACCAGAACACCGTTCTTGCGAATCACCTTGCCCCGGAAGATATAATAATATCCGCCGCGCAGCGTTCTCTGCAGAAAGGGCATGTTAAACCAGGTAAGATGCATGGTACCGGAGGAATCCTTGACCGACGCGGTGACAATCTGAAGATTTCTGACCCGCTTGATCACCGGCGTCTTAACAAGGGAAGCTTCAATCGCCAGCAGCTCCCCCTCCGCAGCGGAGGTGATCATCACCGGTTTCTCAAACTCTTCATAAGCTCTGGGGTAATATTCCAGAAGCTGCTGTACTGTTTCGATTCCCAGCTTGCGAAACAGCTGCTCCGTCTTCTCTCCGATTCCCTTAATTACTTTAACACTGTCATTGGCTTCCAATGCTTCACCTCCTGCCGTCATATCATGTCCACTTTCATTGTTTCCATTATAAACGATAAACCTGGAATGGAAAAGGAAAAAAATATGAAAAATTTGTTACGACGGGGGATTGACAATTTATTTCACATGTTGTATTATTGTATTAATCACTTAATACAGTGGTACAACAAAAGGAATTCCGATAGAATAAACACATTAAATGCAAGGGAAAGGAGTTGTAATGATGCAATGGGAACTTGATTCAGAACGACCTGTGTATATTCAGCTGATCGAGCAGATACAGGCAGGAATAATATCCGGTAATTTTAAGCCTGGGGATAAATTGCCCTCCGTCAGGGATATGGCGGCAGAAGCCGCTGTGAATCCCAATACGATGCAGAAGGCCCTGTCAGAGCTGGAACGCACCGGATTGATTTATACCAACCGGACCGCCGGAAGGTTTATCACCTCGGATGAAGCAATGATTAACAGCCTGAGGGGACAATCCGCCAGGGAGCGGATTCTGGAGTTCCTGGAACGGATGAAACAGCATGGCTTCACACCCCAGGAAACGCTGGCTCTGATTATGGAGATCATTAAAACAGAACAGGAAGGAAGCTAGTCATTTAGAATATGCCAATAATAGGATGGAGGTAAATCATGAGTGCATTATTAGAATGTAAATCACTTACTAAAAAGTATTCCGCCCACACCGCTCTCGCCAATGTCAATTTCAGCCTGGAACGGGGGCGCATCGTAGGGCTTCTGGGCCCCAACGGAAGCGGAAAAACAACATTAATCAAATTAATCAACGGCCTGCTGGTACCCAGTGCGGGAACTCTCCTGATCAATGGCAATATGCCGGGCCCGGAGACGAAGAAGGTAGTATCCTACCTGCCTGAGCGGGCTTTTCTTCCCGACTGGATGCGGGTTTCAGAAGCCATCGATTTCTATAAGGACTTTTATTCGGATTTTGACGAGAAGAGAGCCTATGAGATGCTGGACCGCCTGCATCTGGACCCCCGCCAGAGGATGAAGGCCCTTTCCAAGGGAACTAAGGAAAAGGTTCAGCTGATTCTGGTTATGAGCCGCAATGCAGATCTGTACTGCCTGGACGAACCCATCGGCGGCGTAGACCCTGCTGCCAGGGATTACATCCTGAATACCATTATTTCAAACTATAACGAGAACGCAACCGTGTTGATCTCAACTCATCTGATCGCTGATATCGAAAGGGTTCTGGACGAGGTTGTATTCCTTCAAAACGGCAATATCACGCTTCAGGCTTCCGTAGACGAGATTCGGCTTAAGGAAGGCAAATCCATTGATACATTATTCCGGGAGGTGTTCAAATGCTAGGAAAATTATTAAAACATGAATTCAAGGCAAGCGGACGGATCATACTGCCACTTTATCTGGTTCTTGCCGTACTCACCCTTATGAACCGAATCACATTCAGCCTTCGCGGGGAAAAGATAATGAATATTATCAGCAATTTTCTAATCTTTACCTATGTCATATCCATCATTGCGGTTGTGGCTGTATCCTTCGTCATTGTAGTCCTTCGTTTTTACAGGAATCTGATGCTGGATGAAGGGTATCTGATGTTCACCCTTCCGGTAAAGACCAGCCAGCTGATTACCTCCAAGCTAATTGCCGCCAGCATATGGACTCTTCTCAGTTTCCTGGCAACAATAGCTTCCGTATCCATTGTTTTCTTTTCTCTGGATCGGATTGGGCTTTTGGGTTCCCTCTGGGATTCGATCCTGCTCTCACTGGGTCAATACTTGAGTTCCGGCCAGATAACCTTATTTTTTACAGAGCTTATTATATCGGTCATTTTGCAGATGATCAACTCTCTCTTAATGATTTATACCTCCATTGCCATCGGCCAGCTGTCCAACGGACACAAGCTGCTGGGCTCTGTCGCCGCTTATGTCGGTATCAGCACCGTCCTGCAGACCATAGTTTCTGTCATCGCTGTAATGTTTGGAACTCTGTTCCCCAGTATCATTGCAGATGTCAGCAGTGTTGTGACGACTGTTCTGCCCCTGACTTTTATATACAACCTGGTAAGCGGTGCCCTGTTCTACGCGGTTACCCATTTTATTTTGAAGAAAAAACTTAATCTGGAGTAAAGAAGCATACATTATTTTTTAAAATCACCTATCCGTTTTTCTTTTCCGGCACTTAATAAGTGTAATCATGATTGCAGAGAGGAGGGTTAGAGTGAAGCCATTGGAAAATGAGATCTTGAAATTTATCGAGCCGGTTTTCCGTTTCTGCCTGAAGCGGGTGAGCAACCGGCACGATGCAGAGGATCTTGCCAGCGAAATCATACTTCACGTCCTCGACGGGGCAGGGAAATACGAGATTCAGTCATTCGATGCCTGGGTATGGCGCATTGCTCACAACAGATACGCACGCTACTGCGAAGCAAAGCATGTCCGTGCTGAATTCTACTCTGAAGATGCGTTGTTTGACCTGGCGGATGATTATGACTTTGTTGACCGCCTGACTGTCACCGATGAATACGAGACCGTTTTCCGGTATCTTCACACCCTCTCCTCCCAGTATAAGAACCTTCTGGTAGATTACTACATCGGGGAACTGCCGATCAGGGATCTCTCCAAAAAGTATTCTCTGCCGGAGACAACAATCAAATGGCGGCTTAATATAAGCCGCCGCAAAATCAAGAAGCGGATAGGAGACCATAAGATGGACAAGATCTACAAACACATTAACTGGCAAACCACCACCTGCAACGGCGCATTGAATACCGGAGCCTATCTTTCCGGCCAGGTGGCCCGCGCAATATGCGAGACGGCCTACGAGAAGCCTCTTACCATTGAGGAGATCAGCTTAAAAACCGGACTTCCCACCATGTACATCGAGGATGCCCTGCCGCATCTGCTCTACGGCGATGCAATAGAGCAGATCGGAAGTAAGTACGCAGCCAATTTCATCATACTTCGTCTAAAAGACAAAGAGCAGATGGAGAAGCAATTTGCACCGCTGATCAGCGATATTGCAGATTACTTTGAGAAGCAATTTACAGAACGCTCCCGCAAGGTCACAGCCATGCACTTTTATGGCCACCATTTCGGAATGGCCCGCCTGGGTTATATCGCGCTTCCTCTTGTTCTGCGCGCAGCAATCCGAAACATTATGGATGAACTGCCCGGACTCGCCCAAGGCCCTTATCCCCCGAGAAAAGACGGCGGCTACGGATGGTTTCTGATAGAGGAAGCAAAGGATGAGAACGATCAGGGCGGGGAATACAATTCCGGCTGTAACAGTACGGACGAGGAGAGCAGTATTATCTACTATTATCATATCTTCAAATACTTCTGCAGCAGCATCTACCACAATGGCGGCACACGGTGGCTGTCCGCAAACCGGATCCCGCAGAAAAGCACGAACGGCATTATCCCGGAGGGTTCCCTGTCCGAGGATGATATTGTCCGTCTCCTGCAGAGGAATCTGATCCGTAAAGACACAACAGGCTATCAGTTGAACTTTGCCTGTTTCACTCAGGATCAGTTCTCCGAGTTCTCCGGATTATTCCGGCTGGAGGATAAACGGATTGAAAAACTGCTCACTAACCTGATATTGAACATCAGGGAGTATTTCCAATCCTTCGTTCCAAAGCGTCTTGAACGTCAGATCAACCAGTGGGTCTCCTGCTTTGTTCATTCCATTACAGGATATGTGACCGAGGAACTGATTGCAAGAGGTATTCTGGAAAAGCCGGATCGTGAAAAACCGCTGACAAATGGGGTCTTTTATGTAGAAGGCCCATGCATCAATCCATAAGCTAAAAAATGATATGCTCCCTTTCCAGTTATTCACCTGACGGGGAGCATATCTTCTCTTCCTTTCGTTATAGTTATCTCAGCCTTTTATTTTCAAAACGGCACATTGCTTCCAAGCATTGGAGCAAGCCTTGAATTCTCTGGTCAAGGGGGCCTTCTTCAATCATACAGTCCAAGGCAACTGCCATATCATTAATTAGCCTGTCATTTAAATGCTTCCGGTTTGAAGTGACAACCTCCAGCTTTTTATAATAAGAGTCTGCATCCAAAAATTGCAGCAGAACCACATTGATCTGATCGGCTGATTCCATCCCTGCTTCCGGTTCAGCCGTATATGTTCCTGCATTACTATCGGAAGCACTTATGCTGTTCCTCTCACTAGTTCTACCCATCTCACCAGACTTGCTATAGGAATCAGCTGCCTCACTTCCTTCGGACTCATTTCCAATCGCCGCTCCCAGATCCGCGCAGAGCTCAAAACGGTATTTCTGAGTTACCAGAGGATATTTTTCATGATCCACTTCACTGAGAAAATTCTCCAGCGGCCGGATGTATGCTTTATAATCTCCGTATAAAGCCTGATATACCACCATTCTCTCCTGTGTATCCGTATGGCTTGCCACCGTTATAATCTGATAGAGCCTGTCCTTAAAATGCTTATAAATCTGCCCCGGTCTTGGTATTCTGTCCATATCCATATTCTCATTCCTCCCGCTGCTTATTACCCCGATATTCTGTATCAAAAAGTGGTTCAGCATTCCTGCGAACCACTAAGTTGAAGCATTTCTCTTACGTAATGCCTATTCTATTCTGTTCTATTCAACGGATAATACATAATAATAAATCGGTTGTCCGCCGTAGTGAACCTCGACATCCAGATTCGGATAAAGCTCCGCTACTTCTTCTCCCAGCTTATTAGCATCCTCTTCACTGATCTCTTCTCCGTAGTACAGACTGATGAGCTCCGAATCCTCGTCTGTCAGACACATAATCAGCTCCAGAGTGGTTGAGTTGATGCCGGTACCAACCGCCATAATTGTCTTATCACCAATACCCATGATATTGCCCTGTTTGATCTCCTTACCGTCGATGCTGGTATCCCGGACGGCATAGGTAACCTGACCGGACTTCACCTTCTTCATCTCTTCCGTCATTCTCTCGGCATTCTCCTCCGGAGCCTTGTCATAGACAAAATTAATGACTGCGGTAATGCCCTGGGGCACTGTCTTAGAGGGAATTACATAAACATTCTTATCCTCGGTCAGATGCTTTGCCTGCTCCGCCGCAAGAATGATATTGCTGTTATTGGGAAGAATAAAGATATTATCTGCATTTACCTCTCCAATGGCGTCGAGCATATCTTCCGTGCTGGGATTCATGGTCTGCCCGCCCTTAATAATATAATCCACACCCAAACCGGTAAAGACCTCGTCCAGGCCGTCACCCATGGATACGGCGATAAATCCCGCCTTCTTCCTGGGCTTCTGCGGCACTGCCTTCTTAGGCTCCTGTGCCGCCTTTTCGGCATTCACAATTACCCGTTCATTATGCTCTTCCCGCATATTGTCAATCTTCATATTGGTCAAGGAACCATACGTCAACGCCCTCTGAATTGCCAGTCCGGGGTCATTGGTATGTACATGTACCTTAACCACCTCTTCATCCGATACAAGCACAAGGGAATCTCCGATGGATTCCAGATAAGCCTTGAATTCATCCTCCTCCGCCATGGTATATTCCTTGGAAGCGCTTTCCCGGCTCTTATCCAACATAATAATAAATTCCGTACAATATCCATATTTAATATCGTCTGTAGAAATTCGCTCCCTTGTCACTCCGGAAGCCGTCTCACCGGAGGCGGTGCCTGTAAAGGACATTTCCAGGGAGATTTCCTTGCCCAGGAACGCGTCATAAGCGCCCTTGACAATCTCAAGCAGGCCCTGTCCGCCGGAATCCACCACGCCTGCCTCCTTCAATACCGGAAGCAGCTCAGGGGTATTCTTCAGGACGATTTCCATATGATCTATTATCTCACGGCCAAACACCACCAGATCATCCGTCTCGGCTACCAATTCAGCAGCCTTCTCTGCCGCGCCTCTTGCCACAGTCAGAATAGTCCCTTCCTTCGGCTTCATAACGGCACGATAAGCCGTCTCCACCGCTTTCTGAAGCGCATTGGTCATGATGGTGACATTGATTTCCTTACAATCCTTAATCTCCTTTGTAAAGCCACGAAACAGCTGGGATAAGATAACACCAGAATTGCCCCTGGCTCCCCGCAGGGAACCGCCCGATATCGCCTTTGCCAACCCTTCAATTGTCGGATTCGAAAGTGCATTCACTTCCTTTACCGCTGACATGATCGTCAATGTCATATTCGTACCCGTATCTCCATCGGGTACCGGAAATACATTCAATTCATTAATTATCTCTTTCTTTGCTTCAATGCTTGCGGCTCCGGCAAGAAACATCTTCTTCAGAGTTGTCGCATCTATCGTCTTAATGACCACTGGTTTCTTCCTCCTTAAACGTTGCTTCTCAAGATTGATCACAGATCAAAATCAGTCAATTACTCTGACTCCTTCAACGTAAATATTTATCTTCTTTACCTCAAGTCCTGAGAATTCTTCAACATTATATCTCACATTGCTGATGAGATTATCAGCTACCGCAAAGATGCTTACACCATAGGAAACGATAATATGCAGATCAATGGTTATCACATTGTCCTCTAAAGTAACATTCACGCCATGGCTCAAATTATCCCTTTTCAGAAGCTTAACAATTCCGTCTTTCATGTTGACGGAGGCCATTCCGACCACACCAAAGCACTCCACGGCTGAGGCTCCGGCATATTTTGCCAATACGTCGTTATCAATTGATATTTCACCGTTCTGTGTCGTCATATATCCTTTCATACCAACCTCCATTCTACCGGAATACCCTGCATCCGGGTTCCGGCACATGCCTCCTGCAAGGCTTGTGCATGCCGCATAGCCTTTTGGGGATTATGCTGTTTCCATTGCTTTTTATAATGATATTATAACTGCAAAACCAGCATTTGAAAAGTACAGCTTACTATATTTTTTCATAGTATAACCATTTATTCCGGTATCCATATCATTTTCCATCTATTCTTCTAACGCCAAATTTCTTTTGCCGGATTTTTGCTCTTCCTGCACCGACTTTCTGAAATTGCCCGGCGGTTTTTATCATAATTGAGATAACCCGCAGCGTTCCAGCATAATATTAGATATATATACACCGTAATTGGCGGTATGCTGGAGGTTATCATGAAGCGAATGTTCGGGTTCATCCTGTTCTGGATCGCCATCGGAATGACAATCATGCTCTTCATTACCAATGGAATCCTGGCAATATGTATTATTATTTTATTACTGCTCTTAGGCTATAACCTATTCTGTAACTAAAAAAAGAGGGTGTCAAGATCCCCTGACACCCATCCTTTCCTTATGCGCGTTCTACTTTTCCGGATCTAAGACAGGAAGTACAAACATACATTTTTCTTGCTGCACCATTGACGTTAACCTTAACAGATTTCACATTAGATTTCCACATCTTATTAGATCTTCTATGAGAATGACTCACAGCGATTCCAAAGTGAGCACCTTTATCACATATTGAACATTTTGCCATCGAAAGCACCTCCTTTGTTTAATATAGGTCCAACTGACCTTACAAACACATTCATTCTATCAGAATATAAGATATAATGCAAGAAAAATTTTCAAAACGAGTGTAACAGAATTCCGTGTGCCATCCGGACGGTACCCGGAATTTTCCCTGCACAACGACTAAGTATCTACTAAACATCTGCTGACTTAGCTCATTCTTTCACGGTAGCTTCTGTCTGTTTCTTCATTACGTCAGCTACACGCTCGTCCATCTCATCCTTCTTCTTGCCCTTGGTGAATTTGTTGATCACGTCGGGGACCATGTCGATGATCTTGGATACGCTGTCCTGATCCTTGATGTTCACTACCTTGGAGGCGCCGTTCTGGATCACCAGGAGGGAGCTGGGGGTGATCTTGCCGCCCATACCGCCGCCTGCATTGTTTTTCTTATCCCCTGCAAACGCACCCGCCGCAACACCGAAGCTTACTTCAACTAATGGTAATATAATTGTTCCGTCGTCAAATTTTACCGCATCACCAACCACCGTCTTCGTAGTTAAAAAGCTGTCCATGCCTTTGAACAGAGATTCCACGGTTGAATTAAAATTATTATCCGCCATTTATAACGCCTCCTTCAAAATATTAAAATTCCCTTTCAGTTTCTTAAAGCCTTTATTAAATAACAATCTAATTAGTATTATTAGAATTGTGACCAATCTTATTCTTCCGCTGGCAAAATGCTCGCCTTCCAGCCTGCTGTTTTCAAAATCAGGCGTAATCTGAATTCTGTCTCCGTAAAAGCTGTATAGAATACTCATCGCGCCCAAAGCCTGTCCTGTAGAGCAAGGATCTCCTGTACCAAACACCAGCTTTGATCTTAATTTCCTTGGCATAATGTGCTTAAGTGCTTTTTTCAGACTGCCCCAGGTAACTTGAAAACCCTCGCGGTTTCTCTCATTTCTGATAAAATCCATGATCAGCCTTCCTTTATCCCTGGCAGAGGATATCGTTGCAAACAGGCCGAGTATCTTTTCCTTCCATTGACGCAGCATCGCGGCAATTTTCCTATAGATGCCGCGAAGCTTGTCCGCGATTCTCCGAAACAGCGGCTGTTTCTTCGCTTTGCCGCCATATTCCGGATTCTCTTCCGCTTCCGAAGCTTCATCATCCCCGGCTTCTCCCATGGGGTCTTCCTTACCGATCGGTTCCTCGTTATCCATAGGTTCTGTTTTATCCGCAGCTTCCGCCTCCTCCGAATACTTTGCCTTCCCGGTTTCTTCCGCCCTCTTCATCGGCTGCACCGTTCCGGTCTCCTCCGGCCGCCCGATGCCCTCCGTCTTCTGATCCCGGATCTTTTGCTCTGAGATCATCGGCTCAGTCCTGCTTTCGCTTATCTCTTCTCCGACATCCTGAAGCGTATCCGTATCTCTGGCTGCTTCCTTCTGCTCTGCCGCTCTCTTCCCCGCTGCTTCCCTTTTTCGTCTCTTTGCTTTCCCCGACTTGTCCTTGCCCTCCGGCCGTCCGGGTTTCCTGGGCCTGAGATTGTCGAAGAGCACATAGCCGAAGATCCTGGCCCGGATATGCCAAACTCCCTCGATATGGGATATATTGACATGAAGAATATGAAAAAGCCAGTTCACTCTTCCCTTCAGAAAGAATAAACCCTCACCATGTCTGACTTCCGCCCGGTACCGAACCGGCACCAGCAAGGTCACCGTAACCAGCAAAAGGAACAGCCCCAGGATCGAGAGCAATAATATACCGATTATTTTCAACAGAATCCATATAATATGAAGCATTCCTATTTAATCAACCACCCATCATTCATGAATATGATCCTTCCCGCAAGCCAAAGCCCCGGTCAGGACATCTTATGTAAAATAAATCCGGACATCAAACTTTCCTGTCTTCCGATATACCTCCATCAGCATATCATGAGCCAGTTCAACCGCTTCCTGCTTTCCGCCTGCCAGTCCCGCTATTCGGATCTCAGATCTTTGATAGCAGGGGAATAACAATTCATTGGCCTCATAGATATCAAACAGGTTATTGGGATTTGAGGCAAAAGCAATACAGTACACGCCAAAAACAGCTTCCCTGTTATTCATGGAGGCTATCACTCTGTTTTTTCTTCTCTTTATTTTATTTCCGACATAAAGACTCTCATTCCACAAAATCATAAACCAATGACCCCCTAATGGCACATCTAAGTATACCACAGATTACCATCAATAATACAGTCCTATTCCGACATAATTTCAGAAACTGCAAACAGCCCGTGAATAATTTCATGACAGGCGGCTTTTTCATACTGATCCGAGCAGCGCTCTATACTGTAACGAACATATTCCATTACTTCCTTATGATCCCGGAAGAATACCGGCAGCTTATTCATGGTATTGGCCATCACCGCCCGGCTGACCATCCTATCCTGACCGGCCAGCAGCTCGCTCATTTCCTGAAGCAGGGTCTTTGTTTCCCTCTCTAAAAGCTCCTCATCCACAATGTCTTCCCCAGAGGCTTCATCCAGCTCAGCAAAAAGGCTGTTGGATAGCAGCCTTTGGGAACGGAGCAACACCTGCAGCAGCTGTTCCAGCATCATGCCCTGTACCAATGCCTTCCGGGAATGTCCCGCCTCATAGAGAATATCTTCCAGGGAGGTAAGCTCATAAGACAAATCCTCCTGTACTCCCTCCAGCTCCAAAAACCTGTCCAGCAGCCCAACCGGCAGATTTGGTACTTCCGGCTGATCGAAGCATATATTAATCTCGCGGATAATGTCCGCCGCCGTTGCTGCGGCTCCCTCATGAGCGCTGTCCCCCATGCCTGCATAAGCCGTGCATAGAAGCATTACATATACCTCATTGACAATCTCCTGTAAGCTAAAATAAATATCCGCTTCCTCCCCAATCCTCCGGGTCGCTGTCTGCAGCAGATCCGATGCCTGGTCATAGGCTTCCTTCGTGATATTCTTATAATCAAAAGCCGCCATCTGCTCTCTCTGGCCGGCCAGCTCCGGATAGAGCTCTTCCATGCCCTCCTCATGATACAGCATGGCAGAGGTGCGAAGCATGTAAAGGAAGGTCTGCAAAGAAGACGCCTCCCCTCCCAGATATGCTTTCAGGCTGTCCTCCAGCAGATCAAAATACTTCTGTCTGGTGATACGGACCGGCAGCTGTCCGACAATCTCCCGGATATTCTCATTAATCACCAGATTGTCTTCCTCTGCAAAGATATACTGCAGGATCTCCCTGGCAAATTCCTCTTCATCGATCGGTTCCCATCCCTCTCTAAACCGGTATTCCAGACGGTTCAGCACATATTCATATATCTGAAAGATGTCTGCATACACGGTCAGAATATTCATCCGCTTGAAGATGTCATTACGAAGGGAATCTATCTCAGCAACTGCTTTCTCCCTCTCTTCTCCGGTGCAGCCTGAGAGAACGCCCTTCCTTATGATCTCATTGATTTTGACTGTCATGGGACTTGCGAAGCTTATACTGTAGGTTCCGCTCTCTGTCCTCTCCTCCGCATATGCCTCATAAAAAGCATAATAATGCATTGCCAGTCTTACCGCCCCATAGATTCGATACTGATCCGCCATGTGGCTAAAAAGCTGGGGCAGATTCTCTTCAAGCTGTCTCCCGCTCCGAATTTCCTGAACCATATTTTTCATCTTTTTGTTCATATCCCATTACCATCCTATATTTTTATCATTTATCCAAAACAAGCTGTTGCTCAACTAACTGAAGTCAGTTTGCAACAGCTCCTTTTATCCGCCAACATGCCTGCTGCATCATATTATCCCATTGCCTGCTATTTTATGGCTGTTCATTTGTGAACGTGTTCATGGGTAAATAGATGATCCATACAATATTCATAATTCCCGTCACATTTGGAGCAGAAGCGGAACTCCAGATTGTCTCCATCCAATTCCGTCCTGCCGCAAATGGCACACTTATGCCGGGTAATCACATTCTTCCCGTGAAATTGCGTGACATTCCCGCTGTTTTTTCCCTCATTCATCTGCCTCCGGTAATTAGCCCTGCGCTTATATTCACCGGGAGACAGCCTGTGATAATTTCTCGTCAGGAAAAAAAAGATAAGGAAATTAGCAAAGGATACCACCAACGGAACAATGTATATAAATCTACCGTTGATTATATAAGTAAACGCCTGATAGATATAGAATGCTCCCTGGATCCATGCCAGATACTTTGCCTTAATCGGTATCAGGAAATACATAAAAAACTGGGTGTTAGGATATATTGCCGCAAAGGCAAAAAACATTGTACCGCAGATAAAACTGAGGCTGGGCGATATACTAATCCCGGTAATCAGATAAGTCAATAAGGATGCAATAATGTTGAAAAAGATCCCGGAAAAGAAATACAGGTTAAAACGAAACGCTCCCCAGGCCCGCTCCAGGGAATTACCGATGATATAATAAAAATAAACCGAAATCACCAGGAACAGAATGCCGCCCACTGATGCAACGGGAATAATCCAGGTGATGAGACGCCATACCTGTCCCCGCATAACAGAGGGAAAATCCAGAGTCAGCAGCCCCCAGACCATGGGATTGGGAACCGCCCCAAGAATCAGTCCGACGGCAAATAAACCTGCAACATATATCATCAGATTCGGAATCGCATACCTCCCAAATCTTCGTTCCAACCTGTCCAAAAACTTCATATGCAACACCTGTGCCTTTCTGTCATACCTAGAATACCTTCTTCTTTCGGAAGATCAAAGCAATGATCACCGCCAGGATTACCGCTGCCAACCCGATGAAGTAAAACCCGTAGGGATTATCCTTGCCAGGAATATCTGTAAAGTTCATTCCGTAGAAGCTGGCAATCATCGTAGGAATCTCCAAAACAATGGTTACTGCCGCCAGAAACTTCATCACCAGATTCTGATTATTGGAAATAATTGATGCAAACGCATCCATGGTTCCGCTCAGAATTCCGCTGTAAATATTCGCCATCTCAATGGCCTGCTTATTCTCAATAATCAGGTCCTCCAGGAGATCTTCATCCTCGGGGTAGTGCTTGATGCTCTCCAGCTTCAGCATCTTCTCAAATACCACCTCATTGGAACGCAGCGCCGTAGTGAAGTACACCAGACTCTTCTCCAGCTCCAGCAGTTCAATGAGCTCCCGGTTCTGAGTGGAAATATGCAGCTTGCGCTCAATCTCCTCGCTCTTGCGGTCTATGGTTCTCAGATGCTGCAGGAAAGTAGATGCATTCCGGTACAGGATCTGAAGAATAAAGCGGGTCTTCTTATAAGTATAAAAATCCCTGACCCGCCCGTCAATGAAGCATTTTAAAATCGGAGTCTCCTCCAGACATACGGTAACAAGAAAATTACTGGCTACAATGATACCCAACGGGATCGTAACATAACGATCCTTATCATTCCTCTTCTCCAGGGTGGGAATGTCAACCAAAATCAGGGTATAATTATCCTCCACTTCAATTCTGGCCCGCTCCTCCTCATCCAAAGGCGCTCTGAGGTGATCCACCTCAATTCCTGTTGCTTCCGCAATTTCCATTAACTCTGTTGCGGAAGGCGCGGTCATGGCAACCCAGCTGCCCTCGGTAATCTCCGTCAGCCGTTGTAACGCACCCTCCGTTGTTCTAAAAATATCAATCATCCTATGCTCCTTTCCACTGCACTTCAGGCAGTGAATCGTAAGCATCCTATATCCCAAGGCGAAAGTTCGCCCTCAGCGTATACCATACTACAACCTGCTGCCTGTTACAGTCCCTATTATGTTGTCGAAACAGTTACCCTGATGACTACTACCGGGGCCGGCTTCCATCCTTACCACATCCTTTTTCATTTAATCCAAATGAACCAACCGGTTCAAAAACAATTATATGGTTTAATGCTATCTTTGTCAAACAAAAGAAAATCTATTAATCCTTAAAATTTAATTAAATGTAAAAGTTCAGCCGATGCGGTTCTGATCTCTGTTCCAATATACGGTTGGAAAAGAATGAGGTTCCCGTCTTATACATATAAAGTTGCCAAATGTTTTATAAATAATTAAGAAATTGTTTTTCTTTCTGTGAAATAATGCTGTTGAACTTCAAGGACAGGTATCGTATAATATAGGGAGTTTATTGGGCATCCGGTTTAAAGCATGCAGGCAGCAAGAAAGGCATGGTTTTTAATATGAGTAATTATAGATTAGGTATTGATATCGGTTCTACAACAGTAAAAATTGCAATTATAAATGAGACCGGAGACTTATTGTTTTCCGATTACGAGCGTCATTACGCCAATATTCAGGAGACTCTTGCGGGCCTGATGAATAAGGCTCAGGACGCTCTCGGCAATCTTAAGGTATCCCCGGTTATCACCGGCTCGGGAGGTTTGACCATATCGAAGCACCTGGATATCCCCTTTGTCCAGGAGGTGGTGGCCGTTTCTACCTCGCTTCAGGATTATGCCCCTCAAACCGATGTTGCAATCGAGCTGGGCGGCGAGGATGCAAAAATAATTTATTTTACCAATGGAATCGAACAGCGGATGAACGGTATCTGTGCCGGAGGCACCGGCTCCTTTATCGACCAGATGGCAAGCCTGCTCAAGACGGACGCTTCCGGCCTGAACGAATACGCCAAGAACTATCAGGCCATCTATCCCATTGCCGCCAGGTGCGGTGTATTTGCCAAGTCGGATATCCAGCCCCTGATTAATGAGGGCGCCACCAAACCGGACCTCTCCGCTTCCATCTTCCAGGCTGTGGTAAATCAGACCATCAGCGGTCTTGCCTGCGGTAAGCCTATTCGGGGTAATGTGGCATTCCTGGGCGGTCCTCTTCACTTTTTGAGTGAGCTTAAATCCGCCTTTATCCGCACGCTGAACCTGTCACCGGAGCAAGTCATCGCTCCGGCCCATTCCCATCTCTTTGCGGCAATCGGTGCCGCCATGAACTCCAAAGCCGGAACGGCCGGCAGTGATGGAGGCAAGGAGCTGGCCATCCTGCATGATATGCTGTCCCAGGGCATTAAGATGGATTTTGAAGTCAACCGGATGACACCGTTGTTCGCGGACGAAGAAGAATACGAAGAATTTAAGAAAAGGCACTCCGTACATACTGTAAAAAAGGGCAATCTTCAGGAATACGCAGGTAATTGCTATCTGGGCATTGATGCCGGTTCCACCACCACCAAGGTGGCGCTGGTGGGCGAGGATGGCTCCCTTCTTTATTCTTTTTACAGCAATAATAACGGCAGCCCTCTCAAGACTACAATCCGTTCCATCAAGGAAATATTTGAACTGCTCCCGAAGGATGCAAAAATTGTCCGTTCCTGTTCCACCGGCTATGGGGAAGCCCTAATTAAGGCTGCTCTCATGCTGGATGAAGGAGAGGTGGAGACCGTTGCCCATTACCATGCGGCGGCCTTCTTCGAACCGGAAGTCGACTGCATCCTGGATATCGGCGGACAGGATATGAAATGCATCAAGATTCGCAACCATACGGTGGACAATGTGCTTCTGAACGAGGCCTGCTCCTCCGGCTGCGGCTCCTTTATCGAAACCTTTGCCAAATCCCTGAACTATGAAGTGGAGGACTTCGCCAAGGTTGCCCTGTTTGCCAGGAATCCCATTGATCTGGGTACCCGCTGCACTGTCTTCATGAACTCCAAGGTGAAGCAGGCACAGAAGGAGGGCGCTACCGTAGCGGATATCTCTGCCGGTCTCGCCTACTCTGTCATTAAGAACGCATTATATAAGGTAATAAAGATCACCAATCCAAAGGATCTCGGTTCCAAAATGGTAGTGCAGGGCGGTACCTTCTACAATGACGCCGTTCTCCGAAGCTTTGAGACCATCTCCGGCTGCAGTGCCGTAAGGCCGGATATCGCAGGCATCATGGGGGCCTTCGGTGCCGCCCTGATTGCCCGTAAGCATTATGCGGGGGAGGAAGCCTCCATGGAGAAGTCCTCCATGCTCTCCATTGACGAGATCAACGAGCTGAAATTCGATACCTCCCTGGCACGCTGCAAGCGCTGCGGAAACAACTGCCTCCTCACTATTAACAAATTCACCGGAGGAAGGCAATACATCACAGGCAACCGCTGTGAGCGGGGTCTCGGCAAGGAAAAGAATGTTGACAATATTCCCAATCTCTTTGAATACAAGATGGAGCGTTATTTCTCCTATCCCGGCCGGAAGCCGGAAGAGGCCGGACGGGGCACCGTGGGCATCCCCCGGGTGCTTAATATGTACGAGAACTATCCCTTCTGGCACACCTTCTTCACAGAGCTGGGCTACCATATCGCCCTGTCTCCGGTCTCCAGCAGGAAAATTTATGAGCTTGGCATTGAATCCATCCCCAGCGAATCCGAGTGCTATCCTGCCAAGCTGGCTCATGGGCATATCAAATGGCTCATCGACCAGGGTGTAAAATATATATTTTATCCCAGTATTCCCTTTGAGCGAAAAGAAATTGACGGGGTGAACAATCACTATAACTGCCCCATTGTAACCTCTTACCCTGAGAACATTAAAAATAACGTGGAGGAACTGAAAGATCCTTCCATCCTCTTCGATAATCCCTTCCTTTCCTTTGAAAGCGAAGAAATTCTATCTGCCCGGCTGACTGAGATTTTCACCGGCAAAGGAATTCCCGCCTCCGAGATTAAGAACGCATGTGCCAGGGCCTGGTCGGAATTGCTGGCTGCCAGAGAGGATATGCGCAAAAAGGGCGAAGAAACCATGGCCTATCTGCGGGCCTCGGGCCGCAAGGGTATCGTCCTTGCCGGGCGTCCGTACCATATTGACCCGGAGATTCACCATGGCATACCGGAGCTGATTAATTCCTATGGCGCAGCGGTATTGACCGAGGATTCCATTTCCCATCTGGGGGAGGTGGACCGGCCCACCATTGCAATCGATCAGTGGATGTACCATTCCAGATTATACGCCGCCGCTTCCTATGTACGAACCCAGTCCAACCTGGAGCTGATCCAGCTGAACTCCTTCGGCTGCGGCCTGGACGCGGTGACAACGGATCAGGTGAATGATATTCTTACGAAATCAGGCAAAATCTACACCGTGCTGAAAATCGATGAGGTGAACAATCTGGGCGCCGCCAGAATCCGCATCCGTTCCCTGCTTTCGGCAGTGCGGGAGCGTGAGGCGAAGCATATCAAGCCCCGGATTAATTCAGCCGCTCATCACAGGGTAGTATTTACAGAGGAAATGAAGGATACCTATACCATCCTCGCTCCCCAGATGTCCCCGATCCACTTTGACCTGCTGGAACCGGCGCTTCGAAGCGGAGGATACCAGGTGGTGGTATTGCCCAACGACAACCGCCGTTCCATCGATGTGGGACTTCAATACGTGAACAACGATGCCTGCTTCCCCTCCCTGATGGTGGTGGGCCAGATCATGGATGCCCTGTTATCCGGCAAATATGATCTGAATAAGGTAGCCGTAATGATCACCCAGACAGGAGGCGGATGCCGGGCTACCAATTACATCGGATTTATCCGAAGAGCTCTGGAGAGAGCCGGAATGTCCCAGGTGCCTGTGGTTTCCTTAAGCGCCTCCGGCCTTGAGAAGAATCCGGGCTTAAAAATAACACCGAAGCTTCTCCTGACAGCAATGCAGTCCCTGGTATACGGGGATGTATTCATGAGAGTGCTCTACCGTACCAGACCCTATGAAAAGGTTCCCGGCTCCGCCAATGCCCTTCATGAAAAATGGCGGGATATCTGCATTAAGAGCCTGGCCAAAGGAAACTGGGGCGAGTATAAACGCAATCTCCGGGGCATCATCCGGGAGTTTGACCGGCTTCCCCTGGAGGAAGGTCTTAAGAAGCCCAGAGTCGGAATTGTGGGTGAGATCCTGGTCAAGTTCCTCCCCTCTGCCAACAATTATCTGGTGGAGCTGCTGGAGGCGGAAGGAGCCGAGGCGGTAGTACCGGATCTGTTGGATTTCTTCCTTTATAGCTCTTATAATAACAATTTCAAGGCAAGATATCTGGGGAAGAAAAAATCCAGCGCGCGGATCGGCAATCTGGTAATCTGGGCATTAGAGCAGATACGGGGAACCGCCAAGCGTGAGCTGGCAAGAAGCAAGCGCTTCACTCCGCCGGTGCCTATCAGTAAGCTGGCCGCCTATGCGGAACCGGTGGTATCTATCGGAAACCAGACCGGTGAGGGTTGGTTTTTAACCGGCGAGATGCTGGAACTGATCCATTCCGGTGTAAATAATATTGTGTGCGCCCAGCCCTTCGCCTGTCTGCCCAACCACATTGTGGGAAAGGGAGTCATCAAGGAGCTGAGAAAGCAGCATCCCGAAGCCAATATTGTTGCGGTTGACTATGATCCCGGTGCCAGCGAGGTAAATCAGCTCAACCGGATCAAGCTGATGCTATCAACAGCTGTAAAGAATATGGATAAAACCAATCATTAAAACGGCTCCAAACATAGTAATGGGCGGGATTCAGTGAATCCCATCCAACTATTGACACAGAGCCTCACAAAAAAAGCCCTGAGCAAATGCTTCATCAGCATAAGCTCAGGGTTTAACCATGTCTCTATTTACTGCAAACAAGAATCACCGTAGTGCCCTTGTGAAATACCTTCTCTACTTTGGAGAAACCGGCCTGGGTCAGCATTTTTATCTGATTGTCTATTGTACAGGGGGTATCGTAATGATAGAATCCTTCCGAAATACCATGTTCCCTGCGTATCCTTTCATTCTCCGCATAGTAATAGTCCTCCAGCGTCTGTTCCTCCACCATATAATCACATTCCACATATCTTCCGTTTTCAGCCAATCCCCGGCAGAGCCTGGTATACAGCTGAATCTTATCACAATGGCTGAAATGGTGGAGCGTCATGCAGGACAAGGCCGCATCATACTCCCGGTCCCCATAGTCAAAATCAAAATAGCTCATCTGATGCAAGTCCAGCTTTTTTGATTTAAATTTATCCTGCAGGATTCCCAGCATTCCCGAAGATAAGTCAATGCCCGTTACTATCATATCCGGATTCCTGAGAAAAATCTTCTCCAGCTCCAGCCCGGTTCCGCAGCCCAGATCTACCAGCTTCCTGTTCCGCCCATCGGGAATATGCCTGGCTATCTCATGATAGGCCTCTTCCATACCATCGATCTCTGTCAGCATATGCTCCTCATAGGTACCGCTTCGGGTATCAAAAAAACTTCCCATCTCTTCTAACCAATATCCCATCTTCAACCTCCGCTCTCCCTTTTATCATAGTATAACACCGCTGCGGGGCGTTATAAACCTTAATCACGGTTGAGTAGGAAAGATGAGGCAGTATCTCAGGCTCTATATATTCTCAATCTGCCAGTCAATGGGTTCCAGTCCCTGCCGGGTGAGAAATTCATTGGTCCGGCTGAAATGCTTACTGCCGAAGAAGCCCCGGTATGCCGACAGCGGGCTGGGATGCGGTGCCTCCAGAATCAGATGCCTGGGATTATTCAGCATGGTTTTCTTAAGCTGCGCGGGCCTGCCCCATAGCAGGAAGACAATGGGCCTGTCCTGTGCATTAACAGCCTGTATTACGGCATCGGTAAAGCGTTCCCATCCCATACCCTGATGGGAGTTGGCCTGATGTGCCCTCACGGTCAGCACCGTGTTCAGCAATAAGACTCCCTGCCTTGCCCATTTCTCCAGATATCCGTTATTGGGAATATAACAGCCCAGATCCTCCTGAAGCTCCTTATAGATATTCTCAAGGGACGGCGGTATCTCTACCCCCGGCTTTACCGAGAAGCACATTCCGTGAGCCTGACCCACATTATGATAGGGATCCTGCCCCAGAATTACCACTTTAACCTGGCTCAGGGGTGTAAAATGAAATGCGTTAAAGATATCGTCCGCATTAGGATAAACGGTATACCTTCCATATTCTGATTTTACAAATTTATAGAGCTCCTTATAGTAAGGCTGGCGGAATTCGCCTCCGATTGCACTCAGCCAGTCATTGTTAATTGCTCCCATATCCACACCTCTTTCCATAAAGAGTCCGATCCATTATTATGACATTATTACAAACGCACACTAATTCCTCTGTCTCTCATGTAACGTTTCAGATCCATGATCTCCAGTTCTTTATAATGAAATAGCGAAGCTGCCAGAGCCGCGTCCGCTTTGCCTATGGTCAGAGCATCATAGAAATGTTCCATGGTACCTGCCCCTCCGGATGCAATTACCGGCACCGGAACATTCTCCGCTATGGTTCTCGTCAGCTCCAGATCGTAGCCCTCTTTGGTCCCGTCACAGTCCATACTGGTAAGAAGGATCTCACCGGCACCCATTCTGCATGCCTCCACAGCCCATTCCACCGCGTCCATTCCCATATCCACCCGGCCGCCGTTCTTATATACATTCCAGCCGGAGCCGTCGGGTCTGCGCTTGGCATCGATTGCCAGCACCACGCATTGGCTGCCGAATTTATCCGCGGCCTCGCTGATCAACTCCGGTCTTAAAATTGCCGCCGTATTCACCGCAATCTTGTCCGCTCCCTCTCTGAGTATCATCTTAAAGTCATCCACGGTCCGAATGCCTCCGCCAACGGTAAAGGGAATGAATACCGTCTCCGCCACTCTTCGGACCATATCCATTTTGATGTCCCTTGCATCGGAGGATGCCGTGATGTCCAGGAAGACCAGCTCATCAGCTCCTGCCCTGTCATAAGCGGCTCCTACCTCCACCGGATCTCCCGCATCCCGCAGATTGACAAAATTAATTCCCTTTACCACCCGTCCGTTATGCACATCCAGGCATGGAATGATTCTCTTTGTAAACATCTTCGTCTCTCCCATCGCTGCATCAGGTTATAGTCTGGCAAAATTTTTAAGGATCTTCAGCCCTATGTCTCCGCTCTTCTCCGGATGGAACTGGCATCCGAATATCATTCCCCTCTCCACCGATGCATCAATTGATGTGGCGTAATGAGTAGTTGCCGCCACATCTTCCGGATTGGCCGCCTTTAAATAATAAGAATGAACGAAATATACAAAAGCCTGCTGTTCTACTCCACGGTACAGCCGCGCCCCATCCTTGATCGTAAGTGAATTCCAGCCCATATGAGGGATCTTTAATCCCTCGGACTTCGGAATACGAAGTATCTCACCGGGAAGAAGGGACAAGCCCTCCCTATCTCCGCCTTCATCGCTGCGCTCAAAAAGAATCTGCATTCCCAAACAGATGCCCAGCAAGGGCTTATTCCCGGCAGCTATTTCCTTGATCACCTCTACCAATTGAAAATGATGCAGCTTCTCCATGGCATCGCCAAAGGCTCCTACTCCCGGAAGAATCACCTTGTCCGCTGCCAAAAGCCGATCCCTGTCCCTGGTAATCACAACCTGCTCCCCTATATGAAGCAATGCCTTCTCCACACTCTTTAAGTTACCCGCATCATAGTCAATAATCGCAATCATATCATACCGTTCCTTCTCTGTCCATTTCTGCTAATTGTTCATTCTCTCCAAAACAACATCATATACCGCCAGGCTGTAATCTTCCATTCTTTCATACTGCAGAATCTGCAGTGCTTCCTTCTCTGTCAGATGAAATACATTCTTCAGCTCAGCAAGGATTTGCTTTCTGACATAATTCATATCTGATTCAATTCCCAGCAGGGTAGCCAGTTCTATGTACTTATCATACCGGGCCAGACCCTTTAGCAGGGAATCCAGAGCCTCCGGATATTTTTCCATGGAACAGTAATTGTTATAAGAGTTTAATTGCTTATTAACATACATTACCGTCATAATCTTCTCGTAGACTTCGATATCCTCATCCTTGATATCCACGCCATAAACCTCATTGTAGGCCTGGGTATACTTACGGTTATTGAAATAGTTTGTCGCATATTCAATGCTCAGGGTATAGGTGATAATATTCGTTCCCAGAACTACAATCAGAGCAATAATGGCAAAGAAAAACAACACAAGAGCAGCGCCAACCCGATTAATTCTTCCGGGATCCTCATCAATTTCATCAATAACCTGAATTGCATTCCTGGCCGCCGCTTTCTTTTCCGCTTTTTCTTTTCTCTTCTCCGCTTTCTCTCTTTGTCTTTCTGCTTTGGAGAGCTTGCCGCCGCCCTCCTCCTCTTCCAAGTCATCGCCCGCTCTTTTCCCGGTCTTTGACTTCTTCGGAGACTTCTTCTGAGCCTTCTTCGGTTTGCTCTCTTCCCGCTGCTCCTTCTCGTGGTCGAGAGCTGTTTTTTCATCCTTTACATTTCCAAAGAGCCGCTGGAACAGACTGCCTCCCGGCTTTGCCGCAGCCGTTACCTCCCCGGCCTCTTCTGCTTCCTTAATCGCTTTTGTTTTCTTGACCTTGACTGGCTTTTCCTTCTTGGGCTTAGCCTTCTTTTCCTTCTTCCCCTTTGCAGGAGTCTCTTCCTCCCCCATATCATAGTCATTCAATGAGGAAACCCCTTTAAGCGCGTCGGAGAATACCTCACCTACATCACCTGGCATACTCTTTGCATACTGCGGAACAGAATCCGGATTCTCCAGCATATCATGGATTGCCTTGATATCTTCTATTACCGGGTCATCCTCAGACATCTGACCCAGTAGACTTAGAAAATCATCCTTTTCCTCCTCTTCGTCCTGTTCGGGTTCCTGCCGCGGACTTATCTGCTCTATTCTCTGCAACTCCTCCTGCTGTTGTGCCATCTCCTGCAGATCCCCATATTCTCCGGTCTCTGAAGGCTCTGTATTCTGCTCATCCAGGCGATTCAATAATTCATCCAATTCAAAATCTATACCGTTGTCGGAATTCGGCTCTTCTTGATCTTCCTTTGCTTCCCCGGCTGCCTCATGCCATCCGGCCGGGGGTACTTCCGCAAGCTCATTATCCGGCTCAAGGGCAGCCGGTTCTTCTTGCAGATTCAAGCCTGCTCCCGCCTGTTCTGTCAGTGCTTCATCCATATAAACCGCTTCTGCCGTTGCAACGGCCTCAATCCCTGCCGCTTGCTGCTCGCTTTCCTGATTATTTCCGGAAAACAAATTTGATAAATCCTCTCCAAACAAGTCCTCATCACTTACGCTGAATTCCGCCGCCAGCTCCTGGAAATCATCTTCATAGTCCAGCGTATCAAATTCGTCACTAAAATCAGCCCTGTACCATTCATCCTCATCCAACTCCAGAATTTGAGCATTCTCTCCCTTTGCTTCGGAAGGACTGCCTGCCCCATCGTCGGAGCGCTTCTTCCTAGGTAATCTTTCCACAGACGGCTCATTTTTAACAGAATTCAACAAATTATCAAGATAAGATTCCTTGGCCTTTATACTAACCTGATCCTGACAATCACTGCAATATTCCGTTCCATCCTCGATATTCTTTTTACATACTTTACATTTTGCCATCCATTGCACCGTCCATTAAAATAGTAAAAAACTTCAATATAATCTATATCGAACATTTCCTTGTTAATAATTATACTCACTTTCAAATTCAGACTAATTTCCTGCAAATTCCCTATGTTTCTGCGCTTTATGCTTCCGGCTGCGCTCCTATAGAGAGCTTTGGATTCACTTCCTGCAGCATTACTCTGAAATTAAGAACCTCAATGGTATAACCCTCATAAGGAAGAATTCCGGATACCGCCGCTGTAAAAGAAGTGGTGAGATCTTCGCCCGGCTGCCTCACATCAGAAGACTTCACTCTATATATTCCTCTGACGCTATCCACATGAAAACCAATATTCAAATCCTGTATGGCAGTTACAATCAGCATATCATTCTTAAGTTCTTCCGAATCCTTCAACCTCAGACACTTCAGCAAATTAACAACGGGAATTAAAAAATCCCTCGGTTTTATAATTCCCTCAATAAACGGATGAGCATTGGGCACTGGCAAAGGGTTCTTATCATAAGGCAGTATCTCACGAATGTCATTCACATCAATTCCGTAGGAATTACCACCAGCTCTGAATTCCATAATCTCGATTTCTCTTACCGCCTCATTCAACTTATCCTTTTCCATATTACTACCTCCATACGAGCATTTATGCAATTATTCGGCCTTACCTTCTATATTAATATTATTATAGTGTTAATCCATGGTTTTGTAAAGAGCACAAATCTACAAGGGGATAAACTGAAAATAACAAGAATGGAAATTAGAATTCGGAAAAAAATATATTTTTAAGTATCTTTATTATAATATAAGAAAAATAAAGTGAAAACTATAAGGTGATATTATAAATTTATTATAATAATAGAGTAAATGCTTGACATTTTTTTTAATTCAGATAGAATAGATATAAGGTTTGTCCAAAACTATTCGTGAAATACATATAATTTAGCGAATAATATTATTATAAACCGAATTTTACTTATTAAGGAGGTACATCTATGTCAGTAGATGCTGTATTGGAATTCAACATTCGTTCAAACGCGAAATCAGAGAATAACAAGCTTACAAAGGATGGGTATTTGTTAGGAAATATCAATGGGAAAGGAATTGAATCGATACCGATCTCCGTGAAAAGAGATGCCTTTAAGAAGACCATCAAGAAGTATGGAAGAAATTGTATTTTAAGACTGGAAAATCAAGATCAGCAAGGTCATGAGGTAATGGTAAAGTCAATTCAGCTGTCCCCAAAGGACTATGAATACCATCATGTTGACTTCCAAAGGGTAATATTTACAGACAAAATTAAGGCGGATGTCGGAATCCGATACACAGGAGTGGAATTCCTGCAGGCGAAAAAGCTCATTCTGAGCCGTTTAACGGACGTTATATCGGTATGGGGCTTACCGCAGGACATCCCTCATACACTTGAATTCGACTTATCTAATTCCAATGTCGGCGATAATATTACTGTCGCAGACCTAACCTTCCCCGAAGGAATTACACCGGATGCCGAAGGCAGCCAACTAATCGGATCCATCCTTGGTGCTTAACACTTAGGGCCGTTGCAAGACGAATTACTTCCTCCTTGCAACGGCCCTATCATTTATCTTTACATAATAAAAAAACAGAAACACCATCAAGGTTTTTCTGTTTTGAATTGACAAAATACTACACACGAAAATGATACATCCTTTTGAACAAACCCTTTTCAGGTCAAGCCCTCGACCGATTAGTAACAGTCAGCTCCATACGTTACCGCACTTCC
>NZ_JBNPXH010000015.1:0-31345 GCF_050433395.1 Anaerotaenia torta
TTATACCAAAACCAGACGGTTTCATGCTATTTTTATGCCAGTTATTATTGAATTTTCAAGGTGCATAGGCACTTATTCAAGTGCGAAGTTTGAGTAAATAACCCCAACTTCTTACCAATGCTGTCCAGCTTAAAAGTTCTCATCCTTCTCCTCCTAAGTAAATATGGTATGCGTAACTCATAAAACTATGTAGTTCTATTTTTTTGGACTGATGGAGCTTATGGTAAATTCTTTGCAGGTGGAAGCCGGTATGACCTGCTTTGTGCTGGAATCCACTGTACTCTTTAATCTTACATAAACCTTATCATTCATCGCTGCTTTCTTGATTACTACAGATTTATTAGGGGATATTCCGGTCCATTTTGCAGCTGCCAGATCCAGCTTCTTCCCGTTCTCCACTATAGTGTATTCGTAATTTCTCTTCACCGTATCCGTAATCAGCAGTGTCGTTCCTGTCAGGGCGACGGTATCGGGGCAAACCGGCTGCTGCAAAACTTCCATCAGCCTCTCTCCCGACGCGGCCTTCTTAGGAGTTGCCACAGTGCGCAGTTCAATTCCAAAGGCAGGTATAGGAACATTATATTCATAAGTCTGCTTTAAAAGGGTAGCAAAGCTGATGCTCTTCACCTTGGGATCAGAACTAAAATAGTTCCACTCCGAACTTCCATTCAGACGATACTGGGTTTCGTTAGCCTTAAACCCACTGAAAATCAGCTTTCCTCCATCCAGTTTTACTGCCGGAGGAGCCGGACGCTTCGGTATCTTCACCTTTATTATCTTACCTGCTCTCGTGCTCGCCGTTGCCGCCGTACGGTAATACAAGGTGGCGCCTTTCACTTCGTAAACAGCAGTTTTCAGCGGATTCACCGCCGTCTTCCATGTTCCGTTGCTGCCCTTCCGGTATTCAGCAGTACTGCTGCCCGAAAAGGTGATCTGCCCTCCAACCGCATCATAAGTTATCTTCAGGTCATCGGGTTCCTTCATCAGGGTACAGCTTACCTCTTCCGTATCCTTATTCCCTTTGAGTAAAACACTGACTTCCTTCGTGGACAGTATAGCAGAGATATCAACCTGACCGACCTTTGCATCGGATACCACAATCGAGGGAAGACTTTCCCAGTTCCTTCCTTTATCCAGACTGATATAGAACTGGTCGCTGTTGCCGGGTCCTCCGCTCACCGTTATCGTCTCTTCCAGATAGTCCACCTTATAATTAACCTTTGTTTTGGCTGGTACGGTGGATGCTTGTACTATGGCCGGATCCTTCGTCAAAATCAGTAACAGGATTAATGCCGCAGCAGCTAAAATATAGCCTCGCATCCTCTTCTCTTTATCAAAATTCATGTCCTTCCTTCTGCTACTCATGTATTTTTCTCCTCTCCGCGCTGTCGCTGTGTGAAAAATTTATCAAATATTTCCTTATAATCTTAAAGGTGGTGTTTTATACCAACATTATTATAGCTTTTTTCATAAACCAGTGCAACCTTATTAATCTATATTCTTTGTGATATTAGAAAATTTTTTTCAATAATAAAAGGAAAGCCCCCGGGTATGAACAGAATCCACGCCCGGAGACCTTCCTTTCTATATCTGAGACCATATCATTTCACAATCATTATTACCCCTTCTAACGGATGACCCGCTCAATCTCCCGCAAAGATGCCGCCGGGAATCTATTCTGTACCCTGCTGACAATGCGCTGCCTTGCCTCTTCTCTTCCAATGCAGTAGGCGGATCGCACATGTTCTTCCCCATAAAGTCTCTCACTGGTGGAGAATTGCGCTACTGACCAGCCGTATTCCTCATTTTTTTTGTTAATTCTCCTCCGAAAGCAGCGGACTGTGATGTAGGTCTGCATCTGAAGAGCCGTCATCGCCCCTTCAAACCCCTTTTCTCCTTCTTTTCCAAAACCGGCCATGGTCTTGATCTCGTTGGAGAGCAGGGCTTCCCGCAGATCCAGGAGATCCATGATCTTCTTGGCCCGGTGGCTGGCCAGTCCATCCTCATACCTGCTGTCAAAGTCATAGCCATCCCTTCGGTAAGATGCAAAAATCGGATACCAGTCCCTGGAGATGAACCCGGCACGATTTGCAAAGAGCTTGCCATAAGCAATCTTTCCCTCTTCTGCGATTATCTCCCTCCACAGCCAGGGGTCCTCCTCCGGGTTCCCTCCCCACCAGGTGCTGGAAGCCGTCATTTCTTCCACCGAGAAGCCCTTTACCTCGTTCTTAAAGAGGGGAAGAAAACCGACTTCCCGGATGACTTCACATAGCTCCCCACAGGTCTTTATTCTGCTGCTGTCTGATAAATCAAGCCCTTCCATGATCCATTTCCCGTCAGTCTCAGCCATGATACCGCTCCCCCCTTATTGAATAATCCCCCCATGGAAATAGCATTCATAAATACGCTTATCCAGCAAAAAAATCTCTTCATAGCCCTGGAACCACTCCGTATCACCGTGAATTATACTGTGATACGTATAATCTCCTCCCCGGTAAAGCATGGGGCCGCGAAAGGGTGTTTCTTCTGAAACCAGGGACAGTGCTTCCTTCAGAAAATCGCCGGAAAATCCGTCGCCCAGAAGACGTCCTGTATAATTCATGGAGTAGACCGGCTGCTCCTTCTCATATAATACCTCTTCACCGGTAAAGCGCTCTCCTCCAAAATAGGAATCATGATAGATATATTCCCCCTCGCAATAGCGGTAATCATGAGATCCCAACCGGCATGCCTGTGCATGGTTGGACTTCCCGGCATAAGTCTCCTTTTTCGCCTTGCATAAAAAAGCCACTGTCTCTTTCTGTAGTTTCATCCTTAACCCCAGCTTTCTGATTTCGTCTTCTAACTCTAATTTTCTTCTCTGCCTGAAGCCCCTGCTTTGCCTGAACTTTAATCCTTTAGTTGAGTTCATCCAGAGTTTTATCATACGGTGGTAGAAAATCTTGTATGAATATGGAAATTTCACCCATATTCATTTCCTCCAATATCTTGCGGAGTGATTTTTCCGCACTTAAAAATTCCGTGTTACCCGCTTTCCGTTCTTCAATGCATTTAATCAACGCCGATAGCTTATCCGCGGCCTTGACCAGCTTCCACAGATGCGCCTCTTCCTCCCTGGGAAAGAAAACTGCTTCATAGCTTTTTCTCATATCTTCCGGAAGCATCTCCAGCAGCCGTTCTGCCGCGGCATGCTCCACCGCTTTGAATGCCCCCTGGATGCCTTCGTTAAAATATTTAATGGGAGTCGGCATATCTCCTGTAATAATCTCCGTTACATCGTGGTAGATTCCAATCAGCGCTGCCCGCTCTGCATTCACTTCCCTGCCCAGACGTTCGTTACCGATGACAGCCAGGGCATGAGCCAGAATACTCACCTCAAGAGAGTGCTCACTGATATTCTCCGTAACCGTATTACGCATCAGCGCCCAGCGTTCGATATATTTCATTCGGGATATCATTGCATAAAAACCATTCTCCATCATTTCCGCTCCAGATACCTTTTAATATACATGCCCGTATAGGACTTCTTGTTCTTTGCCACTGCCTCCGGCGTACCTTTGGCAATTACGGTGCCTCCCTTATCTCCGCCCTCAGGACCGATGTCAATAATATAGTCCGCCGTCTTAATCACATCCAGATTATGTTCAATCACCACAACGGTATTCCCGGAATCCGAGAATCTCCTCAGAATATCAATCAGCTTATGCACATCCGCAAAATGCAGGCCGGTGGTAGGCTCATCCAGAATATAAATCGTCTTGCCTGTGCTTCGTTTACTCAGTTCCGTAGCCAGCTTAATACGCTGTGCCTCACCCCCGGACAGGGAGGTGGAGGGGTGCCCCAGGCGCAGATAGGACAATCCGACATCATTCAGGGTCTCAATCTTTCTGCGGATGGATGGTACATTCTCGAAGAAATGAACCGCTTCCTCCACGGTCATGTTCAAAACATCATGGATGCTCTTGCCCTTATACTTGACCTCCAGGGTCTCCCGGTTATATCGCTTGCCGCCGCAGACCTCACAGGGCACATAAATATCCGGAAGGAAATTCATCTCAATCTTCAGTATGCCATCTCCGCTGCAGGCCTCACAGCGTCCGCCTTTTACATTGAAGCTGAAACGTCCTTTGGTATAACCGCGCATTTTCGCATCCTGGGTAGAGGCAAAGAGATCCCTGATCTGGTCAAATACCCCGGTATAGGTTGCCGGATTGGATCTCGGAGTCCTTCCAATGGGTGACTGGTCAATATCGATCACCTTGTCCAACTGCTCGATGCCCTTCATATCCTTATGCTTTCCCGGTATACAGCGGGCGCGGTTCAGATCTCTTGCCAGCCTCTTATATAATATCTCCCGTACCAGGGAGCTCTTGCCCGAACCGGAGACACCGGTAATACAGGTCATAACTCCAAGAGGGATATCAACATTAATATTCTTCAGATTGTTCTCTGCCGCACCAATCACGGACAGATATCCGGAGGGTTTCCTCCGCTCCTTGGGGACAGGAATGATGGTGCGCCCGCTGAGATATGCGCCGGTGATGGATGCCTCCTCCCGCATAATATCCTCCGCTTTGCCTGCAGCCACCACCTCGCCTCCGTGCTCTCCGGCACCCGGACCGATGTCTACAATATAGTCCGCGGCAAACATGGTATCCTCATCATGCTCCACCACAATTAAGGTATTGCCCAGTTCCATAAGATTCTTCAAGGTGCGCAGAAGCTTGTCATTATCCCTTTGATGCAGCCCTATGCTGGGCTCGTCCAGAATATAGGCAACTCCCACCAGTCCGGATCCAATCTGGGTTGCAAGGCGGATTCTCTGGGCTTCGCCTCCGGACAGGGTACCGGTGGACCTTGCCAATGTAAGATAATCCAGTCCCACATTCATGAGAAAGTTAATTCTCGCTCTAATCTCCTTCAGAACCAGTTCTCCGATCTTCCTCTGCATCTCTGTCAGCTTCAGGTCAGCCATAAAACCTGCCAGCTGATGAATCGGATATTCGGTAACTTCAGCGATATTCCGGCCTCCCACCGTCACCGCCAGAGCCTCCTTCTTCAGCCGCTTTCCCTTACAGACATTACAGGGGGTCGTCAGCATCAGGCTTTCATACTCCTGCTTTGCGCTCTCGGAACCGGTCTCCCGGTAGCGGCGCTCCACGTTGCGGATCAGCCCTTCAAAGACCACATCATAGACGCCGACGCCCCGCTGGCCGCGGTAATGAACCTTAACCGAACGGCCGTCCGTGCCGTGGATAAACATATGGCGTATCTCCTCGGGAAGCTTCTCATAAGGAGTGTCCAGATCAAATTTATATTCTCTGGCCAGAGCCTCCATCAGACATCTGGAATAGCTCCCCTTATCTACAACCGACTGCCATCCCGGCGCTGCCACAGCGCCGTCAATAATGCTCTTTGTCTTATCCGCGATAAGAAGCTCCTCCGCAAATTCCATCTTAATCCCTATTCCATGGCATTCCGGACAGGCGCCGAAGGGGTTGTTAAAGGAAAATACCCTGGGTTCAATTTCATCTATGCTGATACCGCAGTCCGGACAGGCAAAGTTCTGGCTGAAGGTCAGCTGCTCTTTATCGACGACATCCACATACAGTAGGCCTTCGGCCAGCTTAAGCACATTCTCTACCGAATCAGAGAGCCTCTGCTCTATTCCTTCCTTCACCACCAGACGGTCTACAATAATCTCTATATTGTGCTTATTGTTCTTCTCCAGCTTGATCTCTTCCGTAAGCTCGTAGAGGTTTCCATCCACTCTGACTCTGACATAGCCGCTGCGTTTTGCCTGCTCGAACAGCTTGGCATGCTCTCCCTTTCTTCCCCTGACCACCGGAGCCAGGAGCTGGATTCTGGTCCCCTGGGGAAGACTCATGATCTCGTCCACCATCTGATCCACGGTCTGCTTCTTAATCTCCTTGCCGCATTCGGGACAATGGGGAATTCCGATTCTGGCATACAGCAGACGGAAATAATCATAGATCTCCGTTACCGTTCCCACCGTCGACCTGGGATTCCGGTTGGTGGATTTCTGGTCAATGGAAATGGCAGGGGGCAGCCCCTCAATGCTTTCCACATTAGGCTTCTCCATCTGTCCCAGGAATTGTCTTGCATAAGAAGAGAGGGATTCCATATATCTTCTCTGTCCCTCTGCATAAATCGTATCAAAGGCCAGGGAGGACTTGCCGGAGCCGCTTAGACCGGTCAGCACTACAAACTGGTCTCTCGGAATATCCACATTCAAATTCTTCAGATTATTCTCCCTTGCACCTCTGATTTTAATGTAATTCTTTCTATCTGACATAATAATCTCCATTCTGGCAAACTCCTGCGAAGAACCTCTTCGGATTCTTCGCAATAATGTCTATTCCACCGTTGCTGCGGCGGCATAAAACCACGAACCCCTTACCCTGTAAGCTACAAATCCAGCAGCTGCTTCTTTATCTCCACCATCTTGTCTCTCAGCTCCGCCGCCAGCTCGAAGTTCAGCTCTGCCGCCGCCGTATGCATCTGCTTGGTGATAACCTTGACCAGCTCTTCCAGCTCCTGGCGGGACATGGATTCGATATCCTTTTCCATGTCTTTCTTAGCCTTCTCCGCCTTCTTGGAGATGCTGATAAGATCCCGTACCTTCTTCACAATCGTCGTGGGGGTAATACCGTGAGCCTCGTTATACGCCTGCTGTATCTGCCTTCTCCGGTTGGTCTCCGAGATGGCCTTCCTCATGGAATCTGTCTCATTATCCGCGTACATAATGACACGCCCCTCGGCATTACGGGCGGCACGGCCTATGGTCTGGATCAATGAGGTCTCGGAACGGAGGAAGCCTTCCTTGTCCGCATCCAGAATAGCTACCAGCCCTACCTCGGGAATATCCAGTCCCTCCCGGAGCAGGTTAATGCCCACCAGCACGTCGAACAGGTCCATGCGCATATCCCGGATAATCTCCGAACGCTCCAGGGTATCGATATCTGAGTGAAGGTATTTCACCCGGATGCCCACCTCTCTCAGATAGGTGGTCAGATCCTCGGCCATACGCTTGGTCAGCGTGGTTATCAGAACCTTCTGCTTCTTCGCAATCTCTTTGCGAATCTCGCCCAGCAAATCGTCAATCTGCCCCGTCACCGGCTTCACTGTCACCTCCGGGTCCAGCAGACCCGTGGGACGTATCACCTGCTCGGTGCGCAGCAGCTCATGCTCCGTCTCATATACCGACGGTGTGGCGGATACAAACATAATCTGGCTGATCTTACTCTCAAACTCTTCAAAATTCAAGGGCCGGTTATCCAGCGCCGACGGGAGCCGGAACCCATATTCCACTAACGTAGTCTTTCTGGAGCGGTCTCCCGCATACATGCCTCTGACCTGGGGGATGGTGATATGGGATTCATCCACAATAATCAGAAAATCCTCAGGAAAATAATCCATCAGGGTATGGGGCGGCACGCCCGCCTCCAGACCGGTCAAATGCCTGGAATAATTCTCGATTCCGGAGCAAAAGCCTGTCTCACGCATCATCTCAATATCAAAATTCGTACGCTCCGAGATTCGCTGTGCTTCCAAAAGCTTGTCCTCGCTCTTGAAATACCGGATTCTCCCCTCCAGCTCCTCCTCGATATTACGGATGGCCTGCTCCAGCTTATCAGGAGCCACCACATAATGGGAAGCCGGAAATATGGCTGCATGCTCCAAACTGCTCTTAATCTCACCGGTCAGTGTATCAATCTCTAGAATTCGATCTATCTCATCTCCAAAAAATTCAACCCGTATTGCCAGCTCTCCGGAAGCTGCCGGAAAAATCTCCACCACATCTCCCCGCACCCGGAAGGTTCCCCGCTTGAAATCCATATCATTCCTGTCATACTGTATCTCAATGAGCTTCTTCAGCATCTCATCCCGGTCCTTCATCATCCCCGGACGCAGGGAGATAACCATCTCCTGATAATCAATGGGGCTTCCCAAGCCATAGATGCAGGATACGCTGGCAACAATAATTACATCCTTGCGCTCTGACAGGGATGCCGTGGCCGAATGGCGCAGCTTATCAATCTCCTCGTTGATGGAGGAGTCCTTCTCTATATAAGTGTCCGTCGAAGGCACATATGCCTCCGGCTGATAATAATCGTAGTAGCTGACAAAGTATTCTACCGCATTCTCCGGGAAGAATTCCTTGAACTCCCCGTACAGCTGGGCTGCCAAGGTCTTATTATGTGCAATAACCAGTGTGGGCTTCTGTATCTGCTGGATTACATTCGCCATGGTGAAAGTCTTACCCGATCCTGTAACACCCAGAAGGGTCTGGCACTGGTTGCCGCTTCGAAAGCCCTCTACGAGAGCCTTGATGGCCTCCGGCTGATCACCTGTCGGTGCGTACTCCGATGTTAATTTAAATTCCATACCAACCTTACCTCCTGGCTGTTCTGTTTCATATTTCATCATCCGCCTCATTATATCATGAACCAGTTTCAAAAGCAATATATTTCCGAATGTCTGTTCTGTTTTTATAAGAGTATCAGGAGAGGTGTCATCACAAAAGAGGTGTCAGGCACCATTAAAATGGTGCCTGACACCTCTTTTGTGATGACACCTCTCCTGATACCTCCTCTTGATACCCCCTCTTGACACCCCTCTCCCTACTACCGCATATAGTAAGATAGTAGGATATATGAATACCTTATCAACAACATATTGTAAAATATCCGATTACCCGATATAATGTCTTTAAGGAGATTAACAATATGAGCAGAAAAACGAAGCAGGTTGTGGGCCGTATCGCCGGTATAATACTTCTGGCTGCGCTCTCTATATTAATTAATCAGTATTTCACCATGTCCGACCAGGAAGCCTCCAGGAATGTTCCGGTACCAGACGGCATTATGGAGGTTCATTTTATTGATGTCGGGCAGGGGGATGCCATCTTTATCGAAACAGGCAATCACACTATGTTAATTGACGCCGGTGAGAATAACAAGGGTTCCCTGGTCAGGGAATATCTGAACAACCAGCGGATCAGCAGGCTGGATTATGTCATAGGAACCCATCCTCACAGCGATCATATCGGGGGACTGGATATCGTACTGGATGCCTTTCCGGCGGATAAGGTTTTCTTACCGGATATCGTTCATGATACAAAGACCTTTGAGGATGTCCTGGAGGCCCTGGAGAGGCATCAGCTGAAAATCACCCGTCCAAAGGTGAAGGACCAGTATTCCCTGGGGGATGCCAGCTTCACCATTCTGGCCCCTAATTCCTCCGAGTATTCGGATCTGAACAATTACAGCATCTGCATCCGGCTGACCTACGGCAACACCTCCTTCCTGCTAGTGGGAGATGCCGAGAAGGTTTCTGAGAATGAGATGCTGAAAAACGGCCTTGATCTCTCCGCAGACGTGTTAAAGCTGGGACATCACGGTTCTGCCTACAGCAGCACTTCCAAGTTCCTGGATGCAGTGAATCCGTCCTTTGCTGTAATCTGCGCCGGCGAGGATAACAGCTACGGCCATCCCCATGCCGAAATCATGGAAGCCATGCTGGAGCGCGGAATCAAGGTATACCGGACCGATAAACAGGGCAGCATCGTATTTACAACAGACGGCCAGACCGTATCGGTGAACCAGCAAAGCTACACCATTACGGAGCAGGACATAACAAGATAACAAAAAGGGAGATTTTCTTATGCAGAAATTTATCATCGACCGTTTTGAAGGCAGCTATGCCATATGTGAAACGGCGGATAAATCCTTTATCTCAATTCCTAAGTATAAACTTCCCTTAGAAAGCCGGGAAGGAGACTGTCTGGTACAGGATGCCGACGGAATGTTCCGGCGGGATGCCGAGGCCAGGACAGCCAGGGAGATAAGGATTCGGGAAAAAATGAACCGGCTTTTCGAATGACCCCAGAATCACTGTTATTTGAGAAACCGGATGTTTCAAAACAAATACTGCGCCTGCCCGGTTAAGCTTTTTATAACATCCGCAGGCTGTGAGAAAGGCATGGTTATTATGCAAGAATTAAATGCAATGTATCCCGAGGACAAGACCGGGCTTTATTCCCTCCTGCTGGAGCAGCTTCGTGCCCTGCTGGAGGGTGAGACTTATGTAATTCCCAATCTCAGCAATGCCGCGGCCCTTCTTAAGGGAGCCTTAAAGGACATTAACTGGGTTGGCTTTTACCTGCTTCAAAACCAGTGGCAAAAAACAGACGGCTCTGAGTCAGTGAACAGCAATGAGCTGCTTCTGGGCCCCTTCCAGGGAAAGCCTGCCTGTATCCATATTCCTGTCGGCAAAGGAGTGTGCGGCACCGCCGTGGCACAGAATGCCACTCAGCTGGTAGAAGATGTGCATTCCTTTCCGGGACATATTGCCTGTGACAGCGCTTCCCGATCCGAGCTGGTGATACCCATCCGGTTCCAGGGTCAGGTGGTCGGGGTGCTGGATATCGACAGCCCCATACTCTCCCGCTTTGACGAGGAAGACCGGCGCGGATTGGAAGCATATGTGAAGCTGCTGGAAGAAGGCTGTAACTGGCAGAAAGGCTGAAGGTACATTCCTTTCCGCTTTTTTATTGCAGAACATCCCTTATCTTAGACATCAGAGCTTCCATATCAAGATCCTCCGCATCAACAACAATATGAGCGTATTTTTCATACAAGGGGCAGCGTTCCTCATACAAGGACAGCAAGGTCTGCCCTTCCCGGAATACCACGCCCCGCTGTTTGATATTCCCCAGCCTTTTACTGATGCTCTGGTAGCTGAGCTTAATATATACTACCGTTCCAATCTTTCTCAGATGCTCCATTGCCTTTTCGCCATAGATCACACTGCCTCCTGTGGCAATCACCGTGCGTTCCGCCCGGATGCTGCTGTTCACTCTCTCTTCTATGGCGATCAGCCCATTCAGTCCGTCTCTGGCAATGATATCTTTTAACAGGCATTTCTCCTGCTCCTGGATCAGCAAATCCGAATCTATAAAATGATATCCCATTACCTTGGCCAGAATGACTCCCACCGTGCTTTTACCGGCTCCCGGCATGCCGATTAATACAATATTATCCATAGGCAACACCCCCTTATTTCACGAGTATAATACAAGCGTCCGTGTTTATCCAGCGGAAAAATATGTTTGCCAAATTGACTTTTACATTTCTAAGTTAATGTGCTAAAATGGGAACAATGAAGATATCTTTAGACAAAACGGAGGATTCTATATGGCACAATTATTAGAAGCAGCAATGGTGATCAGTTTCGGCATATCCTGGCCCACCTCTATTATCAAATCCTACACATCCCGCACCGCCAAGGGAAAGAGCATTGTTTTCTTATGCTTCATTCTGTTTGGTTACATATTCGGGGTCATGTCCAAGTTTCTTGCCGGTAATATTACATATGTTGTTGTCTTTTACATTCTGAATTTAGTCATGGTATCCATTGATCTATGCCTGTATTTCAGAAACAGAAAACTGGATCAGCAAATGGAAGAAAAGGAGGCCGCATGATGAAGAAAATACTTGCAATCGGGAACAGCTTCTCCCAGGACGCTACCGCTTATCTGCATCAGCTTGCCAAAGCCAATGGAAGTGATTGCATGGTGGTAAATCTTTATATCGGCGGATGCTCCCTGAAAACCCACTGGGAGAACATTCTGGAGGATGCCGCTCTCTATGAATATGAATACAACGGTACGTTCACCGGACAGATGGTATCGATCCGGGAGACACTGATGCAGGAGCCCTGGGATTATATTACGCTGCAGCAGGTCAGCGGCCACAGCGGTATTCCGGATACTTATGAGCCCTATCTTTCCATGATGTTGGATTATATACGGCAATATGTTCCTTCAGCGGAACTTCTGCTGCATCAGACCTGGGCTTATGAAATCGATTCCCAGCATCCGGATTTTGTTAATTATAACTGCGACCAGAATACAATGCATCAAGCCATTGCAGACACCTACAGATACTACTCAGCGAAGTTCTCTCTGCGTGTTATTCCCTGCGGAGAGGTCATCCATACCCTTCGCTCCGGGGCTCCTTTCGATTATGGCAACGGTGGAATCAGTCTGTGCCGGGATGGTTTTCATATGCATTATATCTACGGAAGATACGCACTGGCAGCCGCCTGGTATGTCTTCCTCTTTCGGGAGAATATCGCCGGGAACTCCTTCCTACCGCCTTCTCAGGATGACTCAGGCGTGTCGCAGGAGGCGCTGGACATCATTAGGGAAACTGTGATGAACGTGGTAAAATAATCCAACAGCACCTCAGAACCAGGAAGGAAGCTAACACAGATTTTATTGGATTTTCACTCCGTTTTCTTCCGAAAGTATAGCATGAATTAAAAAAACCTGGTGTTACAGAATCCTACCGTATAAAGGAAGACTCTGTAACACCAGGTTTTTATTGTGTTCTGTTATGTATTGATAAAACCATCACAACCGGTTATCGTATGGCATTTCGTGCCAGGATGCGTACTCCTAACTCTATATGACTGAGATAAATCGGTCCAGTGCCGCCTGCCCCTCCGGTGTTCTTTTATATACGCCGGCATGCTCCAGCACCTGGCAGAATACCTTGCCGATCTCATCCTGAAGAATCCCGTTAATATTATCCCCGGTAATCTCAGGATAATGGGGAATGAATTCCTCTGCCCAATCCGCGTGCTTTGCAAGCAGCTCATTGGATCGCAGATCCCTTCCCTCCAGCAGATATTCGCTTAATAAATTCATTTCTTCCTTCAGCCTTGCAGGCAGCACCGCCAGTCCCATCACTTCAATTAATCCGATATTCTCCTTCTTAATATGATGGAGTTCCCTGTGAGGATGATACAGGCCGAGGGGATGCTCCTTTGTTGTCAGGTTGTTGCGGAGCACCAGATCCATCTCATACTGCTTCCCCCTGCGGCGCGCGATGGGGGTTATGGTATTATGGGGCTCATTTCCGGTAAAGGCATGGACACCTACAGCTTCATCCGTATATTCCCGCCATCTTCCAAGAATACGGTCGGACAGCCGGATCAGCCGGTTGTCGTCCTCGCAGCGAAGACGAAGAACGGACATGGGCCAGCGCACCACACCTGCCTCCACATCTTCAAAGCCCGGAACGGTAAAGCTCCGCTCCACGGGAGCCTTCGCCATGGCAAATTCATAATTGCCGCCCTGAAAATGGTCGTGGCTCAGGATCGATCCTCCAACAATGGGCAGGTCCGCATTGGAGCCCACAAAGTAGTGAGGGAACTGTTTCACAAAATCCAGGAGCTTGCGGAATGCCGCGCGGTCAATCTGCATGGGAACATGCTCCATATTAAATACAATACAGTGTTCATTGTAATATACATAGGGAGAATATTGAAATCCCCAGCCCTGGTCATTAATCCGGATGGGAATAATCCGGTGGTTCTGTCTCGCCGGGTGATCCACTCTCCCTGCATAGCCTACATTTTCCGGACATAACAGGCATTTGGGATATCCGCTCTGCTTTGCCAGCTTGGCGGCGGCAATCGCCTTCGGATCCTTCTCCGGCTTCGACAAATTGATGGTAATATCCATATCACCGTATTCTGTACGGGTTACCCATTTCATATCCTTTTTAATCCTGTATCTTCTGATATAATCCGTATCCTGGCTGAATTTATAATAATACTCCGTCGCTTTTTCGGGAGATTCCCGGTACAGTTCCCGGAAATGCCTTGTCACAACACTGGGAGGAGGCGTCAGGATGCCCATAATCCTGGTATCAAACAAATCACGGTATACAATTCCGTCCTCCTGGAGCAAGCCCTGCTCATGGGCGTAATCCAGCATCGCCTCCAGTATCTGCTCCAGCTCCAGATCAGCAGGCTCCGCCTCTGTCTCCGGGACTGCAGCCCCCTCCGGATTCTCCTCCAGCAAAAAGAACTCCATCAGCCTGTTGGTCACATAGACTTTGTCTTCCTTTTCCATCAGCCCGGTTTCTTCCGCGTATCGGACCAGTCTGTTTATCAGCCTGTAAATCATGTTCTTTCCTCAGCCTTTCTATTGATGATATCCGTGAGGATGCTCTTTATGCCACTTCCAGGCGGAAGCGATAATTTCCTCCAGATCCGCGTGCTCCGGCTTCCAGCCCAGTATATTTTTTGCTCTCTCGCTGGAAGCGATCAGCTTCGCCGGATCACCGGCCCGCCTGAGCACTACCTCCGCTTTGATGGGATGCCCGGTCACTTTTCTGGCTGTATCAATTACCTCCTTCACCGTGAAACCGACTCCGTTGCCCAGATTAAAAATACTGCTTTTCTCTCCCCGCACCAGATATTCCACAGCCAGGATATGCGCCTGGGCCAGATCCGTTACATGGATATAATCGCGGACACAGGTGCCGTCCTTCGTATCGTAGTCGTCCCCATAAATGCTGATCGCTTCCCTCTGTCCATTAGGCACCTGGAGAATTAACGGGATCAGATGGGATTCCGGATTGTGCGCCTCTCCGATGGCTCCGCTTTGATGCGCACCGCAGGCATTAAAGTAGCGAAGGGACACAAAGCGCACTCCATGGGCTACGGAGGTCCAATGGAACATTCTCTCCATGGAGAGCTTTGTTTCACCATAGGCATTGGTGGGCATGGTACGGTCCGTTTCCAGAATCGGAACCCGCTCCGGCTCGCCGTAGGTGGCTGCCGTAGAGGAGAACACAATCTTATCCACCTTGTGGGCCACCATGGATTCTAACAGCACCTTCGTACCGCACAGATTATTGTCATAATATTTCAAAGGATTGGTCATGCTCTCTCCCACCAGGGAATTTGCCGCAAAGTGTATGACCGCATCAATCTTCTCCCGCTCAAACAGACCGTCCACAAAGCTCCGGTCCCGGATGTCTCCCTGGTAGAAGCGGGCCTTGGGGTGCACTGCTTCCAGGTAGCCTGTCTCCAGGTTATCTGCAATTACAACATCCTCTCCCCGGTCAATTAATTCATATGCGGTATGGGAGCCGATATAGCCCGCACCGCCAAGTACTAAAATTGTCATATTAAGCCTCCGTTATAAAATAATCGGGCCGTCGCCAACCTCTACTACATAGAAGGCTGCCGGATAACCGATCTTTTCATTATATTCCTTCCCTACGTTCTGAATGAAAGCCTCCACAGCCTCTTCTTTTACAATGCTGACCGCGCATCCGCCAAAACCCGCGCCTGTCATTCTGGCTCCGATTACCCCATCCTGCTTTAAAGCCGCTTCCACAATGGTATCCAGCTCAACCCCGGTTACCTCATAGTCATACCGGAGAGATTCATGGGAAGCAATCATCAGCTTTCCGAAAAGCCCCAGATCATTCTGCTTTAAGGCTTCCACCGCCTTTATGGTTCTCTGATTCTCATATACGGCATGCTTCGCGCGTTTTCTTTCAACGGGTTTTTGAATCGCTGTCTGATGTTCCTCAAATTGCTCCTCTGTCAGCTCCCCAAGGGAGGCCGCAGGAAGCACCTTTTGCAAATCCCGGAGAGCCGATTCACACTCGCTTCTTCTCTCGTTGTACTTAGAATCTCCCAGTCCTCTCTTTTTATTGGTATTCATGATCACAATCCTGGCATTCCCCAGGGCGAGAGGCGCATATTCAAAGGAGAGATCGGCGGTATCCAGGAAAATGGCATGATCCTTCTTACCCATGGCTACTGCAAACTGATCCATGATGCCGCAATTCACGCCGTTGAAATTATTTTCTGCATACTGGCTGATCAGGGCAATCTCCGTATTGGTGAGCTCTAACCCGAAAAGATTCTTCAGGATAAAGCCGGTCAGCACTTCCAGGGATGCGGAGGAGGATAACCCGGAGGCATTGGGAATGTTTCCGAAATACAGCACATCCATACCGCTGGTGATGGAATAGCCCTTCTTCTCCAACGCCCAGATTACTCCCTTGGGATAATTCGCCCAATTATCCTCTTTCTTAGATTCCAGGCCCTCCAGACAGCTCTCGATCACTCCGAGATGCTCAAAATTCAGAGAGTAGAAACGTAATTTATTGTCATTTCTCTTTCTTGCCACGGCATAGGTCCCTATGGTCAGGGCACAGGGAAACACATGCCCCCCATTATAGTCCGTATGCTCACCGATGAGATTCACTCTGCCGGGAGCAAAGTAGGCCTGGTATTCACCGTCGCTTCCATAGATTTCTTCAAACTTTTGAAGTAACTCTTTTTTCATCTTCCTCTCTCCTTTTCATCTATCTTTTTCTTTCCCGCTCTTAGCTTTCTCCATTTGTTACAGAATATATGTTATACAACATAAATTCTGTTATATATCATACTACGCTTCCTTATCTTTGTAAAGAGCTTTCCTCTTTTTTAAAGATCAGCTTCATTACAATATTCTGGGCATAATCTCCGAAGCCTTCTCCAAAGAGATTCATTCCCCCCTTGTGCTTCGCATCCTCTTTGATGCCGATCCGCAGAGAGATATATTCCTTCTCCCCAAGTCCAAACTCCGACAGGCCCCTGCTCTCAGACTTCACATCATCCAGCAGACAGCCCCCTTCTGTGATGCTCCAGGTCTTAAGCACTCCGTACTGCGTGTTCTTATCGGGCCACCAGCCGGGATTTAGCCTGCCCCGCCTTCCGCCGTAATCGCCGGGACAGCTCCAGGTTCCTGCCTCCAGACCATTGACCCAGAGAGTAATGTCCGAGGGATAGTCCATATTGTATTCGTGATCCTCAGAGCATAATTCCATAGATATCTCAAGCCGTTCCAGCTTCTTACCAGCCATGGCATTGGTGGGAAAACGGTATTCTATATACCCGTGTCCCAGCCAGATCAGCTGCGCCTCTATTCGCTCCGGCAGATAAAAGCATCTGGGATCATCTTCCGCGCCGATGGGCCCCTTGCTGCTGGCAATGCCGCAGGTAGGCTCAATTCGGTAATCCACATAGCTTCCGATGGGCATTTTAATAATCTCTGCATCCTGGTCCAGGTTCCTGGCCGTATTCATCTCCACGTAGATATGGTCCAGCACAATATGGCACAGCTTCATGGAACCGCGGATTCCCGGCTGCAGGGAGGTCTTAATCATTCCCGCCTCCTCCAGCACCTTGACATGGGCTGCCGAAGAGGAGGCCGGAATATTCAGCAGCTCGGCGATTTCATTCACATTCAGATCCTTATGGCGCAGCCACCTTAATATCTCAATCCTGGTCTCCGAGGACAATGCCTTGGATATCGCCGCCAGATGCTCCGTATCGTCTAAATTCATTTTTACTGTCTGTATCATAATGCTCCAATCTATTTCATGGTATGTTCATGAAAATAACAACAGAAATATTGTTATATAACAGAATTTTTATACATCTAATATGATATCAGTTTTTAAATCAATTCACAAGTATTAATTTTTCATTTGGGAGTTGTCATTGATCATCGCTATGAACTGTCCTTGTTGTTACTAATTATCGTTATGAATTATCTCATAAAAAGCGCCATACAAAAAGTCTGCCCGGAGGCAGACTCTATGATTGTCATTGAATATCACTGAATATCAATTGGATTTAAGGATTTATCCCGCTTCGCTGCTAATCCTCCAGTATCTGTATTCCCCGATGCTCCACCGCTGTGGAGAATACGATCTGTGTGCTTGTTTTCCCGAACTTCTGAATCTCTCCTATGAAAACATCCAGGTCCATCGTGCTTTTGAAGCACACCTTAATCATCATGGAAAAGCTGCCTGTAACACAGTTGCATTCCATGACATTGGGGCAGGACTTAATGAAGGGATAGAATTCCGGCTTCTGGGCAGGAGCCACTTCCAGATTAATGAACGCGATAATATGATGCTCCAGCTTCATCCAGTCAATATCCGTATGATAACCCTTGATGATGCCCTGCTTTTCCAGGCGGGCGATTCTGGCCGCCACCGCCGGGGAAGATAAGTCCACCTTCTCTGCCAGCTGTTTCAAAGGCACTCTGGCATTCTTCTGAAGCATGCTTAATAACTGCCTGTCGATCTGATCCATGTATTATCACCCGCCGTTTCCTGTTTATTCTAGTGCCAAACCAGCTTTTCTTAACTTATTTTAACCCCGTGATGACAGAAATGCAAGATTTCAATGCTTAAAACTTTATTTTTTAATCATAGCCTCAAAACCGCTGCTGTACCTTAATGTGCCGTCCTTCATAACCCACAGCGCTTCCGTCCCTTCCATTCCTTCAATCATCTCTAAGCCTTCCTCAAAAGGCGAATTATAAATCGCCTTAGTAAAGGCGTCGGCCAGCCCGGAATCCTCCGTTACAATGGATACTGCGGTAAAATACTCCGACGGCATGAGGGTGGCGGGATCGATGATATGATGATATCTCTTTCCGTCCACGGTATAATATCTCTCATAATCCCCGCTGGATACCAGGGACAGGTTCTCCAGATTCAGAATATGCAGATACTGCTCCCCGCTTTCCTTGTCCGGGTTTTGTATGCCCACACTCCAGGGTTCCGCTCGTCTGCCGCCATCCTTCGTATTATTTTCTTCCCGGATGCCCAGCCCCTTGCTTCCGAAGGCCCGGACATTGCCGCCCACGCTGAGCAGCCCATTGGTATAACCCTTCTGCATGGCTTGCTGCACCACCTGCTCCGTCGCATACCCCTTCGCCACGCCTCCCACATCGAGCCGCATCTCGGAATCCTCCAGATATACCGTGGACTCTCCTTCATCTATGATCATCCTGTCTATATCCGTATGCTGTGCCTTCTCCCGAAGCAGCTCCATGGGCGGCAGCTCGGCATGCTCCGGATCCTCCGTTCCCGCGCTGCGATAATCATGCCACACCTCCAGGACGGCACCCAGGGCTATATTCATCTTACCTCCGGTAAACTCATATGCCTCCTTTGCATACAGGAGCATGTCAAGAATCTTCCGGTCCACCTTCACCGGCCTGATCCCCGCGTTATCGTTAATGGTCTTGATGTTGTTAATTCCCTCATAATCGTTATATTTATCATAAAGCTCATGATATTCCTTCAGGTCATCATAAACAGATTGCGCAAACTCAGAAAATGTCTCTTCCTTCTCGGCATAGCCGATGATCGTCGTTACCGTATCAAATAACTCCAGAAATTGTGCCTGGTACTTTGTCAGCTCTTTCTTCCTGTCACAGGCTGAGATATTCAGAACCATCGCCGCTATTAAAAATATTGCTGCTATTTTACGTTTCAAGGCGCCACCTCACATCAATCTGCCGGTTCCTGTCTCCGGTCCCCGGCATTGCTTCTTTCGCAACAATTCAGGCAGGGGGTGTTCTCTTCCCGTACCCCGTCTGAACTGTTATCTTCTTTTCCCATATTAACCGGAAATGGGCTGTTGTAAACATCCCTGTTCCATGTTTTACAACAGCCCTTAAAATACATTCCCATTAAATCAATTTATTTCGCATTATTATATGCGTTCTCAATGCCTGCCATAAATGCATTGACATGTACTGTTACGGATGCTGCCAGATCCGCGTCAGAAGGCTTGCCTTCGGTTAATGCAATGCCCTTCACCTGATCAACGGTCTTGCCAACGCAGTATGCTGCAAATGCATTCGCCTGCTCATACCACTCCTTGCCGATCTTGGAGGAAGACTTCATGTTATATCCTTCTTTGATCTCCTGCTTTGTCTGGGGAGCCGCCGTCAGATCCGTGGTGATTACACCATCCGCTCCGAAATTCACGTTACCCTGGGAAGCATCAAGAATACAGCTGGTAATCTTGTTGTCTGAACCAAAGGTGGTTGCAGTGTAATAGGAATAAGCCTGTGCCAGACCCTCGCCGTCCGCGCTGGCATCCTTGGAATTTCCAATATCCGTGCTGATGCTGAGACCTAACTTATCGCCTTTTGCCGCACCCAGTTCCTGTGCATTGGCAACAGCCTTTGCAACCGTCGCAATATAATCAGTCACATGCATGGTTACGGAAGCTGCCAGATCTGCATCCGCAGGCTTACCTTCGGTCAAAGCGATCCCCTTAACCTCATCCGCTGTCTTACCGACACAGTATGCAGCGAACGCATTGGCCTGCTCATTCCATTCCTTGCCGATGCCGGAGCCCTTGATCATGCCATATTCCGCACCAAGCTCCTGCTTTGTCTTAAAGGTGGAAGCAACATCGGTCAGAAGCTTTCCTTCCTTTGAAAAGTTTACCTTAGTCTGGACTGCATCAATCTTGCAATCTAAGATCTTTCCGTCCTTACCAACCAACACGGCTACAACAGTAGCATCAATCTGAGCCAAACCATCTTCTTCGCCTGCATTCTTGCTGCTTCCAAGAGCTATGCTTACGGCAAGACCGGTCTTAGCCGCCTCGTCTCCAGCCGGTTTCTTAGCAGCGGTGCCGCATCCTGCCAGCAGGGATATTACCAGTACCAGGCTCAATGAAATTCCTAAAATCTTTTTCATAATTCTTTCCTCCATTATAGTTTCTCTATCAGTAACATCTATATTAACTCCATCTTTGACGGGGTAATATACCATTGGTATCACTATGCCATGAGGGCGCTGATCCATATCAAAACAGTGTTAATTCCCATAATAATGACATAATTATAAATCGAAGTTATAAAAGTAACCGCCTTCTCCTGCCTGCGAAAGAAGGTATTGATATTTTTCTGCACCGGTACGATGGTCGCCAGAGAAAGGAGACAAACCGGGGACAAAACCCCGATAGTGACCATTCCGATTGTGGCAAGATATGTCGCATAGTATAAACCGGCAAAAAGATACAGCGCCTTTCTTCCGATATAATAAGGCAGAGTATGACGCTTTACCGCAATATCCTTCTCCAGATCACATATATTGTTGGCCAGCATAATATTCGCCGTCGTACAAAAAGGCACAACAGAGAATAATAGTAAGGATAAAATCGGCATAACCTGCAATTCCAGGGATATTGTCTTAAAATTAACATTCAGGGTTAAAAAAGTTCCTTCTGCCGTATTAATATAAAAAAGAATAAACGGGATAAGCAAACCATAAAATATTCCCGACATAACCTCCCCTAAAGGCTGCCTGGATATGGGGAGCGGACCGTAGGTATAAAGAACTCCGCATAAAAAACACAGGACGCCCGTCAGCAGTATGACGATATCCGTCAGGTACGCCAGATACAATCCCAGGGCGGCGCTAATTCCAAGCATAGCATATATGAGAAACAGGGCTGTCTTCCGGCCAAATTGCAGCTGCTGGCGATTGCTCCTGGTATCGATGTAATTATTGATGGCCGTCGTTGTCAGGTCAAATAAGAACATTGCCGAAAAGAACAATGCCGTCACCCCCCACCGTACCGGCTGCTTCCAATACGCCAGTAACGCGATGGACATCAGAAAGGCAAAGAGGCTGGTAATCTTGGTCCTTATCTCAACATAGCTCAAAAAACGATTTATCATAACCGGAATGCCTTCTTTACTATCTGTATCAGCCGTTCCCTCTTATGGGGTGTAACTGTAAGCTGCTCTATAACTTTCATGGATTTTTTATAATACCGCTCCGCAATCAGGCGGGTGAACTTAACTCCGCCCGTGCCGGCCACTGCTTCATTGATCTCGGCCCTTGTAATCTTATGATCTCCGGCACGTTCCTTGAAGTCCGACAAACTGGAGAATGCATGAATAAGGGGAAGGGTAATAACCCCCTGTTCATAATCTGACTGCACCGGCTTATTGGCTTCTTCCCTTGTTTCCTCAAAATCATTGCAATCATCCGTAAGCTGAAAGATCATTCCCACATAAAACCCCAACCGGCGGTACCGCTTCGCCTCTTCCTCACTGCATCCGCCAAGCACCGCACCTGCATAAAAGGAAGCCTCGAACATGGCCGCCGTCTTACCGGCAATAATCTTAAGATAACGGTAAACGGATAGGTTAATATTATCATTATTGAGATGCTGGTTCAGCTCTCCCAGACATACCCGGCTGATGTAATCCGGCAATTCCAGCTCCAGATAATCCTTTTTATTCTCAATGGATGCCGCCATCCGCAATGCGGTGCTGAGAAGATAATCCCCGCAGATTACCGCCGTGCGTCTGCCGTATTTCTTCTGCAGGGTGGGTATCCCCCTGCGAAGGTCGGCGTTATCAATAATATCATCATGCACAAGAGTAGCCAGATGCAGCAGCTCAATAGCGGCTGCAATCCGGATGGCATTCCGGTGAAGCATCCCTTCCTCATTCTCCGCACATAGAACGACGGACCGGGCACGGATCAGCTTCCCTTGGGAGGAAGTAAGATGCTTTGTATATTCCCTGATAATAAGCGGTGATTTAGCCAGGGTGTTCTCCACCTCCTGACTCACCAGCTCCAGGGCATCCTCCCAATGGACCATCACAGCAGGCTCTTCCTGTGTAACATAGGAGAGTTTTGTTTCATTAGTCATTATAAATATACCACTTTCTTACGAAGGGCAGTTTCTTCCACAGCTTCTTCAGTCCGGGCATTGCATAATAATCAAAACCTAAGGTTCTGCCGGCTCCAATGAGAACCGCAATTCCGGCAAATACCATCCAGAAGGTTCCTAGATACAGACCTGTGGTACATACAAACATGAACTGCAGAACCAGGGAAACAGCTGCTGCCGGAGCAGTGAGCAGGCCGCCCATCAAGGCTAACCCAATTAAGATTTCCGCTGCCACGATAAAGATCTGCATAAACATCTGCACGCCATCGTAGGGTAAAATCAGTTTCTCTACAAATAAGTTCATCAACGGTATATCCAGCTTAAAGGCATAATCACTGATGGATGCATGGACCAGCTCCTTGCCGCTGATAAAGATCACCTTGAACAATCCAAGGAAATTAAAGTTAATCAACACCTGCCCAACCTGTGCGGCTGCTCCCGCCGCACCTTCTGCTGCGCCTGTTGCTCCGGAAACCGCATCGGCAGCACCGGTTGCACTGGAGGCAGCATCTGCTGCCAAAGCAATTACATGATTGGCCTTAGCTGCAACCAGCTGTACTACCTGAACGGCCTTATCCGCCGCTGCGGAGGTTGCGGAAGAAGTTGCATCCGCGCCTCCTGCCTGGGGATTCAGTATGCTTTCATACCAGGCATTGGCTCCGCCAAAGAATCCGTTCAGCTTCGGACCGGTAAACCAGCCCTCCACAATTTTCTTAATCCCTTCAAACACCCATACGGCTCCCAGCCAGACCCGGAGGGGAACTAACAGGAAGCTGGGAGTCCGGTTAGAGAAATGCCCTCCCACAAAGCTTCGACGGTTGCGTATCGTAAAGATTTCCATCTTCAGATAGTGGAATACCTTATTCCAGCCAAGTACCTGAATAAAATAAATAATATTAATAAAATGCTTTGCAAACATTGCCAGGAAGGAAGGCATACTGAAGAAATGTCCCGGAAGACCCACATGGCATACAGCATAGCGTCCGCCGATGCTGACCATAACTCCGTGGAACTTCGGCTTATACTCCTCCATGGTTCCCTCGCCCTTGACTTCCACCGCTATATTATGGGCTGCGGTATGGGAGCTCTGCTCACAGTTCTCAACCATCTGGGGAACCGGATTGCTCTCTCCCTCTGCCACATAACACATATTGTCGCCGATGACATAGACATCTTTATTCTTTGTGGAACGAAGGTATGCATCTACCTGCACGCGGCCGCCCCTTGTTATCTCCAGGCTGTCCGCCGCCTGCTGGACCAGATCCGTGCTCTGGATTCCGGCGGCCCAGATGATGGTTCCTGCTTTATAATGATTTACCTTGTCACCCTGCTTCAGCTCAATAAAATCCTTGCCAATATTGGATACGAAAGCACTCATGATCATCTGGACACCCATTTTGTTCAGGCGTCTGGCAACCTTGGCGGAAAGCTTCTCCGGCAGCGTAGGAATCGGCCTGCTAAGGCCATCCACATTCACCAGGGTTACTTCCCGGCGGTCAACATCAAATTTTTCACACAAAAAAGGAACATATTCCGCCAGCTCACCCACCATCTCAACACCGGTAAAGCCCGCACCTACCACATAAAAGGTTAACAGTCTCTTTCTTTCCTCCGGATTGGCCTCACAGGCGGCTGCACGGAAGGTATTGTGTATATGGTCCCTCAGCACAACGGCATCCTCATAGGACCACAATTTAAAGGTATGTTCGTCTGCACCGGAAACCCCATAGAATGCAGGCTTGGAACCGGATGCGATTACCAGATAATCATAAGGGTAGTTCTCATTCTGACCGGCTACGACTTTTTTCTCAAAGTCAACCGTGGTGACCGTATCCATTTTCACATTAACACGGCGGCCTGCAAATACCTTCCTGAGGCTGATTTTGATGCTCTCCTCGTCCACACGGTTTGCTGCAACCTCATGAAGCTCAGTAAGCATGGTGTGAAATGGATTCTTGTCAATAATGGTGATGCTGACATCCTCCCGTTTTTTAAATTTCTTAGCTAATTTTTTTGCTGTCAGAATACCGGCGTATCCGGCACCGACAATCACTATTCTCTTTTCCATGTCTTCTCCTTACTGTTTTCAGGCCATTTTAGCGGACACTCAGACATTTTGTTAAGTTTCTAACAATATTGTGCCCAAGGTTTAAGTAACCTGGTTTCCCAGGTTACCTTTGCTCTTCAATGGCGACCAGCAGTTACCTGCTTGCCGTCTTTTTTGATAGTATACCACGGAATTATTTTTTTGAAAACTATTTTTTATAAAAATAGTTAAAATGGCTACTCTTTTCCTCTTACCCCTCTCTTATATTGTGCATATCATATAAATCAGGTAGGAATTCAAGGATTGTTAACTTCTTGTCATACTTTTCTCCTGCAGAATCTCCCTTAAATATCTTCCGGTATAAGACTGCTCTACCCTGGCCACCTGCTCCGGTGTTCCTTCCGCAACAATATAGCCTCCCTTATTGCCCCCCTCCGGTCCAAGGTCAATAATATAGTCCGCCGATTTGATCACATCCAGATGATGCTCGATTACAATCACAGAATGCCCTTGTTCCACCAGTTTGTTCAAACATTCCAGAAGCTTTGCGATATCGGAAAGATGAAGTCCCGTCGTCGGTTCATCCAGAATATACAGGTTATGGGCTCCCTTCTTGATCTTGGCCAGCTCATAGGCCAGCTTTACTCTTTGGGCCTCTCCCCCCGACAGAGTGGTGGAGCTTTGTCCGAGGCAGAGATAGCCAAGCCCCAGCTCATTCATGATTCCCAGCTTATGCTTCAGATAATGGTTCTCCCGAAAGAAATCAAGAGCCTCCTCCACGGTCATTTCCAATACCTCCGCAATGCTCTTTCCCCGGTACTTGATCTCCAGCCCTTCCTCACTGTAGCGCATTCCCTTGCACATGGGGCAGATGGTTTCAATATCCGCCATGAATTGAAGATTGGTTACAATAATTCCATCCCCGGCACAATGCTCGCACCGGGTGCCGTTGGCATGGGTCAGACTGAAGTCCAAAGCGGTATAGCCCCGCTCCAATGCCTCCGGCAAAGCGGCATAGAGGTCCCGGATCCGGTCAAAGATACCGATATAGGTGGCGGGATTGGATTTGCTGTTCCTTCCGATGGGGGTCTGGTCAATGCTGATCACATTATTGATCTGCTCCGAGCCGAAGAGAAAATCATGCTCTCCGGGAACAATCCGCGCGCAGGTCTTATCAATCCTCAGCTGTTTATACAGGATTTCATTGATCAGGGAGCTTTTGCCGGAGCCGGACACGCCTGTCACGCACAGGAAGACACCAAGGGGGATATCCAAATCCACGTTTTTCAGATTATTCTCCCTGGCTCCCTGGACGGAGAGAAAATTATCCCCCAGATTCCGCCTCTTCTCAGGCACCGGAATCTCCAGAGTCCCGGACAGATATTTCCCGGTAAGAGAAGCCTCCTCACGTATAATATCCTCCAGACCTCCGCTTGCCACGATTGCCCCGCCGTGTATCCCCGGTCCGGGACCCACCTCAATAATATGATCCGCATTCTTTATGGTCTCCATATCATGTTCCACCACAATTACAGTATTGCCAATATCTCGAAGCTTCTTCATCGTATCGATTACACGGTCCGAATCCCTGGGATGGAGTCCGATGCTGGGCTCGTCCATCACATACAGCATTCCCATGAGCTCACTGCTGATCTGGGTTGACATTTTAATACGCTGCATCTCGCCCCCGGAGATGCTGTCGCTCCTCCGGCTGAGACTGATGTAGTGGAGTCCGATATCAATCAGCAGCCGCAGTCTTGCAGAAATCTCATAGATGATGGAATTAGCCACATCCCGGATCTCCTCCTTAAAGCACAGCCCCTCCAGAAACTCCAGGAGCTGAGGCAGCTGCATCCTGCAAAGCTCATCAATATTCCTGCCACCCAGAGTAACCTGGAGCCTCTGCTTCTTCAACCTGGCACCGCCGCATTCCGGACAGGTCTTCTCTATCATGCATTCTTTTATAAAGCTGGGCTCAAAGGCTTCCGTGGTGGAGGTTCTCCTGATGTACTGCCGGTACCAGTGCTCCATCTCATGCACATAGCCCCAGAAGGGAACCTCCCTTCCCACCATCCAATTGCGCTTGGTGGAGCTGGGAGGCTGCTGCATCTTCACCGGCTCCCCCTTCGTTCCATAGAAAAGAAGCTCATGGATTTCCTTGGGCAGATCCCGGAAGGGCGTGTCCAGGCTGAACCCATACTGCTGGGACAGGCTGTACAGCATAACCGTCCGGTAGCTGTCCTTCCCGTTGGCATTATAGACCGAATTCTTCAAGGCTCCCTTATTCAGGCTCTTCTCCGGCGCCACAATCAGGAAGCGGGTCTCCACCACATAGGACATTCCTACTCCCAGGCAGGTGTGACAGGCGCTGGAGGCAGTATTGAAGGAGAAATGAAAGGGCTGCATGTCACAGAGGAACATATGATGGTCCGGACAGGCATAGCCTTCATAAAAGGAGGGCTTCACTTCGCCCAGAACCTCCGCCTTGATCATAATATCCTCATCCAGTGCCAGCATTGCCGCCTCAATGGACTTCGTAATCTGAATGTAGGCATCCTTCTTTATTGTAAAACGGTCAATAACCAATTCAATGCGGTAATCCTTCGTTTCCTCCAGCTCCCGCTTCTCAGCCAGGGAAAAGGGTTCTCCATCCACCAGCAGCTTTTTATACCCCTTCTCCCTGAGGGTCTGGAAGGTAAAATTATAATCCTCTCCAAAGATCTTATACACCGGTGCCCGAAGCTCTATCACCGATCCCTCCGGGAGGGTGGAGATGTGCTCCGCGATCTGGGCAGCGGTTAACTGCTCCAGCGGATGGCCGCACTCCGGGCAGCAGCCCACTCCCGCGCTGGAATATAACAATCTCAGATAATCATTAATATCCGTTACTGTTCCGACGGTGGAACGCGGATTGTTATTCCCCTTCTTCTGTTCAATGGCAATGACCGGAGACAGCCCCCGGATATAATCCACCTTTGCCTTTTTCAGCTGGCTGATCCTGCTCTTGGCAAAATTGGTGATGGAGTCCAGGAACCTCCTCTGACCTTCTCCGTAAATAACATCAAAGGCGAGGGAGGATTTTCCCGATCCGGATACTCCGGTAATCACCGTTAATTTATCTCTGGGTATTTCCAGCGATACATTCTTCAGATTGTTCTGTTTTGCTCCCGATATTTCAATGGTGGTACGAACTGACATATGCTTCCTCCTGCTTCTCATACTTTATCTATAATGTATCCATTTCCCGGCAACAGCTCCATTGCCGGGAAAACATCCATATTCACCGCATTTCTGCTGTTAGCCTGTGCTGTATAAAGCCTGTTCAGGATAATCACCAACGGTACGGACTGTTCTGCAATTGCCCCGCCGGAATATACTGGTACGCAATCTCCTCCACTGACCTCTTGCTCTTGGGCGTAATCCGAATCGTCTGGGACACCTTGGCGATGACCCCCTGCTCTGCCAGATAGTCAAAGATCCCTATGATAAAATGACCCTCCGACTGAAAGTATTTTGTAATCATGGTAAGGGTCTTCATTTCCTGGTCAGACATGTACTCAATCACCGGTTTTTGAATGATATCCAGATGCTGTGCCAGATAATCCTCCAGCCTGCGGATCGCCTCTTCTATCTTCTCCTCACTGTAATGATGGGACATGGCATCCTGATAATAGGGACGGATCATCTCCGGATTCAGAGTATATGCCTTCAGAATGGCTTCCCTGGAGGGCGATTCTCCATCCAGGCAGACCTCGATCCGCGCGACTGTCTCTGCCGCTTTCAGAAGATAGTACTGTGCATACAGGGGATCCCTCTTGACCGTCAGCCATTTACGGCATTTATCACAGAGGTGCACCAGCTCGCAGGCCATAATAAATACCGAATGTGCCTGATCATCACTTCCCATGACCTTGAATTCTTCAAAAGTCTCCATCAGACTTTCATCCGTGCAATAGAGTATCCTCCCCCTGGACAAATAAGAATGGCCAAAGGACCCTCCCTTGATACCGTCCAGAAACCTTTTAAAGCCGCTGCGCATGGTCAGCTGTACATTGATTGTGATATCATCCTCCACGATACAGTAAGAATTATTCTTCAATACCTGATCCCGCACCACCATGGTCATATCCACATCGCTTCTCTCCCATACCTGGTCATAAGCAAGACTTCCGCTGACGATCACGGCAATGACATTGGGATCATCCTTCACCTTGCTGATAAAGCTCTCCACGGCATCCAGGTACCGCTGCCGGACGTCCTCTTCCTTCTCTCGTTCCATGAATTTACCTCCTGCTATAGTATTTTACGGTTATAATGTCTGTCGACAATTATAACCTCCCTCTGTAAAAAATGGGGACAAAAATTGCTGTACCAAGGGTAAAAACAGGACAGAAATTGCTAATCTGATATTTCTCCCCCAAACTGTTGTTCATTAAAAATACTCATGCTATAATGGAGCAATCATCAACAAAGCAGCACAAAAAAATGCCCCGTAAGGGCAGTGACGGATGGTCTCAATATGGATAATTATCTTTTGGAGATTATTAAGAACACAACAGAATTTATCGAAGACAATATTTTAGAGCCGATTAATCTGGACGTCATATCCGAAAATGTGAATATTTCCAAATTCCATCTGCTTCGCATCTGGAAAGGAGCTACCGCCACCGGACTGATGGAGTATGTGAGACTGCGCCGTATCGCCCTGTCCCTGGGGGATCTGCTGAATGAACGCTGCAGCATTGATTTCATCGCCTCCAAATATTCCTTCGGAAGTGAGCGCGCCTATAACCGGGTCTTCAAGGAGGCTTATCATACCACTCCCGCCAAATGGCGCCGCAAGCCGGTGTCCGTAAAGATTCTGGATCGCTTCAACGCCGATTTCATGGACTGTGCCGGAGAGGGCCTGATCTTCTTCCGCTCCATCACCGTACGCCCCGCCTTTACGGTTGCCGGGCTGGAATACCTGGTGGGAATTGAGGAAAATCTGCAGACACAGATCTCCAATCACTACGGCAACGACTTCTTCTATAACCACCGGCACCGGGTCATGAATCCCACGGAGAAGGATGCCTATATCGGGCTCACCCTGCATTCCGGCTGTAATGCAGGCTATACCCGTTATCTTCCGTCCATCGAGGTCAATGACAGCAGCATTATCCCTCCCGATATGACGGTAAAGCATATCAAAGCCCACAAATACGGTGTCTTCACCTACATGGGGCCCCACCGGCCCGAAGAGATTTCCTCCAAGACCTTAAAATCCATCTGGCAATACGTCAACGAGGTGTGGATGCCCACGGTGGAGTTTCATCTGGAGGAAGACTTTCACTTTGAATATATTCCATATTCCCGATGCAACAAGCAATATTGCGAGTGCGAGCTCTATTATCCCATCTCTGTCTTGCAGGCCCCAGGCAAACACTAGCTATGCTGACTGCCGGCAGCGCCGGTAATATCGTGAATGGCAATCCTGTGGATGGCAAAATAATCAGCGATACACACTATCCCCGGAACTTCATTTCTGCCACCTTTGCAGTAATCTTCTGTTTTCGGAAGCCTTCATTCACGCCCTCCGTAATCTCCTCCCGGTAGATGGAAAGAATTCGAACCAGAAGGAGGTCCTTTTCTTCCTGGGAAAGAGAATCAAATGCCGCGGCCATTCTGCCTGCCACCCCATCCACTGCCAGGAACAGCATAGCCAGCTCCCCGGATTTATCCGGCTTCTGTGCCATGCCCTCCAGAAATCTGCGTATCAGATGCTCCAGCACCAGCCCATAGTTAATCTCCCCCATGACCAGCTCCAGCCGGATGACATCATACATATTTTCCTCCGTATTCAATGCCCTCATGGTCTCTATGTGCATTCCCGGCATCTCCCTCGCCAAGGCATGGGTCATTCCTTCCCGCAGACGGTCCAGGTTCCGCACGATCAGATGATATGCCGCCATATCCTTCGTCTGCTTCGGAAACAGACCCAGCATTCCCTTAGCCAGGGGGCTGGTCTCCCCGTCCTTCACCAGCAGCCTTCCCGCCAGCTTCATTGCAATATTGTCGCTATCCGATGCTCTCTCAAGGGCATCCGGAATAAACCGCTCCGCAATCTGTTCATAATCCACATCTGTCAGCTTGATCCTAACCTTAATCATAAACCCACCCTCCGGCTCCTTCCCAGCCGCTCCTTCTCAGCAGTTGCTTCTCAGTGATGATTTCCCGTAAGATAGCACCACTGTGCTATTTCGGCTATCAGCTCCAGCGGCAGCGGCTTGCTGTAAGGAAACTGTATCGCGCCCTTGCTTGTCTTGTATTCTGTAAGCCTGTCCCGAAAATGCTCCACGCCCTTATCTCCCGGATACAACCCAAGATGCTTTTTAAATGCCGCAAAATGAATGATATTCTGTTTCTGCCAGTAGGTCGGCATCCTCCATGAGATACGCTCCTGGGCCGAGGGCAGAGCACCCCGCAGTGTATCCCGAACTTGGTTCAAAAACGGCCTGACCTCCTCCGGTTGTCCGGCAATATAGGTATCAATGGTCTCCGGCACCGCACTGCAAAAATGATTCTGGTTGGTACTTTTAAATTCCCGTCCGCATTCAGGACATTGCCACATAATACATTCTCCTCTCTATCATCTATCATTTCCCTCACGCGAATACGTTTCCATAAAAACCTTCGCATGAATTCTTTCTCCTCTAATAATATATTTTCCATGAAAAAGCGCCTCTTTATACTAATGCGGTGAATCTGAGTGTATCGCTATCCATCTGGGCGCAGACCGGGCTTCCCGTGATTGCCTGCACTTGGCAATCATGGGATGTTAAAGGCAAGCCCAGATGGATAGCGATACACTCAGATTCATCTCACAGCCTACCCTCGCCTGTCTAAGCTCAAATCATATTACAGGAA